>PHDU01000132.1 GCA_002842755.1 Bacteroidetes bacterium HGW-Bacteroidetes-1 | reverse complement strand
GCGAAAAATGCTACCTTTATTATAACGGATGCTTTTGGTAAAACCATTGCAAACTTTGTTTTGTCAGGCATTCAAGGTCAACAATTATGGGATACCCGAAGCATTGTAGCAGGCACCTACCTCTATATTTTAAAGGTGAATGGATCCAGTAAAACCGGTAAAATTGTAATTAATAAGTAATTTTAATCTTGGGAGTGGTGATTCAATATGCAATCACCACCCCTAATTAATCTACTCAAATGAAAAAAAAACTACTTGCAATTGTTTTTCTTATTCCTTTTTACTTCACTATTTTTGCCCAAAATATTCAACTCGAATGGCAGAATTGTTTTAATGGACCCAAAACAGATGATGCTTATGGCATTTGTTCAACAGGCGATGGCTATTTTATAACTGGGTCATACGAGCATCCAACGGATATTCCTCCCGGTTATGGTCAATCGGATGTTTGGTTAATAAAAACCGACTTATATGGCAATTATTTATGGAACAAGAAACTTGGAGGGAGTAAGGGCGATGGTGGCATAAGCGTATTTCCTTCAGGTGATGGTAATTTTTATATCGTAGGAGGGTCTGTTTCAGATGATGGTGATATTTCTAATGATCCTTACCCTAATAGTTCGGATTATTGGATTATCAAAGTTGATAGCGATGGAAATATCCTTTGGGATAAAATCGTGGGTGGGAATTGCGGGGATTCTCCCTGGGCAGGAACGCCCACATCCGACGGCGGGCTTGTGGCAGTAGGTCTCACCTGTTCCGACGATGGTGATGTGAGTCAATATTACGGCTTTTATGATGTGTGGGTGGTAAAGCTAAACACCACAGGTCAAAAACAATGGGATTTCTCATTAGGCTCTCTTGGTCATGAAGGTGGTATTGCAGTGATAGAAACAAGCGATCATGGTTTTCTTATTGGAGGAACTTCTATGTCGGAAGGCGAAGGAAATTATAGCTGTGTACCTCATAGCACTGGTTCCGAAGCATTGGTTACCAGATTAGATTCAAATGGGGTTAAGTTATGGGATAAATGCTATGGGGGAAGCGATTATGAATATGCCTTTGATGTTTTAGAGATTGAGAATGGGTATATGATTGCCGGAATAAGCAGAAGCAATGATGGCGATTGTCTTGGTTCGGGTTGGCATGGCGAAGAGGATGTATGGCTTTTTAAACTTGATTTTGATGGCAATATAATGTGGCAAAAATGCTATGGAGGCAGTGGCTTAGACATACCACAAAAGGTATTTAGAACCGGGGATGGTGGTTTTGTTGTAATTGGATACACCAACTCTCATAATGGCGATGTAGTTGGCAATCATTCCATTGGAAATTTTCGTGATATATGGATTTTCAAAATAAATGCTGGAGGCACTTTGTTATGGCAAAATTGTATAGGCGGTACTGACGACGAAACTATGCAAAGCACTGCCTTGCAAATGAGTGATGTTAATTATGTTATTGCGGCAAATATATATCCTCAAATAGATGGTGATGTGGCTTGCCCACCGCCTTTGGATTATAACAGGGGCATTTGGTTTTTTTCAGTAACTGACACCACCATGGTTGGCCTTGAGCACCGTAAAATGCAAGCGAATAGCATTGTTGTTTATCCCAATCCGGCTGATAGCTATGTTATTTTTGAAAACAATGGAGCACAAAGTGCAAATCATTACCAAATCCAAATAACAAATATTTTTGGTCAAGTTATGAACGCACTCGAAATGAATAACAGCAAAACAGTTTTGGATACACAGGAATTTGCATCAGGCATCTATTTCTACCGCATCTACAACCCAACCGGAACCCTGCACAGCGGTAAATGGGTGAAAAGGTAGATGATAAACGATGAATTTGAGCCAGGCAGAGTGGTCGTATGAATACATAATTCTCGGGTAAGCTACAACCATCAATACTTCAAAGCCTGCCTGTGTACTATGCAGTTGCACTTGAATTGATTGGTAATGAAGGCTCTTGGCTATTAACCAATTTGGGATTTGAAAATTTCTAATTTGAAAATTATTGATAGGGCAAATCTTCAAATCTCCTTGCGCCAGCCTTAAACACTAAACGCTAAACCATAAACCCCTCTAAACCAACAAATAAACAAATCAACGATTCAACAAATCAACCTTCTCCGCTACTCCTTCACCCATTTTCCGCTTTCGTATAGGCCGGTGGGTGCAGTGAGGTGATACAGGTAAACACCTGAAGATAAATGAGCTGTTTCAACAGTGCTTTCGGTTTGATGAAGCTGTTGCTGCAAAACGAGACGGCCGGCCTGATCAAAAAGCTGTAGTTGCGCTTTTGGATGCTGCATGGCTAAGCGTATGTGAAGTTGTCTTCCCGGGTTTGGATATACGATAGCCTCCCTCATTTGAAATTCAGGCATTTCTACCTGGCCAGTGAGCAACCCTTCACTGTTGAGTTTGAGAAGAAAAACGTCAGTTTGGTCTTCTGTGCTGTTTTGATAGTCAAAGCGCCAGCCTCCAATGAGGCAACCTCCATCTTGAGTTGATATCAGGTTAGACATCACATAATAGGCATCGCCACCATAGAAACGTTCCCAGCGTAAATTGAGAAGGCTATCTGTTTGCAACACTACCAGCCATGATGGTTGCTGGGCGTAGTATGGATTTTGGATATTTATGTTGCGGGTAAACCCTATAAGAATTGTATCTTTTGTTCGAAAATCAATACTTTGTCTGAACGCAGTGAAGTCTATTGTGTCAGAAATATGCCAATGGTTTCTTAAGGTATTGGTTGTATCAAATAGATGTGTTTGTTTATTAAACGCAATTGTATAAGGTTTTGGTAATCTCATGTCTTTGCACGTATAGTAGAAAGTACTGTCAGAATCCCATTTAAACCCAAAACTGTAGGAATAAAAAGGGTCTAAAGGATATTTGCCGATTACGTTAAATTTGTCATCTAAATATTCAAGCCTTCTTCTGAACATATTGAAAGCCCAGAACTTATTTCCTGTAATCTGTTTAAAATACTGATAACTTCCATCAGATTGATCTTCTGGTATTTCAATATAACTTATGCTATCAAACTCTTTGTTTAGTGTTTGAAAGAAGGGAGTATAATTCGTGTATCCTGGCTTACGGTATGAACCGGTGAGTATGATTTTGTCGGTATAAATTTCCGTTTTCCCCAGAGCCCACAGATCATAATCACCAGGAAAGTTATAACTTACGTTTGATCCATCATATTTTTCAATCCGAATTCCTGAGTTTAGTGAATTTCCGGAAATTTGGTTATAAAAAATGAACAAGCTTGAATACTGATTTCCATGGTCTTCTATAACTCCCTGGAGAAGAATTTGCCTGTTTTCTATTTCTAACCGCTGTTCAGATATTTCTTCTCCATATGGGTTTAATTGTTTAGTGATTGCAATCTTGTTCATTACGCCAATTTTAGGATCACTTTGGCTATAGCCCAATATAAGGTTTCCATTTTTTAATTCATACAAATCGCCAAAATACTCGTTTTCTGTTGTTTGAAAAAGCTTAAGCCATGAGGATTGAGATTGTGAACAAAATGGCATGTTCATAATAAGAAAAACAATAAGTACTTTTTTCATAGCATATAGATCATTTTCAAGGCACTAAGCAGTGATAGGTCACTTGCTTAATGCCCTGAACATTTTAAATATCGGGTATTATTCTTCCTGGTTTCCAGCAACTATCTTAACACCATAAACAATATAGTAAAAATGAAAGTGTTTTGAGTTGGATCCTGCCGGTATTAAATCATCAATAATCTCCACATTACAAAATTCTTTCCCCGGAGGCCTTAACCCCTCATCGGGATCGTTGATGATAAGGTGAGACTGTTGCAGATAATGATTGAGTGTATCGCTTGTAAGGCAATTATTTTGCGGATAATTCCAACCAACATATAGTCGTTCATCGTAATCAAAACCAACTGCAGTATAGGTTGTACAGCTTACAAACACATAAGGTACAACAGTGGAAACGGCAGGGTGGTTGAGCTTCCATGCCAGCTCGTCGGAAGCATCCGAAACCCCATACATGCTGCCATCGCATTTGCCTGCCGGTGGACTACCTAAATCCTGCCCCAGCGTACCCCAAATCCAATCGTCACCCTCCTGAAATGGGAGGTAAAGCCCTTCGATCAGGCGCAATCCAAAAACGTTAGTACTGCTGAGGTAAGCTGTTGTGCCAACAACACTGTCTAGGTTTACATCAGTCAGTTTGAGGTAATGGTCACCTTCTCCGAGGGCAGACATCTGCTGAATGCGATCATTATCTATGTTTTGATACAGTGTTGCCATATCGTCCAGGCCAAGCTGCCCATTTTCAATCGTTACAGCATAGGTTTGTTTATTCACCTTGGTGGCTTCGTATTGCTGTTCGGGACGGGCGTGATTGTAATTCTGCAGTGCTTCGGCATACCATACTGCCGAATCTATGCTCAGGCTTTCACCCGATTTAAAACCGGCTGAAAGTTTTGTGTCAAAGGCTCGGATAAGCTTTAAGATGGTGCTGCTTTGTTGGTCAGTTGCCAATGTTTCATTCTCGTTCTTAAGTTGCTCTTTGCTGCAAGAGGTTAATAGTATTACTGAAGTAATAACAGCAAGAATACATAAAATATTGTTTTTCATAGAATTAAATGTTGATTTAAAAATAATGTTGATTGCAAAAGGTGTGAATTTCTTTTTCTGGGCTGCCTTGCCCACACTCAAAACAAGACGACCTGCAGCCTCAAAGATCAACGGCCCCGGCCGGGCTGGCTTTTGGTTTAGGGGCTTGCGCCAATGGCTGCGCAAAACAAGCTGCTGCCGTGTTGTGCAACAAGCACCGCACAGCACCAACACCACCCAAACAAGAAAGATGTAAATGGGGGGAATAAAAAGCTGTATATCAATCATATAACACATGACGCTTGTTTTGCCAAAGGTTGGCTCTTGATTATTTCCCGTAAAAGTATTGAATGTGTTTTGAAAAATCAAGTTAAGTTTTTGGCTCTTGGCTGTTGGCTTTTGGTTCATAGCTGACCTTCCGACCTCCGACTTCTGACTTTCAGACTTTCATACTTGAAAAAACTATTACACAAAGTTCCACAAAGGAGGCACCATTCCGAAAGCCTTCGGAAGCGCAAAGGCTTGCGCCAGCCTAAACCTCTCAACCACTAAACCCCTCAACAAATCAACCTCCTCCGCTACTCCTTCACCAATTTCTGCACCAGCCATTTTTCTCCGTCCCACAGGCGGACGAGGTAGAGGCCTGCCGGAAGATGGGCTGTGCTGAGCTGATGAAAACGCCCGCTGGCTGTGGCTTCATACACCACACCGCCCCTGGGGCTGATGAGCTGTACCTGCATGGGGCTTTGGGGGGTGTGCTCGGGCAGTTGCAGCCAGGTGGTGGTGGTGGTGGTGGGGTTGGGATAAAGCAGAAAGGCTGCGGTAGTAGCTGCCGGCCTTTGCTCTTGTATGCTGACGGTGGTATCCATGATTTCGACAAGCCAGATGTCGTAAAAGCCATGAATATTGCAGTTTACTCCATCGTGGTTGGATCTTGCCTAGGCTGCCAACACATAGTGATCGGGAGAGATGACTTCAACACTGCGAATAGCAGCTCCATAACGACTGCCATAGCATTTTGACCACAACAGTGTTTATTTCACTTAAGAAGTACCCCACCTTTCAATCGAAAAGTATACCACTAAGTCATTAACAGAACGAGGATAAAAACTCGTTAATAACACATGA
>PHDU01000131.1 GCA_002842755.1 Bacteroidetes bacterium HGW-Bacteroidetes-1 | reverse complement strand
AAATATAGCCTGATATAGAGGAATATACAGTTTGTTATATAGTAGCAAAAGTGCAAGAGATAAAGACCTATTTAAATTTCTTATGTCGAACTCAGGTTAAAAGATTAAAAGGTAAAAAGACTCAACCAGTATTTGGCTTGTTTCTGTTTCATGGACTTGATAGCTACATTCGCGGTTAAGGCTTATAAATTGAAAAATTTTCAGAATCATACAGGCACTCATATTCAAGAATTTGATTTGTTCCAAACGATCTTTTCAAAATAAGAATGTATCTTAACCCTAATGGTCTCAAACTGTTTATGAAAGAAGTATCACCTACATTACTGTTGCTGCTTACCCATCCTTTTCGATGGGCGAAATACATAGGGGTCGGATACTCTCCGCTATTAATTAATATAAGATCTGTCTCTTTGCTGAAATTATCAAGTAGATTACCGAGTTCAACAATAGGTTTATCAATTTCACGGATTCGAAAATCATGTTGCTGATTGAGTAAACCCTCCGCAACAATCAGTGATAAAACTGCAATGAGTAGCACTTTATTTCGTATAAGATTCAAAGCATAGCCTGCAACAAGTGCCATCACAGGAATGTATGGAATCATGTAATAGGAGTGTCTGGGAAAATTGTCCCCAGATTTTAAAATATACAGAATGACGGCTGTCGAAGATAAACCAAAAATCATTAAAAGCAGTCTCTGTTTTTTGATGATTGCCGAAATGATACCTGCAAGAAAGGCAGCAAATCCAAAATACTTAATGGATGTTTCGACAAACATCATTCCGGTTTCAGGGAGTTTTAATGAAATCTCAGAAAGTCCTTCCAACCATCCTTTTCCCATAAAAAAATGATGAAATCCATACATTTGAACAAGATAGGGAGCCCAGTAAAAATACCAGAAAAAAGATGGAAGCATTCCTAAAATTAAGGCAATAAAAAAATTACGTCGACTGAAGCAAGAATACTTCTTTGAAAATACAATTAATGGTATAACTGATAGAATCATTACGGATGGGAACTTGGATAACAATCCAGCTGTTATGAGCACAAAGAATCCTATTAGAAATTGAAATTTTCTATCTTTTTCCAGATAGGAAACTCCAAAATATAAACCTGCCAGCACCAGAGAAACTGAAAAAGTGTCGGGCATAATTTTTCGAGAATACATAAACCAAAGTGATGACAACAAAATCAAGGCCGCATTAAATGCGGTTTGTTTACCAAAATACTTTTTGCCTAACATATAAAAAAACCAGATCCCCGCCGATGAAACCATCAGATTTATTAACCTGCCATACCAATGATCGTAACCAAACAAAAGAGAAGCAAGATAAATAAGGTAATTCAATAAAGGGAACTCCATCCCGGTGATACCTGATTTTTCACCTACAATGTCAATTCTTGGATAAAAGGGATTGGCATCCGTTTCATAGAAGTTACGGGCTACCATGGTTACAGTAGTTTGACGCCAGTTATGCGCCACCTCCAAAGGTGGTTGTGTTATACCGATCAAACGAATGAAAAAAAACAAAACGATCCAGAATCTTATGTCACCCAACAAAGATTTTAGTTTTTTCATTTTTGACTTGGTATAAATCTTCCAAATATTAAGTTTAAAACTCGGATGTAAAATGGAATTTAATATCACGATATTTTTCCATGGAAGTGGTCAGAGAATAAGGTGAATCAGCCAGAAAAACATCTCTACCTTCTTTATCTAAAGCGATATATGATGCTTTTCTGGATTTGAAATCTTCAAGCATCGCTTTATTTTCACTCGTAATCCAGGCTGTTTTATAGAGTGTAATAGGTTCATATCTGCAACTTGCACCATATTCATGTAACAACCGGTGCTGGATAACTTCAAACTGCAATGCTCCAACTGTTCCGATAATTTTCCGACCGGTAGCTTTGCCTGTAAACAATTGAGCAACACCTTCATCAGTAAGCTGATCAAGACCCTTAGCCAATTGTTTCGATTTCATTGGGTCCGCATTTTCAACATAACGAAAAAGTTCAGGCGAAAAGCTCGGAATACCTTTATAATGAAGCATTTCACCTTCTGTGAGCGTATCACCAATTTTGAAGTTTCCGGCATCATACAATCCTACGATATCACCCGGAAACATTTCATCAACCAATTCTTTCTTTTGAGCCATGAAGGCTGTTGGATTAGAAAATTTTATTTTTCTGTTTAGTCGAACATGACTATAAGGCTTGTTGCGCTCGAATCTACCCGATACCACGCGTACAAAAGCTATTCTGTCGCGATGATTTGGGTCCATATTAGCATGAATTTTAAAGACAAAGCCTGTGAATTCATCTTCTGCAGGATCAACATGTCGTTCTTCAGCATCTCTGCCAACCGGTGTTGGGGCAATGCGAATAAAGCAATCCAACAACTCTTTTACTCCAAAATTATTCAGTGCGCTACCAAAAAAGACCGGACAAATATTTCCTTTGAGATATTCTTCAATTTCAAACTCAGGATACACTCCTTCGATAAGGTGCAGTTCGTCGCGCAATATTTGCGCATCCTCTCCAATATATTTTACCAAAAATGGATTTGCGAGGTCATCAAAAGCAACACCATTCTCAACACGTTGTTTGTTAGGTTCAAAAAGGTAAAGATTCCTGTCGAAGATATTATAAATTCCTTTAAACTTCGCCCCCATATTAATGGGCCAGCTAAGAGGTGTAACGTTTAGGTCAAGCTTTTGCTCTATCTCATCCAGCAGTTCAAATCCGTCTTTTCCTGGCCGGTCGAGTTTGTTTATAAATAGGATGATGGGCGTTTTCCTCATGCGGCACACCTTAACAAGTTTCTCCGTTTGAGGCTCAACACCCTTTGCAACGTCAATTACAACGATTACACTATCGACGGCTGTAAGTGTTCTGAAAGTATCTTCAGCGAAATCTTGATGACCTGGTGTATCCAGAATATTAATCTTTAAATCGTTATAATCAAACCCCATAACGGATGTTGCGACAGAAATTCCACGCTGACGCTCAATTTCCATCCAGTCGGAGGTAGCTGTTTTTTTGATCTTATTTGATTTTACTGCTCCTGCTACCTGTATTGCTCCACCAAAAAGAAGCAATTTCTCAGTTAAAGTCGTTTTTCCGGCATCGGGATGGCTGATAATTGCAAAAGTTCTTCTTCGTTTAATTTCCTTAATAAGACTCATAATTTATAAAAAATTTTTGCAAAGATAAGCCTTCAACTGATACTTTTGAACCGATGATCTTGATTGCCGTCAAAACGCGGTCCCGAAACCTTTCTTTTTTCCTTTCTGAAGAGCAGGAATGCCAGATTTCATCCACTCTGGTTCTGGAGCATCTTTTAAATAGTGATCAAAAAACTGTTGCATTCTTATGGTAAGATCTTCAGAATCAGCCCTTCTTGTCAGATTATGTGGAGCATTGTTGTAAACAAGCATCCACACTGGTTTGTTAAGTCTGCGCAAAGCTGAAAAATATTCAATCCCTTGATACCACGGCACAGCGCCATCAGCATCGTTATGCATTATTAACAATGGTGTTTGCACCCTGTCGGCATAAAATAAAGGTGAGTTTTCAATGAAATCATTGAGATTGCTCCAAAGAGTACCACCTATCCTGCTTTGTCCGACTTCATATTGAGATGCCCTGCTCACGCCACTTTCCCAGCGAATGCCACCATAAGCACTTGTCATATTGCTTACCGGTGCTCCAGCCATTGCTGCCTTAAAAAGGTTGGTACGCGTAATCAGCCATGCGATTTGATACCCACCCCAGCTCTGACCTTGTAAACCAATTCGCTTTCCATCAATCTGAGAAAAGCGTTCCATCATACTTTGTGTACCGCTCATTACTGCATTGTAAGCACTCTGTCCGGGTTGTGCAGTAGAATAAATGATGTCGGGAGTGAATACAAAATAACCTCTACTTGTATATTCCGTAATATTTATAACGGAGCGTGAAGGCTTGGGAGAAAAATGACGGTACAAATCATTGCTGTGGCGTTCGTAAAAATATACCAGCATCGGATAGCTACTATCAGCACTGAAATTAGCGGGGAAATAAAGCAACCCCTGCAAAGAATCACCACTAAAAGATTTCCAGTCAACGAGTTGTACACTTCCCCAGCAATAATCAGCTTGTTGGGGATTTGCTTCACTGATTCTATTGCTTTTACTCATATCTTCTCCTGAAATGTATAAATCCGGATAATTTTGAAAGGTTTCTTTCCTGTAAAGAAATGTGTCAGAACTGAGAGCTTTTACTAGACCTGAAAGGCGTGCTTTTTCAAGTATACTAATTGAAGTTCTGCCAGATTTCAAATCTAATTTCGCAAATCCTGATTGTTTTGTTCTTCTATCGAAAACTGTGAGAAACGATTTATCTGCAATCAATGGTTCTTCTGTGTTTAAATTGACATAGCGGAAAACATAATCATTTGCTGATGCGTTTTCCGTAAGCTTCAAAGGTTTCATTTTTCCGGCAAGATCAACCGTCCACAAATGATTGCGGCTATAAACAACAGCCGTATTTTCTTCACTCCAACCAGCAAAACCGTAAGCATTCGCTATTTTTGGAATATCATTATCAACGTTATAAAAAGCATCTAATGAATGATTTGTCAATCTTATTTGACGCATCGATTCAACATTTAAACTATACCAACAACTATCATTGCTTTGATAGAAAAGAAGATAGTCTGCTGCTGGAGAAAGTGAATAAAATCCATCGGCTCTCTCAAGAAGTAGTTTTGAACTACCCGATTTTCTGTTGATCAAATAAACATCTGCATAGCGTGTTTGCTCCCATCCAGATACAAGCTCATAGCGTTTACGGTCGATTCCAAGCAAATATTTTCGGTGTTGCTTATAGTCGGGCCTGACTTCAGAAATTTGTTCACTCGCCAACGGAAGCAAATCATTTCTCTCAGGATAATAAACGGCAAGAAAAGTTTTTTTTTGATCGCTTTCGAGACTTTTTAATTGCTGCGTCTGAAGCTGAGCATCTTTCCAATTCCATACATCAAGACTTACTTTTTCATCTGGAGTGAGTGTATCCTTAATTTTTCTTTCGGGTTTTGGTGCAAGACCAAAATAAATTGCCGATCCATCTTCAGAAAACCTGAGTTTGAAATGTTCGCTTACTGACCAACCATTGGGTATCGAACGATGATTGGTGTCAATGGACACGTGTAAATTTTTACTTTTTAAAGCTAAATACTCAAGCGAAAATTGTTTACTTGAGTTTGTATCTGCAGAAAAAAGAAAAGAAATCTGATTACCATAAAGATCAACTGTTACATTTTTTGAAAACCCCTCCTTTTGTACTAATATTTGAGGCTTATCCATTTCTGGTTTTAGCTTACTAACAAATGTAGAGTCGATACTATCATTGGTTTGGTGAATAAAACAAAGAACATCTCCGTAATCAGATATATCGAATTCAACAACCTGATCTATCGTCAAAATTTGTCCTGTCGAAAGGTTGAGTACACCCATCCATGATTTCTTAATATCTGACTTTTTTGGTGTTTTTTTCTTTTCAACCTTGGTGGATACAATAGTGTCAGTCGTAATTGTATCTTTCACCGGACTAAAATTTTCATCATGCAGCCATGCAATCCATAGACCTTCTTTAGCAGCAAAACCAAATGATTTGACATTAGTTCTACTTTACCAAATTGAAAAAGTGGTGGTTTGTTTGATTATATGATTAATAATTAGTATCTTAGCCTAATTATTAACGCATTCTGATTGTTTTG
>PHDU01000029.1 GCA_002842755.1 Bacteroidetes bacterium HGW-Bacteroidetes-1 | reverse complement strand
GCTCGAGTGCTGCCTTTCGCAAGGTGCTGTTTTCGTTGTGTGCTTTTTTGGCAATCTTGGCGGCATTGTCGTATCCGATATGTGTATTGAGGGCTGTCACCAGCATCAGCGAATTCTCAAGGTTTTGTTTGATGCGTTCTTCATTGGCTTGGGTATCCGCAATCGCATGGTCAGTGAAACTAACACAGGCATCACCCAGCAGCCTTGCAGCCTGCAAAAGATTGTAAATCATCACGGGTTTAAAGACATTCAACTGGAAATGGCCTTGCATGCCGCCGATGGTGATGGCAGCATCGTTGCCGATAACTTGCGCACAAACCATGGATAATGATTCATTTTGTGTTGGATTCACCTTTCCGGGCATGATGGAAGATCCTGGTTCGTTAGCCGGAAGAATCACTTCTCCAATGCCGCAGCGTGGCCCGGAAGCCAGCAGACGAAGGTTGTTGGCAATGTGCATGAGGCTCACAGCCAATTGCTTGAGTGCTCCGGAAGTTTCCACAATGGCATCGTGGGCCGAGAGGGCTTCAAATTTATTGGGAGCAGTTACAAAAGGTAATCCTGTAAGTTTAGCGATGTTTTGTGCTACCTTTTCGGAATATCCGTTGGGGGTATTGATGCCTGTTCCAACGGCAGTGCCTCCAAGTGCCAGTTCGCTCAGGTGTTCCAATGTATTTTTCAGGGCTTTGATGCCATGATCGAGCTGCGAGACATAGCCAGAAAACTCCTGTCCTAATGTGAGAGGAGTTGCGTCCATCAGGTGGGTGCGACCAATTTTCACGATGTCTTTAAAAGCTACTGCTTTGCCATGAAGAGCGTTACGCAACTTTTCGACACCGGGCAGGGTGACTTCCACAACCATTTTGTAGGCAGCAATGTGCATAGCCGTAGGGAAAGTGTCGTTGGACGACTGCGACTTATTCACATCATCATTGGGATGGATTACCTTTTTTGCATCGTCGAGGCTACCGCCTGCGATCACATGCGCACGGTTGGCAATCACCTCGTTCATGTTCATATTGCTTTGGGTGCCAGAACCGGTCTGCCAGATAACGAGCGGGAAGTTATCATCGAGTTTTCCGGCAAGAATTTCGTCGGAAGCATCAGCGATGAGGTCGCATTTTTCCTTCGAAAGCACCCCCAGTTCCATATTGGTGACGGCGGCAGCTTTTTTCAGATAAGCAAAGGCCTCAATAATTTCCTTTGGCATAGAACCCTCAGGTCCAATGCGGAAGTTGTTGCGGGAACGTTCAGTTTGTGCACCCCAGTATTTTTCAGAAGGAACTTCTACTGGTCCCATGGTGTCTTTTTCGATGCGGAAAGCCATAACCTGTGTTTTTTTTGGTTTTGAATACTACTATTTAAATTTCTTTTCGATACGGTTAGCAAGATGATGCAGCTCCTGATTTATTTTCAACATATCATCTTCATATTGAGAGAACTCTTTTTGTTGTAAAATTCCAAGCTGTACACAAACAAGAAGCAGCGTTTCAATTTCCTGCATTGCAGCAGCAGCTTTTAGGATATAATCCTGACTGCCGGGTTGAATGCCATTGCTTATTCCAGAAGCTAACAAAACCGGTATATCTGTCACCTGATTTCTGAGTTTTCTGGCAAGTCCTTCTTTTTCTTCAGGTGCAAAAGTGGAAGTGACAGCATAAATAATTTTGACAAATTGAATTGTATTTTGCCATACTGCAAGGTTGGTGTAAGGTCGTTCCATCATTATTTAGAATTGTGTGGGTGTAAAAGTCGCAAAATATTTTCTGGTGGATCAGCAAGAATAGCACTTTTTTCAATTTCAACGATAGGCCTCTTTAAAAGTTTAGGATTTGCTGCAATTTGTGTAATCCATTGTTCATCAGAAAGGGTCTTTCCTTTGAAGTTTTGTTTGTAATCTATCTCTTGTTTGCGAATCATTTCTTCAACTGCAAGGCCTGTTTTCTTGATTAATTGCTTTATTTGGACTTCGGTAAGCGTGTTTTTGAAATAGTCAATAACCTCAAAATCAAAATTGTTTGTTTTGAGAAAATCTAGTCCTGCACGTGATTTTCGACAGCGGGGATTGTGATAAATTTTTATCATATCGGCAGTTTTAAGGCGTTTCAACACGCCCAAATTCCATTAAGAATGCCTTTAAAAAATCATTCAGATTTCCGTCCAAAACAGCCTGAACATTTGAAGTTTCAAAACCTGTTCGGTTATCTTTGATTAGTTTATAGGGATGTAAAACGTAAGAGCGTATTTGTGAACCCCATTCGATTTTCTTTTTGCTTCCCTCAATCTTGTCAATAGCATCCTGTTTTTTACGCATCTCCATTTCATACAGTTGTGAACGAAGCATTTGCATGGCTTTTTCACGGTTTTGACCTTGAGAACGTGTTTCCTGGCATTCGATAACAATGCCTGTTGGGGCATGACGCAGCCTGACAGCGGTTTCAACTTTATTCACATTCTGACCACCGGGGCCGCTCGATCGGAAAGTGTCCCACGAAATATCTGCAGGACTTACAACAATATCGATATTGTCATCAACCACAGGATAAACATAAACGGAAGCAAAACTAGTATGCCTGCGGTTGGCCGAATCAAACGGAGAAAGTCTTACGAGACGATGAACGCCGTTTTCACCTTTTAAATAGCCAAAAGCATATTCTCCCTCAACTTCTAAAGAAACGCTTTTAATACCTGCAACTTCCCCTTCCTGTATGTCGAGTTGCTTTACCTTGTATCCATTGTCTTCGCTCCACATCAGATACATACGCATGAGCATCTCGGCCCAGTCCTGACTTTCCGTTCCTCCAGCACCAGCATTGATGTTCAATATGGCGGGTAGTTTGTCTTCTTCACTGCTGAGCATATTCATAAATTCAAGCTCCTCAATCTGCTTAAGGCAGCGTGAATGCGCACTGTCAATATCGGCTGCATCAGCATCGCCCGATTCAAAAAAATCGCGTGCCATACTTAGCTCTTCGTAAAGATGATCTGCTTTGGTGAAATTATCGGTCCAGTGCTTTTTTTCGTTGATAATTTTCAACTGTTGTTCAGCTTTTTTTGGGTCATCCCAAAAGTCAGGAGCCAATGTGCGCTCTTCTTCCTCTTCTATTTCGACTAATTTTTTATCGACGTCAAAGATGCCTCCTCAAAGCTTCAAGCCTCTTACCCAAATCCTTGAATTGTTCGCTGTTGATCATAAGTTATTTACATGCAATAATGAATGCTATCTTTTTTTATTATTGGATTGTTTCACTGTCATTTTTAATTGCCGGCAGGAAATTGTTTCAACGCTTGCGAAAATACCATAAAATACTGTCTCTGCAAAATGCTTTATTCGGTTTCGTTAATTATTTGCCAAACGAGCGGTGGCTGAAATCCTTTCTGAATGGCATATTGGGCCAGTTTTGCCTTCCTTTTGTAGGGATCTTTTTCATTCAACTTTTTTGATGATAAAACTGCTTTAAGCGTTCGGACATAATCTTCATCATCAATTTCCTGAAGTCCTATTTGAATAATCAGTTCAGGAATTTTTTTACTGCGCAAAGCCTGAAGAATTTTTGTTCTGCCCCATTTATTGTTTCTGAGTTTCCCCAATGCAAATGAACGCACATAGCGATCTTCGTCAATATAATTCTCTTTTTCGAGCTGAGAGATAACTTTATCAATTACCTCAGGCACAGCCATCCAGCTTTTCAATTTGTTTTTTACTTCCTGAAGGCATCTTTCCTGATAATCGCAATATTTTCGCGCTTTTTCAAGCATAAAAAGGATTTCCGGTGGCATGATTTGTGATTTTTGGATACGCTTGCAAGGTAAGGAATATTGAAAATGAATGCAAGCAAAAAACACCCCGTTCCTTATGTCATCTAATCAGAGAAATAATGCAGGGTTATGTCAAATATAAGCACAGAGTTAGCTGGAATAGAAGCGGATACTTTATTTCCATATCCAAGTGTTGAAGGAATAAATAATTTAATTTTGCCTCCTGAACCAATCATGGGAATCCCCAGTCGCCACCCTTCTATCAGATAAGAAAGATAGGATGTAAAAAATTCATTTTCATTGAATACTTCTCCATTGAGCAAGGTACCTTTATAGCTAACGGTAATTGAAGAATTTTTAGTGGGTTTATCATTACCGCCGGGTTGAAGGATGATGTAATATAATCCGCTTTCGTGTTTTTGGGCGTCTAAGCTGTGATCAAAAAGATAGTCTTCAATTTTCTTTATGTCAATATTGAGCTGATCAGAGGTTTCATCTTTTTTGCAGCCGGAGAGCATACTTAAAAGAATTAGAAATGCCAAAGAAATATTTTTGAAATTGCGCATATTAAAATGAATAATTGATTATTGCTGGGTGCTTTGTATTATTTCCTGAACGATTTTTGATACTCCTGTTGTCGCATTTTCGTGAATTGTAATAATGTTTCTTAAATGAGATGGAGCATTGGCTTTAGGGTCTATCAGATAAACAGGAATTGAGGATGAGGTGTAATCGAGCAGGCTTGCAGCAGGATATACCTGTAATGAGGTTCCTATTACAATGAGCAAATCTGCTTTTTTTGTAATCTGGATTGCCTTCGCAATATTGGGAACAGCTTCCCCAAACCATACAATGTGAGGACGCAATTGAGAACCTTTTTCACACCTATCGCCAAGTTTTAAATCCCAATGGCTGAGTGTATAGATTAATTGTGGATCGGTCGTGCTTCTTGCTTTTCTCAATTCACCATGCAGGTGGAGGACATTGGTTGATCCGGCTCTTTCGTGCAGATCGTCGACATTTTGAGTAATGATGTCAACATGAAAATATTGCTCAAGCCTAACAAGCGCTCTGTGTCCTTCATTGGGTTCGCATTTAAACAATTGTTTTCTTCGTTCATTGTAAAAATCGAGGACAAGCCGAGGATTGTTGTTCCATGCCTGAGGTGTTGCAAGCTCCTCAAAACGATGGGTGCGCCAAAGCCCATCATCATCTCTGAAGGTCTTGATACCGCTTTCTGCGCTAATTCCTGCTCCGGTTAGTACTACAATTTTTTTCATTTATTTGTTACTTCAATCATTTGTAACATAATAACACAAAACATATTGACGTTTTAAATCAAAAACAAATTTAGTATTTGAGATTGTCTTAAAAACAGAAAGAATAAAAAAAGCCACCCTTTGGGCAGCTTTTTAAGTTTTTTTTAGAATAACTTCATATCATCAAGTAATTTCATCACTCCTTTTACGGATTCTGAAGAATCGTGAAGGAGTTTCTTTTCTTCTTTATTCAGATCAACTTCAATGATTTCTTCAATTCCACGACGACCAAGTTTGACCGGAACACCAAGATAAACATCTTTCAGTCCATACTCGCCCTGCAATAAAGTACAAACAGGGAAGATTCTGTTTTGATCGTCCACGATCGCTTCAACCATTTGTGCAGCTGCAGCTCCCGGAGCATACCATGCGGAAGTTCCCATCAGGTTAACGAGTTCACCGCCTCCTTTTTTTGTACGTTCTACAATTTTATCAAGTTCTTCTTTACCAAGTAGTTCTGTTACGGGAATACCACTGATTGATGTATAACGCGGGAGAGGTACCATGGTGTCACCATGCCCACCCATCAGCAGCGCGTGCACATCGGAAGGAGATACATTAAGGGCGTCTGAAATGAAAGCCCTGTATCGTGCAGTATCAAGTGTGCCAGCCATTCCAAATACTTTTCTGGATGGTTTGTTGCTGGCGAGATAGGCAGCATAGGTCATTACATCAAGAGGATTGGAAACAACGATGATAATTGCATCCGGTGAATATTTTACCACTTTCTCAGTAACTTCTTTCACGATGTTGGCATTGGTTTTTATCAAGTCATCGCGCGACATACCAGGTTTACGTGGTAATCCTGAAGTAATAACCACTACGCCAGAGCCTTTGGTTTTAAGATAGTCGTTGGTTGACCCGATAACACGTGTGTTAAAATGATTGATCGGTGCGGTTTGCCAAATATCAAGTGCTTTTCCTTCTGCTGTACCTTCCTTGATGTCAACCAAAACAACTTCTTTGCATAAATTTTTGTGAGCAATAACATTAGCGCAGGTAGCTCCTACATTTCCTGCTCCGATAACTGTGATTCTTTCCATAGTAAAATATTTGGTTTTATTAAACAATTAATTATTTTAGATCCTAAGCTTTATCCACTGAAAAAACCTAATTATTTATGCTTCAGACTGGTTATACTTCTACAATTTAAAGCGCTTGAACTCATGTACAAATATACATATCTTGTTTCATATCTTTGCAATCTTAATTTTTTTTTTGTCGTAAGTATAAACGAAAAGAAATCTAAATCATTTTGTCAGATGATAACAACAACTCAAAATACTTTCTTCAGTATATGGGTCTTTCAACGATTACATTTATAAGCTATTAATATACAGCAAGATATATGCAATAGCAGGAATCAGTATTAAAATTGAATGATATTGATACAAAGTTACATTGGTTGCAAACAGGGGATAGGGCAAATAAAAACGGCAGATCACAAGTCTGCCGTTTGAAAGATAATCGTCATAAAAGCTTATTTCATCTGAGGAACACGCCCTGGTGTATATGGCGCTTTAATTTCGTCCAGCGTAGTTTCGATGGTTTTTAATTCCTCATCTATTTTTTTCAGTTGCTCAATCAATGTTGGCAATTCTTCTTTTACGATATCGTAATTCATTTTCATGGTTTGCGTTGGCTGGCTTGTTGATGACCAGGTTCCGGCCAGCACGGCCCACATACGGTAACTGATTGAGACCTGCTCTGGTGGGACTTCTTCAAAACTGGCTTTTGCGTCAGTACCATTCATGGTGAAGTCAATGTCGCGTAAGTTTTCTGCTATCTTGCGGGTTTTCTGACCAAAAAGTTCTGGTGCATCATACGTGTATTGAAGAAGTTGGCGAATGTTTTCGTTTCGTTTTTTTAGGTCATTGGCGAAGCGTTGTGTCCCGTCAACGATGCGACGTAGTTCGGATGCTTCTTTGTAGAAAGCCACCATTGCTGATCTGTCTATTGCCGGTAGGACGGTGTTGTTCAATACTACCGCTTCAACCGAAACAGGACTTGCAAGGTTTTTTATGATACCATTATGATCCATGTCCATTTCAACGGTGTATTTGCCGGGTAAAACAAGAAGTCCGTCATTATTGTTTGTTGTAGGCTTAAAACTTGCTTTATCGTTGTCGCGGGCTGAAGGACTGTCGTAACGTAAGCGCCAGTTGATTCTGTTGAGTCCGGTTTTTGGCTCCTGGAAAAGTTTTCTTACGATATTCCCCTGATCATCGCGAATGGTAAAAATGAGATAGGGTGCAATTTCATCCTCTTCCAACCTTAATTCTTCTCTACCTGGCTGTGGAATGGGTTCTGATTTCTCAAAAAGATCTTTTTCCTTTTTCAGGCGTTCCTGTTTTTTTGTTTTCGGTATTTCTTTCAAATAGTAAGTAAAGGTTGCCCCGAATTCAGGATTTGAAGCTGTATAATACATTGAACCAGTTCCATAGCGACCGCCTTGTTCAATAAACATCCATGCGTCTTTTACCGGGAAAAGTATGGCTTCTTCCTTTTGTAGTTTTTGAGCATCAATATGCCGAAGTGGATCATAATTGTCAATAATGTAGAATCCGCGCCCAAAAGTAGCAATTACGAGATCATGTTCGCGCTCTTGTATTGCAATATCTCTAACAGGAATGTCAGGCAGGTCTGCACTAAGTTTAGTCCAGATTTTCCCGCCATCAACACTAAAATAGAAACTGAATTCCGTGCCTAAAAACAGTAAATCGGGTTGGATGAAGTCCTGTGCAATAGTATGTACTGTCTCTTTTGGGAGGTTGGAAGCGATTGATGTCCATGTTTTTCCTTTGTCACTGGATTTTAGAACATAGGCTTTAAAATCATCGTTTTTTAAATTGTTGAAAGTGGCAAAGACTATATTTTCATCAAAGCGTGATGGAAAAATATCACTGACATAGGCGTAGTCAGGTACGTCAGGAAAACCACTTGCTTTTCTCCAGTTCTGCCCATCGTCTTCTGTAATCTGAATCAGCCCATCGTCAGTTCCTGCATAAATCAATCCTTCTTTTAGGGGTGATTCAGCCAAAGCAACAATGGTTCCCCATTGGGATGTTGACAAGTCTTTGGCGACTGCGTTTGAAGGCCAGTATTTTCCCATTACCTTAAACTGGTTGCGATCTTCATTGCGCGTTATATCTTCGCTTATCACTTGCCATGTATTGCCTCTGTCATCGCTTTTAAACACTTTATTTGCACCCATATAGAGACGCGTTTTGTTGTGTTTACTTAAAATGAAGGGACTGTCCCAGTTCCAGCGATAATGCAACTCACCTTTCCTTGGTTCTGGTTTTATTTTCAACCGTTCACCACTGGGTTTGTCGTACCGGAAAATATTTCCATATTGATACGCTGAATATACAATATTTGGGTTGTCTTCTTCAATGGCTTGCCAAAATCCATCTCCGCCAAGTGTAACTATCCATTCATCACTACTCACACCCGCCCGGTTGGTATTGCGTGAGGGACCTCCCAAACTGTTGTTGTCCTGAGTGCCTCCATAAACCCAGTAAAATGGAGCTGTGTTATCCACGTTTACTCTGTAGAACTGAGTTACCGGAAGGTTTGATTTAAATATATAGTTGGCACCGTCATCGAATGTCTCATACAAACCACCATCACCACCAATTGTATAATGACGTGTGTCTTTAGGGTCAATCCACATACAATGATCATCAACATGCCTGTTATTGAGTCCAACATCTTTCCAGGTTTTGCCTCCATCGAGCGTAACTTTGGAGACTACTTCAAGGCTATACACTTTATCAGGATCGACAGGATCACAAACAATAAAATTGAAATACTGACCGCTACTGGTGTAACTGTTCATCTTTGACCATGAAGCGCCTCTGTTGGTAGAACGGAAAAAACCTCCTTTATCATCTGAAGCCTCTGCAATAAGGTAAACATAGTCAGGGTTGGCAGGAGATACCTCAATACTCATACCGCCAAGATGCCCTGAAGGTAGCCCGCTTGTTAGTTTCTGCCAATTTTTACCTGCGTCTGTTGTCTTATATACTGCTGATTCCGGACCGCCCCCAATTTTAGTAAAAAAATGTCTTCTTCTTTGTTCCGAAGTGGCGTAAATTACATCTGGATTGCGGGGGTCCATTGTCATGTGGTTGACTCCGGTATTTTCACTTATTTCAAGCACTTTGTTCCAGGTTTTGCCGCCATCATTGGTTTTATAAAGACCGCGCTCGCCTCCTGGTCCCCAAACAGAACCTTCAGCTGCAACATAAACAACGTCTGCGTTGCGAGGGTCGATGAGAATCTTGCCTATCTGCCGTGATTCCTTCAGTCCCATGTTTTTCCAACTTTTACCACCATCCTCCGATTTGAAAACGCCATTTCCGTAACCCAAAGCTCTTTGATGCGTGTTTTCACCAGTTCCTGCCCAAACAACATTGTTGTTTCCCGGGTCGATAGCCAGTGCTCCAATGCTGTAAGAGCCATAGTTATCAAAGATGGGTGTAAATGTGGTGCCGTTGTTCACCGTTTTCCAGATATGACCGGAAGCAGCACCCACGTAATATTCACTTGAATTTTCGGGATTCACAGCGATGGCTGAAATACGTCCTGAAGTGAAAGCAGGTCCGATACTACGCCATTTTAATCCATTAACAACTTCACTTTTGAGGGTGTCTGAAAGGTCTTTTTCCTTCTTGTTTTTCTGCGCAAATGTTAAATTTGACACGGAAAGCATGAAAAACATGGAAAGAAACATGTAAGCGATTTTTTTCATCATGTATATGTTTTTGAATGCTTAAAAGTAATTCTTCAATTCAAAAATGAATGTCTCAATCAGTTTTCGGTCAATATTATTCAGAAACTGATTCCATCTTTTAAAATGTTATAAAAGGCAAAACTTATTGAAATTGCAACAAGAACTAATATTATTGTTACTTTGTTATTGAATATGAATGATTTGCGAATTTCCGGACTGTTTACAAAAAAGGAAGGTAGTAGTAAAACAAGCATAAATCCAGTTAGCATTAAATCTTTTATTTCAAGTGAATTTCCTGTGAAGCTCAGGATAATTCCGCTTCCAATGAGCCAGGGAATAAAGAAGAAATAGAGTGCTGTAATTTTTCTTGTTCTTTTTGTTGCAACAAGATGTTCTTCTAAATGACTGTATAAAAACTTTGCCGCAAAAATACCTGATTTAATGAGTAAAAATACAGAGATCCCAACTGTTAAAATCATCATAGGACTTTTAATTTTCATTTCACGGGCTACTTTTACCAAGCCGGTTTGCGTTATCAAGTTTTCGATGAGCAATCCAAAAGTAAGGTTGAACGCCTGTAAAAAGAGCCAGATACTGATGAAAAGCATCCATGTCTTTCTTTGTTGAGCAATCATAAAAATGAAAATGATAAGAATGCCAAGTACAAAGCTGCTTACAGGAGTAACCATTAAAATACTGATGATTGCATCGGTAGTCCACAACGGACTATCATCGGGAAGGTCAAAATGAAGTTTGTTTATATACAAGCGTGCAGGGATGTCGAAATCATAGGAGATATACAATACAGATAGACCGGAGATAAGATACAACAGGTAATAACTGATCAGAAACAATGAAAGAGATTGTACCGTCAGATTCAGGTATTGAACCTTTTCTGATTTTCCTTCTTTTTCTGCCATGAGTTCGCGTTTTTTAAAGGAGAAAGTAATTTTTTTGCCAGGTCATCCCTTTTCAACTTCATAAGCGTATGTTTGATCCAAGACTGGTTTTCATGTTTATACCAGAAAAAGAACTTTTGCTGGGCTTGTTTTTCTTCTTTTGATCTTGCAGTGAAAACCGGTTTCAAGGAATAAGGGTCGTATCCTGAATAATAAATAACTGTGGCAACGGTCATAGGTGTTGGTGTAAAGTCTTGAACCTGTTCGAGTTTGAATCCCAGATCTTTTGTTTCGGCAGCAAGATGTGCCATATCTTCAACAGTACTTTCAGGGTGACTGGAAATGAAGTAGGGGATAAGCTGCTGTTTTAACCCTGTTTCAGCGTTAATCTGATCAAACTTTTTTTTCAACTTATGAAAAAGCTTAAAAGATGGCTTACGCATTGCTTTTAAAACATTATCAGATGTGTGTTCAGGAGCAACTTTTAAGCGTCCGCTAACATGACGTGTAACAAGTTGTTTAAGGTATTCATCGTATCCCATTTGCTTGTTTTTGTCCTCATCATCACTAAGAAACAAATCGTAACGAAGACCGGAACTTACAAAGGCTTTTTTTACAGCGGGATGGTTGTCCACTTCACGATAAATCTCTGTCATTGGATGGTGGTCTGTGTCAAGATTGCTGCAAATATTTGGAAACACACAACTTGGTCGTTTACAATTGTCGCAGATTTGCTGATGTTTGCCTTTCATTTTATACATATTGGCAGAAGGGCCACCCAGATCGCTAATGTAACCCTTAAAGTCATCCATTTTAGTTATTTGATCCACTTCGGCAAGAATAGATTTCTTGCTTCGGCTGGCAACAAATTTGCCCTGATGTGCTGAAATGGTGCAGAAGCTGCAGCCGCCAAAACATCCGCGATGCATGTTTACCGAGTGACGAATCATTGTGTAAGCAGGAATTTCACCTCTTTTCTCGTATTTTGGATGTGGTTTTCTTGTAAACGGAAGATCGAAAGATGCATCGATCTGTTGTTCTGTGTAGGTAGGGTAAGGAGGGTTGATAAATAGCTTTTTGTTTCCGATACCCTGTGTTAAACGCGCTGCATGTGTTTTATTCGACTCTTGTTCGATGTGTCGAAAATTGCCGGCATACGATTTCTTGTCACTCAGGCACAGCTCATGTGAAGCCAGCTGAATGTCGCCCCATTTTGACTTTTGGAGTGAATTGGATTGATCACGAAGGAAAAATGTTTGCCTGATTTGGGTTAAATCTTCTATCTTTTTGCCGCTGTTGAGTTCATGCAGCAATTCGAGCAATGCCAGTTCGCCCATGCCATATATGCCAATATCTGCTTTTGCCTGGGCCAGAATACATGGTTTTAACTCATCCGACCAGTAATCATAATGTGTGACCCTACGCAGTGAGGCTTCAACGCCTCCAATAACAATGGGAATATCGGGATAAATGCATTTTAGAATGTTGCTGTAAACGGTAGTTGCATAATCCGGTCTGAAACCACTCAGTCCATTCGGTGTGTAGGCATCGTTCGAACGCAAGCGTTTATTGGCAGTATAATGATTGACCATTGAATCCATATTTCCGGATGTGACACCAAAAAATAGGCGTGGAATGCCTAGTTTTTTAAAGTCGCGCAGATCATCCTTCCAGTTCGGTTGTGGTACGATGGCAACTTTGAAACCTTCGCGTTCAATGATTCTGCCTATAACAGCAGCTCCAAAAGCAGGGTGATCCACATAAGCGTCTCCTGTAAAAAGGATAACGTCAAGTTCATTCCATCCGCGGAGTTCAACTTCCTTTTTAGTAGTTGGAAGCCAGTTGGTAAGTTGGTAGTTGCTCATAGTTGTTTTACAGTAGTTTGCAAAGATATGGTAATAATTAAAGACAGAATGACAAGAATAATTTAGTTTGTCTTTAAAGTCCGACTTCTTCATTATGATTATCTAAAATGATCATGCACTCAAGTGAACTCAAATTTTTCGGGCTAAAGCAGTCTCGCTTTGAACTTTCTGGACTGCTGAAAAACTCCAAAGGGATTGTCAGTATGAAAGTATTTGTTGATCAAAAAAAGTAGTTTTTGTGAGTTACTTCAGATGAATAGTTAGTTATTGAGTTGTTGAACCCCTTCGGGGTTCTGAGAGATCATGTGGCTTTAAAGCCACCGGTTTCACCGGCGGTTATTCGTGTTCAATCCCTTCGGGATTGTTTGGCTAGGTGAGATTCTTGCTGCTTTCAAAGCCGTCGGTTTCAATAACGTTCGGGTCTGCCGAAAAACTCTGAAAGGCTTGTAAGCATTCTGGATTTTGTGGATTATACTTGATGTTATTATTGCTGATTATCTGTTGTTTGATTCGTGCTGAAAAAAGTTGGCGTCTTTCAATATCAGTAAAATTTCTTTGCAATCCCGGAGGGATTGAATCTGAATAACCCCGCATGAAATTCGGGGTAAATAACAACCTAACAAACTATCCGGGGAACTCCGAAGGAGTTCAATAATCAGGGCCTGCTGAAAAATTCCGAAGGAGTTAATTTTATAACCTCTTGTTCAAGCGGAGGTTTTGACCAATCAGCGGATCAACCCCGAATCGCCAGGAAAAGTTGATTAAAGTTGTCCGGTTTCAATACGAGTGGGATGCCATTGGAAACTGGATAAAAATGATAGTATTTGAAGATGAAAAGCCAATATTATTCATTGAGAGAGAGATGTTCTATTATTGATTTTAACTTGTTCTATTCGTTTGTGTTTATTGTTTGTTCAGTTTTACATATAAATTATAGGTCTGACGTATTTTTTATGTTATCAAGTAGAAGCATGTCGTCCTGATCTATCTCAAACTGTGTTGCATCAATGTTTTGCATGATATGCGCTTCACTTGTCATTTTTGGGATAGCTAGCATCGATGGCTTGCTAATAAGCCAGTTGAGAGCAATCTGAAAAACGGTTTTGTCATATTTTTCAGCAAGTGATTGTAACAATGGATAAATGATAGCAGAAGCATCGCCTTTCATGACAGGCCGCCAGGCAGTAATGCTGACCCCTTTTTTCAGACAGTAAGGAATGATCTCAGTTTCTACATTTTGGTTGTAACTTCCTTGATTACGGTTCATTAGATTGTATTCCAGCTGATTGGTAATGATTGGAGCATCCGTATAGAAACCGACTTCATTGATGAGAGCAACAGGAAAGTTGCTTAACCCAAAATATTTCACCGACCTGTCTTCGAGTAGTTTATTTACTGCACTCATGGTTTGGCCGAGTGGAACAGAGGGATTGGGCCAGTGAAGCAAAAAAAGATCGATCTGATCTATGCCCATTCTTTTTCGACTATCATCAGCAGAACGTAAAACCTGATGAAACTGAAGCGTGTCGCCGGAAACTTTGGTTGTTATGATCAGGTTTTTTCTGTCGAAATTTTTGATGGCCTGGCCTACAAGTCTTTCTGCATGCCCTGCACCATAAATTGCTGCAGTATCGATATGGCGGATGCCGGATTCAATAGCAAACTCAATGGCGTGAATCCATTTATTATCTTCAGACTTATCAGCAGAGCTGCGCCCGCCCATCTCCCATGTTCCCAACCCTAAAACCGGGATTGTAAAACAATTTTGAATTGTGATTTCAGGAATGGTTTTCATAGTCTTATCAATTTATCTATTACAATTACTTGTTCAGGATCAAGTGGTTGAGCTTGTCCGATAATTTTTGTGATTGCATTGACTTTTGCACAGTTTTCGAGCACCTCAATGCGGTCAAAAGCTTCAAGCAAAGTGACGCCAACTGCCACTATTCCATGGTTAGCCATGAGAATGACATTCGTTTTTTTTGATGTTTCTGCAACAATTTGAGATAGTTCGTAGCTTCCCATAAGCGCATAGGACGATAGCAGTGGTGTTCCTAATATGGCACGTGACTCACTCAGGAGATTTGTATTGATGTCCTGATGCGCTGCTGCAAAGGAAGTTGCAAAAGGAGGATGTGCGTGCACAATGGCATTGATGTCGGGCCGTGCTTTGTATATGGCCAGGTGCAAACCTGTTTCCATGCTCAGTTTAAGTTGCGAGTGGATGATTTCGCCATTTATATTTAGTACACCTATATCAGTTGATTTCATTCTTCCTTTATCGGTTTGGGAAGGTGTTATCAGGATTCTGTCATCTGAAATGCGTAAACTAATATTACCACCTGAAGTGGTTGTCAAACCTCTTTTATAGAGCCGGCGCATGAAATATGCCAGTTCTTTTTTGTTGGTTTTTATTTCAGTATCACGCATTGGTAAGCAATTTTTTGATGGTTTGGTACTGTGCCTTAACAATTCCTTTTTCGGTGATTATTCCGGTGATAAGTTTAGCTGGCGTCACATCAAACGCAGGATTGTAGGCATCCGAGCCGGGAGAACAGACCAGCACTCTGACAAGATTTCCGTTAGCATCAAGACCCTCCTGATACAATACTTCTTCAGGGTTGCGGTGTTCAATCAGAATGTCTTTTCCATTGCGACATTTTGCATCAAAAGTAGTCAGAGGGGCAGCGACATAAAAAGGGATTCCGTAAAAGTGTGCTATTATGGCCCTATCGAGTGTTCCAATTTTGTTGGCAACATCACCATTTTGTGCAATCCGGTCAGCACCCACTATTACCATGTCAATTTTTCCACTTGCCATCAGACCAGCTGCAGCATTATCCGGTATTATAAGATGTGGTATCTTTTCATTGTGTAGCTCCCAGGCGGTAAGTCGGGCTCCTTGTCCGCGAGGACGCGTTTCGTCGACATAAACAAACACCTCTTTGCCTTCATTGCGGGCAGTATAAATGGGTGATAAAGCCGTGCCATAGTCAACAAAAGCCAGCCAACCGGCATTGCAGTGGGTAAGGATATTGGTTCTCTTCCCCATGAGGGCACTTCCAAAACGGCCAATATTTCTGCTGTCTTCAGTATCTTTTAAGGCTACGCGTTGCGCTTCTGTAACTGCATTTATCCTTGACAGTTTACCGGCCTCAAAAACCCTTTCAACAGCATAGAATAAATTTTTGGCAGTAGGACGGGTTGATTCTATATCCTTTCGCGCTTCCCTGATATAATCTTCCATGTCTTCTTCCGGAGCACTCAAATAAGCTTGTGCCATGGCAAAGCCGGCAGCAGCACCAATGGCGCCGGCACCCCGAACAATCATTTCCGTAATGGCCATACAAGTGTCCCAGTGGGTCTTACATTCATGAATACTGAATACAAATGGCAATAAATTCTGATGTATCATCATCACTGAAGAACCTTCCATCCATATTGTCTGATATGTTTTCCCACCAACGTTCATACAAATTGTTTTAAGGGTTTTATTTTAGTGTTTTCAAAAATAATTTCAATTCATCTTTATGCTTTCAGTTTTTATAAACTAGTAAGCGGATCTTACTTCAGGGAAAGTTGAATTGCAGTCCTTGTTGCGCAAAGGTAAAAATGAAAAAAATTATGGTTTAAGAAGCTGTAATGCAATCCATGCCAATGATCCTGTCCCTGTCTGAAGACTTTTTTCATCAATATCGAAAGTGTCGGTATGCAAGCCCGGCTTGAAGTCATTGGCAGCATTGCCCGTGCCAAGCCGGAAAAAACAAGCCGGTACTATATGGGTGTACCATGCAAAATCCTCTGTTGTCATCCTTTGATCAAGCATCATTACTTTTTCCGGAGTAAGGTAGGATTGTGCAGATTCAAATGCTTTCGTAGTAATTTTTTCATTGTTTAACAGCACCGGATATCCATCCATAATTTGGATTTCCGCCTTTGCGCCTCCTGCTTCTGCTGTAAGTGAGGCGATACGTCGAATGTGTTCTTTGGCCTCTTTGCGCCAGCTTTCGTCAAAAGTACGGAAGGTGCCCTGAATCAAAACTTCTGAAGGGATGATGTTGTGAGCCCCGTTTGCGATAAGACGGCCAAAAGAAAGAACTGTTGGAATAAGTGGAGGAGCATGCCTGCTAACTATTTGCTGCAAATTTACAACAGTTTGAGAGGCAATAAGTACTGTGTCGTTGCATTGATCGGGCATCGCTGCGTGACCACCTTTCCCTTTTATTTTTATATTAATTTCATCACCAGAGGCCATAAAAGGACCACTTCTGAATCCAATGGTTCCGGCATCTAATGTAGGCAACACATGAAGTCCAAGTATTGCATCAACATCCGGATTTTTTAGTACCCCTGCCTCAATCATGCCAAGAGCACCTCCAGGAAGCTTTTCTTCGGCAGGTTGAAAAATCAGTTTTATGGTTCCTTGAAATGATGATTTCAGATGATTCAGGATGCGAGCCCCAACAAGTAAAATTGCAGTATGGGCATCATGTCCGCACGCATGCATAACAACATTGTTCATTGAACAGTAGGGTTTATCAGAGTTTTCGTTGATTGGTAAGGCGTCCATATCGGCACGTATGGCAATACATTTCGATGCGGGAAGATTACCCTCAATCAATGCAACAATACCGTATCCGGAAACTTCTGTTTCATGTGCAATACCATAGGCTGTTAATTGGGCGGAGATAAATGAGGCCGTTTCTTTCTCCTGAAAACTAAGTTCAGGATGCTGATGAAGATGTCGCCTGATAGCAACGGTGTCTTCAAAAAAATCTGCCGCAAGTTGCCGGACCTTATGCTGCATAGCGTTTTATATGTTGTTTATTGAAGCAAGGCAAAGGTAATGCAATTTGATCTTCCTTTGAACGAATTGAAATGCTTCTCTTCACAGTATCGGTTTTGAGAAAAAAAATTCATTTTGAAAAGTTGTTATTTTAGAAAAGCTTTTATAAAATTGTAAAAAAAAGGATGGGGGTTGTTAGATTGTTTATAATTTTATAATTAATTGAAAATGAATAAGTTTATATCATTAAGCTTTCAAAGAAAAATTTTGATTGGTTTGCAGTTATTTGTTGGGCTGGGTGCTTTTCCTGCTGGTTTGTTTTTCGTTTTGAAACCAGATGGCTCCATGATGGCTATTGATGCTTCTGTATACAAATATCCGCTGTTTTCTGATTTTCTGATACCGGGCATTGTATTAACCTGAGTTCGACATAAAAAATTAAATAGGTTTTTTCTCTTGTACTTTTGATCAAAAGTACCAAAAATCAAGTGCGAACGGAACTTCCTCCCGCTCTGAAAAAACAACGCAAATCCAGCGAACCATCGCCCTGAGGGGCGAGATGGCCTCTTATCAGAGGCCAGTTTCGCGGATTTGCAGTTGTTTTTTCATTCACCCTGGCGCCGCGCCGCCTTTCGCGCGGGCTCACGCACCCGACCCGATGGAGATTGTGTTTTGTAAGGCGGAATGACTAGGAGTTATCATAAGCAGAACTTTGAAGACTTTGTGGAACTCAATCCTGCATAAAAAGCCTGGTATTAAGTACGAAACGGTAACCAACAACGGTCAACTTACTCTTTTTTAGCGTTTTGCTTATGTCGAAGTCAGGTTATTAATGATAGTGATTGGGTTAGGACATTTTCTTGTGTCATAGTATGTATGGAAGAGAAAAAAAATTTCATCCTGTATGACAATGATTGCCGGAACTGCAATGATAATCTGGATTTTTGTCCAGGTTGCACTCATTGGACTGATAAGCTGGATGCAACCTGTCTTTTTCATTATAGGTGGTCTTGAATTGATCCTGTCTTATCGTTTAAGGTTAGAAAAGAAAAACCAGATTCGGTCCTTTAATGATTAAAAATAGAGCACAATTCGACTGATTTGGGAGCAAATCTTTATGGTCTCAATCCTCTGTTTGGTTTAACATTCTGACGTTGAATTGATTATCAATTATCAAGGGTGAAGTAAAACTATTTGCAATGTTTTCCCAGGGAACCATTTTGAAGTTTTGTGTTGTATCGCGTCCGTTTTTTGAATTGTAGCCATCCTGTGCAATAAAGAATCCGTTGGGGAATTTATTGTTTAGCCTCAGGTTGACAACATCGATACCATCCGTATCTTTAACCCCGTCAGTTGATGATCCATCAACAATACTAAAACATCCTAGATACTTATTTTTGCCATCACGTTCAAAAACAGCATAAGAGTTATTTCCCTGTATGGAGGCAAGTAAATAGCCCTTGCCTTTTTCTGTATAATAGATGGTAAGGCCTTCAATGTCGCTGACAATATTTGAGGCTGTTGTATCAGCAACCAGTTTACGATCAGTATTTTTATCCGGTTCAGCAAAAAATTTCCAAATACCAAAAGTTTCTTCGCCAACGTATAGATAACCAAGTTCATCATCAGCAACACAACCTTCCGTTTGCTTTCCAACTTCGAACGACCTCACTTTTTTAGCATCAATTTTTTTGTCTTCAGTAGCAAAAAGTTCCCATTGCTCCATCGAACCGTCTTTGCTGTTTACAAAAGCAAAGAACTTTCCAGTTAAAGCACTCTTGTAAAGGCAGAAGCCATAAACTTCGCTTAAATCAGACTTAATGGCGCGTGCAGAAACATCGGTGAGACGGCATGAATCACCATCAATTTTATAAATAGACAGGGTATTAAAAGAGCGGTTACTTGCTGCAACGATATCAATTTTTTCTTCTCCAAGATTAAATCCATATCGAATATCAACATTGTTTACTCTGCCAGATTGCACAAATTGGCATTGCTTTCCATCGAGATCGTAGATGATGAGTCCGGCCTTTTTATTGGTTCCAATAATGAGGCTTTTTGATGGGTCGTCAGGATGAATCCAAACTGCGGGGTCGTCCATTGCATCGCCTTCCGAATCAACAGGGTCAGTTTGCACGGTGGCTTCAACACTATTACAGATGTCTGATTTTAAGTGTTTATTTTTGAATGTATTTATGCTGTCGCAAGAGTATGCAACGGTTGCAGTTAGTATGAGAATCAGATACCAATTGAATAATTTCATTTTGATTCAAAAATTAAAGGTGGATTAATTTGAAAAAGACAAAATTAACAGGATACTCAGACATTTTAAGCTTGATTCTTGTTATTTTTCATGGATAAAGGTTCTGTTTTATGCTATTCAAGGGTTACCTGCATATTAAACAAAGTTAAACGATAATTTTAGAAAAGTGAATTTTTTTCATTTCGAAGATGTTCAGGAGCAGGGTGAACTTTTTCAATATTTATAAAATCATATGCTTTAGTATTTTTTAAATAACTGTAAAATAACAACATGTGGTAAACAATCAATGATAGTATTTCAAGCATGCAAATTTTTTTATTTCTTAAGTGAATCGTTTTAAATCGTTTGCACCGAAATCCTATTTCTAAAAACTTATTTATTGACAAAAATAAACCATGAAAAGCAAATTATCCTGCAACTGTTGTTAAGTTATCATTAAAAGTGTGATTTAAGATCTTATACATCAAGAATCCACGGCTTCAAACATTGATATTTTTTACATAAAAGTTTCTTCAGTTCATTATTGAAGCTGAATGAAGTTCAATTCAAACCATTTTAAACGAAAAAATAATTTGAATTTAACTTTCTATTCTGAAAGGCCGCATGCTAACACAAGTGATTGTTAAAATAGATCATTACACGACAATGAAATGCTTATTTTTGCATCATGGAAACGAAACGACAACAAAAAATTTCCAGTTTGCTCTACCGCGAACTGAGTGAAATATTTATGATTGAACTTAAAGGATTGACTGCCGGCGCATTGGTTACTGTGACCAAGGTAGTGATATCACCCGATCTGTCGGTGGCGAAAGTTTACCTGAGTATTTTTGGTACAAAAAGGAAAAAGGCGAAGGTGGACCAAATTGGAGAACGGGCCCGTGAGATAAGGGGTGTTCTGGGTAATCGTGTGCGTCATCAGTTGCGAAGCATCCCAATGCTTCACTTTTTTGAGGATGACTCTCTGGATTATATCGAGAAGATTGATAATCTACTTAAGGATGAATAGCCGTATAACAGATTGATTTTATGCAGTACGACCCTATAAAACGCAATCTGGGAAATGTTTTTAACAGATCCTTGCTGCTCAGAAAATTATTTTATCGCTTGCTTGATTTGCTTCTTCTCAGGACGTGGCATATTAAAAAGCAGTTAAAAGCATGGAAAAAGACCAATAGTGGTAACCTTGTTTCATTGCTCGATGCAGGTTCAGGTTTTGGGCAATATGTATTTTATCTTCTGCGGAAGTTTCCTGATTCTACAATTCTTGGGGTGGATGTAAAAAAGGAACAGATTGAAGATTGTAATGACTTTTATGGACGTATAGGTGCCGCAAATGTTCGTTTTGAAATGGCGGATCTTACTGAACTTACCTTCGAATCCGATTTTGATCTTGTGCTCTGTGTTGATGTTATGGAGCATATTGAACCTGACAGACTGGTGCTTTCCAATTTTTATAAGGCACTCAAAACCGGAGGTATGTTGCTCATTTCCACGCCGTCAGATCAAGGAGGTTCGGATGTTCATGAGCATGATCAGGCGCAGGAAGGCGCTGTTGGCTTTATTGATGAACATGTGCGTGATGGCTATGCGATAAATGATCTTGATGAAAAACTCCGAACAGCCGGCTTTTCTAAAACACATATTTACTACCAGTATGGACGGCCCGGAAAAATTTCTTGGAAGTTGTCTATGAAATACCCGATTCAAATGCTAAATGCTTCCAAACTGTTTTTTATTCTATTGCCATTCTATTATGTGATCGTATTCCCTTTATGCTTGATATTAAACATATTAGACACGAGTATGCATCATAGGACAGGAACGGGCCTCATTGCCCGTGCATGGAAATAATGTATTTTTTTTCTTCATTGAACAGGATAAAAACTTTCTGATTTGAATGTACCTTTCTATATAGCACAACGGTATTTGCTGGCAAAAAAAAGCCACAATCTTATCAACATAATAACAGCTGTGTCGGTTGTAGGCGTTGGGATTGGTGCATTCGCGCTGATTGTTGTGCTTTCTGTTTTTAATGGATTCGAAAAGGTTATCAGTACGATGGTAAACGCGGTTTCTTCTGATTTACTCATTGAGCCTCGTGCAGGTAAAACAATTGAAGAGAGCGCTTTTCCATTTGGAAAGGTTATTGCAATGGAAGGCATTGATGCTGTTGTCGGGGTTGTTGAAGAAGATGCTTTGTTCAGGTACAATAAGAATCAGCATATTGGCCGTATAAAAGGTGTTGGGAAAAGTTACCAGGATAGAGGTGTTCTGGATCGTTTAATTATTGAAGGAAGTCCTACAATTCAAAGAGATGAATTTCAGTTTGCTGTTGCAGGGGCAGGAGTAGCCTGGTATCTTGGTATCAATCTGCGTAATCCGGCTGAATTGTTACTGGTTTATGTTCCTCAGCGTGGAAATCCGTCTTTTTTCAGTCTCGATCAGGGATTCAACAGCAAGGCGATTAATGTTTCAGGAGTTTTTGCATCGCAGCAGGATTATGATTCAAAATATGTGATTGTGCCGCTTGAGTGGGCGCGTCAGCTATTTGGATATTCTGATGAATTTACAGCTGTTGAATTGTTTCTGAAAGAAGAAAGTAAGGTGTCTGAAGTGCAAAAAAAGGTGGAGCAATTGTTGGGGGAGACGTTTGTTGTTAAAAATGTTTTTCAACAACAGGAAACGCTTTACAGTATAATGAGGTCAGAAAAATGGGCCATTTTTATTATCCTCACATTTATACTGATTATGGCAACTTTCAATGTAATAGGCTCATTAACAATGCTAATGGTTGATAAACAAAAAGATACGGAAATTCTTCGTCATCTGGGCACAACAAAGGAAATGCTGAGGAAGCTTTTCCTTACTGAGGGGATGCTTATATCAATGGCGGGCGGAATTGTAGGTTTGCTTGTTGGAGTAGTAGTAGTATTGGTGCAGCAAAAATTTGGTTTGCTTCAACTGGGAAATGAAGCAGGATCTTTTGTAATTGATGCTTATCCGGTTCATCTGAAATGGATGGATATTATGACTGTTTTTATTACGGTATTAGTTATTGGCGGTATTTCATCCTATTTTACTGTTAGAAAATCTATTGCAAATATGCATATTTAGGCGGGCACTAATTTTTCTCCTATCCGTTTTGTCAATTTCGGGTCTGTTGGAAAGCTCCGAAGGGATTGTTTTCAAAGTGAATTCTTATGGATCACACGAGTGGTTTTTGTGAGATGTTTCTGTAGAAATAGTTAGTTATTGAGTTATTGAACTCCTTCGGAGTTCTGAGGTTTTGTGTAGCTTTCCAGCCACCGGTTTCACCGGCGGTTATTCGTGTTCAATCCCTTCGGGATTGTAAAGCCTAAGGCTGGCGCCGATTCCAGGCTTGATGCAAAGTAAAGATAATCAAGGAGCTAACGTTGCTGTTAGATAGAATTTGCAATCCGTGCCCTGTTTTACCCGCGGTTATTCATATTCAATCCCTTCGGATTGTTCGTCTGATTGAGTTTTTTTATGTCGTCTTCGAAGTTGTTTTTACTCCTTCTAAATTATCCAAAATGTTTCTTTGAGGGATTTTTAAATAGAGTAATTGTTTACCTTTGTACGTAACCGTTTATAGCAAATGTGATGAACACCAAACCAAACTTTTTCCTGCTTGCTGCAATTCTATTGATACACTCCGGACTTATAAGTCAAAATTATGTAAAAGAGTATGGTCCAGACGACAAGGATGCGTTGCTCTGGTCCATTGAGAGCAATTCTAATTTTGGAGATTCACCGAAGTTTGCATGCATGGCATGGACATATAATGGTGGTATGTCGGGTGCGAACAGATCACTTATTGGGATTGACCTTTCGGCCATTCCACCCGATGCAACGATTATTGAAGCTCACCTGAGTTTTTATTTTGCAAATTTGGAACCTAATCCTGATTTGGGTCATACTGGAAGTAACGCATCTTTTTTACAACTGATTACAGAAGAATGGGATGAACATAACGTGACCTGGAACAACGCTCCTCAAACCACTGATTCATATCAGCAGATAATACCCGAAAGCACCAATTCTCGTCAGGATTACGAGAATTTAGATGTCACAACTTTGATTCAAAAGATTTATCAGGAACCGGAATCTTATCACGGTTTGATGCTGCGACTTATAGATGAGAGCATGTATAGCTGTCTTTTATTTGCCTCTGGTGATTTCCCCGCTGAGGAAAAAAGACCAGTGCTTGAGATCACCTATGCAATCGGACAAACTTTAAAAGCATCCTTTTTATATGAAGTAGAAGTGGGAGCCGTAGATTTTATCAACCAAAGCATTAATGCTGAATCCTGGTTTTGGGATTTCGGTGACGGCAATACATCTTCTGAAGAAAATCCTTCCCATATTTACAGTGAATCAGGCACTTATAAGGTTTGCTTAAAAGCGAGCAACGGTGAGGCCATGGATGAATACTGTGAAGATATTGAAATTTGTTTCCCCCCTGTTGCCGCTTTTAATCATGAAATGGAAGGGCTTGAAGTTTCATTTCAAAGCATTTCTGAAGAAACTGATACGTACTTCTGGGATTTTGGAGATGGCTACTTTTCTTCTGTTTCGCAACCAAAGCACCTTTATGCATCAGAGGGTAGTTATACTGTTTCATTGACCGTATTCAATTCTTGTAGTACGGATACTCTTTTAAAGGCAATAGAAGTTGCTGAAGTTATACCACAGGAGCTGCCCCTTCTGATGGTTTTCCCAAATCCTGCTACTGATTTTATTTCCATTTTGCCTTTCAGGGATGGAAAATTACGCATTGAGCTTCTTGATCTCAGGGGAACAATCATCCACAAGGAAGAAAGGCAGGCTGTGGCTGGGAAAAGAGAGTTTCTGGAGGTGAATTTGATGTCAGCAAACTATTTTATAAAAGTGTGGCTGAATGACTATTTGTATACCTCAAAAGTGATTATTTTAAATCAGTAACTTTTAAACCAATAGCAGCCTGCTGTACGACTTGTTTCAGCGATCTCTTAAGCTCCACCCATCTGCTCCCAGATGAATTTCAGAAATTCTGAAATCAGTTGCCAACCTTTCGGAAATCAGAATCCTATCGGCAAGAGGTTTGATGTTTCTGTGTTTTTCTTTGTCAGCCTGTTTCTTTGGCTCTTCAATATAAATAAAAACACCGGGTTCGGCCACTTTTCGTAAACTTCCCGATTCGCATACAATCACCGAGAGAGTGCGTATAATGCGATAAAATGCTTCCAAAGCGTCTTTAAGGTGTTCGTCAGTACATCGGATATAAAACACGCGGGAAGCTCCGGCACGCAACATACGGGCGGTATCTTTAGGGCTGTGAATGTCGGTTTCTTCAAAAATACTAAAAGGGTTCGGAAACTGGTTTTCTTTTTCTCCATGACAGTTGCTTTCTTCAGGATACATGGTGGTAACTTTCAGCCCGATGATTTCTTCTTTTTTGGAAAAGGATGCTATTATGGTTTCGGCAAGCGTTGATTTTCCAATATTACGCCCATTTCCCGCGATCAGGAGTAGTTTTGGAAGTTTCATGCCCTCAACATCAGGATTTTTTTGCCACTGCCTGGTTTGGCATCGCAGAAATCATATTTGTAAGCTTGATAAAATCACTTACACCCAATTGCTCGGCTCTTTTGTTAAAGATTTCATCACCGATTACACTTGGATGTAGCAGATCACGTAAACCATTGCGCAATGTTTTTCTCCTTTGGTTAAATCCGCGCTTTACAATTTGTGTAAAGAGTATTTCATCGCACCCCAGATTTTTATTTTGGTTTCGCTTAAATCTGATTACTGCTGATTTTACTTTCGGTGGTGGATTGAATACGTTTTCTCCAACAGTAAAAAGGTATTCAATCTCGAACCATGCCTGAAGAAGAACACTCAGTATGCCGTAAGTCTTACTTCCCGGAGGGGCTGCTATTCTTTCTGCGACTTCCTTTTGAATCATGCAAACAACTTCATTTACAAGCTGTTTGTGTGTAAGGACATGAAAAAATATTTGGCTGCTGATATTATAGGGAAAATTACCAATGATCGAAATGCTTTCGCCAAATTGTTTCAGATCGGTTTTTAAAAAATCTGCCAGAAGGATTCGTTCATTCAGCGAGGGATAATGTTCCTTGAGATAGTCAACGGATTCTTCATCAATTTCGACAACAAAAAATTTTTCGCCAAAGGTAGGGAGAAGATATTGTGTAAGAACACCCATCCCGGCACCTATTTCGATAACAGAATCCGCCTGGTCAGAAAGATGTGAAACGATCTTCCGTGCAATATTCTGATCTGTAAGGAAATGCTGTCCGAGATGTTTTTTTGGTCTTACCATACGTTTTAAAAAAAGGTTCAGAGAAATTTGGGTTTTCAGTATTGAAAGGGAGAAGCGCTTCTAAATACTATCTCCACGAAGCAATCGGTATTTTTGTCTGGCTTGTGCAGCATAAATACTTGCAGGATATTTATCGAAGATAATCTCATACAAAGACCCTGCTTTTTGAATATTGTTTAGCTGATATTCATTGAGTACAGCGCTTCGGAAAAGGGCATCATCTGCGAGATATCCATCAGCAAATCCCCTAAAAACAAGCGCGTAAATGCTATCCGCTTCCGCTTGCCGGTTTTCTCTGATCAGAATCTCAGCTTTTTTCATCAAAACGTGCGGTTTTAACGATAATGTTCTGTCATGATCGGCCAGCGAGTCGAGGAGCAGCAGGGCTTCCTTGTCTTTTTTCTGAAAAGTGAGCAAGTCGGCTCTTGCAAATGCTCTCAGACTATTTCCCGTGGTATCATCCATCAGATTATCACGGATCAGCAGCGACAAGTTGAGGGCATCGTTGGCTATCAGCTTTGATGTGGCTGCTTTCAGCACATCTAATTGTAATTGCGACCACGAAAACTCTCCGATAAAATAACGGAGGCGTGCATTGCGGAATCGTGCTTCATGGGCAATAGGCTCATTTTTCATCGATTTATCAATCTGACTGTAAAGCAAGGTGGCTTCCCAAACATCATTCTGGTAGAGAAGGATATCAGCCTGGTACATCTTTAAATGCGCCAGTTCGTTGGGTTGCAGTGGCAGGCTTAATGCCTGATTGAGTATGCTGTTTGCTTCAGTGGGCTTGTTGAGTTGATAGGTAAAAATATTGGCCTGAATGATTGCAAGGTCATAGGTCTCTTTATTGAATCCCATCTTTTGAAATGAAACGTCAATATCGTCTGAAATTTTCTTATAAACTTCTTTATCAGCAATTTGGTTTTCAATTGCGAGATAATAACGGGCTTTCAAAGCACCTTTTGATCCCTGAAAATAATAGATGCTGTTCTGTCCTTTTGCAGCAATATAGTTAAAACCATTTAAGGCAACCTCATATTGGCTGTTGGTAAGGCTTATCTCTGCCAGTTCCAGAACGCTAAAGTCACGGTCACCCAATCGCTTGTCCAAAGCCTGTGCCTGAATCATAGCAATATCATATTCTTTTTGCTGGAGTGCATACCAGATTAACAGCTCGCCATAAAGTAAAACATTGGGATCGGACTGGGCTTTTATCAACAATTTTTGACGGATAAGTTCGGCCATGCTGTTATCAATGTCCATTGACATTAAACTCAATAGTCTGTTTTTAACGACATCAAGATGATCAGGTTGGGTAGTAAGATGTGCGAGATAGGCGTCGATGGTCGCGCTGTAGTTACCCGTCATCTGATAAAGGCCGGCTTTTTCGAGGTTGAAGGCATAATTTACTCCGGGGAGCATGCTGCCTTTCTCATAAGTCTGAAGTGCATATTCATCCAGGTTCCTTGTTCTGAAAGTATTGGATATCTGGTTGATTTGGTTGCGATCTGCAGGCATGTCACTGATGACTTTTTCAAACATGTTGTTGGCCTTTTTTTGATCGCCTTTAAGCATTAAAATATAGCCCAGATCAATCTCATTTTGAACTTCTTTGGTGCTACGCTGACGCTTACGTGCTGACTTTTCCGCTTCATCAAGCTGATTGAGTTGTATCAGGCAGTTGAAATAATAATTGTAATAATGTTGTGCATTGTAGGTTTCATAAAGCTTCAGATACATAGCCTTAGCACTTTCCCAATCCTGATTGCGATAGAATTCATTGGCGAGTTTTTCATCAATAAAGCGTTGATCCTGCTTCGTTGTCTGACGAAGACTAACCTGCGCTGAAAGGGGTGGTCCAGTCAGGAATGAGATTAAAAAAAACAAGAATAGTATCTGAAATATTTTATTCATCCGGGTATGCTTTTTCAAGGGTTTCAACCAACAATGCCTGCGCATTGAAGCGGCTGTAAAGATAGTCAACCCTTGTTCTGATTTCTTCAGCTGCTTTTTTTTCGCTCAACAGATATTTTTGAATATCCGCAGGGGAGTGCTTGTCATTTAAAATATCTTCCCTGAGATTGTCCAACTGCCGGTACGACTCCGAAAATTTTGCAATCATGTTTGCACGCTCTTCGGGAAAAATTTTTACAAATCCTGCTGCAGTCTCTAACGATTCCAATGCTGCAATATTATCCTTTAGCGCAGGCTTGTCAAGAAAAGAAGCGATCTTTTTTGCCAATAGATCGATTTCAATTGAATCGATCTCACTCATAAGCTTTTCAACGGATTGCAAAGAGATGACAAGCGAATCAATTTCGGTGATTTCTTTTTTTTCGACTTTATGTCCGGCACATGAGGCCACAACAATTGCTGTTAAAGCAATCAGCGTTAATTTAAGAGATTTTTGCAAAACCCGTATAAGGTTGCAATGCTTCAGGGATAAGAATGCCATCTTCTGTTTGGTTGTTTTCGAGTAATGCAGCGACAATACGTGGTAAGGCCAACGCACTGCCATTCAGCGTGTGGGCAAGTTGAATCTGGCCGTTTTTATCTTTGATTCTAAGTTTCATGCGATTGGCCTGAAAACTTTCGAAGTTTGACACCGAACTAACTTCAAGCCACATCTTCTGAGCGGCTGAGAAAACTTCGAAGTCATAGGTAAGTGCTGAGGCAAAACTCATATCGCCTCCGCAAAGTTTTACGATACGGAAAGGGAGTTCGAGTTTCAAAAGCAATGAAGCCACATGCTTACGCATCATTTCAAGTGTTTCATAGGATTTATCAGGATGTGCGATCTGAACGATCTCAACTTTGTCGAATTGGTGCAAACGATTGAGGCCACGAACATGTTTCCCCCATGATCCGGCTTCGCGGCGAAAGCAATTGGAATAAGCTGCATTTTTTACAGGCAAATCGGTTTCCTGTATAATTACATCCCTGTAAATATTGGTAACCGGTACTTCAGCTGTCGGGATGAGGTAAAGATTATCAAGACTAGCGGCATACATCTGGGCTTCTTTATCAGGAAGCTGACCTGTGCCATAGGCAGAGGCTTCGTTTACGAGCAAAGGCGGTTGGATCTCCATGTAACCGGCTGCAATGGCTTCATCCAGAAAAAAATTAATCAACGCTCTTTGCAAACGCGCTCCCTTGCCTTTGTAGAAAGGAAATCCGGCTCCAGTAACTTTATTGCCAAGTTCAAAATCGATGATGTCGTATTGTGTAATTAAATCCCAGTGTGGTTTGGCATCATCATGAAGTTTAGGCATATTGCCAGCTTCTTCAACAATAAGATTGTCGGTAGCTGTACGTCCTTTTGGAACAGAAAGGTGCGGAGCATTGGGTATTTCAACAAGTTTTGCCTGTATAGTATCTTTAAGCAGGGTCAGTTTTTCATTCAAAACGCGTGCTTTTTCTTTCAATTCGGTATTCCGTATCTTTAGCTGATCGGCTTCAGCGTTTTTACCGCCTTTATAAAGTGAGCCAACTTCGCGTGCAATGGCATTCGTTTCGGCTAAAGTTTCATCGTTTTCTTGCTGTGCTGCACGACGATCGTCATCCAATTGAAGTATTTCATCAATCAGTTCAATTTTATTGAAATTCTTAATAGCCAATCTTTTAATGGCTTCTTGTTTATTATCGCGAAGATAAGGTACAGTTAACATGTAAAAATTTTTGGCAAAAGTAATGATTTCAGCACACTTTTACAATTGGGCTTTAGGTTGAATTATTCTTAAACTTTGTGAACCCGGAAAATAAGGCTTAAAATCAGTTAAACAAAAAAGACCATGCCGGTTTGAAAGCATGGTCTCGATTTTTATCATTCAATGCAGCCGGACAGATTAACCTTCCATAGATTTCTCGAGCTCTCTCGCAGAATTAAGGAATTCTTCAACTTCCATTTCTTTGAAATAAAGCAACCCATGCGTTGTTCTTAGGCGAGGGCTCTCATTTTGATAGAAAAAGGGCTTGCCTAGAAGAAGCTGAATCTGCCTTAACTGATCAACCCAGATCTTTTTTGAAAGGTCGCTGAATTTTCCATCAAGACGGTAACTTGGAAATGAAGCATCAACCTGACTCAGATAGCTGTTGGTGAAAGTATCGTTAAGCACCCCCATGGCGTTGAGCGAAACAGGTACAATATGCGTGACTTCGGCAGGATGAAACTGATACCAAACATTGCGGTACCCCCAAATGCGTAAGTGACTCAGATCAGTTACCTTGCCCCATTCACGTACTGCCTCTGCAATAGCCTGCAGCACCTTGTAGTGAGTGTCAGGGCCACTACCCTCTGGGTCAAAAGCAAGACTGATTATGCTTGGGTTTATTGTTTTGAGTTGTTTCAAAATAGGCTCGACATCGCGCTGCCTGTTTGGCTTCTCAGTAAAGATGTCCCCAGTATAAAAGCCAAGTCTCAAATGATGAACCTCATTTGTTGTCATACCAAAACAAGCCCACACCAGTTCTTCTTCATACTCACGGATCATTCCTTTGAGAGTTTGAATATTTGGCGGCATTTTTTCGCCGTCATAACTATTGCGTGTTATCGAAAGTACATCGTTAATCTGATTGCGAAGTTTTTGCTCATTTTTCACACTCCATATTTCAATAATATTTCTAATAAGACGATGTGCAAAACCTCGTCGCAACTCAAGCGGCTGACCTGAAGCAACTTTTATCAGATAATGATATATATCTTTATCCCGTTTAAGCTTATATCCCCTTTCAAAGAAATCCGGATATTTTATCATCTGTATTTCCTCCTTGTCGAGAAAATACAGCGTGTCTTCAAGCGCGTCGATCAGGAATTTATTGGTGACAGCTGTGAAGCCTGAGGTAAGCACAGCGAAATGGTTTTTATTTGTTTCATTACGCGACAACCGGTGAATATGTGGTAATAATCCCAGCATGATATCGTCATGATGTGGTCCTGTATGATAAAACAGTTGATTTCCGAGCGGATACATTCCTCTTTCGATCTTTTGTGCAATGGAATCGATCACCGTTTGCACTGTTTCATGATTCAGGTTTGGAATGAGCCGGCAATATTCATCCTCTTTCAGGTCTTCAAGCATAAGTCTGTCGCCAAATTTGTTTATTTTACGGCAAAGATCAATAATGGCTCTGTCCGTTTTTTCCTGTGTCCATGGACTGCCTTTATAATAGAAATCAATTGAATCTTTTAGCATGCTGGCAGCACCCCTTGTGAGGTAGAAACGGGCATTTTTGAGTTTGGTCAAGACAGATGCCGGAAAGAGGTTGGAAGGCTTGTTTTCGAGCGCATCTTTCGCAACAGAAGCTTTGGCTTCTCCAGCGGCAAAAATGATGGCAACTGCTTCAGGGTTGTAAGTGATGGTCTCTAATCCGATGGTGATAACAAGACTTTTACGAGATACTTCAATTCCTCCGAGATCACCGGCTGCAACAGCCTGTGTTTCGAAATTTGTTGCAGTAAGTCGTGTTGCAGAATGATGATCTGAACCACGTGTATTAAAGGCAATGTGGCCATCAGGTCCAATACCACCAAGAAAGAAACCTATTCCGCCAAGCTTTCTGATTTGTTGCTCATAGTTTGAACACCATTCATCGATCATAAAAATTGATTGCTGTTGTAAAGCTTCCATTTTTGTTTTTGGTTCACAGTAGCGCAGGTTCAGATCCACTTCGCCATTTGGAAATACTTCGGTAAATGGTAAGTTTTCAGCCAGAGGAATAGCATCGCAGTTGATAAAAAGCCCTCTATCCGGATCAAGTCCGAAATCTTGTATATAAAACTTTTTTACATAGTAATAGAAACTGTTGTGCTGCGAAGAACTGATGGGATAGAACTCATCAATCTGTACAAAATGCAAACGACTCAGATCCGGCTTTTTATCTATGGTAAGGCCGTTTTCTTTTCTTAGTTTTTTACCTTCCGGTGTGTTCCATGTGTCCAGAATCCTTTTTGTCCAAGTGATGAAATACTCAGGTGTTTTTCCTGTTGGAAGGCTGATGACGCCTTCAGGATTTACTGCAACCCATTCCAGAAACCTCAAAGCTGTGAGCAGACCCAGTTTTGGAAAATTTTCAACTGTGAGATAAGGAATGTTTACTGGATTGTGGTGCGGTATTTCGCAACAAAAAGCTTTCTCTACGGAAGTGAAAGTTTCTGTATTCATTTTGTGGATTTTGAATCGATATATTTTTGTTTTGCCCTTTAAGATGATGGCAATAAAAATAATAGAATTTTTGATTCGATTGCTTGCAACTTTAAACTTCTTGCCTTCTGACAAAAAGTTCGATGAATATTCAAAAAGATTTGAATTTGAAAAAATAATAGTCATTCACCAGTCCAGAGTCATTCACCAGTCCAGAGTTATACACCAGACTAAGTGTAAAAACAAAAACCTGATTGTATAACAACCAGGTTTTTACGAAATTTTATAGGCATACTGGCTTTCAAATGAATTGAAGCAGGCCTTAATATTTTAATTTATGCTTCCGTTGGAACAATAGAAACGTAAGATCTGTCATCTCTTTTTTTGCGAAATTCAACATTGCCATCAATGAGTGCAAAAAGGGTATGGTCTTTGCCAATTCCAACATTTTCACCTGGATGATGTTTGGTGCCACGCTGACGAATGATGATGTTGCCAGCCTGAGCAAACTGTCCTCCGAAAATTTTCACTCCAAGTCGTTTGCTTTCCGATTCGCGTCCGTTATTCGAACTACCGGCTCCTTTTTTATGTGCCATTTTTTATTGGTTTTTCGGGTTACTACTCGTTGATGCTTTCAATCAAAACCTTGCTCAGGTATTGACGATGACCGTTGGACTTCTGGTAACCTTTTCTTCTTTTTTTCTTGAAGACCGTTACTTTGTCGCCTTTCATGTGTTCAACTATTTTTACTTCAACATTGGCTCCGGCAACAAGGGGGGTTCCCACTTTTACCAGTCCTTCGTTGTCGATCAACATTACTTTTTCGAAAGAAATGCTGCTACCTTCTTCTCCTTCAAGTCTATGAACAAAAACCTGCTGGCCTTTGCGAACCTTGAATTGCTGTCCTGCGATGTCAACTATTGCATACATAATATTCTACAACTTCTAATTAATAGAGCCAAAATTGGACGGCAAAAATACAAAAAAAATTGAATCACAAAACATTTCTTCTCAAAATTTTAGGTATTGCCGGAACTTGTTGATAATAGGGTAGGAAGCAACCTTTTTTTCTTGTTTACGAGTACCACTCCCCCAATAATCATAGCGATCCAGATGATATGTTGTAACGAAAAGTATTCGCCATCTGAGAAACCCCACATAAGCGCCACCAGTGGAATGAGATAGGTTACTGAGGAAGCAAAAATCGGACTTGTTATCTTAATAAGTAGATTGAAAGCAATCATGGCCAATGCAGTTCCTATCAAGGCAAGGATAGCAATATACATCAATCCGATCCATGCCTGCGGCTCATTTTGAAGTTGTTCCACAACATCTGTCATCGAAAAAAGTATGATGGAGGCAATAATTCCGGCACAAAAAAATGTAATGGATGTAATGGTAAGGGAGTTGATATGTTTAAGCTTTGCTTTGATGAGGTTGACATTAATGGCATAAAAAATAGTTGCCAAAACAATAAAGGAAGAGTATTTTAGGTTGAAACTGAAAGCATTACCTCCACTCACGCTGATAAGTCCAATAGCGCCGGCCAGACCAACAAAAACGCCAACAATATTTATCAGCCTTGATTTCAGCCCAAATAAAAGAAATCCGACGATGAGCGTAAACAATGGTGTAAGAGAATTTAACAAACCTGCTGTTCCACTGTCGATGCCTGTTTGTGCCAGGGCAAACAGAAAGGCAGGCAACAGACTGCCCATGATTCCTGACAAACTCAACCAATAGAAATCGGTCTTTGTTATCTTGCCAAGTTTTGGCAGTGCAAAAGGGAGCAGGCTCAGAAATGTAATAACAACCCGAATAGCACCCACCTCGATTGCAGAAAAATACTCAAGACCTCTTTTTATGAGGATAAACGAACTGCCCCAGGTGATTACCAGAGCAAGAATGATCAGCCAGGAAAGGAATTTTTGATTCATTGTGTTTGCTTCCAAAGTGGGGGCAAAAGTAGTTGAAAAAGTGATAACCATACGTTTGATTTTTTCGTCGTTATTTTTTAGAAAAGAAAGTGTTTTGGAGAAGGTTTTTGAAAAACAAAACCACCGGCATTATAAGATGCCGATGGTTATATTTACGTCCCGAAAATACTGGTTTTAGTTTCGCTGAACGATTATTTTATGCATATGGTTTCCTGCTTTAAGCATGTATAATCCATTGGGTAAGTCGCTTGCATCGTAACTATTATCACCAGGATACAAAACAAATTCAGCAACTTTCTTTCCTGTTGCATCGTAAAGCCTTGCTATTTCGCTGTTGCTGTTATTAAAATAGATTTGTAATCTGTCAGCAACAGGATTGGGGTATAGACTTAAACTTTTTGAAGCGTTCTCATTTATTCCAACACCATAATCTTTCACGTTCAGGCGGATGGCTAAATTACCCCATTGACTATTCAGATAAGGTGTCAGGCTCTGATCATTTAAGCTCCAGAAAAGACCTTGCGAAGAGCCATCAAAACCTATTCCGATATTGGTCGTGCCCAATTGGTTCACCATCAGCGCATAAAAACCTGAATTGAGTGATAAAGTCTGATCCGGATAAAAGGTAATAAACTGATTCGACATGGCTGTTGTCCGCAGAAGCTCAGGACTTGTGTAAACCAAATCCGTGACGGTACTGTCCGTCATGTTTACGGCATAAAGGCTTACCGTAAAGCTCAGATCTGTATTTATTTGATTCCAGCCAATGGTAAATGAATTGAATTTGTCTGTTTCGATTAGCTCATAAATATTTCCAAAAGTGATGGGATTAGTGCTTCCTATACTTCCGGTTGTTTCTCCTGAATCGGTGGCAAAAACAGAGTCAGAGACAGCAATGCGCAATAGCGCATTGTTGTTTGAGCCTGACAAATCAACTCCGGGAGCCATAAAATGATGATAAAAATAATAAACTTCAGGAGTTTGTGGAACAAAGGCTGGCTCAGCCTGAAAATTAAATACAGCAGTAGGAGGGAAGAAAGGCAGTGGAGTGCTGTTGGCTACCTCACCCGTGTTATCGTAAACATTGAGATATACATTTTCTATGGCATTGATTCCGGTATTCTGGCCTGTTGCACCGAATGTGAAAGGCGCAAAATGACGCAATGGCGTTTGAGCATATTTTGGCTCATTCACATTGCTGATGGTCATTCCATAAGGTTGTAAATTATATTCGGTAATCATTACTTCTTCAATCATCCATTGTTCTGCCCAGTGCATTCCATCGTCGTATTCGAAACGGAAACGCAACTGACTGGCCTGGCCTCCAATGCCTTCCACAATTATTTCGGCAATTGAAAAGTTATCAATGGTACCTACGGTGGCATTGTATTCAGCCAGTAGCAACCAGGGGTTATTATCAACCGAATAATGCACCCTTGCAAAATTGTTCTGACCTAAATGGTTGAAAAAATGCTTGAAACGGAGCTTTATGCTGCCTTCAACCGAACTGATATTTACAGGAGGTGTTACCAGCGAAACATGAACATTAATGCCTGTTCCTGCCTCATCGCTGTCAATCATGGCTCGGCCGTTTTCAAAAAACCAGTTATAACCGGCTTGTGACTCATCAAACATTTGCCAATGAAGTGGTAAAAGGGTTGCATCGAAAAGTTCGGTAAAAGGAAGTTCAAATAAAGCAATGGGAATCATACTGATCGGTAAATTGGTATTGGAGGCTACATATTGTTCATCCCAAAGCTGATTGTACTCTTCGGCATATACATAATAGGTGTAAAGACCTTCAAGAACTGTTACAGAAGCAATACCCTGATCATTGGTAAAAAGTTGTTGACCGGCTACTTCAATCAAAGCATTCTCAATAGGTCCCTGAGGGCCGCTCAACGTGAAAGTTAATTCAAATGAGGGGATGGAAATAAGATTTACCGGTATAACAATACTTTGGTCAGAAATAGTAAAATTTCCGGTTTGACTTATGTGAAATGGATGCGTTACTGTATAGGCATAAGAACCGGGAGCCATATTAAAAACTGCAAGTCCATTGGCATCAGTATCCTTTTGCTGGCTTCCAACAAGAATAGTTGCACCTTCAAGGGGCTGCTGTCCGTCGGAAGTAACATGAAATGTTGCAGTGAGCAGATCACTTATAATGAAAACCTGTTCGGTAGCAAATTCTGAACCTTCAAAAGCTCCATCCACAGTTTGAACGCTCCAGTAATACGTTCCTTCTTCAAGGCCTTGAATAATTCCTGTTTTGGCCAGTCCTTTATTCCCGTTCTTCGGGATAAATAAGTTACCGGTAAGAGGATCAGAAAGAGGGTTCACAACATCTGAACCGCCTGGTGTAGTTCCAACACGCAAATTATAGGTCAAAGAGGATTCTGCTGTCTGAAGATCCGATCCTGAAAGCCAGCTCATAACTGCACTGCCTCCGGAAGCGGTGGCAGTCAAACCAGATGGTGGAAGGGGAGCTGTGTTGGCATCAGGAGTGTTGTTGGTGTAAATCTTTGTATAAAAATCTCCTACATTAAAGTATCCTGAAACTAAAACGTCAAGTTTACCATCGTTGTTGTAATCGCCCCAATAAGCAGATGAACGCCTAAGTCCGGGGAAAGCAAAGTCGAGATATTTTGTAAAAACATCGTTTCCCTGATTGAGATAAATTTCTGTAACCCTTGTAGCTCCGGTGGAGACGTTTGATCCGGTCAAAATCACATCGATAAGTCCATCATTGTTCATGTCACCAAATGCGACACTGCCTTGTATTACACCTGTCATTGGTGTAGCAACAAATTCAAAACTGTTTCCCTGAATATTTTTGTATAATCTTGTAAGCAAAGCATCACTATTGTTGCTTCCTGCAATCAGGATGTCAAGAAATCCATCACCAGAATAGTCAGCCAGACTAATTGAGGAATACCTGGAAGGCTCAAGAGCGGCAGGCAATTCCGCAAATACTGCATCTCCCTGATTCATATAAATTTTCGCAGTATAATCAAAAGAATCAATGCGTCCTGCAAGAACAATGTCTGCCCATCCGTCATTATTCAGATCTCCAATAGCAACAGCTCCGTTTGTAAGATTTATAAGACCTGAGGTTATCTCAGTAAAGGTTTCATTCCCATTGTTGAGATAAATAGTTGAAGTTCCTTCGCTTGAGGTATTTCCACCAACAACGATAATATCTTGAAAACCATCGTTATTAAGGTCTCCCCAGGCAATAGAAGGTGTAATTACCGGAGTAAGTCCTGCTTGAATATCTGTAAAAGTACCATCACCATTGTTGCGATAGATGCGCGTTGCATAAACGCTGTTGCCAGAGTTGCCGGCAACAGCCAGGTCAGGATAGCCGTCATTGTTAAAATCGCCCCAGGCAGCAGTAGCAGCGCCCAAAGGAATGATAGAATTTGTTATTTCACTAAAAGTACCATCACCATTATTACGATAAAGAAACGCTGAAGGCAAAGAGGTAGATCCTCCTGATGAACTCCAGCCATTGACAAAGAAATCCAGATTTCCATCTTTATCGTAATCTGCCCAAACAGCTGCACCATACCAGGCAGGTGTAAACGACTGTGTGAGTTCTGTGAATGATTGGCCATGTGATAACTTAACGGATAATGATAACAATAGGGCAATAAGAAGGCCCGAAATACAACTGATTTTCATGACGTAGCGATTTGATGATTCATCCTTGTTATAAGTGTACAAAAATAGGACTTTTTATGAGGATCAGATTGATTTTTTCAAGGGATATGGTAATTATTTTCATACTTTTAGCAAAGAAATTCATTTTTTAGCCCAATTGTTCCTTTCTTCATGAAAGTATAAGTTATCAACATTTTATTCATGCAGTGCAGCTGTTAATCCTGTATTTGATTGCTTCATTAATTCTGATTCAAAGTATATCAATCTTACAGAAAACATGAACAGCTGATGGCATTAAATCAAATTGTTATGATTGGAATTGATCAATTATTTTTTTTATTTCATTTTCATTTTTTGAATGAAAACCTTATATTTGCCCCTTACAATTTTTAATTCAGCACTGCTGCATGACAATTGTTTTAACTTTTTTCTTAACCAAAACAATTTTATTATGAAAAAAAGAACTACAAATTTAAACAGACTCTTTGGTCTATTTCTGGGTATTATCCTGGTAATGAGCATGAGTTTTACCTTGGTCGCACAAGGTCCCGCCGGTTCGACATGCGAAAATCCTCTTGTGGTTGATCCGGTTGGAGCACCATTGGTTGATTTTGCCATCAATTCTGAACCTTATGGCAACGATTATACCAGTGCGATGATTACCCCAACCTCAAGTTATCTAAATGGATACGATATCGTATTCCAGTTTACTTTGACTGGGACAAGTTTTATCAATGCTTCAATAGCAGGTAGTTGGACTGGTTTAATTTTTGTGGCGACATGCCCAAACTTAGCAGACCCTGCTCCTAGGCTTGCTTTTGGTGGAGGTGGATCTGGGGCAACAGTGCCACAGTTTTCGCTGGAAGCTGGCACCTATTTTATGATTGCTGGCACCTTTCCTTCCCCTGATTTTACGGATATGGTAATCAACTTCTCAGCTATTGCTATTCAAGAACAACCAAATCTTGTGGTGAATCCTGCTACTTTGGATGTTGGAATGGCAGTTCCCGGATTGGATGTTAGTTCAAAGAATATAACACTTACTAACCAAGGGTTGTCTGATGCAGTTATTTCTCAAACTGATTTTGTCTTTTCAGGAACCAATGGTGCTGATTTTTCAGTCAGTTTGAGCGAAGGTGACACCTATCCTTTGACAATTCCTTTTGGAACCTCTAAAACAATTACAGTTCATTATGATCCCGCATCTCCAGGTGTTTCAACTGCTGATATGGCAATTAATTACAACAGCACAAACAGCCCTGCAACTGTATCGTTAACAGGTACAGGTTATTTACCTTATGCAGAATTTTCTCAAAACTTTGATGAGGTAGCTCCAATTCCAGCCGGCTGGATGCCCGGTGGATGGAGTGGAATCGTACAATCGACTGCTCCACTTGCTGTGGTTGATGTTCGGAATGTTGGAGCACCACCTTCACTTCCTAATCACGTCCGATTGTTTAATTCTATTTCTAATGCTTCTGTTTTGACTTTGGTCTCTCCAGCAGCAGTAAATCTTGCAGATTCATGGGTGCGTTTTTCATCAAAGATGTCTTCGTCTGCTCATACTGGAAGTGTTCAGGTAGGATATCTGACCGACAGAAATGACCCAGCTACATTTGTAATGGTTGGAACTGTGCCGGTTGTTGGAACTTATGCACAATACAATGTATCTTTTCTAGGTTCTGGTTTAACTTTCCCGGAAACAGCATACATTGGTTTTCGCTTCATTCATGAGCTAGCCAGTCGCACTTTATATATAGATGATATTTTCTATGAAGCTGTGCCAACTTTGCCTGTGTTTACAGCGAATAAGGATACAGTTAATTTTGGCACAAATGTTTTCATCAATGAAACAGCAGCCAATACACTTCAGATTTCAAATACCGGAGCTGGTGCACTTACTATCAATGAAACCGATGTAACCATATCCGGAGCTGATGCAGCTGCATTCAGTATAGTATATCCTGATACACATACATGGCCTATAGCCTTGACAATAGGTCAGACTTTTACCTTCCAGTTAAGGTTTGCGCCTGCAGAGGCCAGAGCCTATGTAGCAAGTCTTGATATTCAGGACAACATTGCCGGAAAGGCTGTAAACTCAATTCCTTTATTAGGAAGTGGCTATGATGCAACCATTCAACCCGGATTCCTTTTCGACTTTGTTGGAACTTTTCCACCTTTGGACTGGAGAAAGTTTAAAGGGCTTTTTGGTACTGATCCAGTTTTACCTACTACCGATGCAATTTGGGTTCATGACCAATTCGGTAATAATCCTGACCTGGTCGATCCAAATAGTGCCAAAATCAATCTTTATGGCACAACACGCAGACATTGGTTAATGTCACCTCCAGTTGATCTGGGTGATGGCTCCGCTGATTATCTGCTGGAATTTGACCTTGCGCTTACTATATGGAATCAGACTACTCCAGTTACACTTGCTCCTGAGCAGAAGTTCGCAGTTGTTATTTCTACAGATGGCGGATTGACCTGGTCGATGGATAATGTATTGCAGTGGTGGAATGAAACTACACCAATCTCAAATACCGGAGATCATATTGTTCTTGATTTATCAGCGTATTCAGGCCGCGTCATGCTTGGTTTCTACGGTGAGATGACGGTTTCTACATCAGGCACAATTGATTATGACCTTTTCGTAAGAAATGTAGCTGTGAATACTCCTCCCGCAGACCCACTGTTAATGGCAGAGGACTTCGACTATCCGCTTGGCTCATTGTTAGTTGACAATGGCTGGGTAGCTCATAGTGGTGCAGGCACTCAATCCATT
>PHDU01000130.1:5926-9968 GCA_002842755.1 Bacteroidetes bacterium HGW-Bacteroidetes-1 | reverse complement strand
GTTGTTGGATACGATATTTATAATATCGATCATGAAACGGGCAGTGTCCGCATTGCCTGGATAAATCAGCTTGGTAAAGTATTTGGCCAGGGACAGGAAATCGTTGTTTTGAAAGCGAAAATACTGGCAGATATCCACGCAGGCACACGCTTCGCAGAGCTTTCCAATGCAACTGAATTCGGCGGCGCCAATGCAGGTCTATTACAAGGGATCGGTTTGTCAACAAACTATATTGAAACCGGAGTAACAGGAGTAGATGAGTTAAGCACATTGAATCACAGTATCTTCCCCAATCCTTTCAATGATTATACAAACATTCAGTATTCTTTGCCAAATGCTGGTAAAGTTCAGGTTGTTGTGTTTAACCATCTGGGTCAGGAAGTAATCAGAATTGTGGATGAAATGCAAGCCGCTGGTTCACATCAAATCAGATTGAATAACCATGAACTGAATGGCGCAGGAACTTATTTCTATCAGATTCGTCTGGAAAATGAAGGCCAAAGCATTTCAGGCAGGGGTACACTCTTGTTGATGAAATAAACACATAGGCAAGAGTCAGCAACTTAGTGACTGATTTTAGCCTGATCATAAAAACTGACAGTGGGTTTTCCACTGTCAGTTTTTTATTAAAATTCAATCAAAGAATAAAATTTCCCTCTCGGAAAGACCATTTATATACTTTTGCTACTAAGACTAAATATTTTACTTAAAAACAAGAAAATGACACGATTATTATTAAGATTTGTATTACCTGTAATTATTATAACATCATATACAATACTATTGCAAGCCCAACAAAACTATTCAGTTGTGAAGGGAGAGAGACCGCCTGTTGATTTAAACAATGTTACTGAAAATGCCTATGAGCAGGATAGGATTTTGATTAAGTTTAAACCTGATAAGACTATTGAGAAAGCTCTTGAAAGCCATAGTAAATCACTTAATGGTTTATTGGGTATTCCAATGGTTGATACCCTTAATCTGCAATACAAGGTGAAAGTGGCAAATCGTTTTTTTCAACAATTTGTTTTAGGAAAAAAATATACTGAAAGGCATAAAGCATGGGGTTTTCACCTTTGGTATGAATTAATCACAGATAGTGATGACCTGGATATAAAGGAAATGGTTACAAGATATCAGACATTGGATATCATTGAGGTTGCAGAACCGGTGTATAAGAAACGGCTTATTGCGCCAGTAAGTTTTGAGCCTATTAGTAATACATCAGATAACAAATCCGGCGATAAGGGTACCAACTGGACACCCAACGATCCACGGTACGCAGAACAATGGCACTACCACAATACTGGTCAGCAAGGTGGAACCATTGACAAAGACATTGACCTTCCGGAAGCATGGGAAATCGAAAAAGGAAATGCTTCAGTTATTGTTGCAATCATTGATGGTGGCATTCAATACAATCATCCGGATTTAGCCGGGAATATGTGGTCTGGCATAGGATACAATTTTGTTACAAACAGCTCTACAATTCAGCCTGAGGCGCATGGCACCCATGTGGCCGGCACCGTTGCTGCTGTCAATAACAACAGCACAGGGGTTTCGGGTGTGGCCGGAGGTTCAGGAAACAACGATGGTGTGAGATTAATGTCTTGTCAGGTATTTACTTCCACCTCTGGTGGGGGATTTCATCTTGCACCTGTGTATGCTGCTGACAATGGAGCATCCATTTCACAAAATAGCTGGGGCTATATCGACGTTGGAGTTTATAACCAAAGTGAGCTAGATGCTATCGACTATTTTAATACCAATGGAGGAGGAACAGCACTAACAGGTGGGATTACTATTTTTGCGGCAGGCAATGACGGCTCTTCAGGTCAATGGTATCCAGGCTGCTATTCAGGTGCATTTTCTGTTGCTGCAACAAACAACAACGATCAGAAAGCATATTATTCAAACTACGATACTTGGATCGACATTTCTGCACCTGGTGGTGAAACAATTTCGGTGACCTCGAGAGGAGTGTTAAGTACTCTGATCAATAACGGCTATGGGTTTTATCAGGGCACCTCAATGGCTTGTCCGCATGCCTCCGGTGTTGCTGCATTGGTAGTTTCACTTGCTTATGGTCAGCTTACGGCAGCCGATGTTTCTGCAATTATCAAAGCAAGTACTGACGACCATTACGCCCAGAATCCGGGATATGTTGGAAAGCTTGGTACAGGACGTTTGAATGCGCATCAGGCATTGCTTGAAACCCAGTCATACCTTTCAGGGGTACTTAATCCTCAATCATTTATCGCAACAGCAGTGAGTACAACCCAAATTGACCTTAACTGGACAAAAAATATTGATAGCGATGATGTGATGATTATTTGGTCATCCTCACCGTCATTTGGAATACCAACTGAAGGAGTTGCCTATTCAACCGGACAAACAATTTCAGGTGGCGGAACTGTTCTGTATGTTGGTGGTGGTATTACATTCAATCACAGTGGATTATTCTCAAACACCCAATATTTCTATAAAGCTTTTTCTGTAAACGCTACATTAAATTATTCAAACGGGCGAGAAGCAAGCGCTTATACCTTATGTGATGTGATAAGCACCTTTCCTTTTGATGAGGATTTCAATGGCAGCACTTCTTTACCCAACTGCTGGGAAATAGCGGATCATCAGGGAGGAGGACAGGTATGGCAGATTGGAATAATGACAGGACAAACACCTGTTCCGGCTTTAACTGGAAATTATGCCTTTCTGAACAGCGATGGATATGGCTCTGGTAATTCACAAAATACCGATCTGATAACCCCTTTGCTGGATTTATCATCCTATTCAAGCGTAAATCTTGGTTTCAAACACTATTATAAGGAATGGTCCGGATCTTCTGCAACATTGTCCTACTCAATAAATAATGGAACCTCCTGGATTCAAATTCAACAATGGACTTCTACTACCTCTTTGAATCCAACAATTTTTAGTCAAAATATTGCAGCTGTGGCCGGACAAAGTCAAGTCAAATTTAAATGGAATTTTACAGGTACATGGGGATGGTTTTGGGCAGTTGATGATATTCAAATCACAGGAACTACCACAAATGAGGTTACCTCTTTTTCAGCTAACCCTATAAATACCAACCAGATTGATCTTAGCTGGCAGGGGAGCGATGTGCTCCTTATCTGGTCTCCGACCGGCACTTTTGGAGCACCCACGAATGGTGTTGCTTATGCTGCCGGGCAAACAATTTCTGGTGGAGGGACAGTTTTGTATTCAGGTACAAATACAAGCTTCAGTCATACAGGACTCATTCCATCAACCACCTATTATTATAAAGCTTTTCTTGTTCAAAGCGGGATTAATTATTCCAACGGAGTTACAGCCAACACAACAACCTATTCTTTACCAATTATTTACAACCTTTCAGGTGGCGGAACATACTGCGAAAGCACTATCCCTTCAGGTATTGAAGTTACACTTAGCAGCTCAGAATCAGGTGTCTCCTACCAGTTATTGCGCAATGGAAATCCTTATGGAACTCCTTTATCCGGAAATGGAACTTTATTAACCTGGTACGATGTAACAGAGGGAACTTATACCGCCTCTGCTTCTAATTCTTTCTCAACCATAGCCATGAATGGGACAGTTGAAGTTACGGAAACCCCTTCAAGTTTGGTTACTGTCACTATCCAAAATGATCAAAATAACGTATGTTATGGCACTACTGTCACCTACACGGCTTTCCCTGAAAATGGTGGTGTAAGTCCATCCTATCAATGGATGGTCAACGAAACACCCTTAGGAACCGACAGTTACCAATTCTACTATACGCCTGAAAATAACGACCAGATTCAGGTTGTGATGACTTCTTCCCTTTCATGCGTGAGTGGTAACCCGGCTTCGTCTAACCTTGTCAATATGGTGGTTGAGGATGCATTGCCTGCGTCCGTTACAATTGTGGTAGATCAGAATCCTGTTTGCGATGGCGCTTCGGTAATGTTTACGGCTTTTCCAACCAATGGCGGTGAATCACCTTCCTACCAATGGAAACTCAACGGAAACAATTTCGGTTCCGATTATCCAAACA
>PHDU01000130.1:0-5868 GCA_002842755.1 Bacteroidetes bacterium HGW-Bacteroidetes-1 | reverse complement strand
TTTCGGTTCCGATTATCCAAACATTGCTTACGTTCCTTCAAACGGTGATATCGTTCAGGTTGTGATGACTTCTTCCCTTTCATGCGTGAGTGGTAACCCGGCTGCTTCGAATGTAGTTGCTATGGAAGTTCAGGAATTTACATTCTCAATAGTTTCAAGTCCACCCGAAGGTGGTATCGTATCCTACGAAGGAGAGCCCATTCCAGGACAAACACTGATAATATCTGCTGTGGCAAATGAAGGTTGGGATTTTTTGAATTGGACTGACCACAACGGAAATTTCATTTCTGATAATGCGACTTTTTTATATACTTTTTCGCAGTGCTCCAACGAATTAACTGCATATTTTATTTCTTCCACATTACTCACAGGTAGGATGGCATACTTCAATGAACAAGAGACAGCTTTTCCATTGTCAGATGCAAATAGTGCATTCTATGCCCAACTATTTGAAAACGAATATACTGTTAGTGACCCTGTGCTGATTGAACAAGGAATTCCTTTTACTTTTAACCCGATAGAAACGGGCAAAACGTATAAACTGCGGATTTGGGAGCAAACCAACGACAATATGTTAGGAACCTCTTGGACCTATAATAACTGGGGCGGCGTTTCTGCACTTGATGCACTTGTGGTTAGTTATATGACGGTTGAAAATCCAGATCTTACAAGTTTTCCATGGATATTGCCTGAGGGCGAAGTTAGTTATACTTCTTTCTTTAGTAATATTGCCGATGCCAATAACAGCAGCAGCATTTCCGCTTTGGATGCATTATTTTTAATGTATCGCTCAGTAGGTTATCCGGGCACTTCTCCATTTCCAGGTGGAAGATCAAACTTTCAGTTTGCAGGAAAAAAATTATCGTCTTTAGAATCAATGCTCTATCCAACTTCTCCCGATGTTTTATTTACTCACTTTGGCGATTATAATGCCTTGTATCCATCCAGTAGCTATTATTATGAAGCCACTATTCCAGAGATAGCAGCAGGAACAAATGTTTTCAATATTTATGCAGTTGCCACAGGAGATGTGAATGCGACTTATGTTCCTTCTGCTCCTAATAAAAATGGAACAGCATTAAGCTACGAAGGAATCATTGGGCCAAAAAAAGGAGAAGAAATTATGATTCCATTCCGTATTGAACAAAGTGCAACTCTTGGTGCCATTACCCTTCACCTGCAGTTTAACAACCATTTAATTGAAGTGCTAGCGGTTGAAGATTACGAGATCTATACGATTGATCAAAAAGAAGGCACAATCCACATCGCATGGATGGATCAAAATGGCAGAATTTTCGCAGAAGATGAACCTGTTGCGTTCATCAAGGCAAGAGTAATGGATGAAATTGAAAATGATGTTCGTTTGTTCGAACTATTATCCGGTAGTGAATTTGCTGACAATGATGCCAGGGTACTGCAAGATATTTCATTATCAACCAATTACATTGATACTCAAGCAAATTCAACAACTGATTTTCAAAACAACACCTTAATTCACGGTGTTTACCCAAATCCTTTCTCAGATAAAACTACTATTCACTTTACAATTCAAGAATCCGCAAGAGTATATATTAAGCTATACGATACATTTGGTCAGGAAATTGAGGTTATTTTAGATGAAAAAATGCAGTCCGGCGCACATCAGATACAGATAAACAATATTCATTTAAAAAGCACCGGAACATATTTCTACCGCATTATAGCTGAAAACCAAAAAATTAGGAGAGAGGCAAGAGGAACATTGATAATGACCAGATAGTTAAAGATTTTACTAAATATGGATAAGAAATACAGTTCCATTTTATAATTAATTTTACATTTATTTTGGTGGAAATGTTGTTCATTGTCTTTGATTCTTGCTTTATTAAATACCTGAATGCATATGATGCCTGATCCTCAACTTCTTCTTCAGCTTGTTGAAATGAAAATGCCTTTCGGAAAACACAAAGGAGCTGTCCTTTGTGACCTACCTGTATCCTATTTAGAATGGTTTCAACGGAAAGGTTTTCCGGAAGGCAGGCTTGGGATATTGCTTCACACTATGTATGAAATAAAACTGAATGGACTTGAATACTTACTCAATCCTTTGAAAAACAAACTAAAATGAAGGCCGTTTCGCTAAGTACATTAAAGAAAGAATTGAATACCTTGCCTCACAAAGATTTGCTTGGTTTATGTATTCGATTGGCAAAGTTTAAAAAAGAAAATAAAGAAATGATTTCATATCTGGTATTTGAAGCTGGCAATGAAGCAGAATATATTGAAAATGTCAAAGCAGAACTGATTGTAATGTTTACCGAAATTAACAGGATTCATTTGTACTATACCAAAAAAAATATCCGGAAAATTCTTCGCTTTCTAAATAAAAACATTCATTACTCAGGCCAAAAAAGAACCGAGATTGACTTATTGATTTTTTTCTGTCAACAGTTAAAAGCTTCAGGAATACCCATTCAAAAGATTACCGCGTTGCAAAACCTTTACCAAAGTCAGATAAAAAAAATATTGAAAGCTGTTTCAACACTGCATGAAGACCTTCAGTTTGATTATCAAGCAGAAATTAAGGAGTTAACTACATTTACATCTATGTCGTAGTACTTTTGCCAAATTTGCGAAAATTAAAAAAACATAATTGATTTGGTCACATGCCGGCTCAAGCGCTGCTTTTTCGCATCATCAATAGTATGCCAAACATGGTTATCAACCCTCCAATAATCTGAATTGACGTTGGCAAGGAACCAAAAAGGAACAACGCTCCAACAAGTACAAACAATCCTGTTGTGCTCATAACGATAGCCGCTCTTGATGCCTGAATAAAACGTAGCGCAGAATACTGAAATATAGAGGTAAGAAATGGACCTACAAATGCACCTGCCATGATATTAAAAAATGCGCTTTTTGGGATATTAAACGAATAACCTTCATAAATCATAAACATAAGCGCAAATAAAAAAAGAAATATTGATCTGTTTATAGCCAGGACTATTGGCCTGATTTCACGGATATGCTTCTTTGCAATAATTGTGCGTACAGCATAAAATGAAGTCGAAAGTAACATTAGCCCTGCCGCCACAGTAAAAATACTGTCGGCCGAGGTTGTTTTTAAGCTGATGAAAAAGGCTCCTGAAAGCGTAAGAAAGGCACCAACCAATTGTAACTTCCCGAAACGTTCTTTCAATAATACAAATCCAAGCACCGATATAAAAAGATATTCAAGATTTCTCAAAAAGGAGGGTATTGCAGGATTTTCCGAAACTTCAATAGCTGCATAAAAAGAGGTTGTAGCAACAATTTCAATCAATCCCATGTAAAGCAAGGTTTTCCAATCCTGACGAGTAAATTTCGTTGTTGAGAACCCACCTCTTGGATGCAAAGCCATCAGACTAGTCCAGAAAATACCTGAAAGAAACCACCAAAAGCCAAATTGCGGCAGACTGATTTCGTTCAGTGCTGCTTTGCTGAAAAGATAAACCAGAGATCCACAAATGGTTGCGATCAACGCATATAGATAACCTTTACTCGATTCTTTCATTACACTTACCACGTAAAACACATATATATTTTCAGAATTAATACAATACAACAATACAATATAAACAAGTTAAGTTTTGGTTCAGAACCTTTATGTTTCAAATAAAAAAAAATTATAATTTATCCAATGTTTGACATAAACTCAAGAATCAATTTCCGATACAGCCTGTGAAATTAGGGAATTATTAATTGTAAGATTGATTTGTCCGGAAAAATTATAGAAACTTAAACGCAACGAAAGATCACTCAAAATTATTCATTTTGAAAGCAAAAAAAAAGCGCAGTACAATTGATGATCGTGCTGCGCTTTCAATAGGGCTGAAGGATAAAAGAATTATCTTTTTTGTGAACGGCTCTTACCAGAATCATTTGAAGAACTGCTTTGCTTTCTGTTTGAGACGTTTTCTTTCTTTGCAGCTTCAGAGTTTTGGCGGTTACTGCTACGTTCCTGTTTTTTAACCTCAGGCGCTTTCTGATTGCTTGATTTCGCCGGCTGAGATCTTTCCATAGAAGACGGTCTGGATTTCTCTATTCTTGTTTCAGATGCTGCTGGACGAACTGCCGGCTTGCTTCTCTCTGGTGAAGAACGTTCAATATTTCTAGATTGAGAAGCAGGCTTCTGTCTTTCTATAATGGTTGAAGGCTGACTTCTTTTCGACTGATTTTCAGACTTTGCTGCTCTATCTATTGAAGGTGATGTAGCAACTTTATCTCTGGAGGTACGGTCATTTGTTCTGTTCACTCCTGAGGCATTTTGCCTTACAGGCGCTTTTGAATCCTTGACCTCGCTGCTTTTTTTAGCTCTGTCCAGGCTTTGATTGCGGCCCGAATCTATATTTGGCCTCGAAGCTCTCTCGTTCGCTGTTTCAATTGCGTGAGGACTTTTTTTATCATTCATGTTTCCTGTTGATCGACCTCTTGCCGAAACAGTTGTGCCACCATTAGAAACTCGCTGTGAATAAAGCACCTCCCCTTCTCTTCTTTTTTCAGGGTGACTGTACGTACTCCTATAATTGCCATTATTGATATTGACTACTACGGTTGGAGAATGCTGGCGGATATTGGAGTAGTATCCATCACGATAACGATCGCAGCGATAATGCTTCCAGGGACGGTAATAGGAATAATAATGATCGAAGGAGTTATAGTGATATCCGTAATAATAGTGCCAGTAATGAGGAGTCCATGGATGCCAGTATTCAGGATAATAACCCCACGACCAGGCTGAACGCCAAACTCTGTAAGATGGTCTGCTGATGTAAACAATCAAAGGCCAACTTGCAACTTCATAATAAGTTGTTCTGACGACTGTTACATTTCTTTTTGAATTTGCACTACCCAAATAACCTGGATTGGGTGTTTCGTCGTAAATAGGCTCAATGATATAATTTGGACCATACAGTGCTTCATCACCAATAAGCTGGATTTGTACCGTACCGTCACGAAACTTCTGAACTGTAAATACAGCAATATCCTGATATTCCTTTTTTGTGAGGGCTGTCCTCAGTACAATGGTATGAATATCATCGTCCGGATAATCGTAAACCATGATGTAATCAACAAGATTGTTGCCATTGAGGTCGAGATTATTGATCATGATTTCAGGGTCGTTAAGACCTCTTTCAAAACTTTCAAGCGTTTCTGACTCCTGGAAAAGGTTCATCACAGCATAAAGGTTTAGGTTGTCTCCTGGAAGACCAAGATATTCTTCTGATCTTTCCTGTGCTGATAGCGGCATTTCAACTGCGAATAGGAATGCAAACAATGTGAGATAAATGAGCTTTTTCATGACTTTACTTTTTAAATGATTGTCGATGATCAGAAAAAACCAAAAGCCATGCCAAATTTTAAAAAATGAAAAATTCAGGTACATGAGAATCAGCATAAAACTATTAATAAACTAATTCAATTATTTTATCTTATTCAACTTCAATTAATTATACAATCTATACTACGTCAATAAGTTTTAAAATATTTTTTATGGAAGCAAAAAAGGGAATCTTGATCATAGGGTATCTAACCTGCTCAAGCCAAATGTAATTTTTAAATTTAGGTCTGTTTCATATTTAAGTGTCTGTGCCAAAAGAGAGCTGAAGAATCTTTCCCAGATGTAAATAGGGCTTGCTGAAAAAGTCCTAATCTATTGGAATATTGAAAATTAATTCAATAATAACTTATTTCTTGAGCACGGATTTGGGAGATATTGGTTAAAAAACCTTGCATCAGATATTTCGGTGCGCTGCACCTTTAAACACACCAACGGACAAAATTCTACAAAGATTACCGGTGCGCTGCACCTCAAAATTGAGCCACAGAGTGGCGATAATCATTGTAGAA
>PHDU01000129.1 GCA_002842755.1 Bacteroidetes bacterium HGW-Bacteroidetes-1 | reverse complement strand
GAGCTTTAATGATATCATTAGTGTCCATTGTTTTTTTTAACAAAGGTAACTAATTTACTTTAAATATGAGTATATTATTTATTGACAATTCCTTAGCATAAACTTTGCATCTCTTCGTCTATCAAAATATCCAACACATCAAAAAAAGAGTAATCATACTGCCAATTTAAATATTCTTTAGCCTTTAAGTTATCACCATAAATTTCCTCGATTTCATTTGGTCTAAAAAAGTCTTTATTTTCAACAATCAGATTCTTGTCTATGTCGAATTTTTCAAATACATACTCAACGACATCTCTTAATAGTATAGATTTTCCGGAGCAAATTATAAAGTCGTCCGGCTTGTCAGATTGTAGTATTTTCCATATCGCTTCAACATATTTTGGAGCATACCCAAAATCTCTTTTTACATTAAGATTGCCGACTACTAATTTGTCAAGTTTTTTGTTTTTGATCGCAATGGAATCTTTAATGACTTTTTTTACAAAAAAATTACTGCTTCTTAAAAATGATTCATGATTGAACAAAACACCATTGCATACAAACAAATTATACGACTCTCTGTAAGTTGTTACCATAAAGTAAGAAGCCATCTTTGAAACACCATAAGGACTAATTGGGTGCATGGGTGTCTCTAATGTGATTGGCAAAGTCTTGACCCTGCCATACATTTCACTGCTTGATGCCTGATAAAGTTTAATGGTTGAATCAAGAAGCCTTATGCTTTCCAATAGATTATTAACAGATGCAGTGTTAAAAGAAAATGTCCCCAAAGGCTGATCAAATGACAACCCGACTGAACTTTGAGCAGCAAGATTGTATATCTCATTTGGTTTGTGTTTTTGAATTATTTTTATCACATTTGCCATATCCAGAAGGTCAAGTTCTTCAATCAAAACTTCATTTTGGATACCAAGATATTCAAGGTTTTTGCTGTTTGCACATCTGTAACTTCTGACCGTTCCAATGACTTTATACTTTTTTTCAAGCAGTAATTTTGCCAAATACGGCCCATCCTGGCCACTGATTCCAGTAATAATTGCTGTTTTCACGTTAGCAAGCTTTTATATATAATTTTTGTTTGCTCTGCCGTTTGCTTCCAAGAAAATCTTTTCAATCTCTCGTAACCCTTTCGTATTAAATCTTCCCTCAACGTAGTATTTTCCAAAACTTCTAAAACCGCATTTTTTATAGACTCTTCACTATAAGGATCAAAGTAACAAGCACCATCCCCGGCTATTTCTGGCAAAGAACTTACATTGCTGCAAAGAAGCGGGCAACCACATGCAAAAGACTCCAAGACGGGGATTCCAAATCCCTCATAGAGTGAGGGAAAAATAAAAGCTAAAGCATTCTTATAAAAATAAGCCATGCTTTCATCATCCAAGTTATACTGTACGACTTGATTCAAAATATGTAATTCTGACAAAAGTTGTATTTCTTTGCTTGTAAACTTGCCGCCTCCTGCGCACACAACAAAAAGCATTTTATTTTGATTTAATATACTTGCCACACCTTTTATAAATCTTTCAAAGTTTTTGTAAACGCTTCGTGAGCCTACAAAAAGCATGTAATTCTTTGGCATTTCAATACCAAGGTTACTGTTTGGCTTTGGAAACATAGAATTACCAAGATAAACGACTTCGATTTTGGAAGCATCCGTTCCAAAATATTGTATCAAATCTTTTTTTGTGCTCTCTGAAATTGCTATAATTTTTGACGCCTTTTGTACAAGCAATCTTTTTTGTTGACTTGCATTGTCATTGGATGGAAACATTTCACTAAATTTTTCATGAATCATGTCATATACAGTCAGAACAAATGGCTTATCACCAAGATATTCTAAAAAATATGGGTCATAATAGGTAGGGTGAAAAACGTCAAAATTTTGTCTTTTTAACTTTAAGACAGAATATGGTTTATTGAAGAAATTGAAAATTCGTCGTTTACCACGGAAGGTCTTATTAGACAAGAAATCTATATATTTAACTAACTTTTTATCAGCTATATAATGATTGTTTGATACCAATAAAGGTATTTCGCTTTCTATTTCTTGTGTTTTTTTTAACTCACTTACAAGCTCATAAAAGTATCTCGATATACCGCCATACTTTTGTGATGTAAATATTTGATGGTCGTAAAGGATTTTCATATATTCTTACTCATTTTTAAATAATCTTGCCAAGTCTTGCTATTCAGTTGTTTTTGCAAAAGTTTATGCAATCCAAATCTGTTGAATTTTAATATTTTAAGCTTATAATTTGATATTTTTCTTTGTGTTAAGACATGTAAACCATTTAAATTAGCGTAGTTTAAATTGTATTTTTTAGCAATAAATTTAAATGTGTTCAAACTATAAAAAGAAATGTGTTGTCCATGGTCTAGTCCATAATACCACCAATCTTCTGGTTTTGGAATAGGATTTGGTAAAAGTTCTGTAGAGAAAATGATATTTTTTGAGATTTTTAACAAAGCCTCTATTTCATCTATTGGACTTACAAAAATGTTCAAGGCTTTCAAATGATGTTACTGCTTCATATTCCCACTCTTTTTGATATTCAAAACCTTTGGCAAAAAGATTTTTGGTGTATTTGTCATCCCAAAAAAAATCAAATCCAATATCTCTCATGATACGAGTAAAAACTCCATAGCCCCCTGCATAATCTAAGAATTTTGCTTTTTTATCAAAAAAAAGAGCTAGTAAAATTGTAAGTTTTTGAGATAGATTTATGTTCCTTTGCATATATCCAGTATCAGAAACATTGATAGACTCCCTATAAGCTTCATCAAACCAATATGGTTCCTCTGTTTGTAAAAAACCACACTGTTCACAATGAAAATAATTTATGACGTATTTTTTCAGCACCTTTGCTTTAAATACATGTTTAGCTTGTTGGTTGCATATTTTACAGTTCATTTAAAACTCTTTTTAGTTTATTTACAGCTCTCGTTAAGAAAGGTTTTGGAGCAAAGTGCGTTTTAAATGTAAAATAATCTGCTTCTTTGTTTTGAATCACTTGCTGAGGGTAATTGCGAATATAAACTTCATGAATTGGCATATCAGCATGTTCGCTAACTCCAAGTGTATGTGTTGCATCTATTCCAAAACCAATATTTGAAATCATATTGACATTTGGGATAATCGCTAATCCATCGTTGTTCCACATTGAAAATACGTATTGATAATCCCATGTATCAATTTTTTTTGCTTTCATGTCATTAAACGATTTTGTCCAAAGTTTGACCATATTCTTGTTTATAAAAGTTCTTTCTATAAATTTTGCATCTTTGATAGTATCGAGTTCTTCATCATACTTTTTCCAGCGGCTAGCCCAACCTGCCCAACCCCAGACATGGTTATATTTTGAAAAGTAGTAATCCCCATCTCCACGTTTTATGCCATTTTGAAAGTTAGAACCTCCGATATGCCAAACCCTCAAATCATCTTTATACCTTTCCAGTAATTCTTCGCAGAACCAAAAGAAACTCTGGCTTGGCAAGCAATCATCTTCCAAAATTATTCCCTGCTCTTCTTGTTCAAAAAACCATGTTATCGCGTCACTAACAGCATATTTACAGCCAAGATTCTCATCACGAAAAAGTGTCTTTACCTCACACTCCCAATCAACATTGGTGGCAATGGACCGAACTTCCTGAACCCGCTCTGCTTCACCTTCTTTGGTATTTCTCGGACCATCAGCAGCGATATACAGCCTCGGCGGTTTTGCTTTTCGGATGGCTTCAAAAACTTGTTTTGTAGTATCAGGCCGGTTGAAAACCATAAATAGTACAGGAGTTTTAAGAGAATCTGTATTTATTGGATTGTCTTTGATCATTGGTTGTTAGTAATTGATGTTAACATTCGATTAATTCTGAAAGGAATAGATTTAATCCTACGATAATTTTCCCGAAAATAAATGATGCTTTTCAATAACAATAGTGGGGGTTTTTTAAATTTCTCTTTCATGAATCTTACTTTCTCCTCAGTGATTTTCTTTTTATTTTCAGGGTTGGAACTGATTCCGTGCATGTCGTACACGCTTATTATTTTGTCAATATAGGTAAAACTCTTTTTAAACTGGAACAGCACTTGCATCAGAAACTGCCAATCAGCCGTGATATCACATTTTTTATTATAAAACCTAACAAAACTCAACCGCTGCATTAGCCATTATTAAACCACTTGAATCGAATTTTGAATAATTAACCCAAAAACCGTAAACAAAATTCAGGACGAGTCACTATTTAAATTTTCCTTCTTCCCTGTGCTTATTTTGCATATGATCCATCAGCTGTGATATATATATGGTCAGGTTTTGCTTGCCAGATGGGCTCAAAAACCCTCATTTTATTTTCCAGCCGGTTGAAGATGAGAAAAAGGATTAGATTATTCATTTCATTAGATAATACTTCATATTATTCTGGATTTTTAAAATGTATTTGGAAGGGATTATTGATTTTACTCCCCTTTTTAATTTAGAATAATAGTATATAAATGTATATTTCTTGCCTAAATATGCATATTTTTCATGGACTGATAAATAATGGCAATACTCAAATAAACAACCTATATAAAATTTCACAAGATGCTTGTTGTTATCTTGAGGAAAGTAATTGAGCATGCTTTCTGCTGTTAAAAAGTTTTGTTTTGCTCGTACACTTTTAGGTTTTGTTCCCCAAATGCTATTGTCGTTTAAGCGATAAACACTAGAATTGAAATTTAAAAACTTTCCGTTGCCTTTTTGCAAAAGACACATAAACAGGAAAATATCTTTGAAATATGGCTGTTTAAGATCTTGATTTGTGAGGAGATGATTTCTATATACAACTGTTAATGTGTGTGAAATGTAAGGATCAAACAAATTTTCTTTAGTTATTTCTGTTTCATTAACATACTGGTCAGAATAAATAGAAAACCGCTCATCTTCGGATATTTTTTTTGTATTGTCATTAAGTACAGAGAATTTAGTGCAACAATAGCTATAATTCTCATTTGCCTCCATAAAATCTACTTGTTTTTGCAGCTTTAATGGGTCTGTCCAGTAGTCATCACCTTCAAAATAAGCTATATATTTTGATTTTGGATAAGTAATTAAATCAATCCAATTTTGAGCAGCTCCCACATTTTTTTCTTGTAATATAAGCTTTATAATGTCCGGGTATTTAACTTTATACTCCAATATTATTTCCCTTGTTCCATCTGTTGAAAAATCATCAGCAATTACAAGTTCCCATGGAAAATTAACTTTTTGCATCAAAACTCCTTCAACGGCTTCTTTTATATATGTAACGTGATTGTATGCAATTATACATATTGAAAGCAATGGAGTATCCATGTTGTTTGATATTCTTATATGATAAAACTAGTTTAGTCAAACGTGGAAAAATATTCTTAATACCTTGGATTAATTGTTAAATAATACATTAATCAAGAATAATATCATTTGTTTGGGATCCAAAATTGTAATCTCTGATTCACATATAGACAATTCAATTCACCAACTTTTGAGTAATTGGCTGGAAAGCTAATAAATTGACCTGGTAGAGGAGGCATCGTCCCGTCTTTTTGCAACAAGATGCCAATAATTGAAGATTGAAGAATATCTAGATCTACTCTATCAAGCATAAATTCAGATTGCTGCGGGAATGTTAACCAAGGTGAGTATAGAGGAACTACATTTAATATTAAAGCAATCCCAGGCAACCCATAAAAGCCTAAATAAGGTTGGGTTAAATCATGAATATGTCTTTGCTTAATGAATGACACTGAGTTACTAGTGATGCGTTAACTTTTTAATATCCTTTATAATCATTTGATAATAAATATAATATAAGCGTTCTTTGATTTTTTGATTTGAATTGAGAGGTAG
>PHDU01000028.1 GCA_002842755.1 Bacteroidetes bacterium HGW-Bacteroidetes-1 | reverse complement strand
CAAGCTTATGTTCTAAGAACTGCTTCGATGGTTGAAATTCTACAACTAATGCAGTACATAATTCACGCTTATCCTGAGGGCTTAAGCCGGCTAATATCTTTTTAGTATCCATGACTCATTTCTAATTATTGCGTTAAGATACAAAATCCCACATTAATTTAAAACAGAACCTTTTCAAACAATGAATCCAACCAATTAATTTCCAACTTCTTAAAAATTTCCTGCAAGTCTTAAACTAAAATTCCGCATTGGCTGAATATCTCCGGGCCTACCCATGTATTCCTTATTGGTAAGATTTTTTACAACCAGTGAAACTTTTATCTTTTCAGTGAAATGGTATCCCAACTGAATATCAAGTAGTAAATGGCCTTTATTCCCCGATTGCCAATAGTCATAGAAACCAGGTAAGAGACCTTCTCGTGTTAGTTCATTCAAAAAAACATCGTCAATTCGCAGTATTTTTGATCTTAGATAAAGACTGACACCTGCATCAATCTTACGAAAATTGCTGTTCCAATGAAGTTTTAAGGCATGGTTACGACGGTATTTTAGCATCACACCTGTGTTTTTTCCGGTATATGGGTTGTACTCAACTGGAAACACATACACATAACTACCACTAAGGGTGTTATTTAAATTTCCAAACTGGTTTATTAAGACCCATTCTGCTTCAAACCCATAAACGCGCGATGCTTCAATATTATCAGCTTTAAATCCAAAACTAAATGTTTCGGAATTTGGATTTGGGTAAATCCCAAAAATATATTCGATCATATTTTCGTTTTGCATAAAGAACAAAGCCACATCAGCCTGGCCTGTAAAATATAATGTCTTTATGCCCTGTCGCACCCCCACTTCCGAGGTCCATCCTGATTCGGGCTGAATGTATAGATTCGGGAAAATTTTTACTGCACCCAAAGTTGTTGCAGCATGACGCTCAGCTATAGACGGAAAGCGATAGCCTTGTCCAAAAGAAGTTCGTAGAAAGGTAAAATCCATCAACTGATAGTTAAGCCCTGTCCTAAAAAGAGGCACAAATTTATCAGCATTTCCATCGAGACTATTATGTTCCAGACGCATTCCTGCCACAAGTTTCAGACGTTCAGTCGGACTAAGTTCTATCTGTGCAAACGCTCCGACATTCATACTATTATGATTCCCGTAGAAATTTGAAATAATATGACTGTTGTTTTGAGAGAGTCCAGTATTTAAATTCAACCAACTTTTCAACTGAGTCCAAAACTGGTACTCCGTATAAAAATTACTTGCTTCGCTGTTGTTTTGTTTAGAGTCGGGGAAAAGGTTATCGCTTCTTTGGAATCGCGCACGCAGATCATGACTGAATTTCCCTGCTTTTTTGAAGCTTATGAATGGGTCTACAGCAAAAAAGGTGCCTTTAAGAAGGATCGCTGTAGAAGTATCCTGTTTTAGTGCACCCGTTTCGGCATTTTCCCATAGTACAAAATCCTTTTTTGACGTAAGACCTCCTTGCATCGCCAGCCCGTAAATAAGGCCTTCCTTTTTATTAAAATGTTTCAGCTTAATGCTTAATTGACCGCTATTGTCTTCATTGCGTTGCCTATAACCCTGATCAAGGGTGACATTGCCACTTATGCCAATATCAGTTCTGCCAAATTTACGCAAGTGATTGAACCCAGAGGCTGAAAATAATCTTGGGGAATCCCACCAGATCCAGTTTTTTTGTCGAGGGCGATCATAGAATCCTCCTTCCAAATAGGCTTTAGTTATTGGGACAACTGTGGCATCAGCTGTCCGAAAATTAATCACTCCATTAAGTGCCGAAGAACCATAAGCAACAGAAGAAGCACCTTTGATTATTTCAATCTGGCTCAAGTTATTAAGAGGTAAAAATTGCCAACGTATGTTGCCGGCATCGGCGGCCACAATAGGCAAACCATCAACCAGTGCCAACACCCGACTACCCGCGCCATAGCTATATCCACTACCCCCACGAATTGAGGCCTGCCCGTCAAGCACTTCTATACCAGGTGCTTTATCGATTAATTCCTTAGCGTTGGTAATATGTTGGTTTGAAATACTTTGTGGTTTTATGACGCTCATCGAAACCGTCAACTCAGCAATACGTTGTTCGATCCGGCTGGCTGTTACAACCACCTGATCTATCTCAATCGGTTCCTGCTCAAGATTTACATTTAGTACAAGAGTGTCGCCTGTTTTTAATACTATGCTTTTTGAAAAAGTTTTGTATCCCAACATCCGGAAGGTAACATTTAACTGGCCAGACTCAGACCTAAAGATATACGAGCCACCTTCATCGGTAACGACACCTAAGTTCTTTTTATACAAAACATTGACCCCAGGCAACGACTCTCCGGTTTGTTTATCCGAAACTCTTCCTTTCAGCCAGGCATCCGAATCCATACCATAAAGGAAGATGCTGCCTGCTAAAAGTATAGTTACTAGGACAAACCGTATCATTTCGCTTTAAAAGTCATCCTGATTTTCATTTCTTCTTCAGGATTGGTAAGACTTGGATAGGCAGTAGTAATTTTGAGCGAACTTGCGGTAAGTTCTGCAATTTTTGTTGTAAGCGGAATGGGTAACGAATCGGTTGTAATGATAATTTCAGTACGGTTTTCAGCAAATCGCCAGACACCGGAATACTCACCAAAAGTACCCGTGGCATCACGATTAAATTTTGCTTCACCTTTAAACTTTTCAAGCACCTCTCCTTCGCCGCTTGCATCCTCTCCATCAACAAGAAGGCTGTCGGAGGCCCAAACAGGCCCGGTAAGTAATTCAAAAGGATCTGTGTTATCATCTTTATTACAAGAGGCCAAAACAGCAAGAGTAGTTACAAAAACTAAAAAAAGTATATTCTTTTTCATGTGGATTGATTTTTGATTATTTTCTTCAACTAGCAAATATACAATTGAAGTGTCACAAAAATAACATTTAAGCAGGAAAATGCATACCAGGACAAAATCTCAGTTCGACCATTATTGCCTGAAGATTAACTTTTAGCGCTCTCAATTACTAAATAGCAGGATTTTCGTAACTTTGAATGTCAAAATAAATTTTATGAAGACTTCATTTCTGATTTTCCTGAGCTTAATAATTACCTCTTCTGCCTTTTCTCAACTTCAGTTGTTCGAACCGCAGAATCTTTCAAATGAATATGGCCCTTCAAAAGAGCATAGTATTGTGGCTGATGGGAACCAGTATTATCTTGCATGGAATCAATGGGGTGATATAATGTTTCGCAGAAGCGAAAACGGAGGCATTAACTGGGGTAATAAAATCACTATTTATACAGGTTTTGATTATGGAGCCAATTACCCCGTTGTAGCTGCATCAGAAGGAAATGTGTATATCGCATATTATCGTAATACTGGAGGAAACAGTCAGGTTTTTCTGGTCAGATCCACCAATAATGGTCAGACATTTGGTAACGAAATACAAGTGACCAACGCAATCAGGGGAGCACAAGTACCTCAAATTGTGGCATCCGGCGATACCGTTGTAGTTGCATACGAAGACCGTGATCTGGATTATAAATACCAGGTATTTGTCACTATCTCAATCAATGCTGGTCAAACGTGGTCAACTCCCGTTAATCTTTCCAACACCACTTCAGGAGCCAGATGGTGCAATATTGCGATGAAAAATAATTCGCTTTTTGTTTTATGGAATAATCAAACAGGAACAACCTATGATCATCTGGATTTGTTTTTTACCAAATCAGAAAACTTTGGGTTGAGTTGGACAACGCCAGAAAACATTTCCAATAATCAGGCATACAATGCCAGACTCAAGACAAAAGTGATAGACAATTCAATTTATGTTGTTGTTTCTTCTAAAGTTGACCCACTCCAAACAGACATCATTTTATACAGTTCGCATAATCTGGGCAATGAATGGCAACCATCGGTAAATCTATCGAATAACACGGGAGAATCAGCTCGTCCCGATATCTGGCTTGAACAAAACACTCCTGGAAATCATCGTATTTATATTGTTTGGTCTGATGATACCTATTCTGGAAATGATAAAGGATATCTAAAATATTCATTGGATCATGGATATTCCTGGTCACAAATGATGCAGTTTTCACAAGATACCGAAGATGCTTCCTGGCCGCAAATCGTAGGATTTCACGAAGGTTCTGCTGATAAGTTATTTCTTGCATGGTATCGGCCCAATGATGGTACGTTCAATTATGAGGTCTGGGGTCGGAGAGCAGAAAACACGCTTTCGGCAATGGTTACGCTGAGTGGTCAAATTACCAGTACAGAAGGACCACCTATTGATGGCGCAACTATTTCGTTGAATGGATTTCTAACTTTCAGCATGGAGAACGGCCAATATAGTGTTGAAGTGCCCGCCGGAATGTATCATTTAAGCGTTGTTGCTTCCAATTATCAGAGCTATGTAGATCCTCAGCTCGAATTAATTGAAAATACAATGCTTGACATTTCACTTTCTCCTCTCACAGAGGGCAATTATCCTCCTCACAACCTTCATGTTCAACTTCAGGATGTAAACAATATATTTCTGAATTGGGAAGAGCCAATCGGTTTTAATTCGTCAGAGTTATTATATGATGATGGCGAATCAAACGGTTTATTTTGGGTAGGGACTGCGACAGGAAATGAAATGATGGCAGTTGCTTTTCAACACGAGGAACCCATAGTTTTAAGACAATTGAAGTTATTCACTTCTGCGGGCTCACCCAATGAGCAGGTTTTATTACACGTTTTCGGGGATCAGGGTGGAATGCCCGATGGCAATATATTGTTGGGAGGGCCTTATTTAATAGACATTGATGACATCTGGACCAAAGCAGCAGTTGACATTCCAATACCGGCCAATGTAAGATTCTATATTGTTTGTCAATGGAACAACGGAAATAATTACCGTATTGGCGGTGATCTTAATCAGCCGGATGGATTTAGTTATTCAACAAGCAATGGAGGTGCTTTATGGCACATCCACGATGAAATAGATTTCATGATCAGAGCCGGCATTGCAACCGAAGGGAAAAATAATCTGAAGGAGTTATTGCCTTTTAATAGAAAATCAGAATTATTGGGATACAAAACTTATCTCGATGGCATACAGTTTGGAGATGTTTCAACTGAACTCTATTCAACATTAACGGATGTTGCAGTTGGTGAAATGCACCAGGTTAGTGTTTCAGCGGTTTACACGGATGGAGATTCTCCATTGGCGACAGCCCAGATTAATATCCCTGAACCTTTATTGTTCCCTCCCTTAAATCTGGTTGGTGAAATGATTGGAAGCGACAACACTGTTATGCTCAGCTGGGATGATCCGGCGTCTGATGGAACCTGGCTGCACTGGGATGATGGCGTAAATACAGATGCCGTTGGTGGATCAAACATTGAAATTTTTGATGCTGCAATACGTTTTACACCTGAAGATCTGATCGAATACAATGGCCAGTATCTCACAAAAATAGCGGCCTTTTTTGCAGCAGCTGACTGCCAGATATTTCTCAGGGTTTGGAAAGGAGGAAATCAAAACTATGCCGGAGATTTGATTCGTGAACAGATGGTAGCCTACCCTATAATCAACGAATGGAATACTTTAGAACTTGAAACCCCAATTCAAATTGACGCCAGCCAGGAATTATGGTTCGGATACCGGGTTATTAATACAGGAGGTGTTTTTCCTGCTGGCACAGATAATGGCCCTGCAACACCCTTCAAAGGCGATATGCTGCTTTATGGTTCTGATTGGGTGAGTATGTCATCCTATTTTGGCTGGGATATTAACTGGAATATCAAAGGTCTCATCGTTGATGACAGTAAGAATGAACAAATGATGACAAATAATCCACTTAGCAATACTATTCCTTTAAGCACGGGGATGCCTGAGAAAACAACTTTTAATAAGCCTTCATCTCCTTTTAGCTGGACTTATACCCATTTCAACATTTATCGTAATGATGAAGTTATTGGAACAGTACCAGCAGGCAATAATTCTTTTGAAGACCAACTGCCATTTCCCGCCATGTTTACCTACTTCGTAACCACAGCCTGGGATACATTTGAATCTGTTCCATCAAATGAGGTCGTCTTTTTTACACAAGGACTTTTTCAAAATGAAGAAGACAACAATATCCTGCATATCTATCCTAATCCAATTACAGGAGGAAATATATTTTTAAAAATTGAGCTTGAGAAAGCAAGTCAAATTAAGATTAAACTCATTAATCCTTTAGGCAAAACAACCGTTGTTTTGGAGGATGTTTATTTAAACAATGGTGTTTACACGATTGATCTCTCATCATTTATACCGAAAGAGTATGCAAATGGATTTTATGTTGTACAACTCCAAACTGAAACGGGCTTTTATAATAAAAAATTCATTTTATCCAAATAAACAGGCCTCTTAATTTTCGCTGGTTTTAGGGGCCAGATATTTGTTGTAAAGTAACAGTCCGATAATAGTGACAACACCTATCATGCTGAATATAAACCACAGCAAGCCGGGACGCTGTAATCCATCAACAAAATGAACATACATCATTGCACCAAGAATTCCACCGACACCACTGCCAATTACACCATATAAAAATGAGTACCCCTGATAAAGGGCTTTTTTATCAGGAGGCGCAATGAGGCCCACATAAGACAAAAATTTGGGATGAGCTGTCATTTCTCCAATTGAGAAGATGATTATTCCCGCAATAAACACCCAAGCATGCATTGAGATCGACAAGATAGCCATGCCAACTGTTCCCATTGCTATTCCTGCAATCATTGTAGGCAAGGCTTTGGTGTTTTTTACAAGGCTCGAAATTAAAAGTTGAAGTGCAATAATTGTACCTGCATTGATAACTGTCACATGTTCTGCATCAAATTTCCAATTTGTTTCAATGCCAAAAAGACCAATAAACCAATTCACTGCATTATTCACCGGTGTCATATCAACATAATCAGTGAGATACCAAAGTACAGTATCAAACATCTGAAAATAAAGGATCTAGAACATAGAATAGATCACGATCATGATCACAAAACGAAAGTCTTTTAAAACCAAAACCACTCCTTTTAGCACTTCAAGAACTGTTTTAGAACTTTTTGGTCGTTGTGGTTCTTTGTAAACAAAAATATTCAGTATCAGCAACCAACCTGTTCCAATAGCCGCCATGATAAAAATATAGGACCATGAAATGCCTTTTAGATAGGGTATCAGTATAAGTGGAAAAATGAATGCTCCGAGATTGATAGACCAGTAAAATATCCCAAAACCAAGGCCACTATTGCTTTCATTTGTTTCTCGGGCAATAGTGCCGGAAATGATGGGTTTGAAAAAACCTACACCAACCGCCATGAGCAGCAGGCTAAGAAACACCAAAGAATAGGAGGTGGCCATGCTTGTAAGGAAATAACCTAAACTCATGGTAGCAAATGCAAACATCAAAAGACGCCGATATCCAAAGCGATCAGCCATCGCTCCCGAAAGAATAGGTAAAAGATATAACAAGGGTGTTATCGTACTTTTGATCACACCAACTCCCTCTTTTGTAAATCCCAAACCTCCATTATCAGTACTCATCACAAGGTAAACCGATAAAACCGACATCACCCCATAATAGGAACCCCGCTCAAAAAACTCCATAATGACAACTGTCCAGTAGTTTTTAGAAAATGATTTGAAGCCTCCTTTTTGTGCCTTTGTTGTATCTTCCATAATTGACGACTTAAATGTTTTATTTCCGGAAAGCGCAAATATACTTTTTCCCCTCAAAAACAAGCGGTATTTTCTTAACACAGGTTATACAGGATAAGAAAGCGGTTCTTCATCTGATAAAAAAATATACCGAGAACTTAATCAAAAGGATCGCTATCTGATACAAAGATGAAGTTTCATCCAAAATATTTATCTTTACATTATCAAATTAAATCACTGAATAAGTAACAAATCTATCATCATCATGAAGAGATTATTTCTGTTTTTATTGCTGCCAGCAATGTTTCTCGCTTCCTGCGGAACATCCGAAAAGCCAAAAGAAGTGGCAAACCCGCTCCTTGTTGAATTTGATACACCTTTTGGTGTTCCGCCGTTCGACAAAATTGATAATGAGAGTTTTCTTCCAGCTTATGAAGAAGCTATACGTCAGGATAACGCCGAAATTGAGGCTATTGTAAACAATCAGGCAACTCCTGATTTTGAAAATACAATCGTGGCTTATGATAAATCAGGCAGTCTGCTGAACAAAATAAGTCCAATTTTTGGAGGATTACGTGGTGCCAACACTAATCCGCGTTTACAGGAAATTGCCAGAGAAACCACTCCAATGCTTACTGCACATTATAGCGAAATTCGTTTTAATCAACCTCTCTTCGAACGCATTAAAGCTGTTTATGAACAGCGGGAATCACTTGGACTTGATCAGGAGCAACTGCGGCTTACTGAGAAAATCTATCAGGATTTTTCCCGAAATGGAGCCGGGCTTCCTGAAGCACAACGTGAAGAGTTGAAAGAAATAAACCAAAAAATGTCGATGATATCATTGAAACTTGGCGAAAATCTTTTGGCCGAAAACAATGGTTTTCAATTGATTATTGATAAAGAAGAAGATTTAAAAGGCTTGCCCGAAGGGGTTATTGCTGCAGCTGCTGATGAAGCTAAAAATGCAGGCATGGAAGGCAAATGGATCTTCACGCTGGCTAAACCAAGCTGGATTCCTTTTGTTCAGTTTTCGGAACGGCGGGATCTAAGAGAGCAAATTTACAAAGCATATATTAACCGTGGTGACAACAACAACGACAATGATAACAAAGCTCTTTTTCTTGAACTGATGGATCTTAGAAAAAAAATGTCAAACCTGCTTGGGTTCGATAATTTTGCTACTTATTTTATTTCGGATCAGATGGCTCAGACTCCTGCCAACGTGTATGAGTTTCTCTACAAAGTTTGGGAACCATCCATCAAACGTGCTATCGAAGAGAGAGATGAACAGCAAGCAATAATCGATAAAGAAGGTGGCCAATTTAAACTTGCCATGTCTGATTGGTGGTTTTATTCTGAGAAAGTACGCAAAGAAAAATTTGACCTCAATGAGGATGAAATAAAACCCTATTTTGCTCTCGACAACGTTAGAAAAGGGGCTTTTCTTCTTGCTACAAAATTATATGGTTTGACATTTGAAAAGTTAAACAATATTCCGGTATATCATCCCGAAGTTGAAGCTTTTGAAGTTAAAAACAGAGAAGGAAGCCATCAGGGTATTCTTTTAATTGATCCGCATCCTCGTGCTGAAAAACGAAGTGGAGCATGGTGTGGCACCTATCGCAATGGCAGTTATGATGAGCAAGGTAGAAAAATTGCACCAGTTGTTACAATGGTAATGAACTTCACACGTCCTGTTGCCAACAAGCCTGCTTTGCTGAGTTGGGATGAAACCAAAACTTACTTCCATGAATTCGGTCATGCTTTACACAACCTTATCGCCGATGGTAAGTATAACCGCACAAGTCGCAGCGTACCAAGAGACTTTGTTGAACTTCCTTCTCAGATAATGGAAAACTGGGCCGGTGAACCAGAGCTTCTCAAAGAGTATGCCTTCCATTATGAAACCGGAGAAATCATCCCTGTTTCATTGGTCGAAAAACTCAATAAAGCAGCAATGTTTAATCAGGGTTTTGAAAATACCGAATACCTGGCTGCCGCTATACTCGATTTGGATTGGCACACAACAACCCTCACTCCAGAAACAGATGTGAATGCATTCGAAAAAGCAACTCTTACACGCATAGGCCTGATTGACGAAATTGTACCTCGGTATAGGACTCCGAATTTTGGACATATTTTCAGCAATGGTTATGCGGCCGGTTATTATGTTTATCGGTGGGCCGGGGTTCTTGACGCTGATGCTTTCATGGCATTTAAAGAAGCCGGCGATTTGTTTAATCAGGAGCTTGCAGAAAAATTTCGCAAGTATGTGCTGGCAGAAAATTCAATGTGGGAAGGAATGGATGCTTACGTAAAATTTAGGGGACAAGAGCCTTCAATTGATCCATTCCTCATTAGAAGTGGGTTGAAATAAAACATCAAACAAACCATTTTATCAATAAACCATCGTATGTATATGCCGGGACAGCAACAAAACTGTTCCGGTTTTTTTCAACACAAGTAATTCGGTTTTGTGGTGATGTAATTGATATAACAATAAAAGCTCCAAAATCTCCAATCTTAAATCCGGCACTACAAAAAAAGCAAGCTAAATAAAGGCTATTTGATTCAATAAATTATCTTTACGCCTAATTTTAAAAAAATCCGGTAAAGCTTATGATTCGCCAAAAGCTGTTCATGTTACTATTTTTTGCTTTTGTAACCAATGCAAGCGCACAAAATATTGGTTTAAACTGCCTTGAAATAAAATTTCCCAACATCATCGTTAGCGATGTGAATCTGCCAATCAAACTGAAAATAGTATCAGACACCTCTTTTGGTCAATTCGAGGGTATTGAAAAAACCATTTATATAAATGATAAGCCAAATAAGGTTACCTTTCACCACAATGAAGCTGTTATCAAATATAACTTTCCTGAAGAAGAAATTGTGCAAATAAAGGTAGATGATTTCAGCTGGGAAAAAGCAGTAACTCCCATTCCCCTATGGATGTCAATACTTCCACCTTTGGTTGCCATACTCCTTGCATTGCTGCTCAAAGAGGTTTTTTCTGCACTCTTTATGGGAATTCTGACGGGAACATCTATAATGTTTTACTATCAGGGAACGGGTTTCTTCGTGGCGATCGGAAAAGGTTTTTTAGCCGTTATTGATACTTATGTGATGGAGTCACTTCTTGACAGAGGCCATCTTTCGATCATTATTTTTTCTTTGATAATTGGTGGTATGGTGCAACTTATTTCAAGCAATGGTGGCATGAAAGGTGTTGTAAATCGGCTGTCGGTTTTTGCCCGATCTTCAAGATCCGGACAGCTGGTTACCTGGTTTCTTGGCATGGTGATTTTTTTCGACGACTACGCGAACACACTCGTTGTTGGCAACACCATGCGACCTGTTGCCGATCGCCTCAGGATTTCACGCGCCAAGCTTGCTTATATTGTTGATTCAACTGCTGCACCTATTGCTGCTATCGCATTTGTTACCACCTGGATTGGTGCTGAATTAAGCTATATTCAGGATGGCCTGAATGTAATTGGACTCAATCAATCAGCCTACAACGTTTTTTTCAACTCGTTGGCTTACAGCTATTATCCTATTCTTACATTGATTTTTGTGCTCATGCTTATCTTAATGAAGCGAGATTACGGTCCTATGTTAAAATCGGAAAATACTGTTAGATCGCAAAACGTTGATGCAAATGAAACGAACTCCACAAAAATTGTTACTTCCGAAGATAAATTCGATGCATCAGGAAAGCCTGCAAGAGCCTTCAATGCAGTAATTCCAGTTGCCGTAATTATTTTTGGAACGATTACAGGGCTACTCTATACAGGATGGGACGTATCAATTTGGGAAAGTGAAGAAATTTCGTTTATGACAAAGATTTCGGAAATTATTGGCCGAAGTAACTCTTACGCCTCTTTGCTTTGGTCCTCAATAAGCGCACTGGTTGTGGCATTTGTACTCACATTCTCACAAAAATTACTGAGTTTACAGCAAATTGTTGAAAGCATTTTGGAAGGATTTCGCATCATGTTAACGGCGATTCTAATTTTAACGTTGGCATGGTCGGTTGCCTTGGTAACCGAGCACATGCACACAGCCGATTTCATTGCCGATACCCTGCTAAGCATGTCATTTTCACCCTATCTGATTCCTGCTTTCACTTTTATACTTGCTGCTTTGGTTGCGTTCTCAACAGGCACTTCCTGGGGTACAATGGCTATTTTATACCCATTATTACTTCCAACAAGCTGGCTTCTCACACAAAGCGCAGGGATCAATCATGATCATGGACTTACAATATTCTATAGTGTTGTTTCAGCCGTGCTTTCAGGTGCGATTCTTGGGGATCATGTATCACCTATTTCAGATACCACAATATTGAGCTCCATTTCGAGTGGATGTAACCATATTGAGCATGTTAGAACCCAGATGCCATATGCCCTGACTGTTGGTTTTGTGGCCGTAGTTTTTGGCACCATCCCTGCTTCCTATGGAATATTTTCGAGTTGGCTGTTAATGCTTTTTGCAATTGCTGTATTGTATCTATTCATCCGCTTTGTGGGGAAAAAACAATCGTCTTTACCCTATAATATAATACCATGAACTGGATTGAAGTTACAGCACTGATTGTTTCGGGCGTTTTTGTGGGTTTCATCAATACCCTTGCCGGTGGTGGAACCATCATTTCGATGGCCATTTTTTTGTTTTTAGGGTTACCTATTGATGTGGCCAATGGCACGAACCGTATTGCTGTCATTTTGCAAAACATCACATCGGTTTCGACTTTCAGTCAGAAAAAAATGCTTGATTTTAATAAGGGAACGCGGCTGGCTATTCCTGCTGTGATCGGTTCTTTGCTCGGCGCCTGGCTGGCAGTTGACATCAATAAGGAGGCGTTTGAAAAAGCCTTTGCTGCGGTGTTACTCCTTATGATTTTTTTTATGGTTTTCAAACCATCAAATTACCTGAAAGGTCGCGAAGATTTGATGAAACGGAAAGTGACATGGGTACAGGTATTGATGTTTTTTCTAATCGGTTTTTATGGAGGTTTTGTACAGGTTGGTGTAGGATATTTCTTGTTGGCTGCGCTTGTTATTGGAGCCGGATTCGATCTGGTTCGCGCCAACGCAATCAAAGTATGGATCGTTTTGCTTTACACGCCCTTTGCATTGGCCGTTTTTGTATATCACGGTGCTGTAAACTGGAAATTTGGTCTCATTCATGCCATCGGAAACATAATTGGAGCTTATATTGCTTCCCATCTTGCCGTTCAGAAAGGGATTGTTTTTGTGAAATGGGTCATCATTATCGTGATCATTATCACCTCTGCACAACTATTTGGCTTATTTGACCTTAAAGAAGTAATTGGATTTTTTTTAAAGAAATAAAGGATCATTTGAATAGTAGAAGGATTCTGTATTTATAGAAAGAGTTTAATTAATCCAATATTTGGTATGTTCTTAGCGCTATTTAAACAGTAATGCAAATAAAAAAAAGTAGATTTATAGTCAAAGTGTAGTTTTTGAATGAATTTTACAACATTGCCTTTCCAATCTTTTCTTAACTTCGCCTTTCATTGGTTCAAACGTTAAAACATGGTAAAAATCACAAAAATGTCAGTATATATTCTGATAGTAATACTCATATTTGGTTTATTACCTCATGAGGGTTTTAGTCAGTTATCAGAAAAATCAGAAACAAAGCCGGATTATGTGCTGGTTATTCACGGTGGTGCAGGCGCCATGGAACGCTCCAAAATGTCAACAGAAGCCGAAACAGCCTACATAAAAGGTTTGCTGGAAGCACTTGAAGCAGGCGAAAAAGTGCTGAAATCTGGTGGCAGCAGTACCGATGCCATTATTGCCGCCATCACATGGATGGAAGACAATCCTTTATTTAATGCAGGTCGTGGTGCTGTTTATAATGAAATGGGCGAAATTGCTCATGATGCTTCCATTATGGAAGGCGCTGAAGGAAAAGCCGGAGCTGTTGGAGCTGTTGGCATCATACGGAATCCAATTTTAGCAGCGAAAGCCATCATGGACGATGGACGTCACGTGTTTCTGATTGGCAAAGGAGCTGAGGATTTTGCCGTGAAAGCAGGCGTAGATACAGTAAATCCATCCTACTTTTTTACACAGGCGCGTTGGGATAGTTATGAGAAAACCAGGCAGACACGTATTGAACGTGAGTTTCCAATCAAATCCAAAGGTACTGTTGGTGCCGTGGCACTTGACAAAAATGGAAACCTGGCAGCAGGAACCTCCACAGGTGGCATGCACTACAAACGTATGGGTCGCTTGGGCGATTCGCCTGTGATTGGCGCAGGAACATGGGCCGATAATCAAAGCTGTGCCATTTCGGCAACAGGTCATGGAGAATATTTTATAAGAAATGCTGTTGCCCATGATATAGCTGCAAGAATGCTTTATGCCCATCAAAGTCTTGAACAGGCTACATATGATGTAGTTATGAAAAAACTCAAAGCGCTTGAAGCAGGTGGCGGTATCATCGCTGTTGATAAAGATGGCAATATCGCCATGCCTTTTAACACCTCAGGGATGTTCAGAGCTTATGTGAAAGCAGGCGAAGCGGCAAAAGCTGCAATTTATGTGGAAGAAAATTGATTTCATCTAGGCAAAATAAGTGAGCTTTATAATCTTAACCACTGTTGTCCGATAAATAATAAGAGATAGAAGACTATTAAATCTTCCACTCTCTTCTTACTACTTGCTTACGAATTACAATGACATACCTTAAAAGCTGAAAATATATTCTTATGAAAGCCTATTATAAGTCATCCTTTAATAAATCTGTAAACAGCATATACGGCGATTTGCCTGATCCAGTTGCAGGCGAAAAACAATTGTTGATTGAGGTGAAAGCAGTTTCAATTAATCCCGTTGACTACAAAATCAATAATGCTGATACCAGATTTTTGCCTGGTGCAAAATTGCCCAAGATTGTTGGAACTGACTTTGCCGGAATTGTAAAAAAGGCTGCAGAAGGTTCCTTTGAATTTAAGGAAGGTGACAGGGTTTATGGTGCAGTTCCCATCTTTTTAGGAAAACCTGGGTCAATGGCTGAACTTTTAGTTACAGATCCAAAAAACGCCAGACATATCCCTGCTGCTATGTCATTTGAGGAGGCTGCATCATTTCCGGTGGCTGCTCTCACTGCCCTGAATGGTTTAAGAAGATGCGGAGTAACAAAAGGAAGCAGATTGCTGATCAACGGTGCTACCGGAGGCATCGGACATTTTGCAATTCAGATTGCTAAAGCAAAAGACGCTTTTGTAACAGCTTCCTGTAGTCAGAAAAACAGCGATCTTGCCAAAGAGCTGGGTGCATATGTGACAATAGACTACACAGCAGCGGATATGGCAAATATCGCAGTGCCTTTTGATGCCATTTTTGACGCCTGGGGACAGATGAAATACAAAGATTATTCGCAATTACTCAAGAAGGATGGCACCTACGCCTCACCCCTCATCTTATTGGCTCCGCCTTTTGTGACCAATCTTATCTGGCTTTTTATACGCAAAAAAATTACATCCTCCAATATGCGCAAGCGCCCTGAAGATTATGCAGAGATCGAAAAACTCTTCAGAGAGAAAAAGTTAAAACCTTTAATAGAGCACATTTTCCCGTTAGAAAAGGCCGCCGAAGCCTTTGAATTTGCAGAAAAAGGCAGGCCAAGGGGTAAAGTAATTATTACTTTCTAAAAAGAATGCAAATTATCATAAAGTATTCAATATTAATTATATAATCCATATATTCCGGATTGCTTTGAGATAAAGCAGATGTTAATTCCCTTGTTTCTTAATATTTTGTAGGGCGAAATTAGTAGGATAAGAACAAATTTCTGAACATTTTAAATTTAAATTCTGCTACAGATCATGGTAATTGTTTACATTTGCAACCTCGTTGCATTTAAAACAGTATTGCATGATGGAGCCTTCTCAAATTTTACATGAGCATCAACTCAAACGAACCAGTTGTCGCGAAGGCATCATTGTGACGATCATGGATGCAGGCATGGCACTTTCAGAAAATGAAATAAGAGAAAAGTTAGAGGGCAACTACGACAGAACTACATTTTATCGGGCATTCAAAACTTTACACGATCATCAAATTATTCACAAAATAGTGGTTGACAACCAGATCATTAAATACGCACTCGATAATTCAGTGACGAAAAAAAATTCCCATGCTCATTTTTATTGTCAGGATTGCAACACAGTACAATGTATGGAGACTGTCCCTGTTTCCAAACCACAATTACCTGATGGGTTCACCAGCTCCGAAACTGAAGTTATAATCAAAGGACGTTGTAATCATTGTCAAAATCCGGAATAATCTGTTGGAAAAGCTTAAAACACATATTACCATCTTTCTTGTCTGGATTTTTATCTTCCCGATTGTTGTCCAGGGCCTGCACTTTTTGAAGCATTCACCAGTGCATCAGTGCTGCAAAATCGAATCTGAAACAACCTCAGAACAAATTGACAAGTTATCTTTTCATGATTTTTCGGGCAATGAAAAAGAAACCCATTGTTATATATGCGACTTTAAAGTATCTTTCTATAATGTAATTCCTTCCTCAAGTCAAGAGGCCAATGCTGACCTCCCTTTTATCAGGCTTGAAACCATTGCTGAAAAACCTTATATCAGCTTTTGCAAAAATTCCAGTCTTCCCCGTGCCCCGCCTGTATTCGTTTGAAAATTAATTTCTTATCCTCAAAATCTGTTTCAAAACCTTATCGTAAAAACAACGATACGATTTTTACCAGAAAGATGTACCCTATCAATTTGATTTCCTAATAAATCAATTGATCGTTGAGTTTACATCACAGAGGGATTATCCACTTGTACCATTGATTTAAGTATTTCTGAATGAAAAGTTTTCTTGGTTTTCTTATTCTTTTGACGACAATAACCTCATCGGGTTACAGTCAATCTGTTCTTCTTTCTGGCAAGGTAACAGACGAAAACAATTTGCCTTTGCCCGGCGCTACAGTTTGGTTAATGCCCGTAAAAAAGGGGGTCATAACCAATGCAGAAGGCATATACCTTTTTGAACTTTTTCAAAAAGGTCGTTATACTGTAAACGTTTCTTTTTTGGGATACAAAACTGAAACAAAAATGCTTAACATTCAAGGAAAGGAGACCATCGACATTCAATTGTTTCCAATGCTACAAACCCTTCAGGAAGTAGAGATAAAAGACAATTACCTTGAAAGAATCAGGAAGGAAGACGCCCGTAACATTGAAGTTGTCAATGATGTTTTTCTCAAACAAAATCTTGGCGGAAGTCTTATGAAATCGTTGGAAAGGTTACCTGGTGTTAGCACCATTGAAATAGGTTCCGGGCAATCAAAACCTATGATTCGCGGGCTGGGGTTCAATCGGGTGGTTGTAGTAGAGAATGGCATCAAACACGAAGGGCAGCAATGGGGATCCGATCACGGTTTAGAAATTGACCAATTTGCTGTGGAACACCTTGAGGTGATCAAAGGTCCAGCCTCACTCATGTATGGCTCTGATGCCATTGGCGGAATTATTGAATTGAAACAATTTGGCATTCCGTCCAATAACACTATCGGTGGGAGCATTGATATGACCGGTAAATCAAACAATGACCTTATCGGCAGTTCAGTTTCAGTATTTACCAGAAAAAATAGTTTGTATTTGATTTTAAGAGCCACCATTCTTGACTATGCCGACTATAAAGTACCAACCGATAGCATTGACATCTATAGCTTTAGGGCACCTCTTTACAACAATGAGATGCGTAACACTGCCGGAATGGAGAAAAATTTTCATGCTTCTTTTGGAATTGTGAAAACGTATTATCTGAGCAGATTTTTTGTGAGCAGGGTTCACAGTAAGAATGGTTTTTTTGCAAATGCACATGGTCTTGAACCCAGAAGAGTTGATGTAACCTTACACGATCGTTCGGCCAGAGACATTCATTATCCCTATCAGGAAGTGACGCATTTCAAGGCTATCAATCGCACCGAATGGATGAAAAGCAACTGGCACATTGAATCGGAATTTGGTTTTCAGCACAATTTAAGACAAGAAATGAGTCAATATGTGAATCATGGATATATGCCGCCACTGTTTCCAAATGACATGCCCTTTCCTTCTGATCTTGAGAGACAGTTTGACAAATACATTTATTCGGCCAATTTGAAAGCTACACGTACCGTAAACAACAAAATGCTTGTCACTTCCGGTTTAAGTATGGAACACCAAAACAATCGTATTGATGGCAGGGGATTTATGATTCCGGCTTTCGAACAGTTTTCTGGTGGGGCATTCATTTATGGTAAATATACCCTTAGTGGTAACAGTTTGCTGCATTTGGGTGTACGTTACGATTTTGGCGCAATTGATATCAGTCCCTACAACGATTGGTTTGAAAGTCCTAATGAAACTGAAAATGGGATAGTGAATACTTTTTTACAACGTGCGCCAGCATTGAGTCGAAATTTTTCGAGCTTCACATGGGCAGCCGGGTTTAATTATAATCTGGAGAAACTGTTGCTAAAAGTCAATTTTGGCAAAAGCTTCCGAATGCCGATCGCTAAAGAACTGGCAGCCAACGGTGTGAATTATCATCACTTTAGTTATGAAGTGGGAAATCCGGATCTTTCACCAGAAATTGCCTATCAATTGGACATAGGTACTGAATTGACAAGCAAATATTTCGCTATTGGAATTACTCCTTTTCTAAATTATTTTTCAAACTACATTTACCTGAATCCAAGCTCCGAACATGATCAATTGTATGGGAACGGCAACCAGATCTTTTATTATACACAAAGTAAGGTACTGCGCTTTGGCGGTGAAATACACGCACATTTTGACATCACAAAATCTCTAAAAGCCGGGATGATTGGCGAATATGTCTATTCTGAACAACTTTCGGGTGACAAAAAAGGATTCTCTTTACCATTTTCGCCTCCTGCTTCAGTTTTGCTCCATTTAAAGCTCGTTCCCAAACCTTTCTATTTTATTGATAAACCCTATCTTTCAATTGATTATAAGTTAACTGCTTCTCAAAATCAGATTGTGCCACCTGAAGAGAAATCGAAGGGTTATCAGGTTGTTAATCTGGGTTTTGGTGCCGAAATTCATCTAAAAAAACAGCCTTTTACCTTAAATTTTCAGGTCCAAAACATGCTCAATCAAAAATACTACAATCACATGAGTTATTACAGACTCATTAATGTTCCTGAACCAGGAAGAAGTTTCATACTGAATGTTAGCATCCCCTTTAACTACAAAATAGGCACTTAACTATCTTTCCATTTATAAAATTATCTATTAAAACTAAACACAATGAAAAAACTAAATATTTTAGGATCACTTTTAATAGCCACTCTGGTAATTTCTTTTAGCTCTTGCAAAAAGGATGAAACTGTTTCAAAACCTCAAATCAATCTTACTGAGTTGGGTTACGAAAACAGTGGTATCGCTTATGCCGGAAACGATCTTCATATTGAAGCCAACATCGTTGCTGATGGTAAAATTGACAAGGTGAACGTTGAAATTCATCACGAAGGTGAACATGGCAAAATGTCATTAACAAAAGTATTTGTTGATGAAAAATGGCACGTTGATTCAACATACACAAAGTTTTCAGGACTGAGAAACACCAGTTTTCATGAACATTATGAGGTTTCATTGGATGCTGAACCCGGGAATTATCATTTTCATTTTGCCGTAACCGACATGGATGGAAATCAAACAATATTGGAAAGAGGGATTGAAATCCGACAAACCGTTGAAAAAACTACTCAAATAATTACAGATGCTCTCAAACCAATTTCCGGGAAAGAACCTAAAAGTTATACGAAACATATTGCAGAAACTGTACATTTAAAATTACCAATTCTTTAGATCACCATTTAACAACAAGCTGAAGGTTTCAGCCTGTCGTTCCAAACACACTTGATTTTATGAAAAGATACCATTTCTTATTCCTGCTCTTGATTTCTTTTGCACTGATTTTAGCCTGCAACAAGGAAGAAATTGATGATCAAAAGCCTGAAATCGATCTTGATATTTCGGGAGCATTCCCTCACAATTGCGACTCCATTTACTTCGATGAAACTTTTGTTTTTAAAGCAATTTTTAGTGACAATACTGAATTAGGCTCCTACAGCATCGAGTTGCATCAAAATTTTGATCATCATGCACACAGCACTGAAGTAATTACATGTGACTTATCACCTGTAAAAACTCCTGTTAATCCATTTCATTTTATTAAAAGCTATACAATACCGGATGGTTCCTCTGAATACGTGACCAATCTTGAGATAGAAGTACCAAATGGTAATGATAACAATGATTTTGATGAAGGTGATTACCATTTTTTTATCAGCTTGACAGATAAAGAAGGGTGGTCAACACAGAAAGGTTTAAATATAAATCTATTAAGAAGAACGGTCAATTAGGTTTTCGTCCAAAAAATAATTAAACATCAGTAACAATGATCCTATTCTCATCAGTAAGTAGGTGGACTAACATCGTCTTCATCAAAATAAAGGTTTACGTCAATAACGGCTGAAGATGCCAATAAGTCAGCGACAAACAATGAATTTTTCTTTTCCTGTTTGAGTGAAATATGATAGTGTGCCTCAATTACATGGTCAGAGCCGGCATTTTTTAGATTCACCAATTTCATTTTACGACAATGCTTTTTAAGAACCGCATCAATGAGTAACTCATTTTCGGTGTTGTTATGGTATGTCATCTGCAGAAGAAACTCCCTTTTTTTTACCTGGCCGAAATTACTGATGGATAATAGAATGATGACTAAACTAATGAGCAATGTTGCTGAAATAGCAACAGAATAAAGACCAACTCCGGCCGCCATACCCACACTTAAAGCAAAGAAAATAAATACAATATCCTGAACGTCGCGAACGGCTGTACGAAACCGGATAATTGACATAGCTCCAACCAAACCAAAAGCCCGGGCCAGATTGTTTCCAATAACCAAAATAACAACCGAAGTTATCATTGATAAAATCACGAGCGAATTAACGAAAGTTACTGAGTAACTAGGCCCTTTATATACAAAGCGATAAACGATTGAGATGGTCATCCCACATAAAAACGATACAATTAGGTTTCCAATTACAGTATAAATGGTTACCGGAAAAAGGTCAAAATTTTGAAATTCTTCAAACATATTAATCTTGAATTTTACGATTAAATCGCGAATGGGAATAAATGGAAGACAATCTTTTTGGCTTTACTATATTATGGGTATCGATGGACAAAACATATTTGGAGACCGATTGTCTTTTTAAAGCTAAAATACCAATGATCGGTTTCATCCACGAAGGAAAATGATCATTAAATTTTATTTCTAGTATAAAATTATCGGACAGTGTCCTACGCGCACTCTTTTCGCAGTAAAGTTCATCCACTGAAGGGAAAGCTACACTTCTTAGGTTTTTATCAAAAGTCACTCTGATTTTATCATCATGCAGGCCAAGAAAAGCCTCCCTTTCATAAATGATCAATATGACCGGTCGAAGCTTGTAATTATGATAATGATAAAAGAATTTTTCCAGATTTTCCTCTGACTGAGGATAGGCTATATTTTCTTGTGGAAGAATATCCATTGTTGTATCCCCAAGCATGTGGAGAGCGTTACCAAAAAGAACAGGAGCCCTGTTTTTTATGATGGGCACTTCAAATTTTCTTTTTATTTCAAAAAATACTTTTGTCTCATCGTTAACAAGCGTATTGTAACCCCTTAATCGAAATTTTTTTCTATTCTTGATGCCTTCTACTTTGTCAAAATAACAAGCATAACCCGAAGTGTCAAAATAAATACTTCTTACCGTATATTGCTTATCGCTCATCATTTCGCTATAATCGTCATGTCTGACAAAAGGAGCCATCATTTTACGCAGGGTTTCCATCTTCATTGTAGGGACAAAATATTTATATTCGTAGCGTAAGGTCATGTCTTTACAAAAAGAAAATATGCAATGTTCGTTTGATATACTCTCTTAAAGTTATCTTATCTCCTGATAACCTGCAATTTACAGAAAGTCCGGGCATTATCGATGTTGTCGGATTCAAAATACGGGCTTTTACAAAAATCATCTGATTCGAATGTATGTATTCAACGCGATTTGTAATATCGACAATGGATGCCATTATGTGTTCATCAGTACCCGGAATGAGAAAATCAATTTTCATATCATAACTGAGGTAGGGTCTGTACTGGAATTTCACAGGAGTATATAAAATATACTCACTTGTATCGATGATGGAAATATATTCAACTTCGACAGGTAGATACTGATTAATAATGAGTTTTCCACTAAAAGGCGACAGTAAAACATATTTCATACTGGTTTCCCGTAAAAAGCTTAATTCTTTTTCACTTGCTGTCATTTGCTCTTCAATCAGAAGAATTTCCTCAGGTTTCACGCCTGTGGTTGCAACATTATAGTCGCTATTTGCTATTTCAACGTTTGTTTTTGCTGACTTATACACATTCTCAACCTCATCAAACTCATTTGAAGCAATCACACTGTCCTGATAGAGGAGACTATAGCGCTCATAGTTTTTTATGGCAAGGTCCAATTGTTGCTCAGAAAGAATCAACTTTTGACGAAGTTGGTCAATAACCTCTTTTTTTTCACCTGCCTTGTAACTCAGCAATTGCTGATTCCAAACAGCTACCTGGCTTTCTAGTTGCTGTAATCGTTCCTCAATCATGCGTGAATATAGCACACCAATAGTGTCTTCTGCTAAAACACTCACATTATTCTCCATTTTCTTTGAGAGATACAAAGAAGCAATATCACCGCGTTCGAACCGATAACTTATTGACTGCTCAGTAGCCCCTGTGTGGAAGTTTTTTATTTCACTATAATAATTACCCTCCTGATCTGTACGCAGACTCCACTTTTTTGCAGGGTTTAATAAACCGACCGAGCGAAAATTGAAAGGAATTTTTATGGGTACCAAAAACACGCCACCTATAATCAACAAAAGTATTGCAATAGGAATGAGTCGTTTATATCTATAACTCATGTTTAATATAAAATTGAAAAAGTTGGCAATCCTTTTATTTTGTTTTGAGAAAACTGATAAAAAGCCACAACCCTCTTATAGGTTTTAATTCTTGATAAAAAAGGAACAAATGATGACATGTTATTCAGTAATCTGTTTGAAAGTTCAAAAATACAGCTTTTAACCCTAATATCGGCAAATCTTTGATCTAATCCATTTTATTTGAGGTAAGTAGTTTGTTTCAACTTCTTTTTTCACACCAAGCACACCGTTTTTTCTAAACAAAGCAATCTGAGCCCAGATAATCTAAAATAGCTTTTGAAACTTCATTATAAATCATTGGCTATTTCTGCCACTTTTAACGTATAGTGTTTTCGCTTTCCCTGCCTTGTAAAAAATAAGTGATAATGTTTGAAATTCTGATAGCATGCATCTGATCTGCATATGTATTCTTTTCCAAATCAAGGTTTTCAAATGCTACACTTTAAAAGATTTGCTTTATAAAAAAGGGGGGGGCTTCTTTTTCATAGATGCTATTCCTAAAGGAATGTACTTCAGTTTGAGAAGAATTTTTAAGCCTTATTGTCCCTCATACTGTTGCAATTCATCATGCACAAATTCTAATTTAACGCCTGCTTCAGCAAACATGGCTTCCGATTCTTTTCCTGCATGGTATTTTCGTTCGCAAACAACCCTCTCTATGCCGCAATTGATAATCAACATGGCACAAGTACGGCAAGGTGTCATCCTGCAATAAAGTGTACTGCCATCTAAAGCGATTCCACGGCGAGCTGCCTGCGTAATGGCATTCTGTTCTGCATGTACAGTACGCACACAATGTTGCGTAATATGTCCATCTTCATGTATCATTTTTTTCATCAGGTGACCCACGTCATCGCAATGAGAAAGTCCACGTGGTGAGCCAACATAACCTGTCACCAGAATCTGTTTGTCTTTCACAATTACACACCCACTTCGGCCACGATCACAAGTAGCCCTGCTGGCAACCGTATCTGCAAGTTTTAAAAAATATTCGTCCCAGCTTGGACGCTGATAGCCCTGTTCTTCCGTTTTAAACTCAACCATGTTTTTCAATTTTTTGTAATATCAGTTCGATTTGTTGATAAAGATCATCAAGATTTCCATCATTATGAAGTAAAAAGTCGGCCTGAAGGATACAAGCTGCAAGGTTCTGTTTATCCGGATCATCAGAATGCATTTCACGTAATTCATTGGAAAGAAAAGTTTCGAAAGAAACCTCATCCGTTTCAGAATTACGCTCTCGGATTCGCTGATACCGAAGTTTTGGATCAGCATCAACTGCCATAAGAAAGAACCCCTTTTTATTTCTTAAAGATGCTATTTCACCCGGTGTACGGATGCTTTCAATCACGCAGGATGCACCTTCTTTAATTGCTTCTTCATACAGCTGATCTGTAATATAGCTTGGTGTATGATCGGCTCTCAATTTATTTGCGACATGCGTCATGCTATCACGATCAATTTTCATTCCTGATTTACTAATTTCCCTTATCAGGAAAGCTCTGACAGAATAATGCCTGAAACATTTTTCACGCACCAGATAATCAACAATCGTCCCCTTACCTGCACCCAACGTCCCTGTAATTCCAATTACAATCATTTCATTTTGAGCTTTCATGTTTGATATCTTCGATCCATTTTCCAGTTGACACAGGCGAATAGGCAGCCAGCTGATCAAGAAGTTGGTAACTGTTTTCTGATACGATAAGGTTATTGCGATGTTCATCCCGAATGAAGCCTTCAGAAACACCATGATCGAAAAAACGCAGTAAATCGTCGTAATATCCGTCCACATTAAGCAAACCTATTGGTTTATCAGAAATACGTAACTGATTATAAGTCAATATCTCCGACATTTCGTCCAATGTTCCATAACCACCAGGTAAAGCAATGAAAGCATCAGAAAGCGTTACCATCATCAATTTGCGCTCTGCCATTGTGCTAACAGCATGCATCTTATGGATACCATTGTGAGCAATTTCATTATGGATCATCTGATGAGGCATAACACCGATGACCTTACCTCCATTTTCGAGTACACTATCTGCCAAAACTTTCATCAGTCCTACATTGGCTCCACCATAAATAAGTTCTGTTTTACGTGTGGCAAATAAATGTCCAAGTTCAATGGCAGCCTGACGGTACGAAGGTTTGAAACCAAGGCTGCTACCACAAAAAACACAAATACTTTTCATAAATCAACAAATAAGCTGACAAAAATAAGGTTTTAGCATCTGGGACTAGCGCACTTATCCATTTATTTGCCGAATTACATTTTCAAACAATTCAATTCCAGGCTGAATAAGGCTATCAGGAAAATCATAATCTGAATTGTGCAAATTGGGGTGATCAATGCCAGCACCAAGTCCGAACAAGCAACAAGGTGCAACACTTGCAAAATGACCAAAATCTTCTGACCATCTGAAGGGGTGATCAGGACTAATAATATGCATGCCAAGCTTTGATGCAGCATTACTTACAAATGCTGTTGCGCTAATATCATTAACAGTAGCCGGAAAGTATTCATGCCAGCTAAGGGTAAGTTCAAGATGATAATTTTTACAAACCTCAGCAGACCTTAACGACCAGTAGTGTCTCATATCATCTAATTTCATATCGTCGAAACTTCTCAAGGTTGCCTGTAACAATGCCTCTCCGGGCGCTGTACCAAATGCCTGATCACCCAATCGTACATGAGTGATGGTTAGAAGAGCATATTTTTCATCTTTATTTAATCCTTCATCATAAGCAATCATTTCTTTCATTAATTCAATCAAGGCTTTTGCGGGGCTTAACCCTGTTTCGGGCTGAGAAGCATGTGCATGGCGGCCTTTCATGAGGATTTGCAAACCAACAGATGCAGACGCAAAAACTTTATCGCGCATCACAACCGCTCCATTCTTAAAACCGGGAAGATTGTGAAGTGCAAAGGCATAATCGGGATATATGGTATGGAAAAGAATATCCTGAATAACCTGGTGAGCACCCTTACCAATTTCTTCCGCCGGTTGAAACAATAATACCACCTCTCCTTTCAAAGGTGGAAAACGATGCAAAGCCTGAGCCAGACCAAGCAGTATTGCGCTATGCCCATCGTGGCCGCAAAGGTGCGCTACATTGCTAGTTATGGAGCGATATTCAAAATTATTGATCTCTTCAATTGGCAATGCGTCAATATCAGCTCTGAAAAGCGTACGGGGCCCTGGCTCCTTGCCGCTGAAAACAGCCGCCAAACCGTATCCTCCTATCTTTTCTATGAATTTATCGGGCTGGAAGTGGGTCAAATGCTCATTAAGAAAAAGATTGGTCTGATGTTCTGAACCAGATAACTCGGCGATCTGATGAAGTTTTTTCCTTAAATCGATGACTTTTTTGTAATTAATATTCATTGAACAAAGGTAATCATCCCTATTCAAATGAAACACTTATCAAACGATGTATATAAATACTTAATTTTGCAATCTAACATCTATACTTATGCAATCACTTTATCCCTTCAAGCTTAATCCGGTTTTCAAGGAAAAAATCTGGGGAGGCCAAAAAATTAAACAAGTATTAAATATGAATTTCGGCTTGCTGCCTAATTGCGGTGAAGCATGGCTGGTTTCTGGCGTGGAAGGAAGTCCTACTCTTATAAGCAATGGTTATTTAGCTGGTAATGAACTGAATGAACTTGTTGAAGTATTTATGGGCGATATGGTCGGAGAAAAAGTTTATGAACGTTTTGGTGATGCTTTCCCTATTTTGGTAAAGGTAATTGATTCAAATGACTGGCTTTCAATTCAGGTTCATCCTGATGATGAGCTGGCACAAAAAAGAGGAATTGGTTATGGCAAAACAGAAATGTGGTATGTAATGCAGGCCGATGAAAATGCAGAACTTATTTGTGGGTTCAATCGTCAGATGGATCAAGAAACCTATGTTGGTTTTTTGAGAGACAAAAAACTGAAAGAAATCATGAATTTTGAAAAAGTAGTAGAAGGAGATGTCTTTTTCATCCCTTCAGGAAGGATTCATGCACTTGGACCAGGAACCTTGATAGCAGAGATACAGCAAACCAGCGATACCACCTACCGAATTTATGACTGGGACAGAATTGATCATGCGGGTATGATGCGTGAATTACATACAGAGGAAGCGCTTGACGCAATCGATTTTAGTATGCAAAAAAACTATAAAACGCCTTATCACATCCACGAAAATAAAACAGAGAAGCTGGTTGCGTCTGAGTTTTTTACAACAAATATTGTTGAGCTCACTCAGTCTTTGCAGAAAGATTATGAGGAACTTGATTCTTTTGTCCTACTGATGTGCATTGAAGGGTCTTTTGAGCTTAAGTGGGAAGATCTGTCTTTAACAGCTAACGCAGGGGAAACAATTTTACTGCCAAATTCGATTGAAAAAGTTTCTTTAATTCCGAAAACATCAGCCAAACTTCTTGAGGTGTTTATCGCCTAAACATGCAACCTTAAAAGGTTTGGTGTTGTCTCAAATGAAAAGAATAATTTACCTCAATTTTGATCGAATGAAAAAAATTCTTCTGCTGATGATTGTCAGCTTATTTGTTTACAGTGGCTTTTCTCAAGAATCGACACTTCCTAAAGTAATGATAAAAACACTGGATGGAAAAAGTTTTAATACTGCCGACATTCAAAATGATGGCAAACCCATCATCCTAAGCTTCTGGGCTTTATGGTGCAAGCCTTGTCAAAAAGAATTAGACGCTTTCAATGAGAATTATGAACAATGGCAGATTGAAACAGGCGTAAAAATATTTGCTGTTTCAATCGACGATTCACGTTCGACTGCACGCGTTGCCCCTTTGGTAAAAGGAAAAGGCTGGGAATTTGAGGTGCTGATGGATGCCAACGGCGACTTTAAAAGAGCGATGAATGTAAATATGATTCCGCACACTTTCCTTATTGATGGGAACGGAAAAGTTGTTTCGCAACATACTGCTTACTTCGATGGTGCTGAGTTTGAACTTTTTGAAAAAGTGAAACAAATAATTGGTAAAAAATAGCTGTATGGTTTTTTCTCCCATCACGATAGGCAATCGCATGAAAAAAAATCTCATATTTATTTGTATCATTCTCGCATTTGGTTCTATTCAGGCACAAAATTCAGAGAATGCTGGCTCAGTTAACGGCAGTTTTCAAATGGATGCCCAGTTTTACAGACCCGATCCATCCATAGGCATTACCGATTCAACTATTGCTGGCCGCAAAATAGGAATGAATGGGTATGGTAATATTATATACTCACTGGGGAACTTCAAAGCAGGGATGCGCTATGAAGCTTATTTGCCGCCTCTTGCAGGATTTGATCCCCGTCAGGAAGGGAATGGATTTCCATATTTATGGGCTTCCTACAACAGCGAACTGATTGACCTTACAGTCGGAAATTTTTATGAGCAGTTTGGGAACGGATTAATATTCAGAAGTTACGAAGAGTGGACCTTAGGCTACGATAATTCAATGAATGGATTGCGTGTAGTACTTCATCCAATGAAAGGGATGACTTTAAAAGGCATTTATGGCAGCCAGCGATTTTACTGGCAAAAATTTGAGCGCAATAGCAGGGGAATTGTTAAAGGCGTGGATGGTGAGTTCAATTTAAATGAAGCAATAAATGGATGGGAATCAGCACCATTGCGCATTACTTTTGGTGGTAGTGCCGTAAGTAAATTTCAAAAGGATGCAGATCCAATTTATAATCTTCCGGAAAATGTTGGTGCTTTTGCAGGCCGTATGAATCTTGGCACTGGTAATTTTAACCTGATGACTGAATATGCTTACAAGATCAATGACCCTTCAACTCTAAACAATTTCATTTACAGAGAAGGCAGGGCCTTGCTTGCCTCAATTTCATATGCTGAAAGAGGTCTGGGAATAGTACTCCAATTGAAAAGAGTTGACAATATGAGTTTTAAGTCAGATCGTTCGATCACTACCAATGCTCTTGATATTAACTTTTTGCCTCCTATAAACCGAACACATTCCTATAGTCTTACTGCAAAATATCCGTATGCAACGCAGCCTAACGGCGAAATGGGTTTACAATTTCAAGTGAATTACAAAATGCCAAAAGGAAGTCTGATTGGAGGTAAATATGGGACTGGTATCGCTGTAAACTTCAGTCAGGTAAATGACATAGCACGCAAAGCTGTAAACGACACCACTGCCATAGGTCAGGACGGGACCTTGGGATACAGCTCAGACTTTTTTAAAATATCAGATCATATTTTTTACCGTGACATGAATATCGAAATTGACAAACGCTTTAACAGTAAATTAAAAGGCGTTTTTCAATATATGAATTTGCTTTATGACATTGCAACGATCGAAGGTCATACTGGCGATCCGGCAGTAAAAGCCAATATGCTTGTTACAGACCTGACTTACCGTTTAAGTGGAAGAAAAGCAATCAGAGCCGAAGCGCAGGGTTTATGGACAAAACAAGACGATGGTGACTGGGCTGCATTGATGGTTGAATACACCATTGCACCCAAATGGTTTTTTGCCCTTGCCGATCAGTACAATTACGGTAATGAGGAAAAAGACAAGCGCAATCACTATTATACAGTTTCGGCTGGTTACACGCAGGAGTCAACACGGTTTGCCATTACATTTGGACGACAAAGTGAAGGGGTAGTATGTGTAGGTGGAGTTTGCCGTCAGGTTCCGGCTTCAAGTGGACTTACACTAACCATCTCATCAAGTTTCTAATCAATGAAAAGAGAAATCATGATCGCTTTAAAAAATATCGTTTTAACAATCATTATCGTCATCATTTTTGCTTCATGCGACAAAATTGAACCTCCCTACAAACAAAGCGGAAATACCCAGATTGAGACCCCAACGCGGAAAGTTTTGCTTGAGGATTATACAGGGCATACCTGCGTTAATTGTCCTGCTGCTGCAAAAAAAGCTCTTGAGATTCAACAATTGTATGGTGATAAAATGATCATCATGACTGTTCATGCAGGTTTTTTTGCACTCCCAACTGCGTCCCCTTTTAACAATGACTATAGAACGCCAGCAGGTGAAGAATGGGACCAGTTTTTTAGTTTATCTGCAGTAGGAAATCCGATTGGAATGGTTAACAGACAAAATACAGGTGGAGTTTATGGGATTGGAAATGGAAACTGGGGCACCGGAGTAGCAGCAATCATTGAAGATGCTTCAATTATCAAGCTTGAAATTGAATCAAGTTTCAACGAAACCAACCGAAAACTGGATGTTGAACTGAAATCTACTTTTCTTGAAGCTGCCTCAGGTAATTATAAAATTGTAGCTTGTATTGTTGAAGACAGTCTTGTGAGCGCCCAAAGAAACAATGATCAAACAATAGGACCTGCTACAATACTCGATTATGTGCACCGTCATGTTTTACGTGAGAATATCAATGGTAGTTGGGGCGAAGACCTCATCGCTGTTGGACAGCTACCCTCTTCAACAAGTAACAAACAATATTCCGTCACCTTGAATGCCAATTATAAAGCGAATCATACTTCAGTTGTTGCTTTTGTGTATGACGCGTTGACTTTTGAGATTCTTCAAGTGGAAGAAAAACATATTTACTAAAGAAGGTTCATTGGTAAAACAGGAATACCCTTCAAATTCGCATTTTCTTTTACTCTTCAACTGTCATTTCTCCACGAATTGAAGTTTGTAACAATTCAATTATCCGATCTTTTGAATATCCTTCCCCAATCAGGTACATCAGCTTGGCAAGTGCCGATTCGGTTGTAATATCAAAACCACCTATCACCCCTATCCGTCCAAGATCGACACTTGTCTCATATTTACCCAGTTCAACTGAACCCGATTTGCATTGTGTAACATTGTAAATAATTAGTCCCCTGTTTATTGCGTTTTCAAGACAATGAATAAACCATTCGTCTGTAGGTGCATTACCTGAGCCAAAAGTCTCAAGAATAAGTGCTTTTAATCCAGGAATGGCAAGCGTGCTTTTTACAACATTCTCCGAAATTCCTGGAAAAAGTTTCAGGATAGTGACATTGAAATCAAGATTTATATGCACCTTCAGTTTCTTGAAATTGGGTTTTATTATATTGTTTTTATTATAACGTATGTGCACTCCCACATCCGCCAAAAGCGGATAATTACCCGAAACAAAAGCATTAAAACGCTCGGCATTAAACTTTGTCGTTCTGTTGCCACGCATCAAGTGGTTTTCAAAATAAATGGCTACTTCAGGCACCAGGGGCATATTTTCATCTTTTGCAGCAGCAATTTCAAGTGAAGTCAGAAAATTTTCCCGGCCATCCGTTCGTATCACACCCATCGGTAATTGTGAGCCGGTAAAAATGACTGGCTTATTCAGATTCTCCAGCATAAAACTAAGAGCTGAAGCAGTATAAGCCATTGTGTCTGAACCGTGAAGAACTACAAAACCATCGTATAACTCGTAATTGGTTTCAATGATATGTGTCAAACTTATCCAAAATGAGGGTTTCATATTAGACGAATCGATCAATGTTTCGAGAGAGTGAAAATCGATACGAAAATCGAAACTCTTCAAAACGGGCATCATTTCGTAAATGTTGTCGAAATTAAAGGGAACAAGAGCATGACTCACCGGGTCTTTTGTCATCCCAATCGTGCCGCCTGTATAGATAACCAATAGTGAAACCTTCTCTTCCATCATAAAGCGTTGATATTAAACAATTTTTGTGCGTTTTGTGTAGTGATTTCAGCAATTGTTTCCAGACTCTCCTGTTTCACTTCAGCCAGTTTTTCAGCAATTTCTAGGATATAAGCACTTTCATTACGTTTCCCGCGATAGGGAACAGGCGGTAAAAACGGGGCATCCGTTTCAAGAAGTATGCTTGTGAGAGGAATATGCTTTAAAACCTCAGGTAAGGTAGATTTTTTATAGGTTATCACTCCTCCAATGCCAACAAAAAAATTAAGATGCAATATCCGTTCAGCTTCAAATTTATCTCCTGTAAAACAATGAAAAACGCCTTTTAATCTGCCATCTTGTTCCTCTTCAACAAGATCGAGAATGAGCGGAAAAGCATCGCGGGAATGAATAGCCACAGGAAGACTACGATCCTTGGCCCACCTTAATTGGGTACGGAAAGCCAGAATCTGCTCTTTGCGATAGGTTTGATCCCAATAAAGGTCAATTCCAATTTCTCCAACAGCCTTAAATTCAGCTTTTTGAAAAGATTGCTCCAGAAACATAAGTTGATCTTCAACGTCAGAACCCACAGAGGTTGGATGCAACCCCAGCATAGGAAAACATTGTCCAGGATAACTGTCAGCAAGTTTCAGCAAAGGTTCAAGGCTATCTTTGTCAATATTGGGAAGTAACATCATCATTGTTCCTCGATCGAAAGCCCGCCGGAGCATGGCTTCACGATCAATATCAAAATTTTGCAGGTAAAGATGGGTGTGGGTATCTATGAATTGCATTTTGCAAAATTAGATGAATTTTGGCCAATCAAAAAAGATATCTTTTTTACTACTCTTACACTGGAATACTTTGATCCATTGGTTTCTTTATCTTTGCCCTAAATACGTACCCTGGCTGTGAAAAAAATTCTTGTCATACGCTTCAGTTCTATTGGTGATATCGTACTCACCAGTCCCATTGTCCGTTGTCTTAAAAAACAATTACCCGATACGAAGATCTATGTGCTGACAAAAAAAACAAACAAACAGCTTTACGAATCCAGTCCTTATGTTGATAAGGTTTTCGCTTTCGATAACAATCTGAAAGAAATTACCGAGGTATTGAAAAATGAAAAGGTTGACTTCATTGTTGATTTGCATAAAAATATACGTTCGATAAGCGTGAAACTAGCACTTGGTGTTCGTTCATCAAGTTTTCCAAAACTCAATTTTGCGAAATATCTAATGGTGCAATTCAAATTGAATATTTTACCAGACACTCACATTGTAGATCGTTATTTCAAGGCTGTAAGTTCATTGGGTGTCGTCAATGATAATCAGGGACTTGATTTTTTTATTCCTGAGAGCAAAGTTTTTAATCAAGATAATTTACCTGAGACTTTTCGTAACGGGTATTTTGTGGCTGTGATTGGTGGTAAACACTTTACAAAAATATTTCCTGTTCAAAAAATTATTGAAGTTATTGGAAACCTTGAAAATCCATTTATTTTGTTGGGTGGACCCGAAGATGCCAGCCGTGGAGATCAAATTGCACATTCATTGGGAGAGAAAGTATGGAACACTTGTGGAAAACTTAACCTTGCACAATCGGCATCTTTAATAAAAAACGCTCAAGCTGTAATGACCAACGATACAGGCTTGATGCATATTGCAGCTGCATTTCACAAACCCATCGTTTCTGTTTGGGGAAATACTATCCCTGCCTTTGGGATGTATCCTTACATACCGAAAGATAAAAGCCAATCAGTAATCTTTGAAAACAAAACCCTTAGCTGCCGTCCTTGTAGTAAAATAGGGCATAAGAAATGTCCAAAAGGTCATTTCAGGTGTATGTTAGACCTGGATAGCATTGCGATTGCAACTGAATTAAGAAGGATCTCCGAATAAACTCCGGGTTCTATTTAACCAATAGCTACAAATGGGTTGCTTACCTTTTCACTTCCGATTGAAGTTTCAGGACCATGACCCGGATATACAATTGTTTGTTCAGGTAACACAAAAAGCTTTCCCCAGATGCTGTTTTTTAGCACATCATAATCGCCGCCTGGCAGGTCGGTTCGGCCTATACTTTGATAAAAAAGGACATCACCTGCAACAACAAAAGGAACTTCTTCACTCAAAAAACAAACACTTCCTAATGCATGGCCCGGTGTATGAAGCACTTTTATAGTCGAATTTCCAAAATTTAACAGTTGTTCATCATGAAGTTTAATTGTAGAATTTATAACTCTGGTCAAACGAAGTCCATATAATTGTGCATGATTCAATGCATGCTCAAGATACATTTCGCTATCGGGATGGGCAGCCAGTTCAAGATTCCATGTATCAACAACGAAAGCATTACCAAGGATATGATCAATATGCGCATGAGTACTAAGCAACATTACTGGTTTAAGTTTATGAATTGTAATAAAATTAGCCATTGCCTCCTCTTCATCCGTTGAAGAACAGGCAGCATCTATAATCGCACATTCACCAGTTTCATCATATAAAATATAGGTATTTACCTGAAAAGCGTTAAAAACAATTTTTTTTATCTGAATCATAAAGAGTGATCTAAGCTAAATAATTAAGAAGCAAATATAACCATTACAAAGGATATCCCGAACAAAGCTTCAGTAAATTTGTATTACTTTAGCTCCGTGATTTTGTTGAACGAATATGCCAAAAGTAACTCTATTTATTAACAAACTGCATGCCTCAAAGTTTCACTTTGGCGCGCTTATTTTGCTTTTTGTAATGATACTGTCGCTGCCCAATCAAATTCATGCTCAGTTTTATAATGGTTCAAGCATGTCGTTTGGCAAGAACCGGGTACAATGGAACAATACGATATGGTCCTATTACCGTTTCGATCAGTTCGACACTTATTTTTACCTTAACGGCAAAGAACTTGCTCTTTATACTGCCCGTTATGCTGATGAGCAAATACCGGTTCTTGAGCGACGTCTCCAGGCAGCACTCTCAGAAAAGATTCAATTCATTGTTTTTAACAATTTGGGCGATCTTAAGCAAAGCAATATTGGACTAGCATCCGAACAGCAGTATAACACAGGAGGGATCACACATATCATTGGCTCAAAAGTATTTATATACTTTGATGGTAATTATCTGCACTTTGAGCAACAAATAAGAGCAGGTATTGCTGAAATTTTAATCAACCAGCTCATGTTTGGAGGCAGCATTGGAACACAGATACGCAATACTGCGCTTTTTAAACTACCTGAGTGGTATAAAAAAGGACTGTTATCTTACATTTCAGAAGAGTGGAACACGGAATTGGACAGCAGAATGCGTGAAGGTATCGGGGAAAAACGTTTTAAAAAAATTAACCGCCTTGAAGGTGAAGAAGCCCTTATTGCCGGTCATTCCTACTGGCGCTTTATTGAAACTACATACGGGCCTTCAGCAATCCCCGACATTGTACATATGACACAGGTTAGCCGGAACGTTCAAAATGGATTCCTTTACGTAACCGGAGTAAAGTTCAAACAATTGATCAAAGACTGGTATCTGTTTTATGAACAACATTACTCTGACTTTGAACCGATAAAACCTTCTCATCCTTTAACACTTAAATACCGGACTTATCGCACTTTTAACCGTCCCGATTTCAGCCCTGATGAACGTTATCTAAGTTATACCACCAGCGATGAAGGCCTTCTTAAGCTTTGGTTACTTGACCTCAAAACAGGAAAGAAAAAGCGAATGTTCAAAGCAGGTTTCAGTACCGACGAAAAAATTGATGCGTCTTTCCCACCTACTGCCTGGCATCCTTCCGGGGAAATATTTGCATTCATTCTCGAAGAGAAGGGAAAAATATTTCTCTATTTCTACAACCTGAATGATGGCAGCATCGAGAGCAGAAACATGTTCGATTTTCAGAAAATTACCCATTTCAGCTATTCCGGAGATGGGCGTCAACTTGCCATGGCCGCAGTGAAACAGGGTAAGCCTGACATTTATGTTTTTGATCTGGCCTCCAACTCAAATATTCAGATTACAAATGACTATCACACCGATCTGCATCCAGTATTTGTAAACGGCAACAAAACAATTATCTTTAGTTCAAACCGACCCACTGACACCATCAAGACTCAGGATAAACCTGAAGGACAACTCCCCACCTTCGATCTTTTTTCTTATGACTATTCAAGACGCAACCCAATTCTGAGACGTTTGACAGAAACTCCTCTGGTAAATGAAAAAAGACCATTGCAGGACAAGAAAGACGTAATTCATTATCTGAGTGATGCCTCGGGTTATTACAATCTTTACATTGGCCGATTCGACAGCGTTATAGCCTATGTTGACACAACTGTTCATTACAGATATTTCATGGAATCGATGCAGCAAACAAACTTTTCAACCAATCTGCTTGATTACACGAGTTCGCCCTTGTCTGATAATATTTATATTGTTGCAAGAAACGATAACCGACAGAAGCTATTCCAGATTCAAAAAAAAGAGTTGATTTCCAATCAGTTTCAATCTGAAAGAACATCGCTGTTTATGCAGCAACAAATAGATAAACTCAAACAATCAACCCAGGAACAAGCCGCTGATATTCAGCAACGAAAGCGCTTCAGATCACTTTTCCGACCGGCAGTAATATCTGATACCCTGTTACAAGCACCTTTACCCAGCAGGCAGGGTGCTTTTGGAATCAGTGGAAGCCAGCGTCTTGAATTACTGAATCAGGGTAAAACTTCACTGATTCAGGATGAAATAAAAGGGCCAAAACGCCGAAACTATTTTGTGGAGTATTTTTATGATAATCTGATTACACAGGTTGATTTCACATACATCAACTATAATTATCAGCCTTTTAGTGGTGGCGGTTCCCCTATATATCTGAATCCTGGATTTAATGTTTTTATGGGCGTTAATCTCATTGATCTGCTTGAGGATTACCGCATCAGTGGAGGCGTACGACTCAACACCGACCTCGCTAATAATGAATATGCCCTCTCCTTCAGCAATCTGAAAAAACGACTCGACCGACACATCATTTTACATCGTCAATCCATTGAAGATTTTGGCACTACAGCCTATACACGTACCCACTCTCATCAGGCATTTTATATGCTCAGCTGGCCCTTTAGCGAAATCTTGGCAGTTAAAGGAACTGCAATATACCGCAATGATATGAAGGTCTTTCTTGCCACGGATCAGATCAATCTTAAAAAACCGAATATTTATGAAAACTGGGGAGGGCTTCGTGGCGAACTTGTTTTCGACAATAGCCGTCAGATTGGCATGAACCTTCTTATTGGTATGCGATGGAAGTTATTTGGTGAATACTACCAACTTATCGATCCCAAATCAAAAAACTTTGTAGTGCTTGGAGTCGATCTTCGACACTACCAACGGATACACCGCAATTTTATCTGGGCTAACAGATTTGCCGCCAGCACTTCTTTTGGCAACAGCAAGTTGATTTATTATATGGGAGGTGTTGACAATTGGCTTTTACCAAAATTTGATCAGCAAACGCCTATTGATTTTGAGCAAAACTATGCTTATCAAACACTTGCAACCAATATGCGCGGTTTCAATCAAAACATTCGCAATGGAAACAGTTTCGTTGTTGCCAATAGCGAGTTAAGGTTTCCTGTGTTCAGCTACCTGTTTCAAAATCCAATCAGCTCCGACTTCATTCGCAATTTTCAATTGGTTGCATTTGGTGATATTGGCACAGCCTGGACAGGATGGAATCCTTATGATCCATCGAACTCCTTATACACAAACTACATTTATAATGGACCGCTCACCATTTCCGTTGAGGTTCAAAAAGATCCACTTGTTGGAGGAATTGGAGGGGGTGCCCGCACAACGCTATTGGGATATTTTGTCAGGGCTGATATCGCTTGGGGTATCGAAGACGCCAAAATTACGAAACCTGTATTTTACATTTCTTTCAGTTTAGACTTTTAGAAAACATTTTTATGACTGCTACAACATTTATAATACTTGTCCTTATTGGCTTATTCGCAGGAGTATTTAGCGGCCTCATTGGTTTGGGAGGAGGCTTGATTATTATCCCTGCACTCATTTATTTGCTCCATATGGATCAATATACTGCTCAGGGAACAAGTCTGGCCATCATGCTTCCTCCTATCGGACTGATGGCCGCCTATAACTACTATAAAGTTGGTGCTTTAAATTTAAAATACGCACTTATTATTGCAGCTGCCTTCTTTATAGGGGGTTACTTTGGTTCCAAATATGCTGTGACTATTCCTGTTGATATACTACGTAAAATTTTTGCAATAACCTTACTTATTGTAGCTTTCCGAATGCTTTGGAGCAAATAAGAATGTCCAAATAAATCAACATCTTTTCAGGGTTGCAACTCCATGAAAAATATTTTAATGTTCATTTTTAATTAAAGCCATATTAAAAGCGAAAAATGAAGGTAAAGTCAACTTTTTCAATGCTTCTAAGCTTTTTCAAAGTACCATGCCAAAGTTTTCAAAAATCAGTCAAAAAAAATTAATACGAACTAAAAAGTTTTTGTTTCCCTTATCAGGCTTATGATTGATGAGTTATCAACATTACGATGTTCAAAAATCACTTTAGAAAAATCATGATAGAGTAGTATCTTGCAGTCCCTAATTGAGGATGGCAATAAACAAACTAAACTACATTTAAACAACGCTTTATTCATTCGAATAAATCGAAATTGATAAGAAACGCTATGGAAAACAATCTTTTTGCAAGTCTCGAGGCTGCTGTTAAACAAGAAAAAGAAAACAGTTTTTACGACAAAATGAAAGAAATGAGGATGCGGCCGGAGCTCAAAGAGTTTCATGAAGAATCAGAAGTTATAAGAGAAACTGAAAATAAAGAATCTATTAAACCATCATCGCAGGAAAACAGATTATTGTACACCCACGAGGAAGTTTTGGCTGCTTCGACTGTTTACTTCAAAGGGGATGCTTTAGCTGCCAATGTTTGGATGAATAAATACGCATTAAAAGACAGTCAGGGTAATTTATACGAATTAACGCCAGATGATATGCATCGACGCCTGGCATCTGAAATCGCACGCATTGAAATCAAGTACCCTAATCCCGTTTCAGAAGAAGATATTTATGAAGTACTGAAAGATTTTCGTTATATCGTTCCTCAGGGAAGTCCAATGGCCGGAATCGGCAACAACTTTCAGGTGTCATCATTGTCAAACTGCTTTGTTATTGGTAACGATGGTCCTTCCGACTCATATGGAGGCATCATGAAAATTGATCAGGAGCAGGTTCAGCTGATGAAGCGCAGAGGTGGTGTTGGACATGACCTTTCTCACATCCGCCCGACAGGAAGTCCTGTAAAAAACAGCGCGCTCACTTCAACTGGGGTGGTTCCATTTATGGAGCGCTATTCAAACTCAACACGTGAAGTAGCTCAGGATGGTCGCCGGGGAGCATTGATGCTGAGTATTAGCGTAAAACATCCCGATGCTGAAAGATTCATCGATGCCAAGATGGAACTTGGGAAAGTGACCGGGGCAAATGTATCCGTTCGTATAACTGATGAGTTTATGAAGGCTGTAATTGAAAACAAGCCTTTTATTCAACAGTATCCAGTAGAATCGAATAATCCCTGGTTTGTGCAGGAAATAGATGCCACAAAACTCTGGAACAAAATAACACATAATGCATGGGCTTCAGCAGAACCGGGAATACTTTTCTGGGACACAATTATCCGCGAATCTATTCCCGACTCTTATGCCGATCTGGGGTTTAAGACCTTATCGACAAATCCATGTGGCGAAATACCTCTGTGTGCCTATGACAGTTGTCGTTTGCTTGCGATCAATCTTTACAATTATGTTGACTCCCCTTTTACCTCTAAAGCTTCGTTCAATCTTGAGCTGTTTTCAAAACACGCAAAGTTTGCACAACGAATCATGGATGATATTATCGATTTGGAAATTGAAAAAGTTGATGCCATTATAGCCAAGATTGAAGCTGATCCTGAGACTATCGAGGTTAAAGGTGTTGAATTAAGACTCTGGCAAAACATTCGCAAAAAAGCTCTTCAGGGAAGAAGAACCGGCATTGGAATTACTGCCGAAGGCGATATGCTCGCCGCTTTGGGAGCGCGTTACGGTTCAAAAGAAGCAGTAGAATTGTCGGTCGATGTTCATAAACTTCTTGCCCTTGAAGTATATCGTTCATCCGTTGATCTTGCTGAAGAAAGAGGAGCTTTCGAGATTTTTGATGCTGAAAAAGAAAAAAACAATCCTTTTATTGCGCGAATCCGTGAGAGTGCGCCCCGCCTGTATGAAAAAATGACAAAGGTCGGTCGACGTAATATTGCCATGCTTACAATTGCACCAACAGGAAGTGTTAGTATTTGTACACAAACAACTTCTGGTATTGAACCCGTGTTTATGGTAAGTTACAAGCGTCGTAGAAAAGTTAATCCAAACGACCGCAACGTTACTATTGGCTTTGTAGATGAAGTAGGCGATTCATGGGAAGAATACAATGTATTTCACCCGAAATTCGAAACCTGGTTAAGCGTCAATGGATTCGATGTAAATGAAGTGAAAGGGTATGATGAAGATCGTCTTCAGGAAATAATTGCTAAATCACCCTATTACAAAGCAACCTCTAACGATATCGACTGGCTGAGCAAAGTGAAAATGCAGGGTGATATCCAAAAATGGGTTGATCACTCAATAAGCGTAACCGTTAACGTGCCCAATGATATTGAACAGGATCTTGTGAGCAATATTTATCTTACAGCCTGGGAAAGTGGATGTAAAGGAATAACTATCTATCGTGACGGTTCACGATCGGGTGTGCTTATCAGCTCAGATGAAAAGAAAAACAAAGACTCCCTTAACGAAGAATTTAAAGAAACTACTGCACCACCAAGACCATCACGTCTGGAGGCTGATGTAGTTCGTTTCCAGAACAACTACGAAAAATGGATCGCTGTTGTTGGTAAACTCAATAATAAACCTTACGAAGTCTTTACTGGAAAAGCAGATGACTTTTTTCTTCCTCCCTGGGTTGAAAAAGGCTGGGTCATGCGCGAGAAATATAAAAATGAGAAAGCCCGGTATGATTTTCAATTTGAAGATAAGCAGGGATATAAAGTTACCATCGAAGGACTCTCTCGTTCGTTCAACAAAGAGTACTGGAATTATGCTAAACTGATTTCAGGGATTTTACGACACGGAATGCCTCTGCCATACGCCATTGAACTGGTTCAGAATCTAACACTGGATGAAGACTCCATCAATACCTGGAAAAACGGCGTTGTTCGTGCTTTAAAAAGATATATTCCGGATGGGACTCAGGCTCAAGGCAAAATGTGTCCGGAATGTGGCGATAGCAAGAGTCTTGTTTATCAGGATGGTTGCTTAACTTGTAAGTCATGTGGCTATTCAAAATGTAGCTGAAAGACATAAAAGAAGAGGCTGTCCGATCTTGTTTTCATTTTTGGGACACCCTAGAAATTTTTCATTACTAATTGGTATAATTCAGCTTGTTGATCATCCATTTTGAGAAGCTTTGATTTAGTATG
>PHDU01000128.1 GCA_002842755.1 Bacteroidetes bacterium HGW-Bacteroidetes-1 | reverse complement strand
AAACAATGTTGCTTACACCAAACCATCAATCAATAGGGATGCTTTTTGATGAAAGCTTCTGGATAAATTTTTAGGGTGACGCATTGTCGAAGTCAGGAGTTAAATATATTAATGTAAAAGCACTACTTTTGGTAGTGCTTTTTTTTAATATAAATTGAATATGCGTTTATTTTTAATTTCAGTCCTCTTTTTGTTTTCCGCGGTATCTTTTGGCCAAACGGATCAAACACAACCAGTAAATAGTCACGATTATATTCATGGTCAGGACTCTTTGTGGCTTTCAAATATTGAAGAACTTACGCTTCCTGAAATATTTAAAAGTCAGGAGTTGCCTTATGCTATCGACAATTCAGCTTTGCCTTATTTCAGACCTATCTTTAATCAAACAGGAGCCTCTTGCGGGCAGGCCGCAGGTATTGCATATAATTTTACCTATGAAATGTGTAGAAAAAGAAACATTTCAGCCGATCAACTCATCAATCAGTTTCCTTCGCATTTTGCTTATAATTTTATGAATTATAATGGTTATTATGGTGTGAACTATATGCATAGTTTTGAAATTTTACGCACGCTTGGCACACCTAATGTTGAAGAATATGGAGGCATTGCGATTGATGATGGCTTAATATGGATTTCGGGCTATGAAACGTATTACAACGCAATGAGAAACAGAATTCGTTCGGTAAAGAAAATTAATGTCGGAACTCCTGAAGGTTTGTTAACATTGAAACACTGGTTGGCTCATCACCTCGAAAATGCTTCGTCGGGCGGTGTTGCCAACTTTAACGCAGCTAGTCCCTGGTCTATGGTGACGCTGCTTGAAGGAACTCCGGAAGGTGGCAATAAGGCGGTTGCGCAGTTTCCGGGCAATTATGCCACTCATGCAATGACAATCGTTGGTTACAACGACAGCATCAGATACGACTATAATAATGATGGTCAATATACAAATCATCTTGATATCAACGATGATGGGGTTATTGATATGAAGGACTGGGAAATAGGGGCTCTGAAGTTTGCCAATTCGTATGGTGACCTTTGGGCAAATTCAGGTTATTGTTATATGATGTATCAGACGCTGGCAAAAAATGTTTATTTCGGAGGAATATGGAATCATCAGGTAAATGTTATTGACGTAAAGGAAACCTATGAGCCTCTGCTGACAATTAAGTTGACGATGAAACACAACATGAGAGAGCAGTTGAGAATCGTGGCAGGAGTTTCATCAGATACAGTATCTGCAATTCCGGAACATCTGCTCTACTTTCCTGTTTTTAACTATCAGGGTGGTCCACAATACATGCAGGGAGGTAATTCAGATGAAAGTAATAAAACAATTGAAATTGGCCTTGATATCTCGCCTTTGCTAAGTTTTATCCAACCGGGGCAACAATCAGACTTTTATTTAGAAATTCATGAGAATGACCCGCAATCTCAGGGAGCAGGAGAAATTATTCAATTTTCAGTAATGGATTATTGTCAAGATATACCTGTTGAAGTTGTTTTTTCAGAGCAAAATATTCCCCTGGTCAACAACGATATTACACGGTTGCATATCCAGCATCAGTCCGAATTTGAAAAAGTGAATATTACTACTGAACAGATTCCGCTTTTTGATGCAGGTTTTCAAATAGAAGCCGATGGCGGTTCCTCTCCTTATAACTGGGAAATGGTGACACCTTTTCATCAACAGTTTTTCGAATCATCCTATCCCGAAATTGAAGGAACACAGCTTGAATTAGAAGCCCCGAACTACAAATTTGCAAGATTGGAACTCGAATTTAATTTCCCTTTTTATGGTGAAGAATATAACGAGTTGTATGTGCATCGCGACGGTTTTATTATGTTCGAACCTTCCATTTATCCATGGCCTTATTACAAGGATACTTATCTGCTTTTCCGTACTGTGAAGAATATTTCGGCATTTTTATTTACGCCAGTTAAATATTATCCTGGTACGAAGGAAGGTGAAGGTATTTGGTATGAAGGTAATTCTGATTCAGCCATCATTCGATGGAAACAGCCCTTAGCTTATTACGATGAAACAATAGGTTTTGGTGATTTTGCAGTTAAGTTGTTTGCTGATGGGACGATTGAGTATTATTTCAACAATATACTTGTGGACGAGAATGTCCTTTGGTATTCAGGAGTTTCTGCCGGAAATAACGAAACTTATAAACTTATCGGAAGTAGCAACACTACTGCACTTCCTGATTTTCAATCGTGTCGGCTCCTTCCGGAAAAAATACCTGCTGGCTTAACCCTGGATGATAATGGATTTTTGATGGGAATTTCTCAAAACCTTAATCAAATAAGTAATTTGACAATAAAGGTTACAGATGACAGAGGGACTTCTGATCAAAAAGTACTCCAATTTTCGGATGGTCTTCGATTTGAATATTCTTTAACTCCAACCGACCAGCAAACTGTACATAATGGGAGTGAGGTATCAATGGATTTGACCATTTTAAATGCATCAGCCAATGAAATTACTGACCTCAATGTTCAGTTGTCAACCAATGACCCTTTTTTACAGATTACAGACGGAGAAGTTTTTGCTGGAGCAATTGATGCCAATGCTGAAATTCATTTGGAAAGTGCATTTTCTTTCACGATAGCGCAGGATTGTCCTGATCGACATACTTTATTAGCTGATTTATTATTTCAATCAAGCATGGGATCTCGAATTGGAACTATTAGCATTGAAATCAGTGCTTCAAAAATATTAATGACCAATTGGGAGGTGGATGATGGTGATAATAACAAGCTCGATCCGGGTGAAACAGCTCCATTAATAATTCAATTAAGGAACTTAGGTCATCTGTTATCTGAAAATGTTACAGCAAGTCTGACTTCAAATGATGAATATCTTACCATTCATCAAGCTGTCCAGCAAATGTATGGCAATATGCAACCAGGTGCTGTGCAGTCAAAAAGTTACTCTGTTTCTGTTGCATCTCAATGCCCTGTCCAGCACGAAGCGGTTTTCTCCCTGAACATTACTGATGCAGGTGGTAACCAATGGGTTTCATCTTTTGTTGCAAAAATCGGACAATATCCATTGCTGATATTTAATAAGGCAAAAAACGACCTTTCAGCGAGTGCCATAATTCAGGTGATTGATAGTTTGCAAATTGATTATGTATATGTAGAGACACTGCCTGAAGTTCTTACAAACTATCGGACTATTCTAATTTGCCTTGGAACTTATTATACTTACACTTCCCTTAGCAACGCAGAAGGTCTTCAATTGGCAGAATATCTAACTTTAGGTGGAAATATCTATATGGAGGGGACAATAACCTGGGGGCAAAATACAGCTGTTCATAGTAAATTTGGTCTTGTCGTGCAAAATTATCCCTCAATGCTTTCATTTACGAGCTTACAAGGAATAGACAATACGCTTGCCGCAGGAATAACTGCTGATTTTGACGGAGCATACCCATTCCTGATTAATAGAATGGCCCCTGTTTTAAATGCTTTTCCCGTTATCAGAACTGATATAGCGGAAGATAGTTACACCATGATAGCAAATGAAACTGCAAATTATAAGTCGATTGGCTCTCTCCTCGAATTTGGAAGCTTTGGAGGTATCAACGATTTTGAAAAGCGTAAGTCGCTCATGACCGGAATACTCGCATTCTTCGATTTGGGTTACTTACTTGTTTCTTTCCCTGACGAATCTGACATTAAAACTGAAAGCAGTATTCGTATAGTTGCATCTCCCAATCCTTTCTCTGAAGCTATCGATTTCAACATTTTTGGATCCAAAAATGAAACGAAAACGATGTATATTTTTAATGCAGAAGGTAAGTTAATCAGCACTTTACAAAGGCCGGGTGTTATCGATATAAATAATCTAAGTTTCAGATGGGATGGTAAAAATCTAAATGGCAGGATCGCCCCATCTGGTGTATACTATGCTAAAATCATGTCAAGTGGAGCAGTATCCACTTTGAAAATTATCAAAATGTGATAAGAATAAAGATACATTCATTATGAAAATCTTTCTATGATTCATCAATATGATTTTTCAAATTTGTTAAATGCATGTTTTGATTAGATTTGCCCCTTTATTTTAATTTTGTTTCCAGATGCTAAAAAAATTGTTCTTTCTCTGTTTAGTATTGATTCAATCATTTTCGTTCTTTGGCCAGTCACAGTTAGATAAAGCGAAAGAAATTCATCAGCGGGTATTAACGTTAGACAGTCACACAGATACTCCATTGATGTTAAATCGCAATGGGTTTGATTTTGGAAAACGCAATGACCCTCAGAAAAGGGGAGGACGAATCGACCTTCCAAGGATGGAAGAAGGAAGTCTTGATGCTGTTTTCTTTGCTGTTTTTGTTGGACAAGGACCGCGGACTGTTGAAGGAAACCTGAATGCGAGGGAAAAAGCAATGCGCATTTTTGATCAGGTTTACACTACGATGTCACTCTATCCTGAAAAAGTTGAAATTGCCCGTAATGTAGCTGATGCATGGCGTTTAAAAAAAGAAGGAAAACGTGCCATCTTTTTAGGTGTTGAAAATGGTTATCCAATTGGAAAGGATTTATCCATGATTGAATTATTGTACAATCGTGGGGCAAGGTACATCACCTTAGCGCACACCAAAAACAATGATATTTGTGACTCATCGACAGATACTCTGGAGCACAATGGCTTGTCAGGCTTTGGAAAAGAGGTTGTCCAGGAGATGAACCGATTGGGAATCATGGTAGATGTAAGTCATATTTCGGATCGTGCATTTTATGATGTCTTGAAAACTACAACTACACCCGTAATTGCATCGCATTCCAATGCCCGCGCAGTATGCGATCATCCAAGAAACCTGACGGATGATATGCTGTTGGCTTTGAAAAAGAATGGGGGAGTGGTCCAAGTTTGTGTTTTGAGTACTTATGTGAAAAAACAGGAAATCAATCCAGACAAGGAAAACGCAATAAATGAACTCCGAAAGCAGTATAACTATTTTATAGGACTAAATGATGAGCAAACACAGCAGGCACACGATGCATGGGATGAAATTGAGAAAAAATATCCTGTCGAACTTGCCACTGTATCTGATCTTGTTGATCATATTGATTACATTGTTAATACGATAGGTGTTGATTATGTAGGTATCGGAACTGATTTCGATGGTGGAGGAGCACTGAAAGATTGCATTGATGTAAGTCAAATTCCGAATATAACAGCAGAACTTTTTAAAAGAGGTTATACTGAGGAAGAGATTGGTAAAATATGGGGAGGAAATTTTTTACGGGTTTTTGGAGCTGTTGAGAAAGCCAGAGTGCTTTGACGGATAGAAAACCTATTATTCTAATTTCAATAAAAACCTCCTCATCAAACTTTTAGCCATGATTCAGGGTTAGCGTTTAGAGTTAACAGCAAGAATGGCTATTAAAGTTCACGCTTAGAAAAGCTTTTCGACGAAATAGGGCACCATCACGCGCCACCAAGGCCAGTCGTGATCAACATCATTGCCCCAATAATCAATCCATGCCGGTATATTTTTTTTCTCAAGGATGGCCTTCAGCTCATTGGTATCGGAAATCATTTCTTCCTCCCATGCTCCCTGGCCAACAGCTATAACAATAGTATTTTTGCGAAGCTGATCTAAAACATACCCATCGTTTAGATTTCTCAGATAATGGAGGGGGGAATTAAAATAAACAGAATCATCCATATAGTCACCAATAAAAAGCTTTAGATCAAAAATGCCGCTGATAGCTATTGTTGTGTCGAAAGTTAGCGGATATCTGAAAAGAAAATTTGCCGCATGAAAACCTCCCATGCTGCATCCGTCAGACTGTCTAAAAACCCATTCCACAAGCATCAATATACAATAATAAAAAATTGATAAGTATTGAAGAACAATTGTTATTTATAAGGTAATT
>PHDU01000027.1 GCA_002842755.1 Bacteroidetes bacterium HGW-Bacteroidetes-1 | reverse complement strand
TCCTGCCTAAAAAGCCTGGTATTAAGTACGAAATGTTAACCAACAACGGTCAACTTACTCTTTTTTAGCGTTTTGCTTATGTCGAACTCAGGTTAATAGCACAAACAACCCCACCACAAATGAATGTGGCGGGGTTGTCCAAATATTGAAACTTTAAACCGTCTATCGCTGAACCATCACCTTTTGCGTGGATCTGGTTTTATCGGATGTAACAGTTAAGAAATAAACTCCGTTATGCAGGTTAGCCGTTGAAATCTGTAACTCTTTTACATTAGCGGCATCTAACACTCGAGAACTTATAAGCATATTGAATCGATCCATCAACTGAATGGTGTATGTTTCGGTGGCAGAATCATCAAATTTGACGTTTACAACATCTCTGGCAGGGTTGGGGTAAACAGAGAAAGTGAGCGGAAGATTGGCAATGGTAAAAGTCGTGGCGCTCATTCCTACTGGACCGCCGCTAATTGTACTATATATTTTAATTTGATAATTAGATCCGGGTAGAATTGCTGGATTATTAATATTCCAAACATGGGTTGATCCAACAACATGATCAGCCAATGGAATAGGTGAAGTAGCTCCACCAATTAAATCAATATTTACAGATTCTGGAATGTCATCAATCCAGGAAATCAGGTAAGATGTTCCTATATATAGGGTTTCACCACCATCAGGTTGAAGAACATCTATGGTGCCGCCGGGAGTGTCAACAAGTGAGAAATAGTTGGCGCTGGCACCAACAATTGTATTGTTGCTTCCCCAGACATTTATTTTATATTGACTTCCTAAGGGGAATGTAGTTGCAGGTATAGGCCAAACCCAGGTTGAGCCTTCAACTCCGGTAGCAATCATAGTAAAGCTATTTGGGTCATTGTAGTTGGCTAATTCAATATTGAACGGTCCTGGAATTGTTGGATTCCATGAAATTAGATGAGAAGTCCCTCTAAGCCATTTGATTCCAACAACACTTGGCTGAAGAACTTCAATAGAACCGCCTAATGGATAATCTGCCAATGCGAAATTATGTGTGCTTGAACCTACAATAGTATTGTTTGAACCCCAGACATTTATTTTGTATTTTGCACCAACTGGAAAGGTCATAGCAGGAATAGCCCATACCCATGTGGATCCTTCAACTCCAGTTTTAATCATATGATAAGAATGATTATTAGGGTCTGGATCATTCAAGTTGGCTAATTCAATATTAAACGGTCCAGGTATTGTTGGATTCCATGAAATAAGTTGAGATGTTCCTCTCAACCAGGTAATGCCTTCTTCACTTGGTTGTACAACTGTAATATTTCCACCTACAGGATTGTCGGCAAGTGCAAAATAGTGCTCACTTGAACCATGAATACTATTATTATTTCCCCAAATATTAATTTTATATTTTGTTCCAACTGGATAGGTTGTAGCAGGAACAGGCCAAACCCAGGTTGATCCTTCAATGCCAGTAGCAATCATTGTATAAGTATGATTATTAGGATCAGGATCATTCAAGTTGGCTAATTCAATATTTACAGGACCAGAAATATTATCTAACCAGGAAATCAAATAGGATGATCCTCTTAACCAGGAAATATTTTCTTCGCTTGGCTGGAGGACTTCAATAGAACCTCCAACTGGATAGTCTGCTAAAGTAAAGTAATGTGCACTAGAACCTACAATAGTATTGTCTGAACCCCAAACATTAATCTTATATTTAGTTCCAATTGGATAGGTTGTAGCAGGTATATCCCAAACCCAAGTTGAACCTTCAGCTCCAGTTTTAATCATATGGTAAGTAGGATTATCAGGATCATTCAAGTTAGCTAACTCAATATTTACAGGGCCAGATACATTATCTGACCATGAAATTAAATTAGATGTTCCCCTCACCCATGTTATGCCTGGAAGACTGGGTTGTTCTACCTTAATAAATGATCCTGAAGCATTTGCTTTAATTTTAAAAGGATGATTACTGGCGTCATAAAGGGTCGTATTTACCGTACTCCAAATATTGATTTTAAAATTATCTCCTTCAGGTACAGTATTAGGAATCGTCCAGCTGTAAGTGGAGCCTGGAGCTGAAGAGGCAATTGTTGTAAAAGTGGGTGTTGCAACACCGTAATTGGCCAATTCGATTAATACGGGCTGCGTCAGATTGTCAGTCCAGGAGATCAGATACGTTTGCCCGATAATCCATTCAATATTATCCTCGCTAGGTTGAATAACAGTGATGTACGGTTCTGGATTCTGTGCAATACCATTCACATTGATTGCAAAAAGAACAGTAGCAATGAATGCAAGATGTTTAAGGTGTGATAAAGATTTCATAATAGTTGGGTTTAAAAATGTTTCAATATTTATTAATTTGGTTATTTCGTTATTAATAATTTAACATGTTTTGTTTGATTGCCTGCCGTTAAACGGACCATATACATCCCTGAAGGAAGGTCATTGACGGACAGAGTAATATTTTTTTTGCCTTTATTCATCTTGCATTTAGCAACTTCAATCACCTTTACTCCAGCATTGTTATAAATATATATTTCTGTTTCAACATCATTCGATAATTCAAAATGAAGGATTACTTTATCATTGGCAGGGTTGGGGGTTAATGTCAAAGTCTGTTTATTTTCCATTTCAGAATCTGGAATACCAACCTGAATTGAGGTGTAACTTGCCAAAGCTTTATAACCCGTTACATCCTTTGTATTAATGCTATATGAATAATAGAGTCTCATGATTCCATCCTGATTTTGAATCCAGGAATTTCCGTCCCAGAAATAAAGATCGCAAATGAGAGCGTTTCCACTTACATCATAATTGTAATTGGTCAGGTTTGAATTCATCCAATTGTTGGCTGACCAAAGTTCGCGAAGAGAGGACTGTATTCCTCCAAAATTATTATGTCCAAACTGTCCTCTTTCATAAAAGACCCATTGGTTGTTTTCCCATTTTTCACCAACTGCCATTGTTACAAAACCAAGAATATTGTAGGTATATGTATATTTTTCGCTAAATGCCCAGACAGAGCCTGTCCATAATTGCCCTGTGACTTGGATGGGTTGATTGGATGTATTGTATATGTACGTTTCTTTATAAAATAAAGTCCATTCACCATTGGACCAATTTTCAATGATGCTGGTAAGCATGCTGTTATTGGCATTGTATGTATATGTATATTGCTGATCGTTTAACCAACCGCCATTTATCCAAACCTGACGCGATCCAGTCAGCCTGTTATTGCTTGAATCATAGGTGTATAATTCATAAGAAACATTTGTCCAGTTTCCAGATATCCAGGTTTCCATAAGTATGGCAACTGCGTTCCCGCTTACGTCATAGGAATTTGTGGTTTTATTCTGGTTGACCCATGACGAACCGTTCCATTGTTGACCTATATATGTTAATACCTTTCTGTTCGTGGTATAGGTATAAATAGATTTAATAGTATTGACCCAACCACCATTTTCCCACTTTTGCCATGTGGAAGTGAGCAGGTTGCCAAATTCATCGTATGAACAATTTTCAAAAGATTTATTGGTCCAATCGTTGTTTTTGAATTCTTTGATAAAGGTGATGAGTCGTTCACCTTTTTGAGAATAAAAATAATTATAGCGTTTTGGATTATCACCAACAGAATAAAGAAGTATGGTGTCAGGGAAGTAATAAGTTGCTTCGGTTTCCCTTTCTTCCGGCTGAAGTTTTTTCAGGCGATCAATATCCAAACGGATATTAAAATTCATAGGTTTGTTATGAAACTGATCTGAGAAATTATTGTCATGTTTAAAAACGATAACAAGGTTTGAATCTTCTTTATCTATACTTTGAGATTTCAAGTCAAAGCCTACAAAGGTTATAAAAAAGGTAAGGAGTAAAATGAGTATATATTTTGTAAAATTTTTCACTTACTTTATGTTAAATAAGTATTAATTGATTGATTTTTTAATCTGATAAAACTGATCAAAAATTATACCGATAATAATCATAATAGCTGGAAGCCTTGCTATAGCAGGATAAATAAATTTAGTTATGCAATTACCACTTCCATTTATTCCCATTTTGAGACGTTCAATTCCAAAATTGGCAATTAAAGTACTAAAAGTACTTTAATAGACTGAATATTCTTTCAACAGAAAATGTAAAATACATCATATCAGTTTTTTAAATAATTATCAAATTGATTGCAGAATTTCAAATTTCAAAGTGTATGTTCCAATTTTGGAACACTAAGAAATAGAAGAAGCAGTATGAAAATTTGATAACAATAAATTGTTATTATTTACCAATACTAAGAGGTAATTTATTACTTAAATATTCAATTAAGAAATCTCATATTCTGAAGCTTTCTAATAGAATAGAACAAAAGAAAGAGGAGGAGTCTTGGAAAATATAGCAGTTTTAAATGCAATGCTTCAATAACTTTCAAGAAGCGAACGGTGAATTTTTAAAATCTGAGGTAATAACATTGTTTTTCCATCATTGATTATCACAAAATCAGAATGAGCATTTTTTTTCTCTTCAGGCCATTGCTTTTCCATCCTGCTTTTTATAGCTTTAAGACTTGATTTATCGCGTGATAAAATACGTTCGATACGAAGAAACTCAGGTGCGGAAACTAAAATAACTTTATCGAATTTCGATTCGCTCTTTGTTTCAAAAAGTATAGCAGCTTCATACAGAATATACTTAGAACCCTTAAGTTCTTTAAGCCATTCTTCAAAACGTTCGTAAACAGCAGGGTGAATCAGGTTATTCACAAATGTTAAGTCTTCTGGCTTATTAAAAATTCGTTTTGCTAATTTCGAAGGAATAATGTCTTTTTGCTTGTCGTACACAGAACGTCCAAAGTAAAGACGCATTTTTTGATAGATATCAGGTCTTGAATATAGTTTTTTTGCCTCTTGATCAGCGTAAAATACAGGCACTTTCAAACGCTCGAACAGGAAGCATACAATCGATTTACCACTTCCCATATTGCCGGTTATGGCAACTTTTATCATTGCTTTAAAATGATATATTCAACTTGCTCGGGTTCTATACGAATAATTTTAACAAAAGAAGGCTTTTGCTTTAAAAATACCGATAATAGTTTCTTTCTCGCATAAAGTCCGGATGTATCAATAGCTGCCACAAACTGATCTTTGGAAAGTGAATCAAAATCTTTTAGTGCTACGGAAAAAAAGACTTCAACCTCAACAGGAAATACTTTTATCCTTGGTTTTCCTGGCTTTATGACATTTAATTTTACAGAAGATTCGGTGTACTTTTCAACATCAATATGAATTGCAATTTTGCGCAATGAAGGTCTTATTAAGGACTCGTCGTATTTAAGATTCAAGGAGTCATCAATGGGCAAATCAATGTCTTTTCCTGAAATAGTCTCTGTAGTAATATAGCTTAATGTATCGAGAATTGCTTTAGGTGCAAAAACCTCAACGCTTTTGGGAAAAACTTTTATTGGGCCATACTGCCTGTATTGTTCTTTAAAATTAATTTTTGAATCTACCTCTATACGAACCTTCTTACTTTGCATGGGTACAATTCGGAAAAAGATCTCCTTTTCAATAAATTCAATATCCTTTTCATTGATACCAAGAAAACCTGCAATCAAATCTTGTAAGTTGAGTGTATTAAGATAATACGTGTTTTCATTTTGCTTTCGATAGGGGAGTTGACTCAATGGAAAATGAATTGTTCCCCTTTTTGAAGCTAAATATTTTATTTTTAGTAATTTAAATCCGGTTGTATTAATTGAAATGCTCAAACTTTGGGTCGACTGATCTTCACTTATCCACATATTGGCAGGTAAATCAAAAAGTACAAAATCCAATTTATATGGTATGATGTATGAAACTGAGAGCTTTATTAAAATCCATAAGAAGGATGAAAAAAACAGAAAAAACAGAAACGTCAGGATTTTTCGTCTTTTTTTTAAGACTACCTGACTTTTAATATCATTTTCATTTTGACTCATTGGATTATAGTAATTATCTCAGAAAAATAAATTTCTGAGAATTCTTTGATGGGTACAATTTTAAAATAAAATCAATAGGATTCTCTTTAAATAGTAAAAATCCTATTGATTCATAATCGATTCATAACATGTGGATTACTTTGCCAGTCCTACCTGAGAACTATCAGAAATGACAGCGCTTTTTTCAAACAGAAGTTTGTTTGCGCCTTCAACTTCCAGCAGAATTGTTGTGTCTCTAACTTCGGCAATTTTCCCATGAATTCCGCCAATTGTTATAACCTTATCACCTTTTTTTAAGGCTTCTCGGAATTTTTTCTGGTCTTTGGCTTTCTTCATTTGAGGTCGAATGAAAAAGAAATAGAAAACCACCATAATAAGAATTAATGGCAAGAAAGACATCAAGCCTCCGCTTTCCTGACCCTCAGCGGGCGGAGAAAAAAGTAAAATGTTCATTAAGTTCATAGTATAAATTTTAATAAGATTCAGGAGTAGTTACCTGCGCTTTGATTCGAAGCACAGTATTTTGAGGCCGCCCGTTTGTGATTACTGTGACGGTTTTATTTTGAATTCCGCGTTGGCCGTTAGAGTCAAAGATGACTTCAACTGTACCTTCATGCCCGGGTTTAACAGGTTCTTTGGTAAATTTGCTGGCAGTACAACCGCAGCTTGCACTAACTTTACTTAGCAATAAATCAGCCTTGCCAGTATTTTTAAATTTGAAAATATGGCTTACTTTTTCGCCATGTATTAAACGACCAAAATCATGTTCCAGTGTCGTAAATGATATTTCAGATACTTCGTTACTTTGTTCTCCTAAAGCAGTTTTAGGATTATTGACCAGGTTGGCAGGAATGTTTTTTTGCTCATTTTGACAAGAAATTATCAAAACAAACACGATAAAGGGAGCAATCAGGTTAAAAAGTATTTTTTTCATAGAATAAAATTACCAAAATATTTTTTGCGAATTTAAGGAAACTTGTTAATTTCCCCTTCCCATAATAGTAATTGATCCTTTATAAACCTCATTACTTTTAAATCCCTCGCAATGCAACACATAAAAATAAACGCCGTCTTTTAAGCCATCTGCTCCCCAATCGTTATTGTAATCTGTTGATTCATAAACTTTTCTGCCCTGCCGGTTAAAAATTACCAATGAAGTGCGTTGATAATAGGCAGACAATGGTTTGATGGCGCCAGAGCTAAAGGCAGATTTGAAGCTTTCATCAGGTTCAGTTTCATCAGCCCCTTCTGTAATAAATAATATATCGTTTATATTGTCTCCATTGGGTGTAATGATATTAGGGACTTTAAGTTTAATGGGCAGAACTTTGACATCTTTGGTGAAAACTGTATCACATCCATGCTCATTAAAGACTGTTAAGACGACAATATAGTCATCAATTTCACTGTAAACATGTGTGAGGCTTTCAAGATCAGAACGAGGACTACCATCTCCTAATTCCCAAAAATTTGAAATAACAGAAACTGAATCAGCAGACAAATTATTGAATTCTATTGTCACATAAGGATTTTGAATGTAGGCTGTATCCGGAGTCGTAATAATTTCGACAACAGGATTAGAAAAAGCGCGCGTAAAAACTGAATCGTATTGAATGCAGCCATACTGATCGGTAATGTTGATATAATACCAAAGGTGGGCTTTCAGTCCAATGGCAACAGAGGGGTTTCCGGGTGCTATTTGTGTGGGTCTCACATCCCATTCATAGTTATAAGGTCCGCTTTCTCCATTTGCTGTTGCTCGCATCATAGCTGTATTCCCATTGTCATTATCACCATTCGTACATGTCAATTGCATTTGCTCAAAATCAATCTGAAAAGTCGGGTGAACTTCAAAGTTGAAGGGCTCACTCTGGCATGTTATATCATTCAATGTATCAGTTACAAGAACATCGAAAATCAACGATTCATCTGCTTCTATGGTAATTGATGATGTTGTAAAACCACCAGGTGACCAAAAGTAGATCAAGTTTTCACCAGTGGCAACCTCAAGGGTTACTGAAGTGCCGGAACAAACAGGCATTTGGTGTGAAGTGCTTATGATACAATCAATTTGCGAAAAAGCTGATTTTGAGCTGATCAAAGTCGCAACAAACAAGATCATTATTAAATATTTTAGATGAAACCAGTTTAAATACAATTTTTTCATTCGGTTTTTTTGTTGCTAAACAACCTATACATTAATGTGCAAAAATAGAAAAAATTAAGCCAGCAAAATACTGTGTCAGAAACTTCCAGTATCAAGCATTACCAAAGTGCAATCCATCACAACCTCAATACCTGCTGCTCTGGACCTTGCTGCCAGAGAGATGTTTTCAGTTCCCGGGTTAAATATGATTCTTTTTGGATGCAGTTTTAAAATATAGTCTTCGTAATTGATCTGATTTATTGGATTGATATAGAGGATAACTGTATCAATATTTCCTAATGATGCATTTGATTTTTGAATCTGAACCCCAAAGATCTCACCTTCCTTATTACCGATTGCAAATACTTCGTGATTGTGTTCAGTAAGTTTTTTTAACGCAAGGTAGGAAAACCTTGATGGTTTTATACTGGCCCCAATAATCAAAACTCTTTTTTTTACTTTTTCACCCATCAGTATAAAAATATATAAGCTTTATAAATAATTTTTCAGTTTTCAATCAAAATCGAAAACAAACCCGACAGCTTATTAAATGAATAAAAAGTGATTTTATTGCACAGAGTGCAATATAAAGTGCGTTAAACTATTGTTTGTAAACAAATGAATTGATGTTCATTCCAGCCCCGATAGAAGCAAAAATCAAAATGTCATTCTTGCTAATTTGATGACCTTCAACCTGGTTTTTTAAAATCATATCGTACAAGGTAGGAACAGTAGCTACTGAGCTATTACCTAGCTTCTGAATATTCATGGGCATAATTTCGGCAAGGTTTGGTTTAATCCCGTATTGACGAAAGAAACGCATCACTATAGCTTCATCCATTTTTTCATTCGCCTGATGTATCACAATTTTTTTTACCTGATCAATTTCAATGCCTGCGCGGTCAAGCGCTGTTTTCATTGCTCCAGGAACATGTAGAAGAGAATACTCATAAATTTTTCTCCCATTCATCTTGATATACCCAACCAAAGGTTCACCATCGGGGGAGTTTGATTTTCCATGGTAGAGATAATCAACCTCCTCTGCAGTATGCGACACAAAAGAATAAGAAAGCATTCCCCGCTTTTCGTCCTCTTCTAAACCTTCAACAATTACTGCACCTGCTCCATCGCTAAAAATCATTGTGTCTCTGTCGAAATGATCAACAACTCTTGAAAGAGTTTCAGTGCCTATCACAAGACAGCGTTTAGCCATACCGCTTTTAATGAAAGAATTTGCCTGAATTACACCTTGAATCCAGCCCGGGCAACCAAAAATGATATCATAAGGAATACAATCGGTATTCTTAATTCCAAGCGCATGTTTAACTCTTGAAGCAAGACTGGGAACATTTTCTGTTTGTATACTTCGAGAAGCAACATTTCCGAAATTTTGTGCTAAAATGATCTGGTCAATAGTTTCCGGATCAATACCTGCATCCTCAATGGCTCTTTGCGCAGCAATGGCAGCTATATCTGAACTATTAAGATCATCTGTTACCCATCTTCTTTCAGAAATGCCAGTAATATCTTTGAATTTCTGTACTACCTCTTCACCTTCAGTTTCTATTAAACTTTGATCTTTTTCAAAAAAAATGTTTTTTACGAAGGCTGAATTGCTGATAATTTGACTAGGAACGTAGCATCCGGTACCCGTTATTACTGTATTAAAATGTTTCATTATATCGGAGTTGATGACTAAAGTGTTTGTTTTAAATACTTTACAAATTTCTTTAATGAGAAGTTATGTTTTATAAGCCGGCAAATTTAAAAAAAAAACGAATAGGAAGCGTTTTCCTTGTAAACCTTGCTCCAAGAGCCTGCTCAATTGCTTTGTGTCATTGTTAAATAACATTTCGTAACTCACATTGAATCAGTCACATTGATGACATTTATTTTAAATTCAAATTCCAAATATTTCTGGAGAATCCGAAAACTGTCATTTGCCTGCCTCAAACTGTATTTTGTGATTGAGTTGAAACGAATAAAGTTAATTTTGCCTTTAAGTCAGTAGTTTTTTAAAAACCAAAAAAGACAGCATATGCTTTCCATTCAGCTAAAACAGATTTTTGCCCTAATTATTCTTTTTATTCTTACTTTCCATTTTCAATTTTCAGCCTATTCGCAGGTAAATGACACTGCCTCTTATCCCTATTGGATAGAAATGATGCAGGATAGAAATGCAAATTTTTTTTCAACAAAAAGAGCTTTTGAATTATTCTGGACAGACCGTGAAATTACAAAGGGTAGTGGTTATAAGCCTTTCAAACGTTGGGAATATATGATGGATCAACGCGTTTCGACCGATGGCATCCTCCCTCCGGTTGATCGTGAAATGAAAGCTTACAAGGTTATAGCCAAACAACAGTCCACTGATAAAAACCTGAATGGAGACTGGACAGCTTTAGGCCCGTTTACAGTACCATCAGGATACAATGGATACAGAGGTTTAGGCCGGATAAATTCTATCGCATTTCATCCTGTTGATCCACAGGTAATTTATACGGGTGCACCTGCAGGAGGTTTATGGGTCAGTAATGATCACGGTATAAGCTGGACTGTTTTGACTGATCATCTGCCAACATTAGGAGTCTCTTCGATTGTTATGGACTACAGAAACCCCAATACAATTTTTATAGGTACTGGTGACAGGGATGCAGGCGATGCGCCGGGTTTGGGCGTTTGGCGTAGCGCAGATGGTGGAAATGAATGGATACCGTGGAACAACGGAATGGGAAATGCAACGGTAGGTCGATTGATTCAACATCCTACCACTTCAGAAATCATTTTGGCGGCCACTAGTTCAGGTATTTATCGGACCACAAATGCTGGTGATACCTGGGAGCGTTCAAGAACAGGAAATTTCAAAGAAATAGTTTTCAAACCTGATAATGCTGAAGTTGTTTATGCGGCAACAGGTGGAACATTTTACCGCTCAGAAAACAATGGAATAACTTTTACAGCAATTAATAACGGACTTCCCGGTGGTGCAAGAGGTGTGATAGGCGTCTCTGCTGCAAATCCTGAGGTTGTATACTTTTTACTCACCAATTCTGAATCTTATAAAGGTATCTATCGTTCTGTAGATGCTGGACTAAGCTTTGAACTGCGTTCTGATTCTCCCAATATTATGTCATGGGATTGCAATGGTGGTGATGGTGGACAGGCCTGGTATGACCTTGATATTGCTGTTGATCCAAACAATGCAGATATAATTATTGCAGGTGGAGTAAACAGTTTTCGTTCAATCGATGGTGGATTAACCTGGGCTATCAGATCGCATTGGTATGGTGGCTGTGGCGTTCAGTCTGTGCATGCCGATCTTCATGTATTGGAATATTCTCCTTTGAATAACCGGCTTTATGTTGGAAATGACGGAGGAATTTACTGGTCTCAAAATGGGGGCGCAAACTGGGAGGAGATTACCAATGGATTGGTTATAAGTCAGGCCTACAAGATAGGTCAAAGCCAAACAAACCCTGATTATGTGATCAATGGTTATCAGGACAATGGAACATCAGCAATGAATTCAAGTACCTGGCTTTCCGTAGGAGGGGGTGATGGAATGGAATGTGCTTATGATCCGGAGGATGATCGCTACAGTTATTCAACGCTTTATTACGGTGATATTTTCCGGAATTTCAACAACAATCAGCAGGGTAAGATAGCTGGCCAAAATTCAAATGGAATTAATGAAGGAGGCGGCTGGGTCACACCATTTGTCGTTGATCATGATGATGGCAATACAATGTTTGTAGGTTATAAAAATATCTGGCGAAGTACCAATATCAAAGCGTCTGGCACTGGCAACGTTCAATGGGCCAAAATAAGCACTATGAATAACTCCAATATGAACGTTTTGGCTCAATCAAAGGCAAACACTACTATTTTATACGCTGCCAGTGGAAGCAAACTTTATTATACTGATAATGCAAAAGATGCTTCTGTCGTCTGGATTACACGGACAGGTAATTTGCCGTCAAATAACACCATTACAGCACTTGAGACACATCCGATGAATAACAGGGTTGTTTATATGGCTCAGCAGACCCAGATTTATAAATCGGAAAACAATGGTGAAAGCTGGCAAAACATTACTGACAATTTAAATAATGTTCAAATAAATTCAATTGCTTTTTACAAAAATAGTAATGAAGGGCTATATCTGGGGACCGACATTGGTGTTTTTTACCGTGATGCTTCTATGGGAGAATGGCTTCATTTCAGCTCAGGAATGCCTGCAAGTGCAAAAGTTACCGAAATAGAAATTTATTATAATCCATCTGGCCCTGAAGGCGATTTGATTCGTGCGGGTACTTATGGCAGGGGATTATGGAGTTCCACACTCTATTATGGAAGCCTGACAGCTGGTTTTGAACCATCTTCATCTAATTTTGCTGCTGGTTGTTCAATTGACTTTGAAGATAAGACCATTGGTACACCCTTTGAATGGTTATGGACGTTTGAAGGAGGCACACCTTCCTCTTCAACACTTCAAAACCCAGAGGGAATTGTGTACGAAACCGAAGGTCTTTTTGACGTAACCCTATCAGTATCAAATCCTTTGGGGACCGATACTTTTATCTGTGTAGATTGTATTAATGTAGTACCGGCTACGGCTCCGGATGTCGCATTCGAGGCAACATCAACAGTTGGATGTGCAGGAATGGTTGTTCAAATGACTGATATGTCAGAAAATTGTCCAACAGCATGGAACTGGACATTTTTGCCTGAATCAGTGACTTTCGTTGATGGAACAAATTCTTCATCTCAAAATCCAATTGTTCAGTTCAATGAAAACGTCAATTATACTGTAAGTTTAACCGCAACCAATGGTGCTGGTTCAAATACCTTAACAAAATCAGAATATATTCATTTGGGAGGGTATCCATTGCCCTACGTTCAGGACTTTAATACTGAAAGTTTCGAGAATATTGGATGGGAAGTGGATAATCCTGATAATGGCCGCTCCTGGGCTATAACTTCACTTGAAGATGGTAGTTCAGTTGCATGGATGAACTTTTTTAATTATACCACTTTTCAGCAAAGGGATTTTTTACTCAGTCCCGCTTTAAACCTAAGTGGTATGGAGAATGCATATCTCAGTTTTGAGTATGCCTATGCCCAGCGTTACTTTCAGATTGATTCCCTGATTGTGAGTATTTCTATCGATTGCGGCACAAATTGGGAACGTATATATGCAAACGGACCAGATGGGCAGGGCGTGTTTGAAACCACTACACCAACACTTGCATCTTTCATCCCTGTGCAGGATGAAGATTGGTGCAGAGCTGGAAGTTATGGGGCTGGTTGTCCTGTTATTAATATCAGTCAATATGCTGGCAATGCTGGTGTTAAGATACGCTTTGAAACTTATAATCAGTATGGCAACAATCTTTATCTGGCGAACCTGAATGTTTCTCAGATGACTTATACTCCGGAAATAACAAATGCCGGCAGTCCAATCATCATTTATCCGAATCCCGCACATTCTTCTGTAAATGTAATTATTGATGAAAGGCTTATCGGGTTTGAACTCAGGATAAAGGATATTCAGGGAAGACTTATCAGAACAATGCTAGTGGATGAAAGTGTTTTCGAAATTTCGTTGAATGGCTTATCGAAGGGAGTCTATTTTCTTGAAGTAAACAAAGAGGGTGGTTTCAGGCAGAAGCTTATTCTGCATTAATAAATCAGCTTGCAACAGTCACTTTACTTTTTTTTGTGGACACAAAGTTTATTTGCTTAAGAAGTATTTTCTTTCGGGTTTGATGATATAATTCATTTGGAATGTTACTTTTGCGAAAATCAATTTAATTAATACCCATGAAAAACCTGAGGCTATTCTTTTCAATATTTTTGTCAATACTACTTTTTTCAGCAGCGGCACAAGACCCGAAAAACAATAGTTACAGAGGATCTGCAGAGGCATTTTCTAAAGTCAACTTCCGGGACATAGTCGAATATGAAAAACGTGCCGGTGATGTTGAATCTCAGCAATTCAAGAGACCTAACCCTGAAATTTACAAGCCTTTGTTTGAAGTTAAACCGGAAACTGTTTTATTTATTGAAACAGATCAGCCACCGCAAAATAAAACATCGGTAATGAAGGAAATTTCTCCAATGCCTGATACAACCTTTATGGGTCTTTACGATTCAGGAAACTCTATTCCACCTGATGTTAACGGTGCTCCCGGACCAGACCATCTGATGGTAACCTTAAACACTCAGGTGAGAGTGCAGCACCGGGATGGTACTGATATTTCAACTGTAACATTAGGTGGCTTTTGGATGAGCCTTCCGGGCAGTGGTACTTTTGATCCCAAAATACTATATGACTTTGAAGAAGACCGCTGGGTTTTTGTTACATGCGCGGGTAGCACTCCCGGAGATTCAAGGATTTATATGGGTGTTTCAGCTGATTCTGATCCAACAGGTACATGGTACTTATATTCTTATATCGCTGATGCCCAAAATGTTGTTTGGTTTGATTACCCCAGTATTGGATTTAACAAAAACTGGATCGTTGTTTCGGGAAATATGTTTGGCGGTGGTTTTTATAGTACGGTTTATGTGTTTGACAAACATGCCATGTATCAAGGACTGGACACTCCTCAGTTTACGCGTTTTGCGACAAACCAAGGGTTTACACTCGTACCTGCCATTACTTATGATGCCAATGAAGAGAATGTCTATCTCATTTCATCCGCTGATGGAAATCAGAATGGAAGCGGATATATCAGTTTGTTTAAGGTTGAAGGCGCTGTCGATAATCCACAATTCGGACTTGTTGGCAATATTGGAACACCAAACCCCTGGGCTGGCTATGTTAATGGAAGCGGAGATTTTCTTCCTCAGCTCGGTTCAGATCAATTGATAAACGCTGTGGATCACCGCATGGAAAATGTTATTTTCCGTAATAATAAGCTGTGGGCCACACATCATGTTTTTTTACCAGCCAATAACCCACAAAGAACTTCAGTACAATGGTGGAACATCACACCAACAGGTGAGTTAATTCAAAGAGGTCGTGTTGACGATCCTGACGGAGTTTTTTCTTTTGCTTTTCCTACGCTTGCTGTGAATGCGTTTGAAGATATGCTTATTGGACATAATATTTTTTCGTTCAACCAGTATGCCAGTGCAGGTTATTCCTACAAAGCACATTTTGATCCATTGAACACAACACGGTCGCCATACCAGTACAAAGATGGATTGGCTCCTTATTACAAAACATTTGGCGGGGGACGTAACCGATGGGGCGACTACTCAGCAACCATGCTAGATCCTTTGAATAGTGTTGATTTCTGGATTTTGCAGGAATACGCAGAATTGCCTTCAGGTGGCGATCGATGGGGCACATGGTGGGCTTATCTGCGCATCCCTTTTGAGCCTCAACCCGACTTTACGGCAAACGAAACTTTAATTCCCTTAGGTGAAAGTATTCAGTTTACTGACAAATCTGCAGGTGTACCTCAAACGTGGAATTGGAGCTTTGAAGGTGGTCAACCTGCTACATCTGATCTCCAGAATCCGGATAATATTACGTTTACTACTGAAGGAAGTTTTGCTGTATCACTTTCTGTTTCAAATGATTTTGGTTCAAATGCTATTACAAAAACTGATTACATAACCGTTAGTTCTACATTACTCCCCGAAATTATTTTCGAGGTGGATAAACAATTGGTTTGTACAGGAGAAATTGTGACATTCACTGACCAAAGTCTTTACATGCCCCGGGAATGGGAGTGGGTTTTCACGCCTTCAACGGTAACTTTTATGAATGGAACCAATGCTTATTCTCAGCATCCTCAAGTTGTTTTTGATGCACCTGGAGATTATTCTGTTACTCTTACTGCAACCAACCTCAATGGATCTTCTGTGTTGACAAAATTCGACCAAATAAGAGCCGGGGGATTGGATGTACCCTTTTTTGAATTATTTCAAACAGCATCTTTTGAAGAAGCTTTTTGGATAGTTGAGAACCCTGACAACCAAAAAACATGGGAGATGACAGAAGTTGAAGGATTAGCTGAAACAAGCAAAGCAGCAAAACTCGATTTTCTGAATTATTATGCAATCGGACAGCGTGACAGACTTATTTCTCCTCCATTGAATTTGAGTAATTACAGTCAAATGAACCTGTCTTTTAAGCATGCCTATGCTCAGCGATTGACTCAAATAACAGACTCACTCATCGTTTATATTACTGATGATTGCGGGCAATCCTGGACACGAATTTTTGCTGATGCAGAAAATGGGACAGGAAATTTTGCGACACATCCAATGGCACAAGGTTTTGTTCCTCAAGTGCCTTCCGACTGGTGTGGGTCGGGCTTTGGATCTGGTTGTATCAATCTGGATATCAGTAATTGGGCAGGGAAAGCAGATGTGATGGTTGCTTTTGAAACTTATAGCGCTTACGGGAATCCCATATTTGTAACTTCTGTCGAGATTGCTCCTGCGGTTGGATTACCAGCCTTAACAGCTTTGGATGCAAACCTTCGGGTTTATCCGAATCCAGGAAAAGGGGTTTTTAAAATAGAACATAATCAGGGCAAAATATTAAAGGATATTCGAATTTATAATCTTGCAGGAAGGCAAATCTTAAGCAAAGAATTGCTTCAGTCAGGTGGCGAAATCGAAGTATCAAATCTTGCTTCCGGGGTTTATTTTTTAAGAACAATGGTAAATGGTTCTGTTGAATGGTGCAAAATTATGATTGAATAATGAGGCAGTAATCATTTGAATAAGGAACGAATTCAGAGGCATTGTTTTTTACGACAAGTCTAATCAATGCTTCTGCTGAAAATGCGGTATTTTTTGTGAAGGACGCCACCAAAGCGTTCGTATTCAGCTCGCATAGGTTGATTGTGTTCAAGTATGAGATGGCTGTCAAGGTATTTCATACCGTGCTTTTGGGCAGATTCCAGAATTTTTATTGCCAGAATTGCATCAAGACCAATTCCCCGGTGCGTTTCGTCGATAGCACCAAGAAGCATCGTCAGAAGTAGGGTTTTTTTGTTTGCCATCAAAATTTTATACCAGCCTAAAGGCAAAATTCTTCCTTTGGCTTTCCGTATTCCTTCACTCAGTTCGGGCATGCTGATTAAAAAGGCTATGACTTGCTGTTTTTCGTCTGTAATTATTTTGACAAATCTTGGATCTAAAACGGGCAGATATCGTCGGGCATAGGCATACATTTCTTTCTCCTCAAGGCGAATAAACCCATAAATGTGTTTGTAAGATTCGTTCATCAATCGAAAAATGGGTACAATCCATGGTTTAAGTTCTTTTTTTGTCGTGAATTCATGCATGAAGATGCCTTTGTTTTTTATTGCGCGTTGATACACTTTTTGCAGAAATTCGGGAAATACTTCTGGGACTTTCACAAGATAGGACACCAGATCAACTTTTTTTTTGAATCCAAGATTTTCAAGAAATTGAGGCATCCATTCAAAATTATAGTTGGTTGCTATCACAACCTTTTCTGTAAAACCTTCAATAAGAACACCTTGCGGATCTTTATCAGAAAAACCCAGCGGGCCGATAAGCGTCGTCATTCCTTTTTCACGAGCCCATTCTTCAACCTCATCAATCAATGCTTTCGCAATTTCGATATCCTGGTAGCATTCCAAAAAACAAAATCTGGCATGTTTTTCATCATGGGTTTCATTGTAACGTTGATTGATAATACCCATGATCCTGCCGACAAGTTTTTTTTCGTTCCATGCCAGACACATTATAGTGTCAGAAAAACCAAAAGACTTGTTCTTTTTTTTATCAAAGAATACTTTGTCATCGAAATACAAAGGATGCACCCAGTTATGGTGGTTTGCATGAATTTTTTCTGGTAAATAAATGAACTTTTTTAAATCAGCTTTGCTTCTGACTTGTTGTATTCTCAGATCCATAACAAATAGTTTACTTAAAGTTAATACAAAGTTTACTTTGTCAAATGTACACGATTATTAAGCAAGATATTAATTTTTTCAAAAATGATATGGGTGTTATCAGGAACAAAAGCAAAAAACTCACCGATAGTTAAATTTCGATGAGTTTTTTGAGATGTTGATCCAGATTACTGAGTCCAACCTAAAAACTTTATTCTTTATAAAAGGGCAATTTTACAATGGTAGCAGGCATTAACTTTTCACGAATCTTAATATAAATCTGCGTTCCAATCTTACTGTATGCTTTTTCTACATAGCCCATTCCGATTCCCTTTTTGAGCATTGGTGACATGGTGCCAGAAGTAACATTTCCGATGACTGTACCATTTTCATCACAGATTTCATAATCATGTCGTGGAATACCTTTTTCCATCTCAAAACCTTTGAGCATGCGTTTAGTACCGTTGGCTTTTTGAGTTTCCATCAATTCTCTGTCGATAAAAGGATTACCATCCACAAACTTTGTTATCCATCCTAATCCGGCTTCAATAGGTGAGGTCGTATCGTTGATATCGTTACCGTAGAGGCAGAATCCCATTTCCAGACGAAGTGTATCGCGGGCTGCAAGTCCGATAGGTTTAATGCCAAACTCAGCTCCAGCTTCAAGAACAGCATTATAGATTTTTTCTGCGTCTTCATTGTTAAAATAGATTTCACAACCACCTGCACCGGTATAGCCTGTTGTAGAGAGTAAAATATTCTTTACGCCTGCAAAATCGAGCACCTTAAAAGTGTAATACTCCATATCTATAATGGATGTGGAAGTAAGTTTTTGCATTGCACGGAGCGCAAGAGGCCCTTGTACAGCAAGCTGAGAAGTGGCATCAGATGCATTGGTTAGTTTTGCCCCGTTTTTATTATTCTGACTTACCCAGTTCCAGTCTTTATCAATGTTTGAAGCGTTTACAACGAGTAAATATTTCTCTGTATTATAACGATAAACCAACAAGTCGTCAACGATGCCACCTTTCCCGTTCGGGAAGCAGCTGTATTGTATTTTGCCGTCGTAAAGTGCTGAAATATCATTGGTAGTAACACGTTGAACAAGTTCGGCGGCATGGGGGCCTTCAACCCAGAATTCGCCCATGTGCGAAACATCAAAAACGCCAAGTTTCAGCCTGACTGTTTCATGCTCTGCATTTACTCCTTCAAAGGTTACCGGCATTTCGAAGCCTGCGAATGGCACCATTTTGCCGCCCATTTTGTGATGTAAATGATTTAATGCTGTCTTTTTCATTTTAACTGATTTGATGTAAGTGAATTTACAAAAGTTTTTCAGAGAAAAATCTCTTTTTGTTTAAGCCCCAAAAGTACTGCTTTTGAACTTTATGCCGGATTGTTTTTGTAATAAAATGAAATATAGAATGAGTTTAAATTAATGAAAATTTTATTAAAATTTCCCCCTTGTTCGGCGTAGTTTTCAACTACGCCGAACCTCATTCCGGTTTTTGTCGATTATTGATCAATATTTCACTTTTTTTCTCATTCGATTGATTGTATTGTAACTTAGCAACGGATTGTTATTTTATTTGTTAATTTAGGGCTGTTAAACTTAATAATTATTTTATGCAAAACGATTTGCGAATCCTTTTTGCCGAAGATGCAATTGTCGATTATGAGCTGGCAAAAAGAATCCTTGAACCCGAATTTCAATTTGCCTCTTGTCGGGTTGATACTGCATCTGCCTTTATTGAGAAACTAATCAATTTTGCGCCTGATTTGGTAATTGCAGATTATACTATGCCAGATTTCAATGGTTTGGAAGCATTGAAGCTGACAAAGGAGCACGACCCTTTACTTCCGGTAATTATTCTGACAGGTTCGCAAAACGAAGAAATTGCAGTTGAATGTATGCGAGCAGGTGCTGTGGATTATGTGATCAAAGATCATATGAAAAGATTGCCTTTTGCAGTAAAGGAGGCATCTGAAAAGCGAAAAAAAGCAATAGAAAATATTGGTTTTAATCAACAAATTATTGAGGAAAAGGAAAAGCTCAGACAGAGTTTGGAAATGCTAACGAAACTAACTGATCTAGTTCCAGGCGTTGTTTATCAGTATAGACTTTATCCTGATGGTAGTTCTGCATTCCCTTTTGCGAGCAAAGGAATGTGGAATATATATGAAGTTATGCCTGAGCAGATTATAGAAGACGCAAGTTTAGTATTTACAAGATTGCATCCAGATGATTATGAAAGAATTTCGACTAAAATATTTGAATCGGCTGCGAATCAGACACTCTTTCAGCAGGAGTTCAGAGTTGTTCTTCCTGAACAAGGCCTTTGTTGGCGTTTTTGCATTGCTCAACCCGAATTATTACCGGATGGAAGTACATTGTGGTACGGGATCATCAGCGATATCACGGAACGAAAAATGGCCGATGATATTCTTATGGAGAAACAGCGGCAGCTACAAAGTATCACGAATGCTGCCAATGATGCTATTGTAATGATTAACAATGAAGGAATGGCGACTTTTTGGAATCCCGCAGCTGAAAAAATATTTGGTTATTCATCGGATGAAATCATCGGAAAGAAAATCCATGAAATAATCACTCCCGAAAGTTATCGCGAAAAGCATTTTTTAGCATTTTCTCATTTTATATCAACTGGTGAAGGTAGTGCTATTGGTAAAACGGTTGAAGTTGAAGGTATTTCTAAAACAGGCAAATTATTCCCGATCGAATTGTCTCTGTCGTCCATCCGGCAAAAAGATACATGGATGGCCGTTGGAATTATGAGAGATATAAGTGAAAGAAAGCGTACCGAGGCAATTTTAAAAAATAAAATTGATGAGCTGGAGCGCTTCAATAATCTAACAGTGGGGAGAGAGCTAAAAATGATTGAGCTAAAAAAGGAAATCAACCAACTACTGCTCAATGCTGGTGAAAAAGAGAAATATTTGATTTTTGAATAAAAGAAAATTGAAATTTCGATGAAAAATTTCGTTTTGATAAAATTTTAAATCCAATGCATTGAAAAATTTTCTTGACCAGATACATACTACACTTTACGAGAAACTTGGATTTAAAACCAATGTTTTCGATGATGCTTTTATTGAAAAAGTGCTGCTTGATCGTATTCAGTTTCATTCTGTTTTAAATTTGGAGGAATATTTTCAACTGCTTTTAAAATCAAAGGATGAAGCGTCTATTCTAAACGAGAAGCTTTTGAATTCACACAGTGAGTTTTTTCGCGATACCCTTACATTTTCAGTTTTGGAATCCATCGTTTTGCCAGCCATTTTGATCCGGCTTAAAAGTCAGAACAGAAAAGAAATTCGCATCTGGTCTGCTGCGTGTGCTTCGGGTCAGGAAGTGTACAGCATTGCAATTCTGCTTGAAGAAATCAAACGCAACACTACTGCTCCTTTTACATATAGAATTTTTGCCACAGATCAGAGCAATATTCAAATTAAAAAAGCTATTGAAGGAAAATATCATATTTCAGCTTTAAATAAAATGAGCCTGAAAAGAGTAAACGACTGGTTTATCATTGATGGAGAAATGGTTTCAATGAAACAGGAATTAAAGAAGAATGTAGAATTTTCAGTTTTTGATTTGCTTCATCCATCACTAAGCAGCCCACCTGTTAGTATTTTTGGTGATTTCGATATTGTATTCTGCGCAAACTTGCTTTTTTATTATAAAGATGAATTTCGAAAGCTTATTCTAAGTAAAGTATCAAAATCGCTGGCAAGTGACGGATATTTGATTACGGGTGAAACGGAACGTGAAATTGTAAGAAGAAATAACTTTATTGAGTTGTTTCCCCGATCCGCTATTTTCAAAATGAATTCAACTTATTTCAAAATGAGAAATGAGAATTTTGATGAAGGCAATATTCAATATAGGGCATGATTTAACATCCCATTATTCTGCAAAACCAAATACAATAAATTATGAACTTGAAAAATATCAAAATCCAGACGCAAATTAAACTTGCCTTTATGGCTATGATTGTATTTGTTGTTATAATGGGAGTTTTGACCTACATGCAAACTGATGAACTTCAAAAGCAAACAAAATACCTTTATGATCATCCTTATCAGGTGCGTGGTGCTTTAGGAAAGCTTAGGGCGGATATTCTGATTATTCACAGGGAGATGAAAAACCTTTTCATATCAGAGGATCAAATTGAACTCGTTAAAACGCTCGAACACATTGATGTTACAAAAGCTGATGCTTTTGACCAGATTGAAACACTCGAAAAGCAATATTTAGGGCACAAAGCCGAAATTGTCACAATAAATATGGAATTTATCATCTGGAATGCAATGCGGGAAGAAACAATCCGCTTGTTGCGGGCCGGGCAATTTCAGCAAGCTGCAAGCCGAACAAAAGAGGATGGCATTGCAGGAAGTAAGGTAGAGCACTTACTAAATAGTATACAGGAAATTAGTGAATTTGAGAATAATAAAGGCTTGTCATTTTACCTGAATTCTGTTGAACTGGAGAAAAGTCTGAACAAACAACTTTTAATCATTGTAACTCTTATCCTCATTTTTACGATTCTATTATTTTATTGGGTGACACAAAATATTAAAAAACCGATTTTGCTTATTTCAAATGCAGCAAGGAGCATTCAAAAAGGGAAATTTGATGCCAGAAGCAATTATGAGCTAAAAAATGAATTTGGTGAATTGTCCGATACCTTTAATGCGATGGCCGAAAGTATTCAGGAAAATATTAGGCTTAACGAAAACACTACTGCATTGACAGAAATTATGCTAAGTGAAGAGGAGGCAAAATCATTTTTTCAAAAAGTGCTTTTTTCTCTTGCGAGCCTAACCGGTTCGCAAATGGCGGCGGTTTATCTTTTAAGCAAAGATAAAACGAAATTATGCTATGCTCATTCCATTGGAATGAATGATCTTGCCCATCAAACTTTCTCTATTGAAAGATTTGAAGGTGAGTTCGGAGTTTCTTTATCCACCCATCAGGTAAATCACATCAAAAACTTGGATAAGGATACAAAATTTGTTTTTAATACAGTAAGTGGAACATTTATTCCGCGTGAGATCATCACAATTCCAATTATTGCAGGCGGGGTGACAGAAGCTGTCATTTCACTTGCAACCGTTGGTGCTTTTAATAAACAGGCCTTGCAATTGATTGATAAAAACCTTGCAACACTTACTTCCCGAATTCTTGGAATTTTGTTCTATTCAAAAATGAAAGAACTATCTGAAATTTTAGAGCAAAAGAATAAGGAACTCGAACAGCAAAAGAATGAATTATTTAAAGCAAGTGCCTATAACAGGGGATTGATTGAAGCAAGCCTTGATCCTTTGGTTACCTTCAGCCCTGACGGAATAATTTCGGATGTGAATAAATCAACTGAAGATTACACCGGGTATAATCGTCAGGATTTGATTGGAACTAAAGTTTCTAATTATTTTTCAATGCCTGAACGCGTTGAAGAAGGATATAAAAAGGTATTAAGAGAAGGCTTTGTTCGCGACTACGAGTTGGAATTAAAACATAAATCCGGTAAATTAGTTCCGGTAATTTATAATGCTTCGGTTTATTACGATAATACTGGCAGGATTGCAGGGGTTTTTGCTGCTGCCCGCGATATTAGCGAAATAAAAAGTGCAATGGAAAAACTTAACTTCCTGAATGATGAAATTAAACAAAGGGCTGAAAAACTGTCGCTTGCCAACAATGAACTTGAAGCCCAAAAGAATGAACTGTCCACACAGTCTGCAGAATTGGCAGAACAGAATACTGAGCTTGAAATGCAGAAAAAGCAATTAGATGAGGCAAACAAGCTAAAAAGTGTTTTTCTGTCAAACATGAGTCATGAATTGCGTACGCCACTAAATTCAGTGATTGCCCTTTCCGGGGTGTTGAGCCGTAAACTTAAAGGCAAAGTGAATGAAGTGGATTATAGTTACCTTGATATAATTACAAAAAATGGCAAAAACCTTCTTAACCTCATCAACGAAATACTTGATCTTTCACGCATTGAGGCTGGAAAAGAAGAGTGTATTTATAGCAAATTTTCAATATTTGAACTTGTTTCGGAGCTTACAACGATGATACAACCTTCTGCTGATGAGAAGAATCTTGAAATTTTAAATCGAATTCCACAAGATTTTGCACTTGTTACCTCAGACAGACAAAAAGTAAAACATATTTTACAAAATCTGATTTCGAATGCAGTTAAGTTTACTGATAAAGGTTCCATAGTTGTTTATCTACTTAAAACCACTGACTATATCGGTATAGCTGTAAAAGACACCGGAATAGGCATCGCGGCAGATTTGATCCCTGTCATTTTTGATGAATTCAGGCAGGCAGATGAAAAAACTGCGCGCCTTTACGGAGGCTCAGGACTTGGCCTTGCTATTGCAAAAAAATACAGTGAGCTTTTAGATGGTTATATTGAGGTGAATGCAATTCCAAACAAGGGTTCGACTTTTACCTTATTTTTACCACTTTATAATAGTAAGGTTGATGAAGTAGAAACCTTAAGCACTTTTCAGGGTGAAAACAGGGATGAAAAAAGTTTTATGGCATTAAAAAACAAAAATGAGTTGAGGATATTAATTGTCGAAGATTCTGAAGCACAAATTATTCAGCTCAGCGAAATGCTTCTATCAGAAGGATATCAGGTTGATATTGCAAAAGAGGGACAAGAGGCGCTGCAAAAAATCAGAGTATTGATGCCTGATAGTATTATTCTGGACCTTATGATGCCCGGAATGGATGGTTTTGAGATATTAAAAAACATTCGTGAAGAGTTCGATTTTAAAGTGCCTATAATTGTTCTAACTGCAAAACATATTTCTAAAGAGGAATTGAGTATCCTGAAAGGAAACAACATCAGTCAGCTGGTTCAAAAAGGAGAGTTGAACAGGAGCGAGTTATTATCAAAAATTGAGGCTATGATGCCAGATAAGAATAGAAAGAAACAAGTTGTACAAAGTGAAAACGTTATTAAAAAAGCGGGAGATCCAACAATTTTACTCGTTGAGGATAATCCGGATAACAGCCTGACTATAAAAGCTTTATTAGGTGATAAATATTTTTTGCTTCTTGCTGAAGATGGTATCACTGGTCTGGAGAAAGCACGTAACTTTAAACCGCATTTGATATTGCTCGACATTTCACTACCGGGAATAGATGGTTTTGAGGTTTTAAAAGGGATTCGTGAAACGGAAAGCATTAAAAACGTACCGGTAGTGGCTGTTACTGCACGCGCTATGAAAGGGGACAAAGAAATGCTATTGGATTTTGGTTTTGATGCCTACATTCCAAAACCTGTTGATGATGTACTTTTAGAAAAAACGATTAACCGTTTACTCAATCATGGAAAATAAATATTTTAGAATTTTGGCTATTGATGATACCGATGATAATTTGTTGGTATTAAAAGCCTTAATGGAAGAGTTTTTTCCTAAGTCAGAATTTCTGATGGCCCATAGTGGTAAAGAAGGACTTGAGATGTGCCTGAAAGAAATGCCCGATGTTGTTTTGTCGGATGTTGTGATGCCATTGATGGATGGTTATGAAGTTTGCAAAAGTATCAAGGGAAATCCTGCAACCAGGCATATCCCAGTAGTGATGATAACGGCTGCAAGAACTGATACGGAAGCACGTATAAAAGCACTTAACTTTGGAGCTGACGCTTTTTTAAGCAAGCCTGTGGACGAAGCAGAACTAAAGGCTCAGATTCTGGCAATGTTAAAAATCAAAGAAGCAGAAGATAATAAACTGAGCGAAAAGGGACGGCTCGAAAAACTGATTCATGAACGTACCTTTTTGCTTGAAAAGGAGTTACAGGGACGAAGAAAGACTGAGGAACAGCTTCAGTTGGCTGTTGCTAACCTTGAGAGAAGTAAGCAGGCTGCCCTTAACCTTATGGATGATGTGCAGTCGGAAATGAGAGAAAGGCAAAAAGTCCAGGAAATTCTCATTATTAGTGAAGAAAGATTCAGGTCTTTATTTGAAAATACGCCACTTGGTATGTTAAGTTTTGATGAACAAGGGGTCATCAATGCATGCAATGATAAGTTTGTAGAAATTATTGGTTCGTCACGTCAAAAGCTTATTGGTCTTGATATGAAGCTGCTTAAAGATGTTTATGTTGTTGAAGCTTTGAAAATGACATTAAATGGACAACAATCAACCTATGAAGGATTGTATAGTTCGCAAACAGTAAACAAGCAAACTATGGTTAAGATTAGGTTTGCACCCATTTTTGGGCCGACAAAAGAAGTAAATGGAGGAGTTGGTATTGTAGAAGATACTACAGAGCAATTTAAGACAGAATCTAACAGACGAGAGCTGGAAGAACGATTTAAGAAATCTTTTTATGGAAGCCCTGTCGCTATTTCAATTACACATCTGGAGAAAGGTGTTTTTGTTGATGTTAATGACGCTTACTGTCGTCTGACAGGTTATTCGCGTGATCAACTCATCGGAAAAAATATTATTGAAATGGGCATTATAACGGAGCCTTTCAGAAGTAAAGTAATTCATGAGTTAAAGAAAAATAATTATCTTCGGCAGGCTGAAATACCGTTGAGAATTAGGAATGGCGAGCAAAGAATAATATTGGTTTCTTTGGAAACTTACGAGCTTTCAGGTGTGGTGTATCTTCTTTCTACCCTTATAGACATCACAGATATTAAGCAATATGAGCAGAATTTAACAAAGCTCACGCGCGCTGTGGAACAATCCCCGGTTTCTATCGTTATTACAGATATTGAAGGTAATATAGAATACGTAAACCCCAGGTTGGTTGAAACAACTGGATTTTTGCCTTCAGAATTGATCGGTAAAAATCCCCGCATCTGGGGCTCTGGTGAAACCCCAACTGAAGCATACAAAGAGATGTATGAAACAATAGCAAGGGGCGAAACGTGGTCGGGTGAATTTCATAACAAAAAGAAAACAGGAGAGCTCTATTGGGAATCTGCTACAATCGGTCCTGTTTATAATGATGAAGGTGTGATAACCCATTATCTGGGTGTAAAAGAGGATGTTACTGAACAAAAGGCATTGCGACTTGCCATGATGGAAAGCGAAAAACTCTATCGGAATATTTTTATGAATAGCCCTGCTGCCATGTGGATTTATGATACAAATACGCTTGATTTTGTGGAAGTAAATGAAACAGCAGTCAATATGTATGGCTATTCCCGGGAAGAGTTCTTATCAATGACGCTAAAGGATATAAGGCCATCAGAGGATATCCCTGCGTTACTTGAAGATGTTAAAAATAAAAGTGTTTACCAGGCTCCTAAACAATGGCGTCATATTTTGAAAGATGGCAGCATCATTGATGTTGAAATTTCTTCACACATAATACCTACGCCTGAAGAACGAAAGTTGCGAATGGTCATGGCAACCGATGTTACTGAAAGACTAAAAGCAAGAGATACTATTCTTGAAGCCATGGCAATGGCAGAAGCCAGTGACATGCTTAAAACCAACTTTCTGAATAACATTTCCCACGAAGTACGCACCCCACTTAACGGTATTATGGGTGCTACCATGCTTATCAGTGATCCCGACATTGATCGGGCAGATCTTCCTGAACTGGTTGATATTATCAATCTAAGTACGGTAAGGCTGATCCAGACAGTAACCGATTACATGGATATCTCACTTATTACTTCTGGAAATATGGAAGTAAATTATCAGGATGTGATGGTTTTAGATTTAGTGAATCGGGTTCAAAAAAATATTATTTCCGACTGTCAGGCAAAATCAATTGCATTTGTGAATGAACTTCCTGAAAATGCTGAAAATGATATGATAAAAACTGATAGCGAGGTTTTGGGGAAAGCGTTGTCCCATTTGTTGACAAACGCCGTTAAATTTACGCAGGAAGGGTCTGTAACGTTTGGCTATCACCACAAAGAAGAAGAACTTGTATTTTATATTAAAGATACAGGCATAGGGATTGCCAAAGAAAAGCAAACTAAAATTTTTGAGTATTTTACGCAGGAAGATGATGGAAGTTCACGACGGTTTGAGGGGAGTGGTCTGGGTTTGTCTATTACCAAAGGCCTGGCATTGTTGCTTGGAGGTGATGTGACCCTTCAATCAGAAAAAGGTGTTGGTTCTGTTTTTTACCTGCAGATTCCCTCCAAAATTTCACAAGCGATACCTGTAGAAGTAAATGCAGTTGAACCCGTAACATCACAACCTGTTATTCTGATTGCTGAGGACGAAGATTCTAACTTTCAGGTGCTCCAGCTGTTACTGCTTAAATCATTCAATGCAATCGTTATACACGCCAAAAATGGATTGGAGGCTGTAGAAATTGCAAAATCGGAGCAGAAAATCACATTGATTATTATGGACATCAAAATGCCGGTGATGAATGGTTTTGAGGCCACAAAACAGATAAAAGCATTCAATGAAAAAGTTCCTATTGTTGCTATTACGGCTTTTGCTATGAGTGGTGATGAGAAACTCGCACTTGATGCAGGATGTAATGACTATCTCGCCAAACCGGTAAACAGGATCGAGCTTTTTGAGATGTTTGAAAAATTTGGTGTCAAACGTGTTCGATAGAAATCATATTAATTCGATTAGAATAAAGGGTTGTAATTTTTTACCATTTTTCTATCTTAATGAAAATTTTGAAATCAACTTTATCAGGACTGAGGTATTTATTTCCAAATGATAATGCACATCTTATGTTTCGTTTTCTTCAAAATCGAGGTTATAAATTGAATTTTAATTGATACTTTTGATGACTGAATTATTGAATTTATTATTGATACTTATGTATCTTTTGTGCAGAATTAATAAAGTAAACAGCCTTTCAACTTATAAATGATGAGCAAGCAATCTTTAACGCTGGATACTTTCCAATCTTTGAATGCACTTCAGGACGCACTTATCAATGAGAAAAAATATTTTCAATATCTTTTCGAAAGTCTCCCTTTTGGTATTGTTGTACTCGATATAAATGATGTCATTCTGGATATCAATGACGCTTTTTGCGATATGTTTGGGTATGCAAAAGACGAACTCATTGGAAGGTTTGTGAACGACATGATTGTACCCGAAACGCTAAAAGATGACGGCTTACTGCTTACGGATGCAGTATCAAGGGGTGAAAATATTAAAAAAGATACAAAACGAGTTCGGTCTGACGGAAGTTTTATTCATGTTGCTATTACAGGTCAACCTATTACATTGCCTTCGGGTGAGCTACGTGTTTTCGGCATTTATCAGGATATTTCTGATAGGGTTGCTATGAAAAATGCTCTTGAAGATGAAAAGCTTTTTTTTCAATCACTTTATGAAAACGTCCCCTTTGCGGTAGTGCTGCTTGACGATAAGGAAAGACTCATTGATTGCAATGAAGTTTTTGTAAGTATGTTTGGGTTTTCACGACATGAACTCTTACAATCAGGTGATATTGGTCTGATTATTCCTGAAAAGTTTGCAGGTGAAGGAAAGTCACTACGATCAAGTGTTTTAGGCGGTGAAAATGTGTATCATGAAACTGTTCGTAAAAGAAAAGATGAACAAATAGTAAATGTTGCAATTACTGCGAAAAGGGTTATACGTAAGAATGGCAAACAGTTGATTTTTGCTTTTTATGAAGATATTTCACAAAGGAAGCTTGTGGAAGCAGCGCTGATTGAACGGGAACGTGAGTTATCAGCCATTGTTAAATATCTTCCAGGTATGGTTTATCGCTGCGAGGCAGAAAAAGAATACAGAGTGTACTTTGCCAGTGAAGGAACAATGCGGGTTACTGGCTATTCACCAGAAGATTTCACAACCCATAAGCTTACTTTCAACGAAATTATTTTGCCGGAATACAGGGATGTGCTTTGGCAAAAATGGCAGCAAATTATAAAGGGAGGGACAATTTTCAACGCAGAATATCGAATCACTGCTGCTGATGGAAGTATAAGATGGGTTTGGGAGCGGGGAAGGCCAGTATTCGACGAAAGCAATCATGTTCTGTTTCTTGAGGGTTATATCGAAGATATTACGGAGAGATTCAATATTCAACATGATCTTTGGCAGGAACGTGACCTTTTGCAATCATTGATGGACAATATTCCTGATACCATCTATTTCAAAGACAGGCAAAGTTGTTTTATTCGTGTTAATTTGGCTCAGGCGGGTATGTTGGGACTTCATTCTCCTGCTGAGGCAGTTGGAAAAACAGATTTTGATTTCTTTAATGAAGAGCATGCAAAAATAGCTTTCGAAGACGAGCAAAAAATGATGGAGACGGGTGCCGCCGTTATCAATAAACAGGAGTATATCAATACAGCCTTGGGTTGGCGCTGGTTTAGCGCGACTAAAGTACCGTTGCACAACTCAGAAGGTGAGATCATTGGATTGGCAGGAGTTTCACGCGATATCACTGAAATAAAAACGATGGAGGAGAAAGTGCTGGAAAGTGAAGATCATCTGCGGAAGATTAATGCCGAAAAAGACAAACTGTTTTCAGTGATTGCCCATGATTTAAGAAGTCCTTTCAATTCTTTTTTACTGCTTACTGAGATTTTTGCAGACGAATATTTGTCATTCGATCAGGATGAAATGCAAAATCTTGCGAATTCCTTGCACCGTGCAGCAACAAACGTTTCAGAATTGCTCGAAAACCTACTTTCATGGTCTGCATTGCAAAGAGGCATGGTCAATTATGAACTAAGGTTGATTAACCTAAATGAACTTGTCAAAAAAAATCTTGATTTATATAATAATCAGTTTATTAACAAAGAAATTGCAATTGAAACAGATGTAAATCAAGTAATTTCAGTATATGCAGATTATAATTTCCTGAGTTCTGTTGTTCGGAATCTGTTGTCAAATGCAGTGAAGTTTACGCCAAGAGGTGGAAAAATTGAGGTTAGGGTAACTAATCCGAGTCAGGACAAAGTGGCGATTGCTATATCAGATTCAGGAATCGGGATGCCTGAAGATTTGATACAAAAACTATTTTCAGTTGATATAACAGGACGGAAGGGAACGGAAAGTGAACCAAGTTCAGGATTAGGTCTGATCCTTGTCAAGGAATTTATCGATAAAATGGGAGGAAGTATCCATGTCGAAAGTGAAGTTGATAAAGGAACAACTTTCACTGTTATTTTACCTGCCTCAAAAGCAAAGGAATAGAATACATAATACTTAATTTCAAACCTCCATTGAGTGCAGATGATAGCTTTTTTGATGCTAAAAAGTGCTCTTTCAGGAAGTACTTCTGACTTCAGAACTATTTGAAACTCCTTTTCAGTTCAATTTTTTTATCCAGGTTTCGTACCGATAACTGAAATCCACGCCTGGATCATTGCTTATGTTTTCTTTTTCGACAAGTTCCCACTCCGAGAAATCAATTTTTGGAAAAAAAGTGTCTGCATCAAAATCTTTTTCCACAACAGTAAGGTAAAGTTTGTTAGCCAATGTTAAAAATTGTTCATATATCATTCCTCCGCCAATGATAAAAACCTCTTCTTCACCGATAACTTTCGATAGTGCTTCTTCGATAGAAAATGCCGTTTCACAACCTCCTTCAAAGCAATCGGTCAATGTATCGCTCAAAACGATATTTCTTCTATTGGGCAGGGGGCCTTTAGGCAATGAGAACAATGTGCGTTTTCCCATGATAACTGAACATCCTGCTGTAATCTTTTTAAAACGTTTCAAATCGTTGGAAATATGCCATAACAACTGGTTGTTTTTGCCAATGGCGCCATTTTGAGCAATGGCCACAATGATCGAAATGATGGGTTTTTCTTTTGAATGATCAATGGTCATATAGCAATATCTCCTTTGATGTGAGGATGTGGTTCATATCCTTCAAGTGTAAAATCCTCATACTTAAACTGAAAAATATTTTTTACATTGTTATTGATGCGGAGTGAAGGGAGTGTTTTGGGTTTTCGGCTTATCTGTAATTTTACCTGCTCCAGATGGTTCTGATAAATGTGCGCATCACCAAAAGTAAGAATAAACTCGCCAGGTATTAAATCAGTTACCTGTGCAACCATCATGGTAAGTAAGGCGTAGGATGCAATGTTAAAAGGAACTCCCAAAAAAATGTCAGCACTACGTTGGTACATCTGGCAGGATAGTTTACCGTTGGCAACATAAAACTGGAACCATGCATGACAGGGTGGGAGGGCCGCTTTCCCGAAACTGACGTTTTCCGAAAAACTTTTTCCCTCTAAAGGTAAAACCGATGGATTCCACGCTGCAACAATATGTCTTCTGCTGTCGGGATTTTTTCTGATACTTTGAACCACTTCACTGATCTGATCAATTCCTTCATTATTCCAGTTGCGCCATTGGGCGCCATACACCGGTCCTAAATTACCATTCTCATCCGCCCATTCATTCCAGATCGAGACTTTATTTTCGTTCAGATAGCCCACGTTTGTGTCGCCTTTCAAAAACCATAAAAGTTCGTGAAGTATCGAACGAAGGTGAATCTTTTTAGTCGTGAGAAGCGGAAATCCTTCTGAAAGATCGAAACGCATCTGATATGCAAAAACACTAATAGTACCAGTTCCGGTGCGGTCCGATTTACTTACTCCGTTTTTTAAAACATATTTTACCAGATCGTGATATTGACGCATAAAAATATTTTTCTTAAATGATACAATTTCCTGTGGGTGCTATTTTCAAGCATAGAACTTCTAAACAGGGCTTCTATTAATTTATAATTAACTACAAATTGTCATCCGATTAGCATTCCAATTATAGTTGCTGAGAGTAATGAAGCCAGTGTGCCACCCAGCAATGCACGAAGGCCGTATTTAGACAGGAGTACACGTTGATTGGGAGCCAGAGAACCAATTCCCCCGATTTGTATGCCGATTGAAGCAAAATTAGCGAAGCCACAAAGCATGTAGGTAGCCATTATTATTGACTTTGAATCAGTAAAGGCATTGGCGAGTTTTAGTTCCGAAAGACTCACATAACCAATGAATTCAGTGAGAATAATTTTCTCTCCTAAAAGCCTTCCCAATAAGGTAATGTCATTGATATTCACTCCAATCAGCCACATCACTGGTGAAAAAAGATAACCAAGCATAAACTGTAAAGATAGTTCGGTATAACGACCTCCCGAAAAATTGCTGATGGTAGCATTGAGGCCAAATAATTCTCCAATGTAAATGGTAACATAATTAAAGAGTGCGATAAAAGCAATAAAAACCAACAACATGGCTGCAACATTTACAGCCAGTTTTAATCCTTCTGTGGTGCCATTTGATATAGAATCAAGTACATTGCTTCCAATTTGTTCTTTATTTACCTCAATTGTTTTATCGATGGATTCAGTTTGAGGGACAAGGATTTTTGATATCACAATTGCACCTGGTGCAGCCATAACGGAGGCTGTAAGCAAATGCTTTGCAAATAGCAATCGTTGTACCGGATCAGAACCGCCTAAAAAGCTGATATATACCGCTAATACACCACCGGCAAGGGTTGCCATACCGCCGATCATGACAAGTAGAATTTCCGATTTGTTCATTTTTTGCAAATAGGCTTTGATCATGAGTGGTGATTCAGTTTGGCCTAAAAAAATGTTTCCGGCAACAGAAAGGCTTTCGGCACCTGAAAGATTCATCAATCGGGTCATAATCCATGCCATCCCTTTCACAATTTTTTGAATGATACCAAGATAAAACAAAAGACTTGTTAAAGCTGAAAAGAAGATGATAGTTGGAAGTATTTGAACTGCAAAGTTTTGAAGTGCAGATTCTATTTCGTTACTGGAAAAACTTTTGAAAAGAAACTCAGTACCGGCTTTTGTAAAATCAAGAATTAATACGAACAACTTTCCAACAAACTCGAAGAAATACTGAATAAAGGGCACATACAAAACACCTACCGCCAACGCCACTTGAAGAGCAATCCCTGTAAAAACAACTTTCCAGTTTACAGCTTTTCGGTTGGTGCTAAAAAGAAAAGCAATCAAAACCAGAGAAATCATCCCCAGCAAACCTCTTAGAATTGTCATCAGGTTAAAGCCTGAGCTGCGATCCATGGCGAGCAGATTGCTTTTGTCAGAAGGCGTAATCTGAGCATCTGCTACATCTGGAGTGATAATACTCATGGTGTCAGCCATTGATGCGATGGTGTCAGGGATAGGACTATCCTGAGCATTGACCAGAATTGTCATCGTCAAAACTAAGGCTGTTAGCAGCAAACTTCTGAATTGAAAGGTCATGTTGATAGATTTGGTTTATTTATTTTGGTTCTGGGAAAAAAGAAGAATTATTCTCTTTTTTTTCTTTTTTGTATTTCGTCACGGATAAGTGAAGCCTTTTCGTATTCCTCTTTTTCGACGGCAGACTGGAGCATCTCTTCAAGTTCGGAAGTCATATATTCACTGAACTCACTATGCTCTGAATCGTCCATATCAAAAGGTGCAGTTGCCTCTTCTTCACTATCCATAATTATTCCTGCTTCTGAAAGTATTTTCTCGTAGGTATAAATAGGACATTTAAACCTGATTGCTAAAGCAACAGCATCAGAGGTACGAGCGTCAATTTCACTGATAACATCATCTTTATTACAAATGAGCAATGCATGAAAAACGCCTTCCTTAAATTTATGAATGACTACTTCTAAAAGATTTATCTCATAAAAAAGAGCAAAATTCTTCATCAAATCGTGCGTCATTGGTCGGGCGGGTTGAAGTTTCTCCAAACCAAGTGCAATAGACTGGGCCTCAAAACCACCTATTATAATAGGTAATCGTCGTGCACCATTCACCTCCCCAAGAATAAGGGCATAGGCTCCACTTTGTGAATGGCTGTATGACATACCGGCTATATTAAGTAATATTTTATCCATCATCGATTGGGCTATATTTGAATTTTTAAAAGTAGAAATAAAAATACTTTTGAGGGCTTGCAACCGTGAAATTTATGCTTTTTTTATCAACATTTTCCGATTCTATAAATTTTGTCAAAATTAATCCTTTGTTTGAAAAATTATAGTTTCTATTTTTGCGCACTCTCAAAATGGTTTTAAAACTGCAATCGATTGCACTTGTTATGCAGAAAATACAGTCTTAAAGCCGTTTAAAGTTTATTGCTTATGATTTTGCATGTAATATTTAATTCGTTTATAAACTGCGTTGTTGCTTTTTTTATTCTGTTGGGGGGAGATTAAAAAGCCTAATAAATTCAATGATTAACGAAATATTTTTAATAATTTTTTTTTCTGAATTACTAATTTAAACCTTAAATCTATGATCAACACAGTATTTTGGCTTATACCCGCTTCATCGGTGATAGCCCTGTTGTTCGCTTATTATTTTTTCAAAAACATGATGAAAAACAGTGAGGGAACCGACGATATGAAAAGAATTGCGCAATATGTGCGCGAAGGTGCAATGGCTTATTTAACGAGGCAGTATAAAGTAGTAGGGATTGTATTCGCTGTGCTTGTAGTGCTTCTTACAATGTTAGCTTATATGGGTGTTCAAAATCCTTTTGTGCCTGTTGCTTTTCTGACAGGAGGTTTTTTCTCAGGTCTTTGTGGGTACCTTGGGATGAAAACTGCAACCTATGCGTCTGCCCGTACTGCCCAGGGTGCAACCCAATCGCTTAATAAGGGTTTACAGATTGCTTTTCGCAGTGGAGCTGTGATGGGTTTGGTTGTTGTAGGGTTTGCTCTTCTTGATATTGCTGCATGGTATTATATCCTCACCCAATGGATTTACACCCCGGAAAATATGCAAAGTGGTCTCGAAATGTTCGGACTGACTTTTGTTCATCCTGATACCACAGACCATATCAAAATGGTTGAAATAACAGCAACGATGCTTACTTTCGGAATGGGCGCTTCTACACAGGCATTGTTCGCACGTGTTGGCGGAGGTATCTATACCAAAGCTGCCGATGTAGGTGCTGACCTGGTAGGTAAAGTTGAAGCAGGTATTCCAGAGGATGATCCTCGTAACCCGGCCACTATTGCTGACAATGTTGGCGATAATGTTGGTGACGTTGCTGGCATGGGTGCCGACCTTTATGAGTCCTATGCCGGCTCAATACTTGCAACGGCTGCTTTAGGAGCAGCCTTGCCAATTTTGACAAATGTTGTTGACCAGGAAAGATATGTTATTGCTCCAATGATTGTTGCTGCGGTCGGTGTAATTATATCTATTATTGGAATCTTTTTTGTTCGTGCAAAAGAATCTGCAACACAAAAAAACTTACTTAATGCTTTGCTGCTAGGCACAGGAGGAAGTTCAGCTCTGATCCTTGTTGTTGTTGCCTTTATGGCTTATACCGGATGGATCTCATTTGGAGTTTTTGGTTCTGTTGTTGCCGGATTGGTTGCAGGAGTTATTATCGGTCAGGGAACAGAATACTTCACTTCTGACGAATACAAACCAACAAAAGGTATTGCACGACAAGCGACACAAGGACCAGCGACAACTATCATTGATGGCATCGCAGTTGGTATGTTCTCCACATGGATTCCTGTAACAACTATTGTCGCAGGTATCATTGCAGCATTTGGCTTTGCAGGAGGCTTTACCGACTTTGCAATGGGTGTTTATGGTATTGGATTTGCTGCAGTTGGTATGCTTTCAACTCTTGGAATAACACTGGCTACTGACGCTTTTGGACCCATTGCCGACAATGCAGGTGGTAATGCTGAGATGGCGCATCTTCCAAAAGAAGTTCGTGAACGTACCGATGCACTTGATATGCTCGGCAATACTACTGCTGCTACAGGAAAAGGCTTTGCGATAGGCTCAGCTGCTTTAACAGCCATGGCTTTACTGGCAGCATACATCGAAGAGATCAGATTATGGATTGGAAAAATTGCTGAAGAAACCAATGGCGTTAAACAAGTAGGTGATATAGTTTTCTACACAGCAAAAGCAGCTATTATTCCAGTTGCAGAGCAAGGTCAAAAAGTGGTCATGTTAACTGCCGCTACAATAACTGATTTTACCGATGCATATGATCTCACAATATTTAATCCACTCCTTTTGGGAGGTATTTTCCTTGGAGCTATGATGGCATTCGTATTTTCTGCGATGACCATGAAAGCTGTTGGACGCGCTGCAGGTGCTATGGTGGATGAAGTAAGACGTCAGTTTAGAGAAATTCCTGGTATTATGGAAGGTACAGCAACTCCTGAGTATGCAAAATGTGTTGCTATCTCAACGAAAGGTGCTCAAAGAGAAATGCTTATACCTTCATTGCTTGCCATTGTCGTACCTGTACTCATTGGGATTTTCCTTGGTGTTGCTGGTGTTATTGGATTGCTTGTAGGTGGTCTCACGACTGGTTTTACACTTGCTTCAATGTTGAATAATGCGGGAGGAGCCTGGGATAATGCAAAGAAGTTTGTTGAAAAAGGAAATTATGGTGGCAAAGGAAGCGATACACACAAAGCCAGTGTTGTTGGCGATACTGTAGGTGATCCTTTTAAAGATACAAGCGGACCTTCCCTCAACATTCTCATTAAACTTATGACAATGGTTTCAGTTGTAATGGCTGGTTTAACCGTAACCGCAAGTCTTTTTTAACCAATTTAGTATGGATTTGTTTCATTTGATTCTGAATCCAAATCAATACAAATTTTTGTCCGATAGGTTTTTACCTATCGGACTTTTTTGTGAAGTACAGTTGCATTTTACGCATGTGTCTAAAAACTAATTAAGGCAATCAATTGAGTTTTTAAAGTGGTATTTTTAGTAGAATTTGCTTTTCTGCCTTAAAATGATATTTGTTAAGCGAACCTAGGAGGCTTATTTAGAAACATTCAAAATTTCTTTTATCTTACTTTTGCCAACAAAAATAGTATCGAAAACTTAAACCAATTGATATGAAAGATAATCCTGTTTTGGAAGTTGCGAAAGATGTTCACTGGATAGGTGTACTTGATAAGGATATTGTAACCTTTGACGTTGTAATGGAGACCAAATACGGAACCACTTACAACAGCTATCTTATTCTGGCTGATAAAAAAGCAGTCGTTGAAACCGTGAAAGAAAAATTCTGGCCTCAATACGAAGCTAAATTACGATCGATGATAGATCCTGCCGAGCTTGAGTATATTATTCTCAATCATACTGAGCCTGATCACTCTGGTTGCGTTAGCAGATTACTGGAAATTGCACCCAAAGCAAAAGTGGTTGGGACGGGTAATGCCATTCGCTATCTTAAAGATCTTATAACCACTACATTCACGAGTATTCAGGTTAAAGACGGTGACGAAATCAGCCTTGGAAATAAGACCTTACGCTTTATAGGTGCCGCCAATCTGCACTGGCCCGACTCCATGTACACCTATTTGGTTGAAGACCAGTTATTGTTTACATGCGATTCGTTTGGTGCTCATTATGCAGATGAAAGAATGTTTGATGATCATATTGGTAGTTGGGACGATTCATTCAAGTACTATTTTGATGTGATTCTATCACCCTTCAGTAAGTTTATGCTTAAAGCCATTGAGCGTATCAGACCACTTGATATCAGTGTAATTTGCCCCGGGCACGGACCTATTCTCAGATCCAACTGGAAACGTTACGTTGATCTTTCGGAGCAATATGCGAAAGAAGCACTGGCCTTACCAAAACAAAGACGCGTTTATATTCCATACGTATCTGCATACCGCAAAACAGGTGCTCTTGCTGAGGCAATTGCAAAAGGATTGAAATCAAATGATCAGGTTGAGGTTTTTTTGCAGGATATTGAACACGTCAATCTTGGTGAGATTGATATGCAGGTGGCTATGTCGTCTGGAATCATTGTGGGATGCCCAACAATCAATCAAAATATTCTTTTGCCTGTATATCGTCTGTTTGCTGTAATCAATCCTTTGCGTGATAAAGGTAAATTGGCTGGTGGCTTTGGCTCTTACGGATGGAGTGGGGAAGGGATGAAAATCATTCGAACCAATCTCGAAAATCTGAAGCTGAAATATACAGAGACAGATGTGTTTATAAAATTTTCACCTAACGAGGATGATCTGATGCGCGCAGAGACTTATGGAAAGAAGTTTGCAGAATTATTGACTGAAAGCTAATAATCTGCTTCTTTTTTCGTTTTTTTGCTTAAAATTTCTCACTTATGAAAAGGATTAATTCCTTAAAATTATTTCTCTTTAGTGCATTATTCGTTGTTGCTGTATTCAGCTCCTGCAGTGTTGAACGAAAATTGGCACGTCAATTTACAACCCATGCAGATCAGGTCTCATTGATGGTTTTAATGCCACCTCAGGTTTTTGTCATCAACGAAAAGAGTCCCGATAGCAACAATTCTTTCCTTTTTAGTGATGCCTTGTCTGATACTTCTTTGCTTTCTAACACATTAATTTTAAAGAATTTAAGTGATGAATTGGTGTTAGGGTCGTTTAAAAAAGCATACATAAGCGAACTTGGCAGTTATGGATTCAAGGTTTTTGAGGAAAATGAAATGGACACATTCACCACAATGGAAAGCGAGGCTTATTTGGTGAATGTGGCCCAGGTGGAGCTTCAGGAGTATTTGACATCGTATGAAGATGCAATTGATGTTGGTGACAATGTATTTACACAATTGGTATCACTCAATGGGATTAATTTGGGTGTTTGGTTTGAGCTAAGCCAGCTTAATGCTGATCAGCGAAAGAAAATTCCTGTTTTATTTGCAACACACGATTTGGTGGATCAGTTTAATGGTTATTTTGTTCAGCGTTTTCTTACAGGAGAGATCGAGTATAGACTCACCGTTGATGAAATTACACCGGAAAGTGTGCAGAGCTTTATTCAATATCTTGGAAGATTATACGCTGCATATACTTTTGATTATTTAATGAATACCTACATTAAAAATCACGCGTCTGATCAAGCGCTTACAAACAGGTATTTCCGATTTGATCCTTACAGAAAAATGTTGTTTTTTACCGAAAGTGATAAATTCATTGAGCTGGAGTAAAAGAGTAATCCTGAATTGAACAGGATTCTTTAGGTAAAAGGCTGTTAATCGTTGAAGACTTTTATTCCCAAAAGTACTTTATTATTAAAATCCCATAAGGCCATATTTTCCCAGCTTGAGCCGTTTGTGGCTGTTGAGCCTTTAAAAGCAACCCATTCGGCGCCCCAATAACTGAAGCCAATTCCCCTTGGACTACTGGTCGAAATTTGCAGGATTTTGTATAGGAAATCAGCCTGTCCTTGTTCTGACGGAGGATATTGAGGCAAAAGCTGATCTTCACTTCCAATAACATTGTGTGTCCAATCATTCCACCCCAATGAAAAAGGATATGATGTTTCAGCGATAACTATGTCTTTGTTATATTGAGATCCAAGATGGTTAATGTTGGATTGTAATTCTAATAAATCTTTTCCATGCCAGATAGGATAGTAGGAAAGCGCTATGATATCAAAATCGAGGACTTGCAGATCAGAAAAAAAAGCAGCAGCTTCTTCATGGCCTGCATAATGCAACATAATTTTTGTCTTGTCGGAATGGTCCCTAACAGCGGCTATGCCTCGCCTCAAAAGTTCGATCATTTGACTTTTATTGCTAATGTGGCCCTCTGGCCACAAAAATCCGGGATTGATTTCATTCCCTATCTGAATATAATCAGGGTTGATTTCTGTAATAATATTACTTGTAAAACTATAAACACTATCCTTTAACTGATTGAAAGATAGATTTTTCCAGACATCAGGTTTTGTCTGCGAACCAGGGTCAGCCCAAGTGTCAGAATAATGGACAGTGAGCCACACCTTTAATCCTAAACTTTTTACTTCTTCTGAAAAAGTTTTCACTTCATTCCAGCCAGAATTGCCTTCCCTTATATTCCACAATCGAATCCGCACTGTATTCATTCCTTCGTTTTTTAGGGTGATCAATGCATCCTCAGGTTGGTTTTCAATATTTTTTAAAACTGCTCCTTCAAATCTTAATTCAGGTAGAAATGATAAGTCGCAGGCCTTGATGAATTTCGATTCTTCAGGGATTGGTACAATTGGTTTTTCTTCTTTTTGTGAGCAAGAGAAAAAAAAAGAAGAAATAGCATACTATTTAACGACCAGAATTTGTTGAAGGGTATTTTATTTGCCACAGATATTATTTACAAGGGTTAATTTAAAAGCAAATTTAATGCTATTTATTGAATCGGTTCAGAATTAGCTTTAATAACCCTTAGGAATTGTCAATAAATAATATACTCATATTTAAAGTAAATTAGTTACCTTTGTTAAAAAAAACAATGGACACTAATGATATCATTAAAGCTCGAA
>PHDU01000026.1 GCA_002842755.1 Bacteroidetes bacterium HGW-Bacteroidetes-1 | reverse complement strand
TAAAGCTGTTGCTGATAATTCTGAAACATTAGAAAACTATAGAGAAATTCAATTACGGTACAAAAAATTGATTAACCTACAATATTATCAAACAGAACCTTTTATTTTAATGCGTGGGCTGTTAGCCAAATTGGTAAAATGGACCTTTGTCGTATTTTCATTCTTAATCGGAGGATCTAATTTCATCCAGGCTGGCGGTTCGAACTCGACATTTTTAATGTCAAATGAATAGCTGAACGTAGAGTCTGAATCAATCATGATCTCGGATTTTTCGGCTTCGATTTGAATATTACAGATGTTGGAACATTTCTTAAGCGTGATTTTAGCCAATGAGGCATTTATGGCAAGTGTCCCTGAAACACTTTCAAGGGTAAGATTTGATCGGTTGGAGTTTATGGTGATTCCTCCGATGATTTCTGTTCCTGAGATGTCACCAAAACTGGAAGTTATCTGTATTTTACTCTTTGTATGGAGCAGCTCAATTTTGGCGAACTCGCTTATGATCGTAACTGGCGCTGTTGTGTTTTTACGAAGATTTCGCCAAAGTAGTTATTGATTGTCAGTGGACATGTTTCAGGGATTTTTTGTTTTCTGCTGTGATATGCTCTTGATTTTCATTTCATCATTCAGAAGCGTTAGGATTTTTGTCCAAACATTGTTATCAGGCGAATGAGGTTGTAATAGCTTTAGGGATTTAAGTAAGGTTTTATGGTTCGATTCGCTCATTTTTCAAGGGTATTCAGGGTTTCACGCAACATTTTTTTTGCTTTAAAGAGCTGAGATTTGGATGTGTTTCCTGAGATTTCGATCAGTTCGGCTATTTCACGATGTTTGAAACCTTCAATTTCGTATAAAGTAAAAATTGTTCGATAGCCTACCGGAAGATTCGCAATAGATTTTTCGAGGTAATCGATATCGATCAGTGTTCCCCAATCTATAATTGTAGCTGAATCGATGGTTTCGATATCTTCAAAAAATATCTGGCTCTTAATTTTACGAATAGCTATGCGTGCAATAATGGTATAGATTCATGAACTTTATTTTGCTTCCCCATTAAAAGTTTCCAACTTTCAAAAAATTTGTAGAAAGCCTTCCTGAAGCATGTCATTGGCATCGTCGAAATTACCAGTAACACTGTAGGCAAGGGTGTTCATGCGGGTTTTGTATGTATACACAGCGCCTTTTGAGCTATCCGGTTATTTTTTAAACAACCTGCAACAATATCTTTTTCGGAATGGTATGCCATGTTACTTTTAATCACTAACAGTTAGAGGCTTCAAGTTTGGAATAAGTTGCCCAAATGTAAAATAAATCGACCTTTCGGCAGAGTCAGTTGCTGTTTTGATTGATGATTTTTTGAATAAGTTCGGGATATTTTTTCAGGTTTTCAATGTATTTACTGCTTTTCATCGATTTGATCAGGCGTTCAAGGCGAATTGCATGCGGGTAATCCTTTGCTGGCAGCTCAAGATATAGTTCCCAATCGCTTGCAGTGGCTGTATAACGATGTTTGCCATATTCATGAAGATTATGTTTTTTCTTTCAGCCAAATCATCATGGCAGGCACCTGTATAATATTTTCCTGTCTGTTTGCTATAAAGAATGTAACAACATGCTTTCATAAGTTTTGAATAAAAAAACTGCTTTGATAAACAGCACGTTCTTTTTGATAGGCAGACCACCTTCCGATCACTTTCGGAATGAACCTGGGACCTACTGTGCCGAAAGCTTTCGGCAGAGTCAGTTGCTGTTTTGATCGTTAAAGTAAAAAAGACTGCTAACTAAACAGTCTTTTTTGTGTTGTGGGCCCACCAGGACTTGAACCTGGGACCTACTGATTATGAGTCAGTTGCTCTAACCAACTGAGCTATAGGCCCTGCATTAGCATTTTTTAACAAGAAAAAAACAAAATGAATTTGTTTTGAGCGCGCAAAGTTACAACTTTGTATCCCAATTAAACAAGTAAAAAAAATATTTCCTATGATATTAAAAGAACCTATCCGCAATATCATCTTCGATTTTGGAGGTGTTATCCTTGATATAGATCCTTCACAAACCATGAATCATCTCAAAAAGCTTGGTATTAAAGACGTTGAAATATTTAATACACCAAAATTTCAGCAGGAGGTGATGAACAAATTTGAACGGGGAATTTTAACTCCTGAAGTTTTCAGAGATAAAGTAAGAGCGTTTATCGGCACGAATATCTGTGATCAGGATATTGATGAAGCCTGGAATGCTTTGCTGCTCGATATTCCAATCGAACGAATCAGAGTACTTGAACTAGCAAAGAAAAATTATACTATTATGTTGCTAAGTAATTCAAACGAAATACATTACGAGGTATATGTCAGAGATCTTCAGTTGCGTTTTGGTTATAGAGAGTTTGATCAACTTTTTCATAAGGCATATTTTTCTTTCGATTTACATTTAAGCAAACCCAATCCTGAAATTTTTGAGTTTGTTTTGAATCAGCACAAAATGATTCCTGAACAAACACTCTTTATTGATGACACGCCGGAACATATTGAGTCAGCAAGAAAATTAGGGTTGCGTACTTATCATCTATTAAAACCTGAAAGAGTGCGTGATCTTTTTAAAGACGGCATTCTAAGGGAAGATCTGAAGATTGATTGAGTGAATCTTCCTGATGCTATATGGGTTGAACACCATCGAAGGTTTCACCAATTTCGTCCATAATAGATTGCATTTCATCAAAATGGTCTGTTTGCATCATGCGAATCCGGAAAGGTTTAAAATTAGGAAACCCCTTGAAATAGTCGCTCCAGTGCTTTCGCATTTCCATCATAGCTTGCCGCTCACCTTTCCATTCAACGGATTTGCTAAGATGTATTTTGCTAATACGGATACGTTCGTGAATATCAGGAGAGACTGGCAATGTGCCTGATGTTAGGTATTGCTTTATTTCCTTAAAGACCCATGGATTGCCGTAACTGCCACGGGCTACCATCAAGCCATCCACGCCAAAATTATCCCGGAAATATTTTGCTGAAGGGCCGTCTAATACGTCGCCATTTCCAAAAACAGGTATTTTCATCCGATGATTGTGTTTTACATCACCAATCAAACTCCAGTCAGCAGGGACACTTGATCGTGTGGTGCGAAGTCTGCCATGGATGGTAATAGCTTGAATTCCTACATCCTGCAGTCGCTCAGCAATCTCAACAATATCCTTTCGATCTCCATCGTAACCTAATCGCGTTTTTACTGTGACGGGAAGCTTAACAGCATTTACAACGGCTTTCGTCATCTCCACCATTTTTGGGATATTGTTCATGATGCCTGATCCGGCTCCTTTTGAAGCAACTTTTTTCACAGGGCAACCATAATTGATGTCGATAATATCAGGATTTGCTCTTTCTGCATATTCGGCAGCTTTTACCATTGAATCAATGTCATGACCGAAAATTTGAATTCCGATTGGACGTTCGAATTCTGAGAAATCAAGTTTTTTGACACTTTTTGCTGCATCTCGTATCAAACCTTCGGATGAGATAAATTCTGTGTACATGATATCTGCTCCAAAGAGCTTGCAAACATATCGAAATGGCGGATCACTTACATCTTCCATCGGCGCTAGCAGGATGGGAAATTCTCCGATATCTATATCACCAATTCTAATCACAATTATTTTCTTATTCTACATTTAATATTTCAATGCCAATCGAAATCAACACTTTCTATTTGCGGCGGCAAAAGTACTATTTTTGTCCTGATTTTCGACAAGTATGAAAAACACATTGTTATTGAAGCTTTTGGAATTGTTAATGTCTGACGAAAATCTAAAAGATGAGAGATTTGAAAATTAATTTGACTGTTTATTTTTAAAAGATTATTTTAAACATGAAAAAATTCCCTCTTTTCAGAGATACTTCTGCTTCTTTTCAGCTATTTCTTTTTTTAGGATTGCTCTTGTTTGGTGCTTTGTTTGGAATGCTTATTGGCTTCATTATCGTACAATTTACTCAAGGTGTCAATATATTTACGTCAGGAATTAATTTATTGGATGCTGGCAATCTGAATGCAGCAATAATCTTACAGATATCAACACAGCTTGGACTATTCATTTTACCGCCCTTTTTATTTAGTTGGCTGGTAAGTGAAAATCCTTTGACGTTTCTGGGATGGAATAGCTTCTCAGAGAAGAAGATATTTATTCCGGCAATTCTGCTGATGTTTGCCAGTCTCCCGTTTATACATTCCTTGGCCCAGTTAAACCAGATGATTCAATTGCCTGAATGGCTTTCGGGATTAGAAAGTTGGATGCAGCAAAAGGAAGAGGAAGCAGAAAGAATGACACAACTTTTCTTGAATGTAACAACAATAAATAGCTTATTAATCAACTTGTTGATGATAGGGCTGCTGCCTGCTTTAGGTGAAGAGTTGGTTTTTCGCTCAATCTTTCAGCCTGTTCTGGCCAGGTTATTAAAGAATAAGCATTTAGGGATTATTTTTGCGGCATTGGTATTTAGCCTTATGCATTTTCAGTTTTATGGGTTGATACCTCGTTTTGCACTTGGTCTTTTTTTGGGGTATTTTTATCATTGGAGTGGTTCTATCTGGGTTCCTGTGGTGATGCATCTGGCTAACAATGCTGCTGCTGTTATTGCTTACTACCTTCATTTCAATGGTTTTACCGACACGCCTATGGATGAATTTGGAGCCTCATCCGGTAATTTTCTATTTATTTCTAGTGCGATTTTCTCGGGTCTATTGTTAATCATTGCAAGCAGGTTCTACAAGATAAAATCGCAATAAAAAAGCCCGAAGGTTTGCTTCGGGCTTCATCGGATTTTTTCACAAAAAGGGTTACTTCTTTTTAGTAGAACTTTTAATAGTAGTATAGTTAATACGGAAAGCTCCTGCTTTGCGCAATTCCTGTTTCACATCAGTAACGACGCCCATTTTGGTAATTTTATGTACTTTAAGTGCTGTTGTCAGGAAAGTACGGTCGGCCTCATTTCGTGCTTCACGCTCACGCGCTACAAACTCAGGAACGTCCTGAACTCTTGCAAACTGATCATTAAGCTGGATACGGGATTCTGTACCAAACTGAGCAGTATTAGTAGGAGGTCCGATGTATATATAACTAACCAATGATTTCTTTTCCAGTTTTTGCACTTCTGTAGCTGAGGGAAGTGAGACTTTTACGCGCAATGTAACTTCACGCATCACTGTTGTAACCATAAAGAAGAACAATAACATGAAAATAATATCAGGCAAAGAAGAGGTATTGATGGCGGGAGAGCCTTTTCCTTTTTTTGTTTTAAATTTTGACATATTAATTATCTCCTATACTTTCAGGTTCAGCTTCACTGATACGAACAGGAACAGCCTCGTTTATCGCTTTTATTTGATCCTCTTTAACCAGATTGGCAAACTTTGTTCCGAAATAGCGCATGGACATTTCATCTTTTAACTCGTTAAAAGCGCGTGCAAGTTCATTTTGAACATTGATGTACATATCATAAGAAGTACCTTTGTCATTTTTGAGTGAAATAACTCCTTTTGAAGAATAAACACTTCCTAAAAGAGGAATTTCCTTTATTTCTGTTTCAGGGAAGTTTACATTGTCCGGGAACACAGGAGTCATAAACTTTTTGGCAACATCTTTCAATGTTTTAATATCACCTTCTCTGCCGTCAACCAAAAGCCTGTCATTTTTGTTAACCAAAACGTTCAATACATTTCGCATCTTGATCTGGATATCTTCCGGTTTATCTACCGGAGGTGGCAAACGTCGGGTAATGCCCGAGTCCACATCCATGGTGGTAGTTACCAGAAAAAATATCAATAGCAGGAAGGCGATATCAGCCATTGAGCCTGCATTGATTTCTGGTGATGATCTTCTAGCCATTTTATTTTATTTAAAGATTTTGAAAAAGCTTGAGAAAATGATAACAAGGATTGCGATGGAGGCTGTGATATATGTAAATAACAAGCCCGTACTAACCATTTTTGAGGTTTGCTCAGTAATATTTAAGGTTTCAAGTTTCATCTCACTGAAAGTGTTGCCAGCGAAAGAATACGATACGATTGCGATTAATACAACCGCACCAAAACTGATGAGCAATTTTGCAGTGTTACCTGGACTGAGGATGAATCCATAGATAGGCGAAAAAAGAGCAATTACTACGCCTAAAATTAAAAGCACGTAGCCCCATCGCAAAAATGTTGATGAATCAACAGCACCTGCGTAGAAGAGTATACCTAAAAGTGCAGAAACAGCCATCAGGCCGTATAGCACCCAGCTTACTATTTTTGATAGTTTATCAACCATGATGCTTATTTTTTTGAGAATTTATGAATCATATCGATGAAAGAAATGGATGTATCTTCCATGTCGTTGACGAGATTATCGATCTTTGAAACGATATAATTATAGAAAATCTGTAAAATAATAGCAACAATAAGACCAAACACTGTTGTTAAAAGAGCAACTTTGATACCAGTAGCAACAATCTGAGGAGAAATGTCACCAGCTGCAGCAATATCGTCGAAAGCCTTAATCATCCCAACTACAGTTCCCATAAAACCAAGCATAGGGGCCAAAGCAATAAATAAAGAAATCCAGCTTACACCACTTTCCAAACGGCCAGTGATGACTGATCCATAGGAAACAATTGATTTTTCAACAACTTCAATACCCTGATCGTAGCGTAAAAGTCCTTGATAGAAAATACTGGCAACCGGTCCACGGGTGTTACGGCAAATCTCTTTGGCCTTTTCAACGCCTTCAGTTTTTAAAGCATTGTCAATGTTCTCAAGGAGTTTTTTTGTGTTTGTAGCACTCAAGGTAAGGTAAATGATCCTTTCGATACTGATGGCCAAGCCAAAAATAAGGGTAAGCAAAACGATTCCCATAAATTCAGGACCTCCAGCAATAAATTGTTCTTTAATCACTTCATGAAAAGTAAGTGACTCCTCTGGTTGAGCTTGCATTTCTAACGTTTCGGTTTCAACAACCTCAGGCTGTGCTTCAACGGGTTGATCTACAGTTTGTCCTGCAGTATCCTGGGCAAGAACAGCGTTGTTCAAGCCAAAAGTCATTATACCGGCAATGGTAAGTAAGGCAATTAATTTTTTCATAGTTGATAGTGTTGATTACTACATTAATTCCGTTTGTGTGATTAAATGATATTTATTTGAGTAAAAAAAACAAATTTATAAAATAATTCTTTAGATGAACTTTTTAAAACATTAATTCATTTGCGGAGAGAGCGGGATTCGAACCCGCGGTACCCTTTTGAGGTACACACACTTTCCAGGCGTGCGCCTTCAACCACTCGGCCATCTCTCCTGAATTAATCAGCATTTTGTGCGCATAAACAGGTGCCAAAAGTACTATTTTTTTTTAATTGAATGCAAGCTTTTAAATCCAGGGTACAGTTTGGATTATTTCTAAACAATTTTATGAAAAAGCATGCTTTTCAAAATCGTATATCGCAACTATTCCTTGATAAATCTTTCAATCACCACACCCGAAGTTGTTAAAATCTTTAAAAAGTAAAGGCCAGGTTTAAGCATCGAAACATCAACAGAGGAATTTTCAGATAAAGTAATCATCATTATTTTCTTTCCATCAGATGAAATTAGTTCTATTGATTTCATCTGATCAGTATTACATTCTATTTTTATTTTGTTGCTGACGGGGTTAGGATAAATAGTCGCTTTTTCTTTTTTCTCAGCAATTGAGGTTACATCTCTTTCAAAATGGGTTATGCGCGAAAGGCCTTCATGTGAATACAAATTTAGGTTGGGCATGAGTTCGTCATATTCAGCTATCAGATCATAATAGAAGCCAGTTGAGGTTTCTCTCAGTTTCCAGATGATTGTTTCCCCTGGCATAAAACCATCAATAGTGCTGCTTAATGAGTCGTTGCCAAACAGGGCAACTGCTGAAACTTGTGATGGATTCATTATGGTAAGCATTCCACAGGCAAGTCCATCTGAATTGAAAGCGATGATTTGATCTCCTTGTTGACTGAATTCCAAAGCTCCTTCAGCAATGGCAACAATATGCGTGTTTGATGTAATTGTAAGTTCTGTTGGGTCACTTTTAAACACGGTCTTACCAAGATCCTTTTTACATGCTGGAAACTCCAGCTGAACCGGTTGGTTACATTTCACCAGATATGCTTTTCCAGGCATGAGTGTCTGAAGTGTTTGTACATCTGTTTCGGGCCAAAAAACCTGATTGCTCCCAATTTCTTTTACAATGATTACTTGATTGCCAACATTCTGAAGCAAGTTTGTTAATTCAACTTCGCAGGCAGAAACTACAGGGATAAGATTCCATCCTACATTCAGATTAATCAGGCTAGTAGCTTGGTTTGCACCGGCAATGGTTAGGCTTGCTGGATTGGACACCTTTATTTTATAACCCGAAGCAGCATCCCAATATCCGATGGTGTTGATTCCTTGCTGTGGAATGTACACCCCGTCAATGGTTTGAACGGCAATCAGGTTGTCACCTAATTCAGCAAAAACCTGACTTAATGAATTCTCAGCAGGGACAATATAACTTGAGAGGCTGTTCCATCCCGAAAAAAGAGGTACGCTTTGGGCCATATACCCACCCTCGGTCTGAATGAGAAAGTCATCGATAAACATCCCTTCTTTTGTAACAGTATAATCACTTTCAAATCGGAAGCGAATTTGAACATAAGGATTTCCGAGATAAGTGTTAAGCGAATAGTTTTTCTGCTGCCAGGTGTTTTGGGTGCCATTGTACTGCGCCAATTGAGACCAGTTGCTTCCATTGGTTGTTATTTCAAGGTACATATAATCGTAACTTAATTCGAGATCAAACTTGGTCCAAAAGGATAAATTTGCTGAAGTATAACCTAAATTTAGGCTGAACGGACGCAGATAAGCAAAACTTTCAATGTTGTTCTGATACTGTCCGATAGGACTTTCTGTCATAGAATGCTGAGGAGAGTAGGATTGTGCTGAAGTAACTCCCCAGGAATCAGTAAATTCCCAATAAGGGGCTCCGTTCTCAAAATTGATCATCAATGGAAGAACAAGTGGAGGCATTGGCGTAACATTAACAATATTAGAAGGTGGCGATTCGAGGCCGGAGTCACTATAAATGGCTGTGATGTAATATTGATATTGTGTTCCATTCATAACATCAAGGTCAAAATAATGATTGGTTTGTGCCGTTGTAAGCAAAACATCATTACGGTATATGTTGAAATAAGCTGCATCAACGAGCTCCGACCAGTTCAGTTCAACCATTTGATCACCTGATATAGCTGTTAGGCCGCGTGGTGGATTAAGTCTGTTAGCCATGGTTACAATAGAAGCCAGAGAAGCTTTGGTAAAAATGCCTGCCTGAACAGCGTTGTTATAACTTGGGCCAACGAGATCGTTTGAAGTGTGGATGTAGGGGCTGTAATCAGGAACGGCTTCGAAAGGAAAAATTCCCATAAACCCGCTGTTGTTAAATGAAGTATGGTCACTGTCTCCACCTGAGAGTGAACCCGATTGAATGACAAAATCAGGTAAATAGGTAGCACTAACTTCAGTGTAAAACTCTGCCAGCTCCTGCGCAGAGGAAGGGTAAATGAGGGTTGATTTAATGGTTGTGTTGCCGGGTTTGAGATAACCAATCATATCAAGATTAAAATATCCGTGGATATCCATATTTTGTTGTGCTGCTCTTGAAGCATAAGCGGCACTTCCATAAAGACCGTATTCTTCTCCGGAGAATGCACAAAAGACAATGGTTCTATCAAAAGAATACTGACTCAAAATACGTGCTATTTCGATAACACCGGCCGTGCCAGAAGCGTTGTCATCGGCACCTGGCGCTCCACCCGAATTGCTGTATGAATCATAATGTCCACCGCAAATCACATACTCATCCGGATATTTTGTTCCTGTCAAAGTTGCAATCACATTATCGCTCGCATTACCTGATGGCATGTTAAAATCCATAACTTCAACACTCAGACCCATCGATTGAAACTGATCTTTGATCCAGTTTTGTGCTGTAACACTTTGAGGGGTGTACGCATTACGAGTGCCATAGTTTTCAAGGTGTTGCACAGTTGAAGTAATGTTACTTGCCTCAACCTGAGCAAGCAGCTGCTCTACAAATGGATCTACATCGATAGCACGCGAAGTATTTATGAGCTGTTTTTTTGGCAGGGTGACAACTATAGGCTGAATGCGAACCAGTCCATCTGATTTATAGGGCTGAACCTGCCCGAATACTTTTTCATTACTTGAAATGATAGCAAATGCATCTTCAGCATATAAAACCTCTATATTTTCAGGATTGCTTTGAAGATAAGATTCCAGATTTTGTTTTCCGATGTATAAGATGTAAAAACTTTTTCCTGAAGTCCAAGGTTGTGAGGCCAGTTGCACAAATGTTTCTTTGGGTGTAATTGAGGTTGTGGCAATTACAAAATCATCCTTGTAGTGATGTACTTTAAAAGCCGGATTTGATATCAATTTATGAGTAAGCTCAGGGTTTCCGGTTTTGATTAACACAAGTTCATCGCCAAGTATAGTCGCATTCAACATAAAAGTAAAAAGGACCAGCAAGGATAGTTTTGAAATGAATTTCATTATTAAAATTTTTTATGTGAAGAATATAATTATTTCATTGCAACAAAGTTAATGGAATTGGCGATCAGCAGGCGTAAAAAATTTCGAAAAGGATTAAAATATTAATAGTTTGAGCTTATCGTCAGAAACTTCTACACCATTATCTCAGTAAATTTTCATTTAAGTATGTATTGAAAAACAACTATTTAGGAGTCTGATTGGTCATTGGTGATTTGAGTTGTCTGAAAATGAAGCATTACAATTTTAGCTTTTGCTGCTCCAATCACAGATGCAAGTTGTTCTAAAGTAGCATTTCCAATATTTTTGACGGATTTAAAATGTAAAAGTAGTTTTTGGGCAGTACTTTCTCCAATACCTTTAATTTGGTTTAATTCAGAATTAACAAATCCTTTTTCAAATTTTTTTCTGTGATGGGTAATACCAAAGCGGTGGGCTTCATCCCGTAAAAATTGAATAATTTTGAGTGACTCTGAACGCTTGTCAATATAAATTGGAATCTGATCGCCTGGAAAATAAATTTCCTCGAGACGTTTCGCGATTCCGATGATTGTCATTTTACCTCTTAAACCAAGCTTGTCAAGTGTATTGACTGCTGCACTGAGTTGCCCTTTTCCGCCGTCAATCACTATCAAATGGGGCAAAGACTTTTCTTCTTTCAATAATCGGCTGTAACGTCTTTCAATGATTTCTTCCATCGAGGCAAAATCATTCGGGCCTTCTACTGTTTTGATATTATAGTGTCTGTATTCGTTCTTGTTAGGTTTTGCATTTTTAAATTGCACCATTGCAGCCACAGCATAATCTCCCTGAAAGTTCGAATTATCAAAGCATTCAATAACTGTGGGAAGTACCGGCATGCGAAGGTCAAGCTGAAGTTGTTGCAAAATTCGTTTTTGATGGCGTTCAGGGTCAATGAGGCTTCTTTTCTTTTCGGTCTCCATTTTGAAATGGCGCGCATTTCTTTCAGAAAGATCAAGCAAGTGTTTTTTTTCTCCTCTTTGTGGAATGACCCATTGAACATCAGGCAGAGAGACATCTGTTTCAAAAGGGATGATAACTTCTCGAGAGGTGCTACCATACCTTAAACGGATTTCAGTGATAGCAAGCATGAGTAAGTCATGGGGGCTTTCATCAAGTTTTTTTTTCAGTTCGATGGAGTGCGATTGCACTACGGCACCCTCAACCACTTTCAGATAGTTCACCCAGGCAACAGCAGGTTCATCAACAATGGAAAACACATCAATATTGTCAATTGTTGCATTTACAATGGTCGATTTGCTTTGGTAATTTTCGAGCAGATCAAGTTTTTCTTTGATAAGTTGTGCTTTTTCAAACTCCATATTTTCTGCATGTTCCATCATTTGGTTTTTCATATCTCGCAAAACCACCTGTATTTTGCCCCGGATGATCATTCTTATTTCCTTTATCATGGCGCTGTAGTCTGTGCTGCTTTGCAAGCCTTCACAGGGGCCTTTGCAGTTTCCGATATGGTATTCAAGACATACTTTGTATTGTTTTCGCCCTATTTCATTTTCCGAAAGGTTAAGACTACAGCTGCGTATCGTATAAAGATGGCGAATGAGATCAAGCAAAGTTTTCATCATTTTGCCCGAAGCATATGGTCCGAAATATTCAGAGCCATCCTGAATGATGTTACGAGTCGAAAAGATCCTCGGGAATGGCTCATTTTTGATGCAAATCCATGGATAGGTTTTGTCATCTTTAAGCAATACATTGTAGCGGGGTTGGAGTTGTTTGATGAGATTGTTTTCCAGAAGTAAGGCGTCTGTTTCCGAATCTACTACAATAAATTTGATATCATGGATTCGTTTTACAAGCACCCTCAACTTCCCTGAATGATCCTTGTTAAAGTAACTCGTAACCCTTTTGCGAAGGTCTTTGGCTTTACCTACATAGATTACCTTTTCCTGATCATCAAAGTATTGATATACACCTGGATTATGCGGAATGGAGGCAATCAATGCCTGCAGTTGTTTATTTGGGGACACAGGTGTTTGCTCCATTTGAGACATGGGTTTAGAACCGTATTTATTCCTGTTTTTTTAAGGCATCCCAACCCTGGGCAGTCAGTTCAATGGCTTGATTATCGGTTGTAATCATATATGCCTGCCCAATTATTTCGGTCATGTGGCCAATGATACTGATACCTTTCATGTGCTGCACTTTTTCAAAATCATTCTGACTAATAGTAAAGAGCAGCTCGTAATCCTCACCTCCGTTAAGTACTGCAATAGCTGGAATCATATTAAAAGATTCTATTGCATTGATGGTTGTGGGATCAATGGGCAATTTGTTTTCATAGATTTGACAACCAGTTTTGGATGCTTTGCAAAGATGAAGAATCTCTGAAGCAAGTCCGTCTGAAATGTCGATCATCGAAGTTGGCTTAATTCCGGCTTCTTTCAATTGGCTGACAATGTTAAGTCTGGGTTCGGGTTTGAGCTGTCTTTCAAGAACATAATCATAGCCTTCCAAATCGGGCTGCATATTGGGATTGGCTTTAAAAACAGCTTTTTCACGCTCAAGCAGTAACAAGCCCATATAGGCAGCGCCTAAATCGCCACTCACACAAAGCAGATCGCCACTATTCGCCCCATTTCGAAAGCAGATTTCTTCTTTTTTAGCTTGCCCAATAACGGTAATTGATATAAACAAGCCCGAGGTGCTTGATGTGGTGTCGCCGCCAACAAGATCCACATTATAACGTTGACAAGCCATTCGTATGCCGCTATAGATTTCTTCAACAGCTTCAACAGAAAAGCGGTTAGAAATGGCAAGGCCCACTATGATTTGTTTTGGAATGCCATTCATGGCGGCAATGTCTGATAAATTAACTGTAATAGCCTTATATCCCAAATGTTTAAGCGGGGTATAGGACAAATCAAAATGAACACCTTCGACAAGTAAATCGACAGAAACAAGCGTTTGAAAACCATTGTTGTCAATCACTGCAGCGTCATCCCCCACACCAACCACACTGGAAGGATTCACCAACTCGACCGAACGTGTGAGGTGTTCAATAAGTCCGAACTCTCCAAGTTGATCTATTTCAGTTCTTTGTGTATTGTTGGCTTCTATCATATAGGTGTTTTTAATTAAAATCTAACTTTTAAAAGAGATTGCATTGAATCCAATTAGTCATTCTTAATCATACTGCGATAATGCATGGAATTTTTTTCATCCCCAAAACGAGCATAAATATTGGATATGTATAATGCATAGCTGTTGTCCTGATGCGTTTTGTGTAGCATTTCAAAAAGCTTTAACGCTTGTTGAAAATGATCAGTTGAAACCTCTAGGCCTTTGAGGAGCGAAGCATATTGACTGCGTGTTTTGTTTTTCTCATATGCCTCCATTTCCATTTGAAAACGCTGCTCGCCTTTATCGTAATATTTTTTTGCATTCCACTCCAGAGCAACTCTATTTTTGGGATTCAGAGCTAGCAACTGACTGGCAATATCATCACACAAATCCTTGTTGTCCAACGCTTTGTTAACATTCAACCAGCTGTTGACAAGATTTTCGGAATGATATTCATTTTTTACTAGTGGCCATATTTTTTCAGCGCTTTCCCATTGTTGTGTTTGTGTGTAAAGTTGGAAAAGCTGGGGCATTACTTTTGCAGTTACTTGACTTTGCGGATAATGTGACAAAAGTCCTTCTAAAGCCATAACCTCCCGTGATAGATTATTGGTTTTCTGATAATAATCGATTAAAAATGAATAGGTTGCAACTGAAGCAGTTTGATAGTACATTGAAAGCTTGAAATAGTTTTCGCTTTTTAGTGTATCGCCAATCGCAAGCGCTGAATGTCCTGCTTTATCATAGGCAATGGATGTATTTTGCAAACCGGCTTGTTCATGTTCGGCAATGATTTGCTCCCACAATGCAAGTGCTTTTTCATGCATTCCGGTTGAAGTCGCTGACTCAGCTGCTACTTCTTTGGATGGTGTTTTATGCAGAGCAGCACAAGAAGTAAGAAAAAGAAGTATAAAAAAGAAAACCGTATTTCTCATGAAGAATTTTTTAAAGCGCAAAGGTAAGATTTTATGTGTTATACTGCATGTTTGATCGCTGTCTTTGGCGATCAATGCTTTTGTAGTTAATAATTCAAAGCTTATTTTCACGCTGTTTCATTCCTTTAAGTGTTACAGTTAAATATTCTTTTAAATTTGCTTTTTTAATTAAAAATTTGGGTCTTCAAATGAAGAGAATCTTGTTTTTCAGTTTATTTTTTTTGCTGAGCATTTATTTGGATGTTAATTACTTGGTGGCTGAAAACAAAACCGATGAAGTACAGGTATTGTTGAGACGACCTTTGCCTGAAATTTTCCTTCCTGCATTGATGGTAAAGGCACAAGGCGATTTCCAATCTTTGGTTATCCCACTTAAACGGGCAGGAAAACTGATCATGATAGAAGGAGTAGTTGATAGCGTTCAGGGCAACCTGATTCTTGATACTGGATCTACCAGTTTGGTGCTCAACAGTATTTATTTCAGGAAATCACGTAGGTCGGGAAATCAGGTTTCAGGTGGTATCACAGGTGCAATGAAAACAATTTCAAAATCAATGATCAAAATGCTACAGATTTCTGACGTGTTTTACCAAAATATAGAGGCCGATGTTACAGATTTGGGACATCTTGAGAATGCGCGAAATATTAAGATTCTGGGTTTTTTTGGTTTATCTATGCTTACAGATTTTGAGATTGTAATAGATATTTCTAATAATGTACTTGAACTTCATAAGACTGATCGGGATGGCAATCGGTTGAATTCAAAAGAAAAGCGTCCCTCGTTTGATCTCAACCTTCCAGTTTTTAATTCTTCTGATGTTCTTTTTGTAGAGGCAAAAATCAATAAGCGCAATTATGTTTTTTGTCTTGATACAGGAGCCGAGTCAAATGTTCTTAGCAGCCAGCTTCCCGATAAAATTTTAAGTACGGTTACTGTCCTTCGTCGTTCGAGCCTAAGGGGCGTTGGTTCAAAAAAAGTGGATGTTTTTCATGGCATTATGAATGATTTTTCTATTGGAAACCAAAGCATCAAGGGAATGCAAACACTGATTACCAATTTGACGGCTATGGCTGAATCATACGGGCTGCACATTGATGGGATGCTGGGCTGTGATTTTTTTGAAAAAGGAGTATTTTATATTGACTTAAAGCAGAAAAATTTAGGAGTTTGCTTTCATAATAACCAAAAAGAATGAAGCGAGGATACTTATTACTTTTTGTGGTTTTGTATCTAATTACTTGCCAAAGTGTCTTAAGTCAGACATCTATTGAGAAAGCAGGTCGTATTGAAAACGGACGATTTATTCTTGCCGTTGATCTATCATGGAACAAAAAACAGCAAAGCTCTTTTGCATCCCGATTTGATGTAGATACCGTAACATTAAAGCATTTATTTATTGGCGACTACACTTTTATTTCGGATAGCAGTGACTGGGAAGTGAAAATTATTCGCCCAGGATTGATCGAGCTTTCAAAGAAGATGCAAACAGAGGCAGGTGCTCCTGCGATCAAAATGGCTGCCTTGCTTTCCGAAACTTACAAACAAGAGATGGTTGCTGATGGTTTTAAAATTCAACCTGTTGAGTCGAATTATGGCATCAATAATTTCAGAAATGAACAATCTTTCCGTTATTATAATGGTCGCGCCTGCTTTTTTCTTTTTGGAAAAACAGATGCCAGGAAAGTTTTTTTGGCAGGTTCGTTCAACAATTGGAGCACGATGAATACCCAAATGGAACCAACAGGTCGTGGTTGGATTTGTTGTTTGAAAATGCCTCCTGGAAAATATACCTATAAGTTTATTGTTGACGGGAGATGGATGCATGATCCTGAGAATCGAATCAAAGAAGAAGATGGTCAATCAGGATATAATTCTGTCGCATACTGCTATAATTACACTTTTAATCTTAATGGTTATACAGATGCCAAAAATGTTATAGTAACCGGAAGTTTCAATGGGTGGAATGAAAAAGAATTGAAAATGACCAAAACAATGACAGGTTGGTCTTTACCGGTTTTTATCAGAGAAGGAACCCATGCCTATAAGTTTATTGTTGACGGGATATGGATCAATGATCCGGCTAACAAAGTGGTCCGGCCAGATGGGAAGGGGAATTTTAATTCTTTTATGGGCATTGGCGACACTTTGATTTTTCAGTTAAAAGGAGCTCAAAATGCAAAGAATGTGATCCTTACAGGTAGTTTTAATGCCTGGAATGAAGGAGAGCTTTTTATGAAAAATACTGCCGATGGCTGGCAACTGCCTTATGTTCTCAGCGCTGGAAACTATGAATATAAATTTATCGTTGATGGCAAGTGGGTTGTTGATTCTTTAAACCCATTCTTTGCTGGATCCGACCCTTTTTTAAATTCCTTTGTTGCATTTAAACCAAACCATAAATTTATTTTAAAAGAGAATAGTAAGACCAAAGATGTAAGAGTCACTGGAACCTTCAATGGCTGGTCAAATGAGGGTTATCGGATGGTTCGACAAGAAGATAATTGGATTATGCCGATTTACCTTAAACCTGGACGATATTCTTATAAATTCATTGTGGATGGGCAGTGGATTCTGGATGAAGCCAATCCGCTCTGGGAAGAAAATGAGTTTGGCACAGATAACTCTGTGCTTTGGATTGAGTAAGTTAAAGATCAATCTTTCCTGCCAAGGATAAATTCGTTTTATTGATCAAAGTATAAGATTTAGAACGCATTCTGCATATAAAAAAGGACACCCTTTTTAGTGAATAATAAATTTTTGTTTTGTAATTTCACCTTGGATTATTGCTTCAAGAATATAAACTCCTTTATAGGTCAGATTAATTTGTATTGATGACTGTTGCGCTTTTGTTTTGAATATTGTTCTACCTGAGGCATCATAAATGACAATTGTATTTCCGATTTTGAGATCGGAGATGGTTATAATACCATTTGCGGGGTTTGGGTAGATATTCAATCTTTTTGCATATAAGTTTTCTTTTAGGGAGGTAAAAATATTGCAATTGACGGGCTCAGGCAAAGGGTCTATTCCAAAAACACCCCAGTCAGATGCCCCAAGGAAATCTACCGAACAATCCTCATTTACTTTGAATTGCCATTTTCTGTAATTGTCGCACCCATCGAAGCAATCATTAAATTGAAAATAGAAATCATAATACCTTTTGTTCCCAATTTTGTCATAAACGATTTTTCCGGCAGTACCAATAATAGCATCAGGTTCTCCACTAATCACGCCTGGAACAATAACAAGACTATCGATCAAGGAATAAATATTCAAGAGAGCGTCAGTATGAAGCAGGGCATAATCAGCAAAACTCCAGTCATAAAAAGCGCTTACACTCAGGCCGTACCTTGTAACCAATGTATCAATATTTGGATTTCCTGTAATAGCATTTAAATTTTGCCAGGCAACAGTCCAGGGATATGAAACATCCACCTGAATGAGAAGGTCATTGTAAATCTGAAATGGTGTAGTAAGGTCGTGAACACAATATATATTGAAAACGGTATCAGATTCCGGTAGTGAATGTGCGTTCATTATCGCTGCCAATCCTTCTGCAATGGTATCCTGCCAACTTTGAGGGATGTTTATAAGGTGCAGGTCAGGACTATTAACAGCTGACATCCTTTTTAGTGCAAGACTTTTAATGTCGCGATCGTAGGCATCGGTTAATTCCTGAGGTATTGTGCAGGTGGAAGGGGTTTGGGCATTCGCACATTGGATTGAAACAACAAAATATGTAAGAAGTAGAATTTTTTTCATAATGTTTGTAGCAGTTTAGTTGATTAAACAGGAAGCATTATTCGATGTATTTAATATTTCCATAACCTCATTTAAAAGGCAAAAACAAAAGTAGGGTTTATTTCGTGTCAAATATGCCTGTTATCTTTAAGAGATGAAATCAGTGAGGGGTCTTCATGAATAAAAACAAGTACCGGTAGCAAGTCATTTTTTAAAAAATGGCTCAGGTAATTTTTGAAGGTCTTTAAGAAGGAATATGAACACTCTTTTTGCCGGCTTTCCATTCCTGTTAATGGTAATGGTGTCAGAAGGTACAATGCTATCGAACATGTCATTATAAACTTCATCAGGGTGTTTGTAATCGCGGCTCGTGGTGAGGTACCAGAAATTGTCACCTTTGCTGAAGCCTCCTCTTTTTTCATTGATCCATAAGTATTTATGTAACCGTTGTGGCTGTCCTAAGCCCATAACCCTCATTTCAAGAGGCTTGGCTAAATAGTAGTCGATGTTGGCTAACGGAAACCAGTTTTCACCCAGAAAAGCATCCCCGGATTGCATCAGTCCGTTTGTCAGGTGCTTTTCCCTCACTTTTTTAAATGCGGGCATTAATTTTCTCCAACCATACATATCTAAAGTAATGTCGTTGCGTCCCAGGCGATGATAAGGGTTATTGTCAGGAAATGGAATAATACCAAATTTAATCTGAAGGCCTGCCATGGTCAAAACAAAGATGAGGAGTGCGAATGAAAGTTTAATACTATCAGGTAATTGTATTATCCCATCCCTCATCGGACGTTTTACTGCGAGCCTTGCAGCAGCTAAAATAAGCAGCGTGTTGTAGGCCGGACCAGTCCAATGCGGCAAAGTGGCACGAAACAAAGAAAAGGCTAAAAACAATCCAATCATAGGAAGCGAAATTAGTAACAGTAGGCGTTGATAATCGCTTAGAAGCCATTGCTTTCCTCTGAAAACTGCCAGAAGCATAACTGCAATTAATGTAACATTAATGGGGTTATTGTATAAAAACTGACCTAATAGTTCAGATGCAAAAAGATCAGGTCTTAATGATGCACTGAAAATATTTACCCGTTCACTTTGGAAACTAAAGCTGATAAAATCATTGTCGATGTTCCATAGAATAACGGGTAATGTGCAAAGCGCGGAAATGATCACTGAAACGTAAAGTGCAGGTTTTTTAAGCCATTCACGTTTATAAATAAGGATAAAAAGACCCCAACCAACCCATTCAAAAACGGAAGTGTATTTCGAAATCATTCCAAGCCCTATTGTTAATCCAATAAGAAGAAGAAAAAGATTCAATTTACCTTTACCAATGGTTTCATCCAGCGCAAGCATCATCAACCACAAAGCGAGCATCCAAAAGAAATTTTGTGGTGTGTCGGGTAATATCATAATACCCGTGATTACAAAAGCATAAATGGAAGCGGTATATAATAAAGCTGCATAATAACCCGTGGATTCATTTCGGATTTTTTTTCCAATAAGAAAAACCAGAATCGTATTTGCTGTTGTAAGTATGACAGATGAAAGACGGATAAAAAGTTCACTATCAAAATATAGATTCAGGCTAAAAAGCTGTATCATCCATCCAACCATGGGAGGATGATCAAAATGACTCCAGTCGGGATAAAGTGCATAGGTCCAATAATAAACTTCATCATTGCCCAGTTCGAGCCAGGAGGCAAAAAAAAGTCTTACTATCACGCTGAACGAGAGCAAGAGAATCATTTTCTTTTTCATAGCCTTGCTGCAAGCAGAAATTTTCATAGGCTTGTCATATTTTTACGTATTTTCCCTTTGAAAATCATTTGAAGCAAGAAAACAATAACAACAATATAAATTCCCCGCATAATAGCAGTCTTGTTGATATCAATTTTTGCCAGATGCTGTTTCCTGATTATCTCCTCCGGATGTCGGATAAGGGGATTTAAGTACAATATTGTACCATCAGGGAATGTGACTTCGGTTCGAACATATAAATCCTCTACTTTTATGATGTATTCAGCCGCGTTGGTATCCTCAACAAGGGAAAACAACTTGCCGTGTTGACCAATAAATTTAAAGCTCTCAGCAAGCTGATCCACTGCAACTTTGAAAGTATCAGAAAGAAGTTCAGCGTTTATAAGTTGTGGTTTATTTTTAAGTCTTTCTGCCTTGTCAGCCAATGGTTCATTTTCAATGGCAAAGAAATCCAATCCATATGCAGCTCCCTGTCGGAGTGCTTCAACAAAACTATCTCTTTGTTGGTCTGATAGGTTGACCATTGTAAAATGATGACCTTCTTCGCCCTTGATAAAGCCTTCAGGGTGATCATCGCCGGCGAAAATATAAACCCGGTGGCCATAAGTCAGTGCTGTATCCCACAAACTAATAGAATTTCTTTGATTGTTTGAAACTTCAATTAAATCATAGCCGCTTAAATATTTCAAATCGGATGGTTGGTAACCATTTTTACTTAAAGGTGATGAAATAGCAATTAGGTCACAATCAGAGCGAAGTTTGTCAATTATACTTTGCTTGTGCCTGAGCGCTTGATAGAAAGGATAATCTGTCCATTGAACTTTGTTTGCTCCAATACATATCTGGTAGATATTTTGAAATCCAAAGCCGTGTTTATAAGTGGGAATATAGTTTTCATTTTGAAGTCTCCTTTTATTGATGTATTGGTAATCGGAAATCGTAATATTTATGAAACCAAAATGTTGATATATGCTGTCAATGAAATATTCAGTACTATTGTTGCCTTTCATTAAGTTTTTCCAATAATTTGTATGCGTTTGAAAATTGTAGTTTTTCCAATTCTCTAGCAATACGTTTTCATAAGGATTATGAATGAAATTGCCTGAAAAAGGCTGAGGAGCCTCAAATTTATAAAAGGGAGCAGTGAGGTAAAAAATCAAAATTACAATAGATAGTATCAACAAAGGCCAGGTGATAGATCTTCTTAAAAAGAGAAACAAACGGCGGAGTGGATTAGCAATATTCATTTCATTGAAAAACTTTTTAAACACAACAAATGTACAGAATCCTTGTGTATTACATATGTGTAACCCTAAAGGGACTAAAAAATAAAAAAAATGAATAAGAATTTGTTTTGAGACATAAATGTCGTTAATTTTGTCATTCTTCCAAATTTGAGAGTTTTCAACATTCATTTTCAGTTTTGGAATATTCTCAAATACGGAAACCGGATCAACCACTTAATTGACGAAAAATGGAATCATTCAGAATCTTTATTGTTGAAGACGACCCCTTGTATGGGGAGATGCTTAAGCATCATTTATCTCTCAACCCTGACAATGAAGTTCATTTATTCAAAACGGGTTCTGACTGCTTAAAGAATTTATATAAAAATCCTTCATTGATATCCCTTGATTACAGCTTGCCTGACCTATCAGGTCTTGAAGTGATGAGACATATCAAAAAAGAAAGCAGTGATATTCCTGTCGTTATTGTTTCAGGGCAGGAAGATATATCGACTGCCGTTACCTTACTTCGCGAGGGAGCTTATGACTATTTTGTAAAAGATGATGATGTAAAGGACAGGCTTTGGAATATCATCAAAAAGATTCGTGAAAACCTATTATTGAAAAGTGAAATAAGTTACCTGAAGGAAGAAATTGGTCGTAAGTATGAGTTTAGAAATGTTATCAAAGGGAATAGCCCCGCCATCAAGCAGATATTTAGTTTGATTGAAAAAGCAATCAAAACAAATATTACAGTTTCTATAACTGGAGAAACCGGAACAGGGAAAGAGCTTGTTGCTAAAGCTATTCATTATAATTCAACACGCGCAAAAAAGCCTTTTGTGGCAGTTAATGTTTCAGCAATACCTCGCGAGTTAATAGAGAGTGAAATGTTTGGCCACGAAAAGGGAAGTTTTACCGGTGCAGTGACGCGAAAAACAGGAAGGTTTGAACAAGCACAGGGAGGTTCTATTTTTTTAGATGAAATTGGAGAGATGGATTTGCACATGCAATCGAAACTCCTTCGTGTTATTCAGGAACGTGAACTTACTCGTGTTGGTGGCAATGATCTGATTAAAATAGATGTTCGACTCATTGTGGCTACCAACCGGAATCTTGCAGAAGAAGTGCATAAAGGAAATTTCAGGGAAGACTTATACTACCGCTTGCTTGGATTGCCCATTGAACTGCCTCCTTTGCGCTTTCGCGGTAACGACATTATTTTGCTTGCCAAGCATTTTTTAGACGAATTTTGTCTTGAAAACAAACTCCCTAAGCTCAGCATTACTGAAGCTGCCCAGCAAAAACTTATGCAGTACCCATATCCTGGAAATATACGAGAGTTAAAAGCGGTGATTGAGTTGTCAGCAGTGCTCTCTGATAGTGAGCAGATAGATGAGCAGCAGATTTCTTTCAACTCGACCAATGCCTCATCAAACTTTTTGCTTGAAGAAAATACGCTTAACGAATACAATACTAAAATTATTCGATATTATCTCGATAAGTACAATAACAATGTAATATTGGTGGCAAAGAAACTTGATATTGGAAAATCAACAATATATAGGCTAATAAAGGAAAATAAGCTTTAATAAAAATGCCAAACCAAGCTTCAAATCAATATCATTTAACCAAACTCTATTCTTTTATTGGTGAGGAGCCTGGTCCTGTAAAGGAAATGGTAGTTATTTTTCTTCAGTCATCAACGGAATTATTGCAAGACATCTCAACAGGAATAACGTTACAGGATTTTGAAAAAATTTCGAAAGCTGCTCACAAGTTGAAACCATCGCTTGATATTTTTGGTATTGATGATATGTATGATACGATTCGTGAAATTGAACTCAACGCACGAAATAAAACAAATCCGGATTTAATCAAGCAACGAATAGATCAGCTTGAAAATCGGCTGAAACCAGCCATACTTCAAATGCGTGAGGATTACAGTTTGTGATTTTAATATTAAGAATGATGGTTTATTAAGCACATTTCATCCTTAATCAATCTCGGTATTCTGAAAAATTTCTTTTCTAAAAAGTAAGTGTAAATACTGTCCCTTCATCAAGCTTTGATTTAAAGGTTATTGCCCCTTTGTGCATTTGCATTATCTGTCGGGAAAGACTAAGACCGATACCTGAACCCTCTTTTTTGCTGGTGAAAAAGGGCATAAAAATTTTATCCATCAAATCAGGTTTGATCCCATGTCCATTATCTGCAAAGTCAATTGTAATCCGGTTGTTCAAATTGGTTGATGCAACAATGGAAATTTGAGGATTGGGCTGCTCCTTAACTGCATCAATGGCGTTAAGCATAAGGTTAATAACAACCTGATCGATCAAATCAGGATCTGCAAGCAATAAAAGTTCGTCCGGAAAAACTTTGCACACACAATGTATTTGAAGCAAATCGAATTTTGGTTTTAGCAGTTCATGTGCCCTGTCGAATAATTCCTGAACTTTGAAATGTCGGAAATTTGGCTTTGGGATACGGGTTAGATTTCTATATATTTCAACAAAATTTAACAAGCCAAGGCTACGACTTTCAATGGTTGACATGGCACTATGAATACTTTCAAAGTCTTCATCATCAAGCTTTGATACATCCATTTTGTTCGTTTCGGGATTGATGAGCATTTCCTGGACGGTTGCAGCTAGTGAAGAAATTGGCGTAATTGAGTTCATGATTTCATGCGTCAGTACGCGAATCAATCGCTGCCAGCTTTCAATTTCTTTTTCTTCGAGTTCAGGATGTATGTTCTGCAATGATACCAATACATATGATTCGCCACGCATTTTAAACTCAGTAGCATTGATTGAAAGTTGAATCAGTTCATCTTCAAGAAATATTTTAACTAAAGTTTTCTCACCTGCCTTGAGCCGTAGTAACAATTCGGGAAAATCTTCCTTTACTGACGTTAGCTCATGAATGTCGCGCAGGTGGCTTACCCTTAGAATTTTTTTAATAGCATTGTTAAATACATCCACTTTCCCATCACGGCGAAATACGATGATTCCAATGCTAACATGTTGAATCACCGTTAGCAGATAGTTGAAGTGTTCTTCTTTCTCAGCTCTGTTTTTTTTAAATTCTTGAATGATCTGATTGAACTCATGTCCGAGATCATCAAAACTCTTACCTAATCCTTTCTCTGAAAAAGAAGAAGAAAAATCAGAATGCCGTATGCTTGCAAAAAATTTAGCCAGTCTCCTGTTGGTACGTTCTGTAAAAAAAATCAGAGAAATTGTTTGTAAAACAACCAATAATCCTAAAATAATAACACTTACAAGGTATTGTTCTTTGCCATATAACATGGCAATTCCATTGATAGTAGCTACAAGAAGCAGCACCCTGATGATTATTTGCAAGCGAAATCGTTTAAATATCATGTTTTTCCAATCTACGGTAAAGAGATGCGCGGGTTAGACCAAGTTCTTTTGCTGCACGACTTATATTACCTCCATGTTTGTCAACAACTTTGCGGATCAGCATCTTTTCAGTCTCTTCAAGATTCATATTGTTTGGTAAGGATTCGACTTCCGAAGTTTCCTGATTTTCTGAAAGGAAAAAATCATGGGGTTCGAGCATGCTGCCTTCACTCATGATTACAGCTCTTTCAACTGCATGTTGCAACTCACGGATGTTTCCCGGCCAGTGATGCGTACAGAGTCGTTTGAGAGTGCTTGCATTGAGACGCTTTTTGGGCATTTTGTATTTTTTACAATACAAATCAAGAAAATGATCTACCAAAGGCTCTATATCTTCGGTACGCTCGCGTAATGCCGGTAGTTTTATTTCAACGGTATTGATTCGATAAAGCAAGTCCTGTCTGAATTTACCTTCGTTCACCATTTGGTACAAAGGCATATTTGTAGCGCATATCAACCTTACATCAATTGTTATTTCCTTACTTGATCCTAATCTTACTACTTTTCTACTTTGGAGCACAGAAAGCAGTTTAGACTGTAGATTAGGCGAGAGATTGCCAATTTCATCCAGAAAAATAGTGCCTTTGTGGGCTGCTTCAAACCGTCCAGCCCTATCTTCCTTGGCATCGGTGAATGCTCCTTTTTTATATCCAAATAGCTCGCTCTCAAAAAGGCTCTCTGTAATAGCACCAAGGTCAACACTGATAAAAACTTCACCAGCTCGTTGAGAGGCTCTGTGTAGAGCTCTGGCAATCACTTCTTTTCCGGTCCCGTTCTCGCCTAAAATCAGAATATTTGCATCAGTTTTGGCAACTTTATTAACTGTTGACATTACTTTTTGCATGGCAGGACTGGTGCCGATAATATTGCTGTAAGCAGCATCCTGATCAGCTATGAGAACTCTTTGTTTTCCTTTTAAATCTTGCAGTTCTACTCTTGATTTACGCACTTCTAAAGTTGCATTGATTGTTGCAAGCAGCTTTTTATTCTCCCAGGGTTTTAAAAGAAAATTTGTAGCGCCTTCCTTGATCCCCTGAACAGCTAACTCAATATCCCCATAACCAGTGATGAGGATAATTGCAGAGGATGGGTCAATTTCAAGTATTTTATTCATCCAGTGAAAACCCTCTTTACCACTCGTGGCATCACGCGAAAAATTCATATCAAGTAGAATCAGATCATAGCTTTCTGACTTGAGCAAATCAGGAATGTTTTCAGGATTTTTCTCCGTATGAACGAATTCAACATGTTGACGCAGAAACAGGCGGGCTGCAAGTAAAACGTCTGCATCATCATCAACAATTAGTATGCGGGCTTTGGTTTTTTCCATAACATCAATAATTTGTTCACGTTTTCAAGTGATAAAAATAATCATCTGTACGCAATTGTACAACAAAATGGACGAAAACGAACAGTGAATGTTACACTTATGTATAAAATAATTATTAATTTACTGATTATAAATCAAATACATTGATTGGCACAATCTTGGTTAATTTCTGTTAAAAATTTTTACCTCATGGACCGTAAGATTGAAAAGAAAAAATGGACTACCCAAAAGATTACACTTTTAGGTTTTGCAAGCTTATTTATAGTTTTTTTGGTGTATCTGTTATTTTTTCGTGACAAAAGCAGCAAGATTTATGTCAATCGTGATCAAGTATCTTTTGCCACAGTTGTAAAAGATAAGTTCCAGGAGTTTATCCCGGTTGATGGTGTTGTGCTGCCCAAAACAACCATTTATATTGATGCCATTATGGGAGGCAATGTTAAGGAAGTATATGTTGAAGACGGTGCCATGCTGAAAAAAAATGATACTATTCTTAAACTGGTTAATACCAATCTTGAATTGAGTTACATGGAGCAGGAAACTCGCATCTATGAGGCCATAAATAATCTTCAGAATACAAAAATTGGCCTTGAACAGAATAAATATACCCGTCAGCGTGAGATTGTTAACGTTCAGCAGGAACTGGAAAAACTCAAGATGAATTTCGAGCGTCAATGCCAGCTTTATGGAGATAGCCTGATTTCTGATCTTGAATTTGAAGAAGCCGAAAGAAATTTCCGCTTTACCAGAAAACAAATTGAAATCTCACTTCAATTACAAAGACTTGACTCCGTCTCAGCCATTCATCGCAGTTCGCAAATTGAAATATCAATGAATCGACTCTACAACAATCTTGATCTTTTGCGTGCCAGTCTTGGAAACCTTTATGTCAAAGCACCGGCCGATGGCCAGTTGTCGTCGTTCAGTATCGAGGTTGGACAAACGGCAACTTCAGGTGTTCACCTTGGCCAGATCGACATTCCTGATGATTTCAAGTTACGCGCCAATATAGACGAACGCTATATCTCAAGAGTAACTATTGGGCAGGAGGCTGAATTTGAATTTGGAGGAATGACCTATAAGCTGTTTATTCAAAAAATTTACACGGACGTTACATCTGGTACTTTTCAGGTTGATTTACAGTTTTCAGAGGGATATCCTCCACACATTAAAAGAGGGCAGACTCTTCAGCTTCGACTCAAATTTAGCGGAGAAACGGACGCATTGATTATTCGACGTGGAGGTTTCTTTCAGCAAACCGGTGGAAACTGGATATACGTATTGGATCCAACAGAAAGTTTTGCAACAAAGAGAGCCATTCGCATAAACAGGCAAAACACCCTTCACTATGAAGTAATGGAAGGTCTTACCCCTGGGGAAAAAGTGATTGTCTCATCCTATGAAAGTTTTGGTGACAAGGACAAAATTGTATTTAGATAAATAAAATCTGAAAAAGTTTTTATTGCTTATTTTGATGTATTTAGATTCTTATTGTAAAATATGAAAAGTAGAATAATTTCAACATTAAACTAAATTAAAATGATCAGATCTGAACATTTATCCAAAGTTTTCCGCACCGATGAAGTGGAAACAACAGCCTTAAACGATGTTTCTTTCGAAATTCGAAAAGGTGAGTTTGTGGCTATTATGGGGCCTTCAGGTTGTGGCAAATCAACCTTGCTAAACATTCTTGGATTACTCGATAATCCGACAGGAGGAAAGTATTTCTTTCTCGACAAAGATGTTTCAAAAAGCACAGAACGACAAAGGGCAAATCTACGTAAGTTCAATATCGGATTTGTATTTCAGAATTTTAATCTTATTGATGAGCTTACAGTTTTTGAAAATGTTGAGCTTCCTTTGATATACTTAGGTATGCCGGCTCGCGAACGCCGAACAAGAGTTGATGTGGTGCTCGAGCAGATGCAAATCTCTCATCGCAGCAAACATTTTCCACTTCAATTATCTGGAGGACAGCAACAAAGGGTAGCCGTAGCACGTGCTGTGATTGCTAAACCTGCTTTAATTCTTGCTGATGAGCCTACTGGTAACCTTGACTCAGTACATGGGGAAGAAGTTATGAATCTACTCAACGACCTCAACAACAATGGGACTACTATAATAATGGTAACACACTCTCAACGTGATGCAGAATACAGCCAGCGGGTCATTCGGCTTTTCGATGGTCAGATTATTAATGAGAACATAAAAAAATCGGCGCTTTAAAGAAATTCATCAAGTTGTAGTGCGTTAAATTCCCTACTAATCTGGATTTGCAATAAGACGCTTAAAATCATATCTGAAAATTCATAACCTGAAAGAGTGGTTTGAGTCTCTGTGAATTAATGTAATTTGTTATGATACAAAACTATTTCAAAATAGCACTCAGAAGGCTGTTGCGCCAATTTTCCTATACTGCTATCAATGTTATAGGTCTCAGCGTGGGCATTGCTTCTTTCTTACTTATTATGCTGTATATTCAGTATCATCTTGGATTCGACAAGCATATACCAGAAATACAATCGCTGTATAGGGTAGTTCAAATTCAACAGGCTGATGGTGTTGGTGAACAACATGTAGCTGTTCATATGGGACCTTTGTCCGAAACGCTTGTAAAAGATATTCCTGAGATTATTGATGCGGTTAGGGTTATGAGCTGGGGATCGGCTCCGGTGCAGGTTGGCGATGCCTATTACTCACAGGAAAACGTTGTTTGGACTGATCCGTCCATTTTCAGGCTTTTTGGAGTGAAGTTGTTGATGGGTGACACTGCTGCTGCTCTCGCCGAACCCCAATCAATTGTCCTTTCGGAAACGGCTGCAAAAAAATTCTTTGGTGATAAAGAAAAAGCAATTGGTCAGTTACTTGGTTTTAACAATGAAAGTGGATATATCGTTACTGGGATAATGGAAGATCAACCACGTAACTCCCACCTGTTTATTGATATGATGGTTTCTTATCAATCTGCTCTGATAAGTTTTCCCTGGCTCAAAGGATGGGGTTCAAACTCGATGCCGGTTTATGTGAAACTGAGCCCGGAAGCTAATTATAAAGCTGTTTCAGAGAAGATTAACAAACTTGTGGATCAATTCTACAAGGGAGATGCATTTTCGCATGCCCCCAAAATGTACCTTCAGCCAAACTCAGAAATTCATCTGCGATCAGGACACATCAAGTTTCAGATCAACGAAAAGCAGGGCAATTACCGTATGGTGTTTGTATTTATGATTGTGGCAATCCTCATCATTGTGATTGCCTGCATCAATTTCATCAATCTTGCAATCGCAAGATCAGTGAAACGTGCAAAGGAGGTTGGTGTTCGAAAAGTTCTTGGTGCAGATAGGTTAAATCTCATATACCAGTTTATGGGAGAATCTGTTATTATTACTTTTTTGTCATTGCTTTTGGCTTTGATACTCGTCGAACTTAGTCTTCCGGTTTATAACAGGCTGCTCGATATGGAGTTACAAATGCAATTCCTCAACAACCCATTGTTTAATATTGGCTTATTGGGGTTGTGGTTGTTAATAAGTTTGTTATCAGGGATTTATCCTGCTTTTTTTATGAGTCGATATCAGGCTGTGGAAGTTTTAAAAGGGGTAAAAAGCCAGAAACATCAATCGGGAGGATGGCTTAGCAGAGCTTTGGTGATATTCCAGTTCTCAGTTGCAATTGTTCTCATTTTTATTGTTATGGTAACAAATCGTCAGATAAATTATATTTCAGGCAAAGACTTAGGATATAACTATGAAAGAGTATTAGGCATTTATCTTCAGACCGGGAACGCAGCGCAAAAAGCAGAGCTGCTCAAACCCAGGCTACAACAAATAACCGGAATAAAGACAACAGCAACAGCATCTTTTATAAATGGTGTTGCAGGCAATCAATCAACCATTATTGTTGATGATTCTGCTTCAACCCGTATTATGGTTCGGTTTGGATATGTCGATGAAAATTTCTTTCCATTAATGGAAATAAAATTGCTTGAAGGACGCAATTTTAGTATTGATTATCCTGCAGATGCTAAAGAATCTGTAATTCTTAATCAGGCTGCAGTGAGTTACCTTGGCTGGGAAAATCCAATTGGAATGCGTTTTAAACCTTTTGGAATGGATACGCTTAACAAAAGGACGGTGATTGGTGTTATCAACGATTATCACTACTATTCTGTTCATAGCAAAATAGAGCCAGCCGCTTATGTAATTTATCCTGAAGGCTTCGGTGTTATGTGTGTTAAATATGAACCAGACAACAGCAAGGACATAATCAAACAAATTGAAGCAGAGTGGTTGAGTCTTTTTCCAACCACAACATTCAATTGGGTATCAGCCTCCGAGCGTCTTGAAAAACAATACCGGAATGATAAAAATACCATGCATCTTTTCACAATGTTTACTTTACTTTCTCTATTGATTTCGGCAATGGGACTTTATGGCCTAACTGCATTAAGGGTGGAGCAACGAACCAAAGAAATTGGCATCCGAAAAGTATTAGGCGGTACTGTTTCACAGATGATACAATTGATTTTTAAAGAGTTTCTATTGCTGGTTGGATTGGCTGGACTGATTGCGCTTCCGATAGGATATTATATTTCTAGTCAGATACTTGGTCAGTTTGCTTATGCTATCCGTATATCAGTGCTTGATGGTTTTATTGCATTGTTTTCGGCTTTGTTTATTGCTACCCTCACCATCGCCTATCATGCTCGTAATGCTGCTGAGGCCAATCCTGTTGAGGCTTTGAAATATGAATAATAAGAATTAAGAATGCTAAAAAACTTTTTTTTAACGTCTTATCGTCGTTTGCTAAGGCAACCTGGTTTTAGCCTAATAAACATTTTCGGACTTGCCATCGGGTTAGCAGCTTGTTTACTGATACTGCTTTATATTACGGATGAACTGAGCTATGACCGGTTTCATGAAAAAGCCGACAGAATTTATCGTGTGACAACGTATGGAAAATTTGGAAATAATGAATTTCATAGCACCTATACACCAGCTCCTTTTGCCGAAGCAATTATTCGTGAGTTTCCGGAAGTTGAGTCTGTCACTCGCCTTATGGTTTTATCGCAACATTCGGTACGTGTGGGTGAAAAAACGTTTATTGAAGATCGCTTTGCTTATGCCGACTCTGTTTTTTTTGATGTTTTTAGTTTCGAACTGATTGAAGGTGATCCCAAAAGGGCGCTCACTGAACCCAGAACGATTATTCTTACAGAATCAACGGCCCGGCGTTATTTTGGGAAAGAGGATCCAATGGGAAAGATGATTATTGAAAATGATATGCATCACTATCGCGTTACTGGAATTGCAAAGGATATACCCTACAATTCGCATTTCCGGTTTAATGCACTGGCCTCCTTCACTTCACTTGCCTGGCATAGCAACAAAAGCTGGTTTAATCAAAGTGCTCAAACCTACCTTGTCTTTGCCAAAGGAACAGATGTTACTCTTACAGAAGAAAAACTGAATCCTTTTATCTATAGAAATATAAAAGATCAACTATTTCAGTTTATTGGAATTTCATTTGAAGAGTTTGCTAAATCGGGACAAACCTATGGTTATAATTTTCAAAAACTGACAGACATTCACCTGCTTTCAAACCTTGATGGTGAACTTGAAGCCAATGGAAACATCACTTATGTGTATTTGTTTTCACTGATTGCCTTATTTATTCTACTGATTGCCTGTATAAATTTTATGAATTTGTCAACTGCCCGCTCTGTTTCAAGAGCAAAAGAAGTTGGAATTCGAAAAGTTTTAGGTTCACAAAGAGCTGACATTATCTTTCAATTTTTAGCTGAATCATTCGTGTATGTATTTATTGCAATGATTTTGGCTGTTTTGCTGATTGAAATCAGTATGCCCTTTTTTAATCATATATCAAACAAACATCTTTCTTTTAGCTTCAACACACCAAGTTATTTTTTGCTTAGCATTCCTGTATTTATTGTTATCACCGGGCTGATAGCAGGTAGCTATCCCGCTTTCTTTATGTCGGCTTTTCAACCATTGCAAGTTATTAAAGGTCAATTTTTTCAAGGAATGACAAAAAATCGACCTCGAAGCCTACTTGTTTTATTTCAGTATAGTATCTCTATTGTTCTATTGATTTCAACTTTTGTGATCTTTAGCCAGCTAAAATTTATTCAGAAAAAAAACATGGGATATGAAAAAGAGAATATGTTGATAATAAAACGAGTCCATGGTCTTAATACAGGATTACAGGTTTTTAAACAGAAATTACTTCAACACCCTGAAATTCTCAATGCTTCTTACACGCTTGATCTTCCTGGTGACGATTTTGGCTCTAATAGTATGGGAGTAGCCGGCCGACCCCTTGAGGAAGTGAATCTTTTGATGGTAATGTTTGCAGACTATGACCTGTTGGAGACACTTGGAATTAAGTTATCTGAAGGAAGATGGTTTAGTAAGGATTTTGGAACTGACTCATCGGCTGTAATTTTGAACGAAGCAGCAATGCGTGCACTTGGAATCACTGATCTAAACCGTGAAAAAGTAATACGTCATGCTACACCTCCCTACGAGCATCTTGTTAGCCCGATTATCGGTGTTGTAGAAGATTTTCATTTTGAGTCACTGCATAAGGGAATCCGGCCAATGGCAATCTATCTGAGAAACGACGGCTGGCTCAACAGGATGGTTGTGAAGGTGAAAGGGGAAAAATTGCAGGAATTAATTCAAGTAATGGAGAAAGAATGGAACAACATGGAAACTGGTCAACCTTTTACATATACAACATTGGACCAAAACATGGCATCTTTCTACCAGAATGATCATCGCACACGGATCATCTATACGATTTTCAGTCTGCTGGCATTATTTGTTGCTTCTCTTGGTCTTTTTGGCCTGGCTGCTTACACAACGGAAAGTCGCACGAAAGAAATAGGTATTCGTAAAGTGTTGGGAGCCAACATATCGAAGATTATCTTCATGCTTACAAAAGAGTTCACCAAATACGTATTGCTTGCTAATTTAATTGCCTGGCCATTTGCATTTTGGTTGGCCGATAACTGGTTAAACAATTTTGCCTATCGTATCGCTATGCCTTGGTCAGCTTTTGTGGGTGCAGCTGTCTTGTCTTTTGCCATCGCTTTGCTTACAGTTTTTTTCCTTGCCTTTAAAGCAGCACGATCCAACCCTGTAAATGCATTAAAGTACGAGTGATTGAGAAACATATGTTTAGATGAAACAAAAAATGAACAAAAATCTATAAGTACAAATCAATATAAATGTTTCAAGCTGTTTTGAACAGCAAAAAAATAATTTTCGTTAAAATATTAACTTCCTACTTAGGAAAAATAAAAAATGCCATGAAAGAAGTTGTCATTTTGATCCCTGATCTGGAAACCGAACAAAACATCGAGATTGATGTAAGAATAAATGGTCGCAAACAGACCATGCAATATCGGGTTGAATTGGTCGATTGGGAAGGCAATGAAGTGCCTCCAAAGGAAAAAGTTCAAGTGCTTCGCCACAAAATTGAAGCATACGATAAAAATTGGGAGCTTGTTGAAGTTGGGCCACCTACCGACAAGAATATTTCTCTCATGTTTCGGAAAAAGATGTTGTAAGTGTCGTTTAATATCTGTCGATCCATGAAGCATAACAGGATATTGTATTTAAACTACCTGCATACAGCATTCAGAAAAATGATGAAGCAACCAACATATGCACTCATCAACTTAATTGGTCTTACTGCAGGCATCATGGTTTTCTTATTAATTTTTTCCTATGTGGTTCAGGAGCATGCATACGACCGTCAATGGAAATCATTCAATCAAATCTATCGCATCAATGCCTCTTTGAATTTTAATGGCCGCATTGATCATTTTGCGCTATCCTCCTACAATGTTGCACAAGCTATGAAAACTGATTTTCCTGAGGTGGAAGCTGCAACCATGATTTTTCGTACACATTTTAATGATGATCAGATTGGGATTACCGTTTGGCATAAGGACAGAATGCTTGAATTGCCTTCTTTTACCTATGCAGATGAAGATTTTTTTAATGTGTTTGATTATCCTTTTGTGGAAGGAAATCCAAATACTGCGCTTGTCGAACCAAAAAGCATGGTACTATCTACTGAATTGGCAATGCGATTTTTTGGAACGGAAACAGCTTTAGGTAAAATTCTGCGAATCAATAAAACCAGCTTTGTAGTTACTGGTGTAATCGATAAAAGTAAACATCCAAGCCATTTGGAGTTTGATGCTTTGGCTTCCATGAGTACTTATCCACAAAAATCAATTGAACAATTCAAATCAGATTGGTTCTGGCTTTTGGGATATACATATGTGCGCTTCAATAATGATGAAGCTGCGGAAAACTTTGGTAGCAAGCTGGATTATTTGGTTGGAGAGACTATTAAACCCTGGATTAAAGGTGTCAATGTCGATGGCTCTATTGAACTTCGGCATGAAGCTGTAAATGATATTCACTTCAACAATAGTCTTCAATATGACAGCGGTACAAATACCAATCCAAGTCTAGTGCAGATTTTTAGCTTTATTGCATTTTTCTTACTGATGATTGCTGCCATTAACTATATGAATCTGGCTACTGCGCGATCAATGAAGCATGCCCGGGAGATCGGAATAAGAAAAGTTGTCGGCGCCCATAGGAGTCAGTTGATTCTTCAGTTTCTGGGCGAAAGTTATATTCTCACCTTGCTGGCATTTGGTGCCGCATGGTCATTAGCAGAAATTCTCATGCCTTATTTCAATGGATTGATTGGTATGGATCTCTCGTTATCAAACCTCATCTTTTCTGATAATCCTATACCATTGTTTATTCTTGTTGGAACTATAATTCTTCTTGGTTTGCTGAGCGGGTTATTCCCCTCGTTGGTGTTGTCCTCATTCTCCCCAGTTGTTGTGCTACGTCCTGGATTGGCTTCAGCGGTAAATGGACAGTTACGGCATGTAAACTTTAGAAGGGCTCTTGTTGTATTGCAGTTTATGATATCAACCGGGATGATAATAAGCACATTGATTGTTTCAAGTCAATTAAGGTTTATTCATTCACATCCAAAAGGCATTGATTTGGAGCAGGTGATGGTTATTCATTACCCTGCCGATTCAATGATGTATGCCAATAAGGAAGTGATAAGGCAACAATTGCTTATGATACCTGAAGTTAGCCATGTTTCGGCCAGTAAAAGCCTGCCTGGATATAAGTCAGGTCGCCTGATGTTTTTCGTTGGCGATACCGTCAAATCAGAGATTCATACGATGAACCTGTTTGTGGTTGATCATCATTTTTTCGATTTACTCAAAATAAAGCTTCATGAGGGAAGGCTTTTTTCAAAAGAGTTCCCCAATGACGATTCAACAGCATTTGTTGTGAACAAGGCAGCAGCTGATTATCTTGGCTATCCCAATACCCTGGATGTTGAAATGAATTGTGGATTGGGTGTGAAGGGGAAAATAGTTGGTGTTGTTGAGAACTTTCATTATTTATCACTTCACAATCCTATCGAACCATTGGTATTTATCTTGGATGAGAGTAAAGCAGACTACCTTACTGTGAAATTTAATTCAGGCAACCTGAAACAGGTGATAGAAAAAATTGGAAATATTTGGCAAAATTTTGATCAGAAACACTTTTTTCACTTCACCTTTCTTGATGAACGGTTTGCCCGACAATATAAACATGAACAAAGTATGCTATCATTGTTCGGATATTTTTCACTTATTGTAATTCTCATATCATGTCTTGGGTTGTATGGTCTTTCAGCATTTTCAATTGAACAACGAACACGTGAAATAGGAATTCGTAAGGTTCTTGGTAGTAACCCATTCGCTCTTCTTAAGTTGATAACCGCAAGTTTTATGATCTTGGTATTGGTGGCCGGTGTTTTGGTTATGCCGATAGTATATTTTCTTATGTCGGAATGGCTTAGTGGTTTTGCTTTCAGGATTGACTTGAATGTTTTACAATTCCTTTCGGGATTTATACTTGCTGCTGTTGTCGCACTCCTTACCGTATTGATTCAGGCAATGAAAGCCATCAGGTCTAATCCGGTTGAAGCTATAAAGTATGAGTAGTCAGAGAATAAATATTTTTTTGGTTTTAGGAGATAAATAAAAGATTAGAATTATACATTACATATTAGTAACAAATAGCATGATCATTCACTTTTTTAGGTTTTTCTTCAGAAATGCTATGAACAAATGGAGTCATACACTTATCAATCTGGTTGGTCTGGCCATTGGATTGGCTGCATCCATATTGATTCTGCTATATGTATTTAATGAACTGAGCTTTGATAAATTTCATCAGAATGCTATCAATCTACAACGTGTTTTTCTTAATTATCAGCAACAGGAGAATGTGTTTGGCGCACCAACGATCCCAGCAGCGGTTGGACCCTCTCTTGTTGAGAATTTTCCTGAAATTTCTTCTGTATGCCGGATGACAAATAATGAAAAAGGGTTTTTCACTTATGATGGCAATTTCATTGAAGCCGATAAGATAATGTATGCGGATTCTACATTCTTCAAAATGTTTTCATTTAATCTGACTGAAGGAAGTCCAGGTGAAGTGCTTTCAGGTTTGCATCGCGTCATTTTAACGCCTTTATTAGCATCCACAATTTTTGGCGACATCAATCCAATCGGTAAAATTGTGCAACTCAATGGTGGTGACAGTTGGATTGTAAGTGGTATTTCTCAGCCTGCACCAGCGAATTCAAGTATCCAGTTCGATGCAATCCTTTCCTTTGAAACACTTTACCTCGACAGCACTCTCCATATGAACTGGAAAGGAGGTAACCAGTATCTGACCTATGTTAAAACAATTCCAAATATCAATAAGGAAGATTTTTATGTAAAACTCCCTTCTTTTTTAGATGAAAAGATCAATAAGCAAATCGAAAGTTCTGGATTTCGAGTTGATTTGAAAATAGAACCTATTGCCGATGTTCACCTTTATTCTATGATGTTCCGTGGAGAGAAGAGAGATCTTGAAAGACTTCATATTTTTTTACTGATAGCGTTTCTAATTCTTTTAATTGCTTGCTTTAATTTTACCAGCCTGGCAACAGCATCCGCAATAAGGAGAGCGCGCGAAACAGGTGTAAGAAAAGTAATTGGTGCCAGTCGTAATCAATTAATTCTACAGTATTTGAGCGAGTCAATACTATTAAGTTTTATTGCATTTCTAATTGCACTGCTCCTTGTAGAATTGGTGTTGCCTTATTACAATGCATTGATTGGTAGTTCATTGACAATTTATCAAACACTTCCATGGTTTATACCCTCCATTCTATTGTTGGTGTTGGTTACTGGAATTGTGGCAGGAGCTTATCCGGCCTTTTATCTTTCATCATTCCGCCCTGTAAAAGTTCTTAAAGGAGGGTTTGAAACATCCCGCGTGCGTAGTATAGTACCAAAAATACTGGTTTTTATCCAATTTGTGGCTGCAGTGATACTCTTTAACTGTTCATGGATCATTTTCACACAGCTTCAATATATCCGGAATTTCGACAAGGGATTTCGTTCCGATAATGTAAAAGCAGTTGTACTACCAAGTGGGCAGGCTCGTGAGAAGTATGAAATACTGGAGCAAGTATTCAAAGAGCTGCCTTGGGTGGAATCCTGTGGGGCTGTTAGTAGCCTTCCTGGCGGAGGAGTGGATATGAACGGCTATAAACCTGAAGGGTATGATAATCCTGTGATGATTAATGTGATGGATATTGATCCTTCATTTTTAGACATATTTGATATTCAATTGGTAGCCGGAAGAAATTTTGAAGACGGAGTGCTCTCTGATAAAAAAGCATATTTAGTGAATGAGACTTTTGTAAAACAGTTTGGATACGATGAGCCTTTGGGAAAGGTTATTCAACGTGACGGCAATTTCCCAATCATTGGTGTGATTAATGATTTTCATTTTGAAACCTTATACCAACCCATTAAACCATTGATTCTTACCATGCACCCTTATAGTGGATATTCCTTCTTGGTGATACATACAACCCTAGCGGACAATAAGCTATTATCCGATGAAATTGAAGCAGCCTGGCGAAGTGTTTTACCAAATGATCCCTTTGTTATTTTTGATATGGATACTTTTCTTCACAAAACATACGATAGCGAAAGCCGTTTTGGGACTATTATAAGCTGGTTTACAGCTTTGGCATTCCTTATTGCAGGTCTCGGTCTGTTTGGCCTTTCTTCTCTCATTATACGTCAACGGGCGAAGGAACTTGGCATTCGAAAAGTACTTGGTGCCACATCATTTAATTTAATAATTTCAACAACTTTCGGTTTTATACTATTGGTCATTCTGGCGAATGCAATTGCAGCTATTCCTGTATGGTTGGTTATGACTGAATGGTTAAACAATTTTAATTATCGTACACAGCTCTCGCCTTGGATGTTCTTAGCTACTGCTTTTGTAACTATTATTATAGCAGGTATAAGTATTGGCTGGCAATCCTGGAAAAATACCCTCATCAATATGGCTGAAATCGTAAAATATGAATAGGATTCATGAGAAGATTTTAATTTAAAATCCATAAATCGAAAATTCAATGAAAAGCATACTCTTTTTTGCTCTCTTACTTTTTCATTCGTGCGCTTCAAATCTTGATGATGGCAAATTGATTTTTGTTGAGGCTGACCCTCAGAAAGGTTTTCAATTTCCATACTTTTTGTATTTTCCCAATGGCATGTCGTACGAGAAGGAGCTGTTTTTGATTGTTGAGCCAAACAATTCAGGTTTTGTGAGTGATACATTCAATGAACATATTGAAAAAGCCAGAAGGACAGCTGTAAAAGATTTCTATATAGGCAATTACACTTCAAGATCATTGAAAATCCCATTACTGGTGCCAGTATTCCCACGATCAGAAAGTGAATGGAAAATTTATACACATGCGCTTGATCTGGATGTCATGTTGCAACAAGGAAATTCTTTGGAGCGCATAGATAATCAATTAATTGCAATGATTGATGATGCGATTTCGACAATAAAAAAACAAGGTTTTATTATGAATGATCAAATATTGTTGACCGGTTTTTCCGCATCAGGGACTTTTGTTAACAGATTTTCTATGATTCATCCTGATAAGGTATTTGCTGTTGTAGCAGGTGGATTGAATGGCTTGCTTATGCTTCCTTTAAGCGAAATTAATGGAAAAAATCTGGATTATCCTCTGGGAATTAACGATTATGAGAAACTTTTTGGGAAAGTATTTGATGCAAAAACATTCAATCATATTCCTCAATTCCTTTTTATGGGTGAGTTGGACGATAACGATGCCATAAGCTTTGAGGATGGGTATGACAGCACAGAGAGAGCTTTGATCTATTCATCCCTTGGCAAAGAAATGCTGGCACAGAGATGGATTAAATGCAAGGAAATTTATAATATGAAAAGTGTGAATGCTACAATTAAAACCTTTAAGGGATTAGGTCATGAGCATCCTGAGAACGTTAAAAAGGAAGCGCTTGGTTTTTTTGAAATGATTTTAATGAACAAGAATTCTCAACATTGAATTTTGCTTTTTATTGGAGGACATTTTAAGCAGACTGTCATAGTTTAGGTGATCCTTCATTCTGATTAGAATTTATGAAAATAAGAACTGGAGTACTATTTCATACCATAACTTACTATTCAAAACACGTCTAATAATAAGACAGTTAATAGTTTATTGAAATAATTTTTTGATCACCTTTAGATTTTTCAGGAGGCATGCATTTTGATTGATTTATTGCCTTTGTCACGAATGGCATCATTATTTAATAGAATTAATTTTATTTATTTCGATAACTTTGTAAATTTGACCGTTATTATAGGCTGAATATATTTATTATCAATTAATTAAATTAAAATGAAACGTCAATCTTTACTTTTATTAATGTTTTTATTCTTTATCAGAGTAGGGGCTCAAACCCTCGTTTCAACGGAAGTACAACCAAGAAATGCTGTGCTCGAAGAATTTACGGGTATACATTGTGTATATTGTCCGGAGGGACATGCCATAGCTGCTACAATTCTTGAGAATAATCCTGGCAGGGCATTAACCATTGCTATCCATCAAGGTAGTTTTGCAGCACCAAATGTAGGTGAACCCGATTTCAGAACACCCTGGGGAAATGCTCTGGCTTCTCAAGCCAGTGTTTCGGGTTATCCAAGCGGTACTGTCAACAGACATGTTTTTAGTGGAAGTATTACAGCTCTTAACCGTGGTGACTGGGTTTCGAGATGTAATGAAATTATGGCACAAGATTCTCCATTGAACATTGGTGTAGAAAGTAATTATGACGAAGCTACACGTGAATTAACAATTCATGTTGAATTGTATTATAATTCCAATGCTGCCCAATCTTCAAATTTTATCAATGTGGCGCTAATCCAGGATCATGTATTTGGACCTCAAACAGGCGGAAATGCAGGAAGCAACTACGAACATATGCACATGCTTCGTGATTTGATTACAGGTCAATGGGGGGATGAAATTACAACCACAACAGAAGGATCATTTGTTGATAGAACTTATACTTACATTGTACCTGAGGACTTTCTTGGTGTTCCTTGCATAGTAGAGAATAGTCAAATTGCTGTTTTTGTTACAGAAACACATCAGGAAGTTATAACAGGTGATGTTGTTGATGCAATTGGTGGAACAAATCAATATATAGGTAATTTAGCTGTTGTCAATGAAAATATTCAATCAGTTTCGGATGTTTATCCATTGATATTTGATGTGATGGCGAAAAGTAATCTTCCTGAAGGTGAAGAATTTTCGATCTCTTTGACTTCTGAAAATGCACCATCTGATTGGGAAGCTACCATTTCAATCAATGGTGAAACTTATATCGGTCAGGCAACGATAAGTTTACCTTATAATGTTGAAACCCCGATACAAATCAATGTTTCTCCTGGTTCTACAGCAGCATTGGCAAAATATACCCTTACCATGAGTTCAAACAGCATTCCTCAGGCGCCGGCAAAATATGCTCATTTATATGTTGTTTTTGGTGTAGAAAATCTTGTGGTAAATGCGACTGGTGGTCCTGAAGCGGCTCTTCACCAGGGTGTTTATCTAAATGGACTTGCAGCAGCCGGAAGCTCTAATGTTGGACTAACTGATGCAGAAATAATGGTAAAAGGCATTAATGCGCAAGCGTTTAATAATGTTAGAAACATATTTTTAAATGTGGCATGGACTTTTCCTGCACTTACAATCCCACAAATTGAGGCTGTTAAAGCATTTATGAATGGTGGTGGAAACCTCCTAATTGCTGGTCAGGATATTGGTTGGGACTTTATGAGTGGAAACGCTGCCGGGCATAGCTCGCCTGAAGCGACTGATTTTTTTCAGAATTATCTTCATTCAAACTATGTAAGCGACGGTAGTTCAATAAATAATCAGTTTATAGCTGATCCAACAGATGAAATATTTGGCGCAGTTGGTCAATCTGCTGTGGTGGATGTTTATGGTGGCAACATGTATCCTGAGCAGATAACGGCTCGCGAAAACGCATTTCAGGTATTCTATTATGATGCAGCGAAAACAAAGTGCGGGGCTGTGCGCGCAGAAACTGAAAATTATAAAGTTGTATACTTTGGTGTTGGACTTGAAATGATTCAAAACATGGATGTTCGGAATCAAATCATAGCTTCAGCCCTCAATTGGTTTAATATCGGCGTTGGGCTTCAGCCTACTGACAGCCAAAATCTTTCTATTAGAATCTTTCCTAATCCAAATTCATCAGGGGTGATCCATTTTGATGGAAAAGTAAATTTAAAATCAATTGAAATATTGGATATGACGGGCAAAACTATTTTCAATCAAACAGTGAATGGTTCGGAGTCTGTTAACATCCATAATCTTCAGCAAGGGCTTTATATTGTAAAAATGATTTCAGAAATGGGCACGATTACAACTAAGCTTAGTGTGAAATAGGCCTTTATTATTCCAATCGAAATCTTCGGAAATTTATAATATCTCATCGAATTGACAAAAAGAAGAGGCTGTCTAATAATCGGACAGCCTCTTCTTTTATGTCTTTCTTGTTTTCCGCACATTTCAAAAAAAGACACGTAAGTCACTGGTTATCAATAACACGTTTTGAGATTTGGGTGTCCCGCACTATATTTGTGCATG
>PHDU01000127.1 GCA_002842755.1 Bacteroidetes bacterium HGW-Bacteroidetes-1 | reverse complement strand
CCAATAAAAGAACTGCTTACAGAGACTCAATCAAACCAAAATGTCAAAGAACAATATGAATTTTTTGATTTCTAAATTTTAACGCATCAGCACTAATGTAGAATAATAAAAATTGTGTTTTAAGATCAATAGTTTGGTATTGCTCAGGCCGACCTAAGTGGACCGGCCTTTGCAACAAACATAACCAAAATAATTACATAGCAATAACAATATTTTTATTGAATGTTCTACCTTCAGCATTAATGAATTGCAGTGTATAGGCGCCGCTGCGCAGACCATCGAGACTGAAGGTCTTTGTGCTTTCACCATTGATACTGCTTTCTATCACAACCTGACCCATAAAGTTGAACATGCGAACGATTTTCACACCTTCAACAAGATTGATGTTCAGTTCGCTGCGGGCTGGAACAGGATAAACTGTAATAGCCGACATTGGATTTTCGTCAACACCAACAGCGATATCCATGATAACAGGAACGGTTTTCACCGGTGTTGCAGGATCATTGCTTGCGATGAGGATATTGGCATTGTAAACGCCAATAGGTAATCCGGTAGAGTTGAAGCTGACGTTCATATTTTGAGATCCACCCGGAGCAACAGTGCCGGAAACAGGACTCAAACCAAGCCAGTTGGCGCCATTTACAAATTCAATTGTAGCCGTCCAGTTCAATGCACCGTTACCGGTATTTCCGACAGTAAGCTGTTTGGTGGCCTCGTCCCCGGAAGCAAAGAAATAATGATAAAGTTCAGAAGGATTTGTTGTAATGGCAGGTGCAGTGACACTAACGTTTGTAGTAACGATTTCAGATTCTCCAGGATAAGGTTGTCCATAAACAGCAGAAACGCCATAAGTATAATTGCCGGGAGCCACATTACTTTGCATGAAAGTAAGAACACTTGCAACAGTATTGCCAATTACAACGCCATCGCGATAAACGTTATAACCTAAAAGTTCACCATGAGGACAACCAGTTCCGCCGCCGCCAATGGTGGTGGTTTCAGCTGTTTCACCATATACATAGGTCACCTGTGGGTTGAGTCTGGCATCAATCTCTGACTGGCTCATACCTGTGGTACGGAAGAAGATTTCGTTGCTCTCTCCTTTGGCTACTGGTGCTGTATAGGCTGCCTTGGTAACAGTATTGGTCACAGTAACATCATCGATCTTGACTGAGAACATATCGGTTACATCGGCATGCACAAAGGCAATATAAACGCTTTGACCAGCATAAGCACTCAAGTCGAGAACTATTTCTGTCCATGCTATTGGGGTAATGGCGCTGTGGATGGTTTCGGTAAAGTCTGCTACAGCAGTGCCGGTGGTGCTTACTCTTACATAGTATTGCTCTTGTGACCAAGCTGGATCTTGGGCACTGACCCAAAACTTTAATTCAGATTCACTGGAAATAGATATTGAAGGAGTAATCAGCCAATTATTTGGTGTCAAAGGACCAACAAAATTGCGATAGCTGGCACTATACATACAATAAAGACCAGTATGGGGCTCCATATCCCAAAACTCTATTGCGGTATTATCCCAAACGTAGCCATCTCCATCCACGTCAAGGCTTAGCCAGCCCGTGGGTAGTGTACCTGCTTCGAAGTCTTCTACGAAGTCTTCGCCACCACCACCGCCACCAAGATCAGGTTCCTGCCAGCTTAAGACAACATCACCGCCATTAACAACATCAGTGAGATTGCGTGGACTTGGATAGCAAATGTTTCCTTCACCTGTAACTTCCAAATTAACTGGCACATAAAGCAATGGCTGATTAGGAGCATTACTTGTAACGATGATATTTGCATGATAATTTCCTGCATCCACATTCGCAGTAAAAGTTACATCTATTTCCGCACTGCTTTCGCCTGGAATTTGTCCTTCAACAGGTTCAAGACTGAGCCAGGTTCCGTTACCTAAGGTAAGATTTGCCCTAATATTCCAGTTGTTGTTAAACCCAAAATCTGAAAGACGATCCCATGCAATCATATCCTGTGAAATAAAGTCTCCATTAGGGTTAACCGGTCCTCCATCAATACCTGCTACGAAGAAATTAGCATCATGGACATACTCAACCCCAATCCATAAATCATTTCCATTAACAATAAGAGGTGTATTCAAAACAATTGTATTCCAAGATTCAGCTGCTGCAGAAAATGCCTGCTGGTATATGATATCACCTGGAGTGGTTGTTGTACCAGGTCCCCAAATAATCAATTCTGAAGAAGTTGGGATGTCGTTAATATAAACATTAATATCATTGATTATTGCATCAGTAAAAGCAGTTGTTAATTCGGAAGGAAACCTAACTGCAGTATAGAACGTGCCACCTTGTACCAAACCAATGGCATCTATGTTATCACCGTCATAGCTTAAGGTAAATACATCACGCTGACGTTCGCTGGAAAGATCCCCACCATTTGTTTTGGATTTATGGAGGTCGATCTGTATATCAACTTTTGTACTTCCTTCTTCAACGGTAATGGGGTTTGCTTTACTTGTTGCATTCTGGTAGTGAATTGTCATTTCATATTCCAAAGTACCATTACCTGCATTTTGAATAGTCAGCATCTGTTGAGATTGATTTCCGAACTCCAATGCTTCCTCCAGAGAAAGAGGCATGATTTGAATTGAAGGAATTTCGGCGCCAAAATCAATTAAAAACGAAATTGTCTGATTTTCTGGTGTAATACCTGCACCGATAAATTTATTTCCATCAGGAGTAATACCATTGATGCTATAAAACAGCCAGTCGTTTGCGTCAAACATTCCACGACCCATTGCATATTCATTGAATGTTGTCATTTGGCCATCCGGAGTTCTTACAAAGGCCCTTCTTGAATCCGGGAATGGAGGCCAGCCTTCTGCAGTATATCCAAATACTGTTCCATCGTCGCCCACTGCAACCGGAGAAATACCTCCTGCATTGAGCGTATTATCAAAGAAGACAGTATTACCTGTTTTATCCCAAAGGAAACCTTGTGATGCGGCTGCACCGGCTACATAATATCCATCTGATGAAGCCGCAAAAGCTTCGCCATTTTGTGTTGGTGCAATCTGAATCATTTCGTTATTGTACCAAATTACCGGAGATCTGGAAGCCGAAGGTAAATCAGCCCAGCCATAAACAACGCTACCATCATTGCTAATGCCGTTTGGTCTGTTACCACCATTATATAGATTACCAATCATTTCATAGCCACCAGCCTGCGTCCATTTAAATGCGCGGTATTGATAATTAGGCAGATATTGCATGCCAACAATTACAGAACCATCAGCTGACATTCCCCAAGCACTGTTATAATCAGAACTTGTTGGTTCGCCTATTTCTGGATTAACACCAAGGTAGGTCCATTCCTGCGTTTCGGGATGCCAATAACCTGCCATATAAACATTTATACCTCCACTATTAAAATCTGGATTACGGTTAGTTCCGGCAATGATTCCATTTTCCGCAACAGCATTCACCGAGTGATTATCGCCAGTAATCGTCATTAGCCCATTAGTTTTAGACCAAACCCAACCACCACCTCCAAATGGAGAAATAGCAACATATTCACCATTTTCGCTTATATCAACAGGGAATGTATACGCTGGTACCATCACATCAACACCAACAGTGGCAGGACCAAGCACAGTAATGTTTACAGGAATGATTACTTCAGGAGTTTCCGGATCATTGCTAGCAATAGTAATTTCAGCCTGATAATCTCCAAGCTCAAGACCTAAAGGATTGAATGTTAATACATGAACAAGGTTTGTTCCACCATTGATAGATCCTGATAAAGGTTCAACAGTAAGCCAGCCCTCAGCTCCACCAAGATAAGAATAGGTTAAGCTGTAATTAAGCGCATCAACTCCGGTATTGGAAATTATAAGATTTTTAAGAACGGAGCCATTGATAGGAACATTTGCATTAACTACCATTGGGCTTACCGCAATGACTGGATCTGTATTAAAATCACTTCCGACATATACATCATCAATAGCCCATCCATGGGCATAATCTCCCTCATATCTGAATCCAATGTACACATCTTGACCTGCATAGCTTGCCAAACTAAGCACAACTTGAGACCAAGAATCTGATACTTCAACTGGCGTCCAAAGCTCGACGAAATCATTGTCAGCCGGATCGCCGCTTCCTGTACTGATCAGAATACTGTTTTTCCCATAATAAAAAGGATCAACAGTAAAATTCCACAAAGCAATAACGGTTGTCTCTTCGGCAGGCAGGCTCATTTGAGGCGTTACCAACCATCCATCTTGAAGACCGGAAATGAATCCGTGATAGGCTGATTTAAGCCCATCAGTGGTATGGTTGTAAAACTCTGATGCGTTCCAGTTAAAGCCAAGGCCATCAACGTCATAAACTGACCAATTGGCCGGAGGAAAAACCTCACCTTCGAAATTTTCTTCCAAAGGAAAAGTTTTGGGCAAATTCCCGCTTTGAGCAGCAACATAAAAATAAGGCATGATAAGTAACAGCGCAAGGGCATACTTCCACCTCTTCATGATTGTAGTTTTCATCTGCATAAAATTAGATATTGGTTAAACAAAAAAACTATTTAAAATCCTTCTTATCTGTTTTAGATTTATTTTCAATATACTTTAATACTTTGAGCAATGCTTCTTTTTCAGTATTATTTCTTTCAATAAATTCTCTGAGCTCCGCGACAAGATCCTTTACGGGTTTATCAGAAGTGATTCGAGGCATAATCGTTTCTTTTTTTTGCAATGATACCCAACTGTAGGATATCAAAGCAAAAAATGGTATGGCACATTATAGCAACAATTGAATTTATTGATCATAACAATATCAATACAATACGTTGTAAAATGTTATTAAACAGAAACTTAGATTGAAGATAAAAATTCAACCAATCCGACTTCTTCATTGGTCAGATTGAGTTTTTTGCGAAGGCGGGTTCTGGCAACATCAATACTCCGTGGCATTTGTCCGGTAATTGTTGCAATTTCTTTGGTGGTCATATTAAGCCTGAGAAAAGCACAAATACGCCTTTCATTCAATGTGAGTTCTGGATTAATTTCGTTTAGTTTCGTGTAAAAATCACTGTGAACGGACTGAAACCTTAATTCAAACTCATCCCAAACAGTTTTTTTTTGGGTTTTCTCCAAATCCGCTATAATACTGCGTATTAAATCCTGGTTCTCTTTTTTAAAATGTGGACTGTGCTTGAGTAACTTCTGCACAATATCATTCACCAACTCATTTTTTTGAATCTGATAGATAACATTTGTGGCCATCTCCTTATTGGCTAGTTCAAGTTCATTTTCAAGCCGTTCTTTCTCAAGCAAAAGATTTTTTGCTGATAATGCATTATTGACTTTTTCCAGGTTCATTCGGCGGATACGGCTCAGTGCAAGAAAATATAACAGCCCTGCAATGGCAGCCATCATAATTAAAAATAAACCTAAGGTAAGGTACATTTGCTCTTTGCGCTTTTGATAAGCCTTTCTGATCTTTTCTTTTTCGTGAAATTGCGATGTAAGCTCGAGCTGCGTCAGCTCTTTCATCGTCTCTTCCTTGTTGATTTTTTCGTTGTATTCAAACAACAACAAATGATACTTCAGTGCGGAGTCAGCATTCGCTTTATTATCGTAAAACTCATAATACTTTTTTAATACACTTGATATCAATGTATTAACTCCAGACTCCATCGCTAGTGTTAATGCTTTCTGATAATATAAAACTGCTGACTTATCATCTCCGGTCTTATGGAAATAATTGCCCAGATTGCGATAAGATGAAGCCATGCCGGTTTTGTCACGAAACTTTAAGCGCATTTCAAGTGCTTCATTCAGAAGGTCATATGCTTCTTCAAATTTATCAAGATCAACATAGGAGCTTCCAAGATTATTAAGCAGGTTCGAAAGGTTTTTATCTTGTGGGGCAAGCTTTCTGGCGATGATGATACCATTGCTGAAATATTCAACAGCTTTTAATATCTCATCCTGTTCTTTGTAAATGACTCCGAGATTATTGTATATTGAGATGATTTCGGGGAAAGGGTTTTCCATACCCAGACTATCTCTGTAATGATTAAGGAATTGTCAATAAATAATATACTCATATTTAAAGTAAATTAGTTACCTTTGTTAAAAAAAACAATGGACACTAATGATATCATTAAAGCTCG
>PHDU01000126.1 GCA_002842755.1 Bacteroidetes bacterium HGW-Bacteroidetes-1 | reverse complement strand
AGTTTTAAAGATGTTTGCGAACATCACAGGGGTAGCTACACATACCATTACAGGTTTTAGTATGTGCGGATGTGGCCTCAGCCTCGATTGAACCTGCGCTGGTTATGGTGGCACACAAATGCCACACTTCATTGACTGCGAGAGTGGAAAAGCATCCTGAACCAAAATGATGTAAAAGATTGGTCAACAATTAAAATTACAAACAATGAAAAAAATTGCTTTATTATTTTTAATGGTTACACTATTTCTTGGATCTGCTTATGCTGGGCCGGTTATTAAAATATCTATACATATAGGTAGAAGAGTCGATGGATGTCCTGGTTTCGGATTCTGCAAAGCTGGACTTGAGCTAAAAGAAAATGGAGTTCTATCAAATACTACTTTGCAGATTGATGAAGCAAAGAAAATGATTAAAATTGGAATAAACGAACAGGACCTCATTAATAATCAACAAGATAAAATGGAGTATTTCAAGGGCAAAAGAAGTGTTGTATTTGAAGAGGATTTCACATTTCCAGATGACGTAAGGCTTAAAAGCGAATCCAAAAACAGTTTGTTAATCCGAAAAGGAACCTATGAGCTTGAGTATATAAAAGGCGTTTACTATATCTCTACCCCTTTATAGTGGCGTCAAATTTTTATTGACAGGTGGCCATATGCCACCTGTCGTTTTTCAACATTCCGTAATTCAAAAATCAATTTTCTCGCATTATGAAAAATTTACAAAAACGTTTCTTATTTCTCATAATAATTGTGCTTGTGTCATCATGTTTTACTTCTTGTTCAATGTTTAGTAAAGCTTTGCTTCGTATTACCGGAGACTATAAAAAACCACAATATGAGGAAACTTCTGATATTATTGAATATTGTGAAAAAGCGGGTGTGAAGTATGATGAGATTTGGATTGCTAAAAATGAAAATAACCGGCGTTTGCTGAATGAAACCTTCATTCATTTTGTGCCACAAGTGCTTGTTTTTGATAAAACCAAAACCAATATCACAGTGGAAGAGGGGAAAAACTGTGTTGGAACAATGATGTTTTTTTTGAATGATACATTGCCAAAACTAATCGATACCCATGATACTACAATGTTTTACAAAATTTTAAACAATTGCAATGTGATCAAATCAAACCAAAATAACAGTACTCCGGATTATTACTTTGTCATCAGTTGGGCAAAATATTTACCGAAAATGACACTTGACATTTTTCAAATGATTAACGAGCAAGAAGCTGTAAATAAAACAAATGCAAGTTATATTCTATTAAACATGGATTTTCTAAAAGAACCTGATAAGTGAATTTGAGTCTTAAATATTGAGTCTCCATGTTTTCTTGTTTAACTGCAAGTATGAATAATGAATTCATGAAAAACAAAAAAAAACACTATCGCGTTTTTTTGGTTACCGTAACCATTTTAAGTTTTACATCCTGTCAAATGTTAAATAAAACTTTATTGAGTATTACCGGAGATTACAAAAAGCCGCAATATGAGGAGGCTGAGGATGTTATTGACTATTGTGAGAAGGCGAACGTGATATATGATGAAATATGGATGGCTAAAAATGAAGATTATAGACGAATTTTGAATGAAGATTATATTCATCATATTCCACAAGTTCTTATTTTCGACAAGAATAAATCAAACATTACAATAGAGGAAGGAAAGGATTGTGTAGGATCAATAATGTATTTTTTAAATGATACAATTATCAAACCGATTAATACACATGACACACTACTGTATTCTAATATCCTTGAGAATTGCACTGTTATTAAGGACGCTCAAATTAGCAGTAATCCGGATTATTATTATATCATCAGCTGGGCAAAATATTTTCCGAAGATGGCTGATGATGTGTTCAAAAAAGTTAACGATCTAAGAACAATTGGGAAAATCAATGCAAATTATATCCTACTTAACATGGATTTTCCAAAACAAAAAGAAAGAGTTGAGAATGACAAATAAATCGCTAATCGAACATATGGATTCTTTTGGATTACGTATTAAACATTTCCTAAATCAGCAATCCCTAAAAGGATATATATGTTAACCCTCAAAACACTAATTTTTTATTCAAATTAAGCAAGCATTATTATGTTTAGAAAGCCCTTCCTTTTATTGTTTTACCTTTCCGTTTTCGGTTCAGCCCTTCTCGCCCAAGAAAAATGGAAATTTCAAATAGTGTTTGGCGATACTGATTTTGGGCCGGTAAATACTTTTATGTATGCAAGTTATGACAAATCGAATACAATCTATCAACTTCACTCTTTGCCAGATGCTGACAGAAGAATTTTTGGTTCTGGAAAGTCAGCATTACTACGATTGCTTAATAAAGTTCCAAAAAAGGGAATTTTCTTAACAATCAACGACATTGAGATTGTTCACAATAATGATGAGACAGATAGCCTTATTGGCAATTTAATTATGCCAATGCTTGGCAAAAATATTTTCAAAGGGATTAAAAAGAATGACACCATACATGGCAGCTTCTATAGTATAAACTACAATGTGCCCATATTCATGACTGGATATAAAACCATAGCAGATGCAAATTTTGACTATAAGAACTTGCCTCAACATATTTTCGATACAACTCAAAAGTATCTGTTCAATACAAGTTATCTAAACACTCGTCAATGGAAAAAGTTTAAGAGCAGAACAAGAATACTTTCAACGGTAGCAGCGGATGATATTGAATGGTTTTTTGGCTTCAATATCAACAGCCAAAAACTTCCGTTCAGCCATTACAATTTGACATTTAATTCTCCTCCCGGAAACAAGAAAGTTAATGAAACAAACTCTATTGAACTAAGATCAAAAGACAATGTCTTTTTTAAAGAAGCGAATGATGAAACAGCACTTCTTGAAGTGAAGAGTTTTTCTGGTGGAATTCTGGAAATGGACAGTGTTTTTTCACATGTTCTTAAGCATAAGTACAAAAACCTGATCATAGATCTTCGTAACAATCCGGGTGGAGGTCTCACTTCTGCCAATCAACTAGGAGAATATCTAGTTGATAAACAGCTTGATATTGGTTTCTTTGTAACCAATAAATGGTACACTAAAAATGAAATAAATAATTTCGACTTAGAATCCCTGCCTGTGTCAGAGGAAATTACCACCGAAGGTCTAAGGGCTGAGCTTTTGAATATCGAAGGTTGCAAACTTATTATTAAACCGGGCAAATCACATTATGATGGTAAGATATTTGTTTTAACAAGCCGGAATACCGCAAGCACATGCGAGCCAATGGTTTATGCTTTAAAAACAAATGATTTGGCGACAGTGGTGGGTGAAAACACTGCAGGTGCCATGCTTTCGGCTTCCAATTTTCATATAATGAACAATTTCTATATTTTTATGGCACAAGCCGATTATTATACCCCCGATAAAACTCGAATAGATCAGGTTGGTGTTGCCCCGAATATTAAAGTGCCTTCCGAAGAAGCGTATGACTATGTGTTAAAACTCATATCAGAACAAGAAAATGGACACTGATTTTTTAAAAATTACTGCACTTATTGCCGCAGAATTTGAATTATAATAGACACCTCAAATAAAACACTTTGCTCTAAACCACATAAATACAATCATTGATAAATAATTTAATATTTCTTAAGCCTATGAGAACCTCATCATTTTTTCTTTTGTTTATGGTAATAACTTTGCTGCCATTTTCCTTAACCGCAATTGAAGGTTCAGGAACAATAACAATTGGCAAGAAAACCAGCACGAATTGCACAGGTTTTGGCATTTGTAATATGTCGGCTTCAAAAACAAGCTCGGCTGAAGGTTCAATGAGTTGTATTTTTATGTATGATGCTGAGGGTCGAACATTCACAATTGAATTTTTACATACAGAACTTGTATCCAGGAATCCTTCAAAAATTGAATACTTCCAATATAAAACTGTTGTTAGCCTGGAAGAAGATTTTGTTGTGCCAGTAGATGTTCAGAATCTTATTACTGCCAAAAATACAATTACGTTAAAAAAAGGGAATTATAAGTTATCGAGTAAAGAAGGTAAATACACGATCTCATTTACCTTCTGACCAAATATAAAAGGATAAGATCGGTATATATGATCTCAGGTTCAGGATAATATTTCAAATTGTTCAAAAATGACATGTTTAAACAGTTAGCTTTGATGGTCTTACTTTTTATAAAAACAGGTGCATTCTGTTATTCACAGGTCACGAATGACAGTATAACTGCCGATTCAGCTTTAATAAACAAACAATTAAAGTACCATTATCTTGCTGATTTCTTTTCTTCGTTATCCATAACACATATTGCGAATGCTTTGGCAGCCAATGAAAAGGGAAGTATCTATTTCTATTATAATGTTACTTTGTCGGGCGATCTGCAATACAAAAATATAATGCTGAGCTCCTATTATAATACCGATTTTGGGATAAACAGTTTTATTGACAGCATTGCCATAATTCAAGTGGATCAATATAATTTTAAAAACTCCTTGACATATAATTTTAAAAACTCAAAATTTGGATTAAACTTAACATTACTATCTAGAAGCCAGTACTTTAAGCATTATAGTTACTCGATTGATTCATCAGGAAAAACAGTATCCTCCCCTGCTTCTTCCTATAAATCGCCTGGTTACAGTATGTTTTCCGGTGGGGTACGTTATTCCGGAAAAGAATTCTCGGTTGAATTTGGCCTCGTAAATGGAATAAAAACCATCATAAAGGATCAACAATATTTTGATTTATTGAAAACTGACAATCTCTATGGCGTTGCAAAAGGAAAAAAACAAAAATTCGATTTCGGTTTTTCGCTAATAGTTGCTGCTCCACTACACCAAATTTATAAAAACGTTTATTACGAAAACTTCAGTCAGGCGAGGGTTGTTATGGATGATTTGTCATACTTGCACAAATATTGCTTTGATATGAACCAGGCAATTCATTATATTTTTTTAAAATATTTCCGTCTCAGTCTCAGGTCAAAAATCGTTTATGACTATCATATCAATATAAAAGTAAAGAGTATTAATAGTGTAACACTTGGATTTTACTTCCATAACAGTCTATGATTTTGCAAAAATATATAAAAATAGCTCCCATTACAGGTTTTAGTATGTGCGGATGTGGCCTCAGCCTCGATTGAACCTGCGCCGGTTATGGTGGCACACAAATGCCACACTTCATCGACTGCGAGAGTGGAAAAGCATCCTGAACCAAAATGATGTAAAAGATTGGTTAACAAATTAATAAGTATATAAAATGAAACAAAATACTTTATTGTTTATTGTAGCAACACTAATTCTCATTACCCTCAATACGTTCTTCTCATGTAATAAAATCGATGATGTTGAAATGAGTAAGACAGAAGAAACAATTTACACTAAGAAGCAAAATGAAATTGACCCAGAAAGTATAATCTCTTTCTCCACTAAAGAGGATTTTAGAGAATTGTATGCATTTCTTTTTGAAAATCAAGACCGGGAGGAATTTCTTGTCAATTATATCAAGCAGAATTATTCGATACAAAGTGTAAGGGAAATCTACAAAAACGGCATGAAACTCTTTGGCACTAATGAGTTTAAAAACTATGTTTCGAAGTATCCAACAGTGTTTTTCAAGGAAAACACCGGAGATTCTGAAATATATAGCTTTCCGGGGTCGAATCTGATGTCTTACCTATTAAACACTGAGGCTATGTTAATTATAAATGACACTTTAATTAGGTTCACTTTAGACTCTTTGTCGGTTTACAAATGTGAAAGAATAAATGATGGTATTTCTGACAAGATCAAAGTAAAAGAGCTCCTTGACAAGAGGCAAAGTAGAGTTGAGGTTAGTAGGTCAAGCGACGTAACACTTAAGCAAGAGTATAGTTACAAAACAGCTTATTGGGGTGATGCAAGAAGAATAGTGGCAAGGTTATATGCGTTTTATAATACACCACCTCTCAATGGGACTGATTGGGATGCACGAACCACTGCGCAAAGACGGTATTTGGGTGTTTGGATTCAGGAAAATGCCAATGCAGTTGGCATAAATCATATTGGGTGTTCCGTTAGTTGTTATGATGGTACAACCATCAATCTCCCAGCTGCCAGCTGGCAATACAACAATTCCTCTGATATTCAAAGAAACATCGTAAACACGGGAAGTATGTTTATTTCAACCGAAAAGTATACCAGTAATTCAGTCCAAAAGTATACCATTTTAATTGAATAAAAGGGGTCAGTACTCTTCTGATCGGGGTACCCC
>PHDU01000125.1 GCA_002842755.1 Bacteroidetes bacterium HGW-Bacteroidetes-1 | reverse complement strand
ATATATTGCTTTAGCAACAGCACTTCTGCATATTCAGCCGGATTTTCGATGAGCCCCAAAATCTGGTTTTCAATTACATTTTGATTATTATCTACAAAAAAAGTGTCAATTTTTCCGCTTACCCTTGCCTTAATTTCAGCAGGCGGTCGATGACCTGTTATTTCAATATTAGCATTTATGATATCGGGATATTTAAAAAACCAACTACCAAAAATGATCAAGAGTATTACACCAAAAAAGACAGAAATCCCAACTCTGACAAGGCTATTTGGTGCTTTGCCCAGAATTTCGTCAATTTCACCTGATCTTATTTCTGTATTTGATGGCATAAAATTCTGCGCTTTAAATGGCTTTAAAAAAATAGCAAATTATCACTTATTTTATTATTTACTGATCAATTTATTAATTTCCAAGTTCCAATTGATTTTTTACAAGTTTGAAATAGCTTCCCTTTTGTTTGGTTAATTCATGATGGGTGCCTTGCTCGATGATACGGCCTTTTTCGAGCACCACTATCTGGTCTGCATTTTTAACGGTGCTCAGCCTGTGGGCAACCACCACGACAGTTCGTCCTTTGAAAAATTCATTCAGGTTTTCCATGATCACTTTTTCATTGTTGGCATCCAAAGCATTGGTGGCTTCATCGAAAAAAATAAATTGAGGGTCTTTATATACTGCTCTTGCAATTAAAATACGCTGTTTTTGTCCCTGGCTAAGGCCCACACCTTCCTGACCGATCATGGTATTAAAACCAAGTGGCAATGTTTCGATATGTTCCAATATGTTGGCTACCCGTGAAGCATGCATTAGTTTACCAAAATCCATCTGTTCTTCGCTGATGCTGATGTTTCCGGCAATGGTATCCGAAAAAATATAGCCATCCTGCATTACTGCACCCACTTGTGAACGCCACATTGTTGAGGCAAGGTTTTCGAGCCGGAAAGGCCCAACCCTGATTTCGCCATCTACAGGCTTATAAAAACCCAAAAGCAGTTTAAGCAATGTGGTTTTTCCACTTCCAGATGTACCCACAATTGCAGTGATTTTATTTTGGGGGATAGTGAGGTTCAGCGTGTCAAGCACTAAAGGCGATCGAGGCCCGTCATATTGATACGTAACTCCTGACAACAAAATATCCTGCTCTTTGTCAAGTTCCTTGATTTTCACATTCATTTCATCAATCGGCTCTTCATCTTCACGCAAATGCACTTCGCCAAGTCTTTCAAGACTGATTTTGGCATCTTGAGCAGCGCGAACAAAACCAATCATCTGGTCAACAGGGGCATTCATCATTCCAATGATATACTGCACCGCCATCATCATCCCTAAGGTCATCTCGCCTTTTACCACGGCATAAGCTGCCATAAATGTAATGAGTATATTTTTTGATTGGTTAAAAAAAGCAGCTCCTACCTGTTGGTATTGGTTAAGTGCCAATCCTTTTATGTTCACTCGAAACAATCTGGCTTGTATCTTTTCCCACTCCCAACGTTTCTGTTTCTCGCAGTTGTTGAGTTTGATTTCCTGCATACCGGTAATCATTTGTATCAAATTACTTTGATTCCCGGACATTTGTGCGAAGCGTTTGAAATCCAATTCACGGCGTTTTTTCATAAAAAGCACTACCCACAGGGTATATAACAGGCTTCCGGCAAGAAATACAATTAAAATGCCGAGATTGTAAATACCAAGTACGATTGCAAATACGATCAGATTTACTACCGCGAACACGATTTGAAGGGAAGAAGCCGTTAAAAAGCTTTCAATACGACTGTGGTCGCCAATACGTTGCATCAGGTCGCCAATCATTTTACTATCGAAAAAGCCCAGGGGCAACTTCATCAACTTGATCAGGAAATCGCTGATAAGCGAAATATTGATGCGTGTGCTGATGTGCAGCAATATCCAGCTTCGAATAAATTCCACTGTTGTTTGTCCAAAAAACAACACCAATTGTGCAATAAGTACGAGTGTGATAAAATTCAGATCGCGGGTGTTAATCCCTACATCCACTACCGATTGTGTGAGAAAAGGAAAAATAAGCTGTATAACACTACCTAACAACATACCCAGAATAAGTTGCACGAGTAGTTTCCGGTGAGGGCGTAGATAGGAAAACAGGAATCGGAAACTTTGCTTATTGGCTGGATCTTCTTCGTTGGTATAAAAATCCGGTGTAGGTTCAAGCAATAGGCAAACACCCATGTCCTCATCTTCTTTTTTAGTGCTTATCCAGCCTTTTAAGAATTCTTCCCTGCTGTAAGTAATAAGCCCATGGGCGGGGTCGGCCACTTTTATCTTTTCCTTCTTCTTTCCGGCTATTTCGTACACAACCACAAAATGCCGCTGCTTCCAATGGGCGATGCAGGGCAGCGGTACTTCTTGCGCCAGCTTATCATAGCTTATCTTCACACCCATGGTGCGGAAACCAATCTTTTCGGCTGCATCGCTAATGCCCAGCAGGGAAACGCCTTCGCGGTTGATATGACAATACTCCCTTAGCACGGGCAGGCTGTGTTGCTTACCGTAATGCCTGGCAATCATGTGCAGGCAGGCCGGACCGCAGTCACGGGCATCGAGTTGGGGGGTGTGGGAGAACCAATGGCCCATACTTTAATGATTAATTCTTTGCAAATAATCATTTAGTGGAATGAGACCAAATAGTTTTCTTCGAATGTCGATATTAACTGAATCAATAATAGGAATAATCGTATATTTATTTAACGATTCATCCCAACTGAGTTGAGTACCAAAAAGCTGCTTAAATTCACTATTCATTAGGATTCTATCTGTTAAGTATGCTAAATGTGTTTTTTTAAAGCAACCCATTTCCATAGATTCATGAATCATTGAAAAATATCTTTGATGGGAAGATAAGTCAGCATGTTGAACAATTAAAAAAACTGTATAGGCAGCTTTTTCACCCACCATACAAATATCTGGAAAGCCACGAAGTTCTACAATACTATCTATCACTTGAATATTTCTTTTGTCGATTGAATCAATAAGCTTCCATAAGCTATCATAAGCTCTACTATGGATACCAGTATCTTTCAATAAAGAATCAATTTTTAACCTATATTTTTTTTCGTTTCCACGGAACGTCATGATATAATCAGCAAGTATTGTATCCGTACTTTGTCTCGATTTTTCAACGCAATTTCTCATTAAATTTTCCCAGTCAGTTCCATATCTTAAGGTCGCCAGATCAGCATCTTTAGTGAGCCAGCTACAATTTCTGTATCCGTTATTTATTGCCAAATTAATGAAATATATTGCACTGTCAGGATCACCATTTAAGGAATAGTAACAGCCTAAATTATACAAATGACTTTCCAAATTTCCATATTCAAGGGCTTGATTTGCATAACGAATAGCCAATTCAAAATTTCCTGTTTTGTAAGATGAGTCAGCAATTCTCATCAAATCAAAATATGGTTTATTACTATCAATTTGCGCGAATATATATATGTTATAAATAAAAACAATTATAATAACTAATGTGATCTTTTTCATCTTACTGAAAATTAATTAAATTATTTCTTTTATGCGGATTATAAGAACATTTGGAAGGTTTACTGTAGATGGATTCACTAGAACGGAATGCTCGACAATCACTACACATATACCTATACTCACAATGCTTACAGATATGAACTTTATCTTTATTAATATGCCATAATTGCTGGAACTTTTTGGAATTAACAACATTCAAGATTGACGTTGAATCTATATTACCAAATTTGATGTTCAAACTTGGACAATTCATGATTTCTCCTTTGGTATTGATCGAGACCTTCTTGTGCAGGCATGTATTAAAGTGCAATGCTTCTGTAAAAAACCTAATATTTGTAACAAATTCTGATTTTTCAATATATCCACAATCGTTGATATAGTCTAATTCATTTGGCAAAAAAAATAGTACAACATCGTCAATATGATATTGGTTCTGATTTACATCCCACTTGTGGAATATAATTTTCCTAATTCGTTTATTCAAATCAACAAATTCATTAATATTGTTTTTCGTAAATTCGCTCGAAAACGGAACTAGAATCTCAACACTCTTTATGCTACTATCAACCAAATTGTTCAGAATTAAATTTAAATCCATCAATTTTGCAGGAAAATAGAACCGCAATTGAACCGTATCACAGCCACAGCTCTGCAACTCAATAAAGATTCTTGAAAAATCAAAGTTACTTTCTAGATCAATATCAATTATAGCATTACTTATAATACCAGGAAAAGCAAAACCGAGTTCAATCTCAGGAAAATATTCAGGTTCATTAGTAAAAAAACCAAATCCTTCATCTGCTAATTTAGTATAATATTGATCAATCCCAAGATTATATTTATTATGAAATTCCTTTTTCGTTTCATCAACTGTTTTTCCTTTAATATTCAACACGGTATGCAATAATTTTGGAATGATTTTATAACGATGAAATTGCAAGTCATAGATTATTGCTTGACTCAAGCCTGATACGGGAATACAATTACTAAAAAGAAAAAAGAATTGATGCTTCATCTTAGTTTAAATTTCGAAACTGGTTTGTAAAATAGGGTTGAATAGAACCCCTTATCCTTATATAAAGAGCAGCTTACGAGTTTTGCATTATTAACAGTGTAATTAGATTGATCCAAATACCTATAGGAGATTGGCAAGTCCAATAATGTTTGAACTCCAATTAATGTCTCTAAATCAATGCTAGCTTTTTTCTTCATAACCAATCAGGTATTCAGCGATTCTTTTTTCAATATAAAAATTGCAAGGAGTGGATATCCAACCAAACTGGCCAACAGGATTGACTTCTAAAAAAACAAAATCATTCTCTGTTCGTATTAAATCAATTGAACCAGTATCAAGCCTAAGTTTTCCCATCAACCTAAGCAAACTTTTTTCAACTTTACGAGGCAATTTGAAGGGTACAATCCTATTAGGCTTTGAGCTCGAATACTTTCTGAAATCAATAGAAGTTTCTTCATTTTGTTGAGAAAATATTGCAGCACTATATATTTTGTCTTTAATTACAAAGGATCTGATCTCAAATTTCTTTTCAATTCTTTTTTGAAATAATGCGGGAAATAATTTATCAGGGTATTTTTCTATATCTTCAATATCAACTTTTGATGTATAGGTTGAATACATACCATTATCTATGTAATGCGGATAAGCATTTGCAATATTTTTTACAATAATATCTTTATGTCTTTTAACAAACTTAAGCAATTCAAATTTATCATTTGTAATTATTGTTGGCGGTATTGTTAATCCTACGATTGAAGCTTCGACTAAGTCACTAACTTTATCAGATTTCGCAGTTATTGGATTGCTTAAAGATATTTTACCTTTGGAGCAAGCAGATAAACCATTGTTTAAAGCACTAAGTTCTGATCGAAGGTGACTTTTTATAGAAAAAGTCAGACTTGTATTCAAATTAGCATCTTTTATAACCACATCAGGGATCTTTGACCTTCTATACCAATACGATTTGACTTCTATATTATTAACTGTCAATTTTCTCTTATTTTTACCAATTATAAATGAAAAATGATTATTATTGACAATGTCTCCATTATTTATTCGAGTGTATTTGCAACCGTAATAATTAATCCATTCAATAGTCTTTGTTGTTGCAAACTCTATGTCATTGCTATAAATCAAAATCATTTTAAAACAATTTGTTTGAAATGTACAGATAACTATGCAGACAATTTCATATTTATTAATGAATAATACCTGAGGAGGATTTACTTTCTAATTCTCCTCAGGTAAAATAAGGACAATACCAATTAAGTAATTACAGGTGGATCAGCCTTCTCATCTTCACAGACCCAATCATAGTCTGTTGTTGTTTGACCTCCAGTCGTCGTTGTGGGTGTTGTCGGATCAGAATTACAGTTTGTTCCATTTTCTGGAGGTGTATCACCTCCAGATATTGTGGTAAGAAGTTGATTATTCAACTCATACTTCTTAAATTCTTCAAATATTTATCCATATCGAGTTTTTTATAAGATTAATTGAATGCATTGTTTAATTATTCCTAGCAATCTGCAAAATCATTGGCAGATTGCCCACCTCGATCGAACTTATTCTTCCCTATCTTAAAAATATATTTTGTTGTGCAATAAGGCACAAATTGTTTATCAAATAAAAGAGTATAGTGTTGTGTGTGGTAAGAGCTTAAAAGAGCATCTATTGCAATAGAAAGCGGGGGGGGGGGGGGTAATACCAGTTGCTAGCTGTAACATGATTGATTGTTTTGTGGCACAATGATACAAAATAATTCAAGAAAAAATCAATAGAAAAGTTTAAAATATATCGATTTCAAAAACCAAAACAATATAATATACTGTAAATAAATGATTTATATAGCTATTTAAAAACACAATAAATTATACAAGAATGAATTGCGTTAATTTTCTTGGCTATTTAAGCTTGATTTGTAAGATGGTTTTTGCGGTAAATAATTGAAGTTCAGCTTATCAGCATGGCTCAAACGAGCTCATTAAAAGGAGAAAGCACGTATCAGATGCAATGCTATTGATATAAAATTGATACAATAAATTTACCATTACCCCCAAAAACCAAGAAACCCCGACCAGTAAAACTGATCGGGGTAATTGTATAGGGTGGCGACGACCTACTTTCCCACATTTCACTGCAGTATCATCGGCGCAGACAGGCTTAACTTCTCTGTTCGGAATGGGAAGAGGTGGACACTGTCGCTATAGTCACCTTAAGAGTTTTTGTTTTTCAACAATACCTTAAAGACATGAATAAAAGGAGAACAATGTTTATTCGCAATCCACCGATTCATTGTAGTCATCCACTGTGATTGTATAATACAAAGTGTATTTGCTTTGTTCCACTAAATTAGGTGAATAATTGTCGTATTTCCGATAATCAAAAATCTTATCTCCATAAATATCAATTCCACTGTTTCTTGCATAGATTAAACAATGGTTGTTGCTGAATCGGATAACGACAGAATCTCCATACTTCATTGTAGGTTCATAAAACAAAAATGGAACAGGTCCTTCATCTCTGGTAGTGCCTGTTTCAACCTCTTTATTAGGTGAAATGGAAAAACTCTTGAATTTTACCCCATTATCATATACCTCCAAAACAAGGTCATAAGCTGTTCCGTTTTTGTAAACATAGGTTACATTTTTGATGGTATCAATATCTCTTGTACTACACGAATTAAACAAGACACTATTCCCAAAAATCAAAAAGAGCATCCAAATTGTTTTCTGTTGCATTGTTGTAAAGGTTTTTAATATTCGTTTTCCATGCGTTCCATGTGTTTGGCCCGGCAGGGCATCTTTAGCCTATTAACTTTTTGTAATCTTCAATTTCGTCTGTTTTGCTTAATCTACTTTAAAGGAAGCCCTAAAAGTGCAGCTATTGTAATCCTTACTGATGCTATTCATCTGAATGACTGTAAACTACACTTCTAGGAAAGTTTCCTTTTTAAGCACAAAAAGACTTGGTTTAAGGTTCTACTGCGTTATGATAATCCTCCTCCGTAAACGTATAGGTGTATGAACTCCGGTTACTGCCTTTTTTCTCAAAAAAATAGTTATTAAAATTCAAAATACTAAAGGGTGAGGCTGAACTTGGAACAAAATGAGATATTCTTTCATTTCCAAATACCACAGTAACAGAATCACACAAAGCAATAATACCGGTTTTGCTTCCTGACATAAGCTCCGTTTCCTGCGATAATTCATCATTAACATTAATAGTATAGGTATTTACCGTAAATTCAGCATCTATTTTATTATATACGTTAATTGATAGATCGTAAGTAGAGTTATTAATGTAATAAAACTCCTCATATTGGTTTTTGTCTATAGTCTTTTTACAAGATATAAGACTAATAAGTATTCCAATAATTAAAACTGCTTTCCAAATTTTCTTTTGTTGCATTGTTGTAAAGGTTATAAATATTCGTTTTCCATGCGTTCCATGTGAGTTGTCCAATTAAGGCATCTTCTAGTTGCCTGATAGAATAGCCCGTAACCAGATCATTGTAAGAACGATATAGATTTGGCGAACCCCATGTATTTGTATTGGAATCCCACCAATAAAAAGTTCCCTTCGTTCCAAAGCCATCAATCAAATCTTGAACAACACCTGTATAATTTATTCTTGCATATGTGGGTTGATATTGAGAATATAACATTCTTGTCAACTCCCATTGCACACCCCTTGCCCATGATTCGGCCACTTTGAGGTCGCCTAAGCAGCATTGAACGGCACAATTGTCATCATTCTGGCAGCCGTAGGTGAATGAGTCCATTTTCCAATGAGATGCATGTGCAATTTCATGAATAGTCGTGCCATAAATATCCATTGAGAAGTTTTGAGGGTTGTAGATTTTTATCGCACTCCCCAACCCCAGAAACCTACAGGATGCACAGTGGGTGCCATTGCTGGAATTGGATTCAAACATCGCCCTAAGCTTCAGCTGAGTATTCCAAAAACTGTTTTGTGGCGGGCGTCGCAAACCATGAATGTCATCATAATAATAGTGACTTGTAGCCCTGAAAATTGTAGCCCAAAATTCTTCTTTACCACCTTTCATGTTTAAATTCCAGTTAAAATTTCGTTTGGGGCCATTGATATTTGCAGTGCTTAACCAGCCATCCCGGATTTCAAAATCGTAACGCTCAAATTGCAAGCTGTAATTTGCCGAGCCATTGAAGGTTCCATTACAACTATAATAGCCACTTTGGTTGGTTATTCCTTCGTATGTTGTGAACCAACGCCTTGCCTTAACTTTTAAATGCTTAATAGGAACAGAGATTTTAAGAGTGGTATCCCAAACAAGCATCGTTACGGCAGGTCTCCAGCTGGCTTTTGCGTTGTAACTAGGTTCCAGGTTGTTAGTGATGCGCAAAGCTTCTGTTACCAAATCTTCAACCGGCACTGGCAAACCAGCTTTTGAACCGGTTGTGTCTTCAGGGATAAAAAGCTCCTCCAATATTTCATGAGCCACTACCGGGAACACATAATTAGCCGGCACCGAAGCATACTGATAGGTTGGTTGGCCTTGAGGCACTTCCAGGTCCTGGTAAGTTAACGAACCCTCAATGATCTCCACATCAAGAGGATATTGATACAGATAAATCGAAGTATCATTTTTTAGCAATGATAATTCATCATCGTTTTGAGGTTTAAACTTGATATAATAATGTGACGGAATGATTTCATATTCCCCCTCTTTAAGGTTGTTTAGAAGATTATTCAGTGCTTTTTGCATATTCATGACAGAATATGGGTTTTCGAGTTTTTTACCAAGAACAGAAACATTCACTGTTTCAGTACCCGGTGGTTGTGATGTGTCTGAAATATCTTTTTCGCAGCTTGCAAGAAAGATACTAAAGAGCACAAAAGTAATCAGATATTTAAAATTCTTGGATGTTTTCCTCATTGGGTGAAAGTTTAAAATTTAAGTTGAATGTTATGATTAAAATTTTGCTTTTTGGCCGCTAAGCAGCAATGCAATGCGGCTCCATTCAGTCAAACTTATTCTTCCCTATCTTAAAAATATATTTTGTTGTGCAATACGGCACAAATTGTTTATCAAATAGAAATGTATGGTGTTGTGTGTGGTAAGCACTTAAAAAGGAGGCTATTGAAATAGAAAGTCCACACTGCACAAGTATTGCGGGGGGGGGGGGGTAAAGCCATGCTGTTCATGGTAATAGATCAAGCTTATCAGGTGCGTAATCTTTAAAGCAAACAACTTAACGACCGCGCTTAGATACGATATGAATAAATTGCTTGTTTTCATGTGCATGTTTTAATGCAGTAAAAATAAACATAATTTGGATAAAAAAATATTTTCAAAAAAATATTATGCTGGGTAACAGGCGTATTTTTTTTAATCATTTTTGATTGTAGGCTTTATAAATCAACGATTTATAAAAACTATAAGCATCAAAATTGATAATAGGATTTAGCAGTATTTAGACCCATTACCCCTAAAAACCAAGAAACCCCGACCAGTAAAACTGATCGGGGTTTCTGTTAAGGGGTGGCGACGACCTACTTTCCCACATTTCACTGCAGTATCATCGGCGCAGGCAGGCTTA
>PHDU01000025.1 GCA_002842755.1 Bacteroidetes bacterium HGW-Bacteroidetes-1 | reverse complement strand
AGGGCTTAAGCCGGCTAATATCTGTTTAGTATCCATGACTCATTTCTAATTATTGCGCTAAGATACAAAATCCCACATTAATATTAAACAGAACCAAAATTTATGTCTGTTAACTTTAACCTGTAGGGCCAGTAAATGATCTCACGTAAAAAATTACGCTGTTAATTAGCAAGAGGCAAGTTAAAAGAGAAGATTGAGCCTTTCCCCTCTTCACTTTCAACATGAAGTTTCCCATCATTTTTTTCAATAAAATCTTTACAAAGCACCAATCCAAGCCCAGAACTCGATTCTCCATCCGTTCCAAGTCGTCCGGTTTTTTTATCAAAACGATAGAGATTCTCAACAATTTCCATTGGCATTCCAATTCCCGTATCACGAACGCTGATCGTTGCTGTTCCGTCTTCCGACAACTTACCTTGAATTACAATATTTCCACCTTTTGGTGTAAATTTTACAGCATTGGAGACAAGGTTACGCATCACAGTATGAATCATATTTTCATCTGCAACAACGATCAAAGTTTCAGAAATTAGATTTTTTACAAAGAGAGACTTTTTAATAATTGGTTCTTTGAGTAATTCAAAAACACGATCAACAAGTTGTTTGATCTCAACATTTTGCTTTTGAATAACAACATCATCACGTTGCATGCGCGACCAATTTAACAGATTATCGAGCAGACCCTGAAGTGATTGTGCCGAGTTGTTCATGTCCTTTGCAATTTCCTTCATTTCTTCAGGCGTCATATCAGCTTCAGTAACAAACAGTTCAGTTAACTTTGAAAATGCACCAATTGGACCCCTAAGGTCGTGTGCGATGATTGAAAACAGCTTATCCTTTTCAGCATTAAGCATCCGTAGTTTTTCTTCACTTTGCCGGATGGTTTCCTGCAAAAGATGACGATGGGTGACATCATGAATTATAAGCAGTTTCCCAACAAATGACTTTTTATGGTTAAGTATATTTGAGGATGAAGCAATAAAAAATCTGTCTGAATATTGAAATTGTATATTGAATTCAATGCCAGTTTGATCAACTTCAGTGCATAAATTGATAAGGTCAGGAATATCATGCCATAAAATATCAACATTTGCACCATAAGGAATTTTTGTCCATCCAAACATTTTCAGGGCTATTGGATTAGATTCAACCAAACGATGTTTATTGTCAATCACAACCAAACCATCACCCATACTTCTGAAAATATGTTCACGAGCAATGGGCATCAGATCAAACATGTGGAACTTTAAAATACTGACCGACATAAACAGACCCGATACGGCAAAAGCAAAAGGAGTTGGATCAATATTTTTAACTGGCATTAAACCCGCAAAATAAATTGTGAAAGTGATCAAAGGAATAAGCACTGAAAGAAGCATAAAAAGCAATTGATTGCGGAAAAGCGATCGCTGATAATATAATTTCCGAGACAATAAAACGACTGAATAAAAAATTATCAGGTAGGAATAAATGACGTGAACATAATACCAAGGACCAATTGACAACTCTAGTAATGGAATTTTACCTGAGGTATTCAGTTCAACACCTTTATAATAAAGAGCATGGTATTCATGCGTTATGCTGAGAAACATTGTAATCACAGGAATGATAAGCAAAAAACTGATCTGCTTAGACCGTAGGCTTGAATTAAGGCCGGCAAATTGCATCACAACCAAAAGCATCAAAACTGAAATATAGGGAATAGCAATATATTCAACTTTTAGCCAAAATAACATGGCTTGCTTTGTTATACTCGCCAGCTCAAAACCATAGGCGGCTGACCAAATGCCAACTGCCAGCATGAGGAGAGTAAAAACACGACCCCGAGGTGCATAACGTGGACGCCATGCTTCCAAAGCAAGCAGAAAAGAAACTGCTGCCGGCATTATTAATGCTAAAGCCAATATATTCGGTTTTAAGGACTGAAAAAATAGAATCATTATGCAATGTTGTGATGCAACAAATATAAGGCAAAATTAAATGAATAAAATACATGTCAGCAATATTGCTTACGCTATGATTGTGTTAACACTCTCTAAATTGTAATAATCAAAAAAAATAACCTGTACATAGTTGAGTAAAGATTAGTATAACCGCAACTTTTCTTTGTAGCTTAATTCAGAATTATTCCATTGGTTTACTTAAGCACCTTGTATATTCAACAAACGTTTGCATTCTTCTTATTTAGACTCATTTCACTTTAATCAAAAAGCAAAAAATTCCTTCATATTATTTGTTTAGTTCAATAGAAAAGCAGTAATTTTGCCCTGTTAAGAAATTAACAATGTTATTAGTTAACAAACATTGACACAATAATTATTTAAATCCACGACTATGAATCTGGAAAAAATCATGAATGACCTGGAAAAAAAACATCCGGGAGAATTAGAGTATTTACAGGCTGTGCGCGAAGTGCTGGAGTCAATTGAAGAAGTTGTCAACCAGAATCCACAGTTTGAAGCAAAAGGAATTATTGAGCGTTTGGTTGAACCAGACAGAATTCTTACATTTAAAGTGCCATGGGTTGACGATAATGGCAAGGTGCATGTAAATCTGGGCTATCGCATTCAGTTTAACAATGCCATTGGACCTTATAAAGGAGGCTTGCGCTTTCACCCCAGTGTAAATTTAAGTATCTTGAAATTTCTTGGTTTTGAGCAAATTTTCAAAAACAGCCTTACAACACTACCAATGGGTGGTGGTAAAGGAGGATCCGACTTTGATGCAAAAGGCAAATCCGATGCTGAAATTATGCGTTTCTGCCAATCTTTTATGCTTGAACTTTGGAGAATGATTGGGCCGGAAACTGATGTTCCTGCCGGCGACATTGGTGTTGGTGGTAAAGAGATAGGTTACTTATTTGGCATGTACAAAAAACTTACAAGAGAACATGTAGGTGTGCTAACCGGAAAAGGCCTCAATTGGGGTGGTTCATTGGTTCGTCCCGAAGCTACAGGATTTGGAGCAGTATATTTTGCACAAGAAATGCTTGCGACACGCGGTCTTACTTTTGAAGGTAAAACGGTTACTGTTTCAGGATTTGGTAACGTTACCTGGGGTGCTATAAGCAAAATAGCTGAACTGGGCGGTAAAGTTGTCACCATTTCAGGTCCTGATGGATACATTTATGACCCGGATGGTATATCTGGCGAAAAAATTCAATACCTGCTTGAGCTTCGCGCTTCTAATCAGGATATCGTAAAGCCATATTCACTTGAATTCCCAAGTGCACAATTTGTTGCAGGGAAACGTCCGTGGGAAGTTAAATGTGATGTTGCTCTGCCGTGTGCTACTCAAAATGAATTGGCAAAAACAGATGCAGAAAACCTTGTAAATAATGGATGTATTTGTGTAGCTGAGGGCGCCAATATGCCTTCAACACCTGAAGCTGTTGAAGTATTCCTCCATCACAAGATGCTGTTCGGACCTGGCAAAGCTGTTAATGCCGGTGGCGTTGCCACTTCGGGTCTTGAAATGTCTCAGAATTCCCTTAAATACAATTGGGATCGTGAGGAAGTTGATCAGAAACTGCATCAAATCATGCGTAACATTCACGCTGCCTGTGTGAAACACGGTAAGCGCGAAGATGGTTATGTTGACTATGTAAAAGGTGCCAATATTGCTGGTTTCCTGAAAGTTGCCAATGCCATGCTTGATCAAGGTGTGATATAAAGTGATTCTAAGTATCAATTATAAACCGCTCTGCCACAGGGCGGTTTTTTTTGTTGAAAACTGTATGATAGTTCAGACTTTCCATCTGCTCCGAAATCATTACTTTTGCCGACAATAACCCAAAAATATGAGTTTTCAGAATCCAAATATGTTTTGGTGGCTTTTTGCCTTAAGTATTCCGATTATTGTTCATTTATTCAATTTTCGGAAGCACAAGGTAATGCTTTTTAGTAATATTGAATTACTTAAGAACCTTCAGGAGCAAACAAATCGCATCAATCGGTTGAAGCACCTTATTGTGCTTATGTTGCGTATGTTAGCCATTTTAGCCTTGGTTCTGGCTTTTGCCCGCCCTTACTTGCCTTCCGACAATAATATCTCAGTTGAAAATGAAAATCTTGTTTCAGTGTATCTTGATAATTCAATGAGTATGCAGTTAAGAGGGGCTGAAATGACGCTTCTCGATGAAGCGAAACGTAAAGCCATTACACTCACCAAATCATTCGGAATGAATAGCAGGTATGTTCTTCTCACCAACGATTTTCTTCCTAATCATCAGCGGCCATTAAGTCCAAATGAATTTGTTCAGGAAGTTGAGAAGGTACAGAGTGGAGCTCCTCCAATAAAAATAGGTGATGTTTTAAAAAGAAATAAAACTATTCCAAGACTTGAGAACTTTAGCGATCGCATGTTGTTTGCATTTTCTGATTTTCAAAAGTCGTCTGCAAATCTTAAAGAGGTCCCTGCCGACAGCAGTTTAAATCTTTTTTTGATACCTTCAAAGGCATCAGATCAAAACAATATTTACATTGATAGTTGCTGGTTTGAGTCACCTATTTTACAAACTGGTTCGAGCTCAGAAATTGTAGTTCGCATTGTTAATGGCGGATCTGATAAAGCCATAGGCATACCTGTCAGGTTAGATATAAATGGTCAACAAAAAGCCGTTACAAATGTGGATATACAACCTGAAAGTAGTGTAGAATCAAGGTTACAGTTTAATACTCCTCTCGCGGGTTTTCATGAAGCAAGCTTATTAATTCAGGACTTTCCGATTGTATTTGACGATGAATTGTTCTTTTCTTTTGAAATACGATCAAAAGTAAATGTTTTAGAAATTTATGAAAAACAAGAGAATCAGTGGCTAAAATTGTTTTTTGAAGGTGATGATCTTGTCATATATCAGACACAGCAGCGTCAACGACTTGATTATCAATCACTATCCACTTTTGATCTTATTTTTATTGCTGAGTTAGAAGATATTCCATCAGGCTTACAACAGGAACTGTCACAATTTGTTGATCGCGGAGGAAGTCTTGTATTGATACCAGGTCAAAATAATTCATCAGCCTATAATAGCCTTTCAGCCAATTATGGCATTACTTTTTTTGATTCTGATACAGCTTTGACACGTGTTTCAATATTGGAAGAAAATCATCCTTTGTTTCAGAATGTTTTTGTTAAAATTCCGGAAAATGCTGACTTTCCAACGGTATTCAAACATTATCCAATTCTTATAGAGGGACGGTCGTTAACCAAGAGTTTAATTAAATTGCTTAATGGAGACCCTTTTCTCGTTCTCAACGAATCTGGTATTGGAAAAACATATGCTTTCTCAACTCCTTTTAATACAGAATGGACCGATTTTCAGCAAAATAGTCTTTTTGTTCCCGTTCTGTATAGAATGTTACTAATGAGCACCCGCTCAAACACTTTATACTATTCAATGGGAAAAACAGTTACCATCGTTTCTCCTTTTTTACGTCAGGAAGAATCGAATCTGAATAAGATACGTTCGCTAAGTACCGATTTTGAAATGATACCTGAGCATCGTGATAACAATAATCGGCAAGATCTCATTATCCATAATGTAGTGCCTACTGCAGGACATTACGGCTTATTTGCCGCAGATAGTCTGGTTCAGATACTTACATGGAATCAGGATCGCAGCGAATCTGTTATGTCGTTTTATAGTAAAGGTGAACTCAAAGAAGACATAGACGTGAGAAAGTTTAAATCTGTTGATGTCGTTGAAATGACTGTATCCGAAATGAAAGATGCATTAAATCAAATCGTTGCAGGTCAGCAGTGGTTTAAATATTTCATCTGGATGGTGCTTATTTTGCTCCTTACTGAAATATTAATACTTCGATTTTGGAAATAATTAACCGAATGAATGAAAAAGAAAAATGTCTCAGAGTGAAGAATTGAATCGGGATGGTATGCCTATAGCTCAAGGCCAGAAAGAACAATATAGAACTGTTCAGTTAAGTGGTATGTACGAGAACTGGTTTCTTGATTACGCTTCTTATGTAATTCTCGAACGTGCAGTTCCTGACATAAACGATGGTTTAAAGCCTGTTCAGCGACGTTTGTTTCATGCAATGAAACAACTTGATGACGGAAGGTACAATAAAGTCGCAAATATTATTGGTCACACCATGCAGTATCACCCTCATGGTGATGCTTCTATCGGAGATGCGTTGGTGCAATTAGGACAAAAAGAACTTGCTGTTGATACGCAAGGAAATTGGGGAAATATTCTCACTGGTGATAGTGCAGCTGCAGCACGGTACATTGAAGCACGTCTGTCGAAATTTGCGATGGATGTTGTGTTTAATCCGAAAATTACGGAATGGAAATTATCCTACGACGGACGAAACAAAGAACCCATTACACTACCCGTTAAGTTTCCATTGTTGCTGGTTCAAGGTGTTGAGGGAATAGCCGTAGGACTTGCATCAAAAATCTTGCCTCATAATTTCAATGAACTCATCGATGCGTCCATTGATCACCTGAATGGAAAAGACTTTGAATTGTATCCTGATTTTCTTACAGGAGGTCTAGCTGATGTATCAAAATACAACGATGGATTGCGTGGTGGAAGGGTTCGCATCCGCGCAAGAATTACACAGTTAGATAAGAAAACTTTAATCATTAATGAAATACCTTTTTCTACAACCACCGGGAGTCTTATAGATTCTGTTATTGCTGCCAATGATAAGGGAAAGATAAAAATAAGGAAGATTGATGACAACACGGCTCAAAACGTTGAAATTGTCATTCAACTCACTCCGGGTGTATCCCCTGACCAGACCATTGATGCACTGTATGCTTTTACCCAATGTGAAGTTGCTGTTTCTCCCAACTCCTGTGTTATTATGGATGGAAAACCAGCATTTTTAGGGATGAAAAATATCCTGAGATACAATGCTGAACGAACTAAAATGCTCTTGGGTAAGGAGTTGGAAATAAGATTGGAAGAATTGGAGTCTGATTGGCATTATTCGTCTCTTGAAAAAATATTCATTGAAAAACGTATTTATCACGATATAGAGCAAAGCGAAACCTGGGAGGATGTAATTGAAACCATTGCGATCGGTCTTAAGCCTTTTATCTCATTGTTGCATCGAGAAGTTACCAGAGATGATATTATCCGACTTACGGAAATCAAGATCAAAAGAATTTCAAAATTCAATGCATTTAAAGCTGATGAATATATTAAAGGTGTTGAAGATGAAATAGAAGAAGTGAAAAATCATTTGGAACACCTGACAGATTACGCAATCAATTTTTTCAAACAAATCAAGAAGAAATACGGACAAGGCCACGAAAGAAGAACTGAACTTCGAAGCTTTGATAACATCCAGGCTTCTTCCGTTGCAGCTAACAATGAAAAGCTTTATGTTAACAAAAATGAGGGTTTTGCAGGTTTCTCGCTTAAAAAGGATGAGTTTGTTTGTGAGTGCTCTGATATTGATGACATGATTGTATTTAGGGAAAACGGCACTTTTCTTGTAACTAAAGTTTCTGCAAAATCTTTTGTTGGTGAAAATATCATCCATATTGATATTTTCAGAAAAAATGATGACCGTACTGTATATAATATGGTTTATCGGGATGGACGTAAAGGACCCTGGTTCATCAAACGTTTTTCTGTTTTAGGGGTGACACGTGACAAAGAATACGATCTTACAGCTGGCAAGGAAGATTCAAAAGTGTTCTATTTTACTGCAAATCCAAATGGTGAGGCAGAAATAATTAAAGTTTTGCTTCGACCAAAGCCAAAACTAAAGAAAACAAATTTTGAATTTGATTTTGCAACCCTGACCATTAAAGGAAGAGGGTCGAAAGGTAATATCCTGACCAAAAATCCAATCAAGCTCATTTCTAAACGTGAGAATGGTGTTTCAACCTTAGGGGCACGAACTATCTGGTATGATGAAACAGTAAAGCGCCTCAATACCGATGGGCGTGGTGAGTTTGTTGGCGATTTTATGGGGGACGATCATCTGATGTTGATATTGAGCAATGGCGATTTTAAGCTTACAGGTTATGAGCTTTCTACTCACTTTGATGACGACATGACTATTTTAAGAAAATATGATCCGGATGAAGTTTTTTCTGTGGTTTATATTGAAGGTGAAACAGGTTTGCAATATCTTAAACGTTTTCAGATTGATGAGGACACCCCATTAAATAAACGCTTTTCAATGATTGGCGAACATCCTCAATCGAAGTTCCTCTTTGTTTTGTTTGATCAACTTCCACGTCTGAAACTTTCATTTGAAGAAAATGAAAAAGGCAGGAAACCTGAAGATGAAGAAATACTTGTAGCTGATTTTATTGTAGTTAAGGGATACAAAGCGAAAGGCAAGCGTCTTTCAAATCATATTATACAAAATATAGTGATTCTTAAACCACTTATTCCAGAAATGTCAGATGAAGATTTGGATGAAGCAGGTGAAATAGAATCTTTGGAGATAGTCAGCGTAAATGAAATACCTGATGGACCTTCAAAAGACATTAAAGAATCAGAAACAAGCAACGGAAAACCGGACAAAAACAGTTTTGATGGGCCGCTTCAAATGGAACTTCCGTTTTGAGTAAAAGTCGTTCAATAATAGTGCTAAAGATGAATTTCTGTATTTTATTTCAATGGGTTTTATAGGATGTAAAATAAATACTTAATGAATATTTTTTAAAGGCAGTTAAAATCTTTAAGTATGATATATTTTTATAAAAAAGATTATTGTTAATGAATTCACAATATTTTTTAAAAAAGACAGAAATCCTAGAACAATTTCTACCTTTGCCTTGTTGTAAGCGTTTTTACAAGCATTTCAAAACTGTTTTTATATCAAAGTAAATGAATAATATAAATTAAACCATGATAACCAATAATTTTATCGGAAGGCATATAGGGCCAACAGAAAAGGAAACAAAAGAAATGTTGAAATCTATCGGCGTTAATTCTTTGGACGAATTAATTTATGATACTGTTCCTGATGCTATCCGTTTACCCAATCCAATTAATATTGGGACTGGAATGAATGAATACGAGTACATCCAACATCTTAAAAAGATTGGGAGTAAAAACAAAGTGTTCAAAACATTCATAGGAATGGGATATTACAACACAATCACCCCAGGTGTAATAACACGAAATGTGCTTGAGAATGCAGGCTGGTACACTGCTTATACTCCCTATCAGGCTGAAATTTCACAGGGTCGTCTCGAAGCATTACTTAATTTCCAAACAATGGTGAGTGATCTTTCTGGAATGCCGATCGCAAATGCATCGTTGCTTGATGAGGCAACTGCAGCTGCTGAAGCAATGATCATGTTTTATAATGCCAGAACACGCAATCAAATAAAGCAGAACATAATTAAATTTTTTGTTTCTGATGGTATTTTTCCTCAAACATTAGATGTTATTAGGACCCGTGCAATACCTTTAAATATTGAAATAATTTCAGGATCGATCGACACCTGTGAAATTGACGATAGTTTCTTTGGTATTATTTTGCAATATCCTGATCAATTTGGTGCAGTCCGCAACAATCTTGATCTTATTCAAAAACTGAAATCGAAAGAAATACAGGTGGCGGTTGCGGCCGATATTTTAAGTCTTGCGCTATTGGTACCTCCTGGCGAATGGGGCGCTGATGTTGTTCTTGGTTCTACGCAGCGATTTGGTGTACCAATGGGATTTGGAGGACCTCATGCTGCATATTTTGCAACTTCCGAAAAATATAAAAGAAGTATTCCGGGACGTATCATTGGTATTTCTAAAGATGTAAAAGGAAATAATGCCCTCAGAATGGCGCTTCAAACACGTGAGCAACATATTAAACGTGAAAAAGCAACCTCTAATATTTGTACTGCTCAGGCACTGCTGGCTGCAATGGCAGGTTTTTATGCAGTATATCATGGTCAGGAAGGTATTCGTCAGATTGCACGGCACATCAATATTCTGAGTGCTGTACTTCAGGTAGAGATGGGTAAAATCGGTGTAAAACAACTAAATGAATTTTTCTTCGATACTTTGCAGTTTGAACTCAATACACCGCTTAAGGCTAAAGATGTTTGTGATGCTGCTGTTAAACATGAAATGAATTTTCGTTTTATTGATAACAATCGATTTGGAATTAGCCTCGACGAAACAACATCTCTAGATGATGTAAACAAAATAGTAGCCATTGTTGCTGAAGTAGTGCATTCTATACATCAACCATACATTTGTAATCCAAAGGAGTGCGAGCTTCTTGAAACCATCCCTTCTTTATTAAAGCGCCAATCTTTATATCTTACTCATCCTGTTTTCAACTCTTATCATTCAGAAACTGATATGATGCGATACCTTAAGAAGTTGGAAAACAGAGACCTTTCGCTCAACCGCACCATGATTCCTCTAGGTTCATGCACAATGAAACTCAATGCTGCTGCTGAATTATTTTCTTTGAGTTGGTCTGAATTTGCAGAAATCCATCCATTTGTTCCACGTGAACAAGCGGAAGGATATATGGAATTGATTCAAAATCTGGAAAAGGATCTTTGTGAAATAACAGGTTTTGAAGCCCTTACATTTCAACCCAATTCAGGAGCAAGCGGTGAATATACAGGATTGCTTGTAATACGGGCTTACCTTATAAGTAAAGGTGAAAGTCATCGCAATATATGCCTTATCCCTTCTTCAGCACATGGAACCAATCCAGCAAGTGCTGTCATGGCAGGCATGGAAGTGCTTGTTGTAAAATGTGATGAATATGGCAATGTTGATCTGGATGATCTTCGGCAAAAAGCAGTAGCTAATAAAGAAAAACTTGCCGCTATCATGGTAACTTATCCTTCAACGCATGGCGTTTTTGAAAAGGGAATTACCGACTTGATTGACATTGTTCATTCCAACGGTGGTCAGGTTTATATGGATGGTGCCAATATGAATGCTCAGGTAGGTTTGACAAGCCCTGGTTTTATCGGTGCTGATGTATGTCATCTGAACCTCCATAAAACTTTTGCAATTCCTCATGGAGGTGGTGGTCCTGGAGTTGGTCCAATTGCTGTTGCCAAGCATCTTGTTGAATTTTTACCTGGTCATAGTGTTGTTAATTTTGGTAGTGAAAATGCAGTGGGTGCAGTTTCTGCAGCTCCATATGGCAGTGCAATGATCTTGCCTATTTCTTATGGATATATCAAATTGCTGGGCGGAAAGGGTTTGACCTACGCAACAGAAATGGCAATATTAAATGCTAACTATTTGAAAGATAGATTAAAAGATCATTATCCTATACTTTATACAGGTAATAAGGGTCGCGTTGCTCATGAAATGATCCTTGACTGCAATCAGTTTAGTAAAACAGCAAATGTGGCTGTGATTGATATCGCAAAACGTTTGATGGATTATGGTTTCCATGCACCTACAGTTGCTTTTCCGGTTCATGGAACGTTGATGGTTGAGCCTACAGAAAGTGAACCATTAGCCGAACTCGATCGCTTTGTGGATGCCATGATAGCAATCCGTAATGAAATTGCAGAAATTGAAAATGGGAAAGCTGACGTAGAAAACAACGTAATATCCAATGCTCCACACACATTGGAAATGCTCCTTTCAAGTGAATGGGATGCCCCCTACACACGCGAAAAAGCCGCCTTTCCGATGCATGGAATGCTAACTGACAAATATTTTACGCCTATAACCCGCATTGACGACGCTTTTGGAGACAGAAACCTTATATGTACTTGTCCTCCCGTTGAAACTTATATAAAGTAAAGGGGGGAAAAAGAGGCTGTCTTATCATCAGGCAGCCTCTATTTTTTGCCAGGAAGTGGCTTAAATTGTTTCTGTTACTTTTAAACAATGTAAGATGCGTTGCCACGTTTGTTCGATATTATTATCAAGACCTACACTAAACCTTATCAATCCGTTTGAAAGACCCATCTCTTTCTGAATTTCTTCTGGTACTTCCGAAGATGTACTTTTACCACTGTTGCTAAATAATGTTTTGAAGTAGCCTAAACTAACTGCCAGGTATCCAACATCTTCAAGTTCCATCTGTTCCATTAGTTTGTTTGCTTTTTCTGAAGTTTCAAGATCAATTGATATTAATCCACCATATCCAAATTGTTCATTCATCATTCGGGTTAAGACTTCATGTCCGGGATGATCTTTCATTCCAGGATAATTGAATTTCAACCCTACTTCGTTAAATTTGGTAGCGAGGTACATAGCGTTATAACTATGCTGCTTCATACGAATATGCAAAGTGTGCAGGTTTTTTAAAATGCTTGAGCTGCGGTAAGGGTCGAGAACTGGCCCAAGCAGCATGGCAGTTCCGTTGTTAACATCAATTAATTGATTGATGAATTCAGCTGATGCACAAATAGCGCCTGCAACACAATCATTTTTACCATTGATAAATTTTGTCAGACTGTAAACAACTACATCAGCACCTAATGAAAACGGAGCAACGATCATTGGAGTAAAGGTATTGTCAACAACTAATTTGGCTCCATTATACTTACAAATCTTTGATAAAGCTGGTATATCACTTATTTGCAACAATGGATTCGTCATTGTTTCCGTATAAATCATTTTTGTATTAGGCCTAACAGCCTCCTTCACAGCTTTCAAATTGGTTATATCAACAAAAGTGACTTCAATATTGAAGCGAGGCAGCCAGTTTTGCAGGAAGGCAAATGTTCCACCGTAGGTTGTCATACCCGAAATGATATGATCACCACTTGAGCAGAGTTGTAAAATTACATTGGTAATTGCACTCATACCGCTACCTGTTACCCATCCGGATTCAGTGCCCTCCATAGCAGCAAGCGCGTCTGATAAATACTTGTTACTGGGATTCCAGTGTCGTGAATAAAGAAAACAACCTTCGGCTTCACCATGAAAGGTATCGGTCATTGTTTTGGCTTGCATAAAGGTGTAAGTAGCAGAATCAGTGACAGAAGGGTTAACATCTCCATATTCACCAAACTGCCTCAGATCAAAGATGTTAGAGGAAGGATCGTTTTTCATTATCAACCAGTTTTAATTAAAATTATATAGAAACAAAAATACGGTTTTGATATTATTATTCCAATAATTATAAAGATATTAAAGCAAAATACTCAAATTATTTAAATATTGATATTTTTTTATTATAATTTTGACATAATTATAATTAAACATTTAAAATTATGCAGAATAGCTTTCATATTGATATGCTTGACCGTCGCATTCTTGCCCTTTTAATCGCCGATGCACGCACTCCATTTGTTGAAGTGGCCAGAAAATGCAAAGTATCAGGTGCTGCTGTGCATCAACGTGTAGCCAGACTTTCTGAATCTGGCGTTATCTCAGGTTCACAGTTCAAGCTCAGTCCAAAGGCACTTGGCTATATGACTTGTGCTTTTATCGGAATTCAGGTAAATTTAACCTCAACAAGTACGCACAACGAGGTTTTTGAAAAAATTAAAGAAATACCAGAAATTGTGGAGTGCCATCATATCAGTGGCAAATACTCATTGTTGATAAAAATTTACACATTGAACAATGAGCACTTGAAACGCATCATCGTTGAAAAGATACAATCAATACCTGAGATCACATTTACTGAGACCTTTATTTCGCTGGAAGCTGGATTTGAACGTGAATTGCCGGTAATATAATCAAAGCAACGTAAGCTTTTGTATATTTGTACGATGATCAATATTGCAATGGTAGAATGAGAACATTTATTTTTAGTGGAGTAATTTTGATTTTTATCATAGTCCAGCTTTTGCGGGGAGGGGCTGCAATCAATACAATTGATGGCGATGGCAGCGGATATTACGCCTATTTGACAGCAGTATTTGTGAATGGATCAACTGATTTTACCAAAGTTTATGAGGTAGAAAAATCAAAGCGAGGCCTCGATTACATGGGGCATTATTTCCATCCTTTAGGGGAAAAGATGATCAACAAGTATTATCTTGGAACAGCATTGATGATGCTTCCTTTTTTTCTTCTTGCCTGGATTTATTCTACTATTCTTGGAATACCTCCTGATGGTTATAATATTCTCTTTCAGTATGCAATATCTCTTGGCGCGGCATTCTATGCTGCATTAGGTTTAATTGCACTCAAGCGGTTTATAGAATCATTTGAGATAGAAAAAAAAGTTAGTCTTATCACTGTTGCGGTAATTCTGCTTGGAACAAATTTGTTTTTTTACACTTTTCTGCATCCCTCTCATTCTCACGTTTATTCATTTGCAGTAATAACACTTTTTTTGACTTTTTCCCGACATTTTTTTCTCTTTTCAAAAAAAATCGACTTCTATTTGGCTGCTTTTTTCTTTGGCTTGATTATGCTTATACGGCCCACAAATGGCATTGTGATTTTTGCACTTCCATTCGTTTCAGGAAGTTTTTCAAATTTGAGAGTTAGGTCTAATTGGTTATTATCAAAGCCAAGAACTCTGATTTTTGGAATGATACTTTTTTTAGTCATTTTTGGATTGCAGCCTCTATTTAACTATTACCAAACAGGACATTTAATGTTTTGGTCCTATAGAAATGAGGGGTTTCACTTTGACAAACCTGCTTTCCTATCCTTTTTGTTTAGTTACAGAAAAGGATTCTTTATTTACACACCTCTGATGACGCTAATTGTACCAGCTTTTGTGCTGTTGTACCAACGTTCAAGATATTTCTTTTACTCTTTTTTTATCTATTTTATTTTCGTTGTTTACTTCCTGTCATCATGGTGGAACTGGTTTTATGGCGATAGTTTTGGCATGCGCGCAATGATTGATCATTATTCCATTTTATCAATACCTTTGGCATTGTTAATTCATCAGTTCTCGAAACATTCTTTTCGCAAGATTGCACTTACATTGTTTCTATCTGCGGTTGTATCTTTAAACATGATTCAAGTTTACCAATATTACATAGGAATTATTCATCATGATTCAATGACTAAAGAGAAGTATTGGTACGTTTTTCTCAAAACTGATACATCCTATAGTGGTATTTTAGGAAGTTTTCCAGAGCCTGTTTACGCTAAAATAAATGAAAAAAAAGCTCTTAATTATTATAATGACATGGAATCTCCATCCAAATTATGGACCTCCAATGGAATTCAGGTTTCAGATCAGGCATACTCAGGAAGATTTGTTGCTGAAATGAGTCAATCAAACATCTATAGTCCAACATTGAATCTTACTTCAGATCAGCTTTTTGAAACAGCAACTGAGCTGTACATTACCGCTAATTTTATGTATAAAGAATTTGATAAAAATGCAATTGGTGATGCTTTACTCGTTTATGCAGCAACTGATAAAAACAATAATTTAAGTTTTTACAAAACTTTTAAAATTAAACAAATACCTGATTATCAAATTTATAAATGGAGAAATGCAACATTCGGCTTCAAAGTACCGGCTTGGAAAGATAGTTTGAGACAAGTAAAAGTGTATGTTTGGAACAGGCAAACAACCCTATTTCACCTGGATGACTTTGAAGTAAATATTCATGAAATAGCAACAGAATAATTCAATGGATGATCGATTTTTTAAGTTTAATAAGCAATTAAAAGAGGGTGAGGACTATTACATTGAGAATGGGTATCGGGTAATGACAAAAGCATTTTTGACTAAAAGAGGGTATTGCTGTGGGAATGGATGTCGGCATTGTCCTTACAACCCCTAACACATGAAAGGAAATCGTACATTACGAGGTGACGATTGAAATAAATTGTGGCCTAAAAGGTATTTAAGAAACACATGAGCGATAATATGGAAAACAGTATGTATAGCAGCAATAAGTATGTGGGCGATTCGATGAACCGGATTCACGAAATATTGCAAAATCTGGTAAAGGATTTAATCATAGAAGTGCTTGTATTTCAGCGAATACAAATTGACTCTGGTTCGGTTAAAGATCAAATAGTATTTGCTGATAAAGCGTTTCAAAATTTCCCTTTTGGTCCGACACATCAAAAAATTCTCGAGCAATGTGAAAGTGTTTTGAGAACGAATATTCCTACCTCCTTTACTATTGATAACCCTTTGTTTTCAGAAGAATTTCAATTTAGTGTAAATGAGATACAATTTATTGCTGTGATTTTTTCACTTTCGCCAGATGAGATATGCATGATTTCAGTAAGTCAACCGGGCAAAGATATGAAGCCAGGTGATCTTTTTAAGCTCTTACAACATTATACGTTGCTTATTTCTGGTATCATATGTAAAGGTGAATTATTTCAAATCCTGGATAAGAAAAATTTTTATAAAGCAATCTTTTCAGGCTTTTCAGATGCTATTTTGATTTTCGATGAGAATATGAACGTAAAGGCTGTCAACGAAAAGGCAGCCCGATTCATTGGAAAAGATGAAGATGTACTTGAAGGGTCTACAATTGACCAACTAAGTGAAATGCTAACCATTGAAGGGTTGTCTCCATCAGCTCTAATTATGGATGGAATTAAGGAAGCTGAATCAAAATCTGACCGTATATTTGAAGTTAGTCTGACCAATTCAGGTGGAAATAAATGTGAATGTGAGGTTATGTTTTCACTCGTTTCACCAAAAAGATATATTTTAAACATAAAAGATGTTTCATCTCATCATCAAAAAGAGCAGCTTTTGATTGAAGCGCGACAAAAGGCTGAAGAAAATGACAAGCTTAAATCGGCTTTTTTAGCAAATATGTCACATGAAATAAGGACACCTCTCAATTCAATCATTGGTTTTTCTGATATCCTTCTCGAAAATGAGTCTGACAAATTGGAAGCACATGAGTTTACAAGCATGATCAATAGTGCAGGTAAAACATTACTAAAGTTGATCGATGATATTATTGATCTATCAAAAATTGAGGCAGGTCAGATCAAAATCAGTAATTCTGAGATGGATATCAACCAAGTATTGGATGAGCTTATGATAACATTTGAGAATGAAAAGAAAAATCGTCATAAGGAGCACATTGAATTGCATCTTTTGAAACCATTTAGCAAAAGTCCATTTCAAATTTACACCGATCCTTACCGTTTTCGCCAGATCATGTCAAATATACTTACCAATGCTCTTAAGTTTGTAGATGAGGGATCCATTACGTTTGGTTATACGGAAACAAAATCTGATTTTGTTCAGTTTTTTGTAAAGGATACCGGCGTTGGTATTGAGCGCGAAAAAGCACACCTTATTTTTCAAAGATTTGGACAACTTGATGCTTCATCACGAAGAAACCGTCAGGGAACTGGCTTGGGGCTATCTATTACAAAACAACTCATTGAGCTGATGGGAGGTGAAATATGGTTTGACTCAGAGCAGGGAAAAGGTACAACTTTTTATTTTACCATTCCTTTCGGACAACATAATACCAGTTATGGTGTAAGCCTCAGCGAATTCGAAAGAATTTCAATGGATTGGTCTGAGCATGTTTTTCTTGTCGTTGATGATGTACAGGCAAATTACCTCTTGATAAAGAATATTTTGAATAAGTCAGGCGCTTTGATTTTATGGGCAAAAGATGGATTCGAAGCAGTGAGAGTATGCCGCAATAACAAGGCTATCAGTCTGGTGTTGATGGATATCATGATGCCTCAACTCACTGGTTATGAAGCTACAAAGCAGATCAAGTCCTTTGCGCCTCATTTACCCATTGTTGCTCAAACTGCCTTTGCAAACACCAAGGGGCGTGCAGAGGCATTTAAGGCTGGATGCGATGACTATTTAACCAAGCCTGTTAATCAAGTCGAAATGATATCAGTTATTAAAAAATTATTGAAATAAATACCACGAAACAATACATGAGCAAGCAGGCAAGAGATGTATTGATTAAGTACTGGGGATATGGTTCATTCAGACCCATGCAGGAGGAGATTGTCGATTCTGTAATAGCCGGAAACGATACACTGGCATTGTTACCAACCGGAGGAGGCAAATCAGTGTGCTTTCAGGTGCCTGCTCTTGTTCTGGATGGGCTTTGCCTTGTTGTTACACCTCTCATTGCTTTGATGAAAGATCAGGTACAACATTTAAAGAAGATTGGAATACCAGCGGCCGCCGTCTATTCTGGGATGCATTACAACGAGCTTGAGATTATATACAATCAGAGCGTTTTCGGAAAACTTAAATTCTTATATGTATCGCCTGAACGTCTGATTACAGATCGTTTTATGGAGCTCTTGAAGCGGATGAAGATCAACATAATTGCTGTAGATGAGTCGCACTGCATTTCACAATGGGGTTATGATTTCAGACCACCCTACCTTCAAATTGCAAACATCCGTCCCTATTTGCCAAATGTACCTGTTTTAGCGCTTACGGCCACTGCAACTCCTGATGTTGTTATTGATATCCAAAAAAAGCTTCATTTCCGATCATCTTATGTTTTCCAAACCAGTTATGAACGTAAAAACCTAACGTATAACGTTATAAATCACCCTGATAAATTTGGTACACTTTTAAGGCTTTTTCAGGGCATGTCATCTGGAAGTGGCATTGTATATGTAAGAAACAGAAGGCGCACAAGGGAAATTGCTGATTATTTAAGTTCAAAAGGAATTTTAGCTACCTACTATCATGCAGGACTTGATGCACGCCAGCGCGATGAAAGACAGTCAGCCTGGATGAAAGGACATTTTAAAGTGATGGTAGCTACCAATGCATTTGGTATGGGGATTGATAAACCCGATGTTCGATTGGTTGTACACGTGGATTTACCTGACAGTATGGAAGCCTATTTCCAGGAAGCCGGTCGTGGAGGCAGAGATGGCAAAGAATCCCGCGCTTTTTTATTGGTTGCCGATCAGGATGTCAAACAGCTGAAATCAAACTTCGAATCTTCTTTCCCGGAGCTCAAACAAATAAAGGCTATTTATCAGGCTCTTGGAAATTTCCTTCAGTTACCAGTGGGTGGCGGAAAAGACCGTGGATTCGATTTTGATCTGACAGGTTTTGCCAAAACATATAATTTTTCTGTACTTGAAGTGTATAGCACATTTCAATTATTGGAAAAAGAGGGTATGCTAATGATGACTGAGGGTTTGCGTTCTTCAGCTAGATTATATGTAAAAGCTGGTAGAGAAGATTTATACCGTTTTCAAATTGAAAAGCCTTCATATGATGCTTTCATCAAAGTTTTACTTCGCTCCTATCCAGGTCTGTTTACTGATTTTATCCCAGTTAACGAAGAAGAAATATCCCGTAAAACAGGAATGAAACTTGAAGACGTCATTCAATATCTTAACACCCTTCAAAAGCTATCTTTCATAACCTATATTCCAAAAAAAGACAAAGCACAATTGGTTTTTCTGAGCGAAAGGAGCGATTCTAATGATTTAAGACTGAGTCGTGAAAATTACGCCGATCGCAAAAAAGCTGCTGCGACTCGTTTACAGTCCGTCATTGATTTTGTTTACAATAATGATCAGTGCCGCAGTCTCCAATTGTTGGCTTATTTTGGTGAAAAGTACGACCGTCGATGCGGAAAATGTGATGTATGTACCAATCGAAACAAGCTTCAACTTACTGATATAGAGTTTTCTAATATCAGAAACATGCTAAAAAGCAATCTCTCTATCCGATCTTTTCCCCTTTTTGAGGCAGTATCTATAGTATCACAATATCCTGAAGAGAAAGTAATGGAGGCCATCCGTTGGATGCTCGATAATAAAATACTGATTAAAGATGAACATGAGCATCTTATGTTTAGAAGACAACTTGATATAGAAGATTGAAATTTGCTGCATAAGATGGTACTTGATCAAAATTATTTTCAGCAGGATGATGTTGTATTTCTGGCAAAGGATTTAATTGGCAGTCGATTTCATACACAGATTGATGGAGCGCATTGTGTTGGAGTGGTTACAGAGACTGAAGCTTATGAAGGGGTAACTGACAAAGCTTCTCATGCTTATGGTGGAAGATTCACGTCACGAACTGCTGTAATGTATGAGCCAGGTGGAATAGCTTATATTTATTTTTGCTATGGAATGCATTTTCTTTTTAATATTGTTACTGCCAAAAGAGGAACTCCTCATGCGGTACTAATTCGCGGAATGATTCCTATAGAAGGGATTAAAACAATGCAGAATCGCAGAGGCCTGCATATCCCTTTTCGTGAGATAGCCAACGGGCCGGCTAAATTAACCAAAGCAATGGGTATTGATGGAAGGTATAACGGTACACTTCTGGAAGAAGGTCATATCTGGTTCGATAAAAATGATAAGATTGCCGGACACATTGAGGCCACAAAACGCATTGGAATTGATTATGCAGGTGAAGACACCTTCCTCCCTTACCGTTTTGTGTGGAACCCTTAAAAGAATGGATTCAAATAAATTGAGATAATCAACCTTAGATTCAGCGCATCAATCATTCATTGCTGAAAGAAAAGAATGATACCTTCCATAATCCATCATTTGAGCAGTAAAATCATCAGGATAGCTTACAAAAACATCAACAATCTTACCATCTGTTTTTATCGTATTCAGCTGTGGCTGAATGAATCCGGCAAAGGGCGCAATATTTAGCATTTTCCATCGCTCAAGCACCTCCTGATGAAGTACAGAATCTACTTTAACACCATAGTTTTCAACCAGATTTCTAGCGGCTTCATAGTCCCCTTCTGACTTAATGCGTTGAATTTCGTGCAATAGCATCCCGAATAGATATCTTAACCTGGGATAATCATTAATCCTGAAAAACGTTTTTCCATCCAAAACCACTTTCTCCACAATCTTTTCACTCAAGCCTTTTTCGTAAGCCCACATGGCAATGAGTTGTCTGTTGCGCATATGGCTTTCTTCCAATTGTTTACCTGCTTCAACACGAACCAATTGACGCATCATTCCATTCAGCATAAAACTGTCATATTCAGCCTTACCAACCTCATCTGAATCAATAAGGCCAGTTTCGATCAATTTGTCATCCAACATGAAATACAAAGCAACAAGATCGGCGCGCGCTTCTTCAATAGTATTTGAGTAGCTTTTCAGGGTTTCTTTGGGAGTTCCAACTCCAGGCAAAATTTTTCCACTACCATGGCCTATCACTTCATGAAGTCCTGTATGAATCTGTGATGCCAAAGGTCCAAAATTACGAACTCGCTCCTGTTGTTCGGGCAGGTAAAACGCTTCAATACTACCTGTGTTGCGCGATGCCATCTCATAAGAATGTTCAATATTACCGAGTGAGACCGATTTTGATCCGTGCAGCGATCTTATCCAGTCAGCATTAGGAAGATTTACACCAATAGGTGAGGACGGAGCGTTGTCGCCAGATTCTACAATAACCTGAATCACTTTATAGCTGATTCCTTGTGCATCATCACGCTTATGTTCCTTTGCGATGGGAGAATTCAGTTCGCACCAGCCTGCAAGTTCACTGATAAGGCTAAAACGCCTGGTAGCCTCCTCATCACGAATTGAAACTACAGATTGCCATGAGCCGTGATACCCAAGCGGGTCTCCATATACTTCGATAAAACCGTTTACAAAGTCAACTTCAGAGTCTGTATCTTTTACCCATAAAATGCTGTATTCATCAAAAACCCGAAGATTTCCTGTTTCATAAAACTCAATGAGTTTATCAATGATTTGTCTCTGCAGCTCGCTTTCCGCATATGTTTTTGATTTCTCGAGCCAGATTACAATTCTTCGGATTGCTTTACCATAGCGACCATCAGCTTTGTAAACCAATTCTTTTATTTGTCCGTTTACCTTAATAAGTTTGCTGTTTAAACCTGTAGATACTGGTTCCTCATCATCAAGGTTATTTATAGAAGCGTAAAATGATTCCGCCTCTGCCTGACTTACACCTTCATAAAAATTACATGCCGAATTTTCTACAAGGTCGGTTCCTTTCTCCTGATTAACGCGTTTGGGAGCAATAGAAGGGTCATACATCAGCGGAACAATCTGTTCCAGAAGCTCTGATGCGGTTTGTAAAGCATGAATTGGCAACTGATCATCATGAAGATCATGATAGACTTCACGGAAGAAATCTTCCGAAAATTCAGGTAAAAACTTCTCCATCGAATAATGATGATGAATGCCATTTGAAAACCAGATTCTCTTCATATAAACCAATAAGGCTTTCCAATCATCACAATTTCTGTCACCACGATAATGTATTATTATAGCCTCCAGTGTTTTACGAATGATGAGGTTGAATTTATAATTTTGATCAAAAATGATATCTCTTCCAGCCAATGCTGCATTATAAAGGTACCAGAGCAATAATTTCTGATTGATTTGAAGCGATTCAAAACCATTAATTTTATATCGAAGGATGCGGATGTCGGCAAATTGTTCCGTTTGCCAGATAAAATTGTCTTGTTGTTTTTCTGCCATTAAAAATGAAGATTAATAAAGTGGGCAAAACTAATGAATTTGTTTGTATCTACCATTTATGAATTCATGTACTTATTTATTGAAATTGCAGTAATTGTATCAATAGATTGACAGTTAATTTTCTGTGCATAAAGTTCCATATGTCAAAAGAAAATTTTGCATCAATTATTAAGTCAAATAAAAAAGTTTGATAAAAGTTATTAAAAATTTATTGCTTTACATGAACCTTCAAAATAAAAAATTATAAATCGATTCATTTTGGCTAACAAATATTTTCTAAATATTTTGATATCTTATCGAAGCAGTCTATCTTTGGATGTTATTATAGGTTATTGCAGCAATCAGGTAAGGCATATTTGAAGCTTTGTTTTTACCTGACGAAACAAAACAAAGGACCATTTAAGAAATGAAGAGAGCAAAATTTATATTGATTCTGGGATTAACAGCACTATTAATAGCTGCTATTATTAAAATTGCAGATTGGCGTGTAAAAAACTTTGAAAAGCATACACAAAAAGAATTGATAAATGAGCTATCAAATTTTATTGATGCTATTAATATAGAGGCACTAAACGAATTAGCGGTTTTTGAAGACCAATATTCCCGACCTACATTCCAGCGTTTCCATGCTCAACTCACTGCCTATCAAAAGCACTTTCCTGATACCCGAATATATGGCTTATCACTCAAGGACGGTGTTCCGATTGTTTTTATTTCTTCGAAATCAGAACTCAATAATAACGTGGGTAATGCGCTTTCATTTTCCGATTCAATTGTACAAAAGGTTTTTGTAAATGCTCAAATCGCAATCACCGAATACATGCAACCTGACCAAAAGATGGTATTTACGGTTTTGATGCCGATTCTAGATAAAGACAGCGACAATGTTAAAGTGGTAGCTGCAATGGACGTGCCTGCCGCCCCAATAAAAAGCGAAATTAAGAGGGTACGTCTGATCTCAATTTGGTCATCTGTTTTTTTCGTCATAGTCATTTTACTATTCATTGGAGTGATTGCCTGGCGCGACCGTCAGAATATTACTATCCGAAAAAAAATGAGACACACCGAAACTATTGGAATCTTGTTGCTTGGAATCCTTGTTACTTTCTATATTTTAGATTATTACAAAGAATTTATTTATCGCGAAAATGAAGTTAGCTTTCAAAATAACGCAAAAAATCAGGCTTCTTCAATACGTTCATCCTTTGCAAAGATTAGAAATGGTATAGAAACTTTCAGAACTTATATTGAAAATAGTGAGTTTGTAAGTTCAGACGAATTTGAATCGTTTTCTTCTTACTTGATGAATGACATTACTGTTGAATCAATTGCTTACTTTGAGGCAGAAAATGATTCATTTTCTGACAACCAATTACGCATTAATAGTAGTTCTAAGAAAGCATTTGTTATGAAGTATAACCATCATTCAGATGATGGATTTCATTTTCCGGAGAAATTTTCTCCTGCCATCCAGGTACAAATCACCAAAACAATTGACAACGTTCTTCGTGATAACATCGTGCAGAGCACATCAATCATACATTTATTAGTGGAGAGTGAAGATCAACACTATTTATTGCTTTTAACTCCGGTTAGAAAGTTGATAGCTAAATCTGATGCAATACGTAAAACAGAAATAGAAGGTATTGTAGCAGTATTGGTTTCTCCCCAAAGAGTTTTAAATGAAACTTTAAGACAAGCACAATGGCTCAAAGAAATGATCGTCGTTGAATTGGTAAATTATGATTCATTATCTCAAATTGAATGGATTGCAACTTTGCCCACAAATCATATGGAAGCGCATATCTATGAAAACGGCATTGATCATTTGAAAAAATTTGATTATTTTTTAGAATTGCAACTTTTTTATGTAGGAGAGCTTTATGGAATTTTGATCCATTCGACAAAATTTTATGATGATCAGAAAGGCAACTTGAATTTTTATCTGATAATAGCCATAGGTCTGCTTATAACCATCATATTTACAATACTTGTTGGGCTGATAAGGAACAGGTGGCTTTTGTTGGAAACCCAGGTCGAGCAACGTACAAAAAGTCTTAACAGAAGAGTAAAAGACCTTACCTGTATCAAGAAAACAAACGAGATTATTCAGTCCGGTATTTCAACTGAAGAAGTGCTGCAAAAGATACCCAAATTATTATACGAAACATTGGATAAAACTGCTATGACCAATGTTTCAATTGAATATAAAGGAAGAATATTTAGCACTGAAGGAGATAACAGCCAATGTGATGGTTACCTGAAATCACCTCTTGTTGTAAACGGAGCTGAGTTGGGAAAGATTGAGATTTTCTCCTGTAGTAAAGAGATTTTTCAAATAGAAGACCAACAGTTAATGGATCAGATTGCTTCTGATATAAACCTATGGCTCGAACATTGTGAAATGTCAGAAGCATTAAAGGAAAGTGAAACTAAATTCCGCGGCCTTATTGAGAATGCTTTTGATGCTATTTATACCCTTGAAGGAAAGCAATTTACTTATGTCAATAAGGCATTTGTTGACATGGTGGGATATAGCTTTGATGAATTGACCAATGCTTCATTTGATTTCAATGTTTTGCTTACAGAAAAAAGCCGTGAAATCGTTCAGAAACGCTTTAAATTACGAGAACAAGGGTCATTTTTACCTCAGCGTTATGAGTTTCAGCAATACGCTAAAGATGGCCATATTATAGACGTTGAGGTGAGCACAGTACGCATTGAATTATCTGGAAAGGTAGTGATTATTGGAATGATGCATGATATTACATCGCGAAAACAAGCTGAACTGGCAATTATTGAGAATGAAGAGCTGCTTCAGCAACAAAATGAAGAGCTGCAGGTTTTAAATGAGGAACTTTCTGAATCTAACAATAAGATACGAAGAATGAATCTGGAGCTTTTGTCGGCAAAAGAAAAAGCTGAGGCCAGCGATCAGTTGAAAACAGCCTTCCTCAACAATATCTCCCATGAAGTGCGCACTCCCCTCAATGGTATAATGGGTGCAACAATGTTGCTTGCCGATCCTGATATTTCCATAGCTGAACGTGAAGACCTAGCAGGTGTAATGCAGCAAAGTACCAAACGCTTGATTAGAACAATCACACAGTACATGGATATTTCATTGCTTAACTCAGGAAATATGCCAGTATATCTGGATGAAGTGAACGTTTTTCAATTGGTGGAACCTTTAAAAAAAGAATTTACACTTGAATGTACTCAAAAGCAATTGAAATTTCAATTAGAGGTTATCAATGTTGAAGAAAAACTCATCATTCGAACAGATAAAGAATTGGTTGAGAAAGTGTTACTTCATTTACTTGAAAATGCAGTAAAATTTACCTCTTCCGGGAGCATAACATTACAGATTAAATATTTTGGTGATAACATCCAATTTGCTGTAAAAGACACCGGGATAGGTATTGATAAGGCTTTTCATGCAAATGTTTTTGGCAACTTTGTACAGGAAGACCAAGGCAATAAAAGGCGATTTGATGGAAGCGGTTTGGGATTGGCTATCTGTAAGAGTATATGTGCTTTACTCCATGCCAGGATATGGTTTGAGTCAGAGAAAAGAAAAGGCACTACCTTTTATGTAAACATACCAACAAAAGCACTAACCATTGAATCAACTGATAAGCAATCAAATATAAAAACACCAGATATGAATACACAACCAATTATCCTTATTGCCGAAGATGAGGATTCCAATTATATGGTCTTGAATATGCTTCTTAAGAAAAAGATTAATGCAATGGTTCTTCGTGCCAATAATGGTGAGCAAGCCGTAAATATTTGTAACGAGAACAATGACATTCAACTGGTGTTAATGGATATTAAAATGCCAGTTATGGATGGATATGAAGCCACAAGGATTATCAAGACCATTCGACCTAAACTTCCTATTATTGCCATTACAGCTTATGGCCTGAGCGGAGACGAACATAGAGCGCTTAGTGTTGGTTGCGACGATTACCTTGCCAAACCAATACAAACAATGGAATTATTTGAAAAAATTGATTTTTGGTTGCATAAAATATAAAAATCATTATTGTATGTAGCAAAGAAATTTTGTACGTTCACGGGTTGGCAAATCAGTATTATGAAGAAATTACCCTTGTTAACAGGTCTTATTCAAAAACTACAGCTTGATAAAACAGAGTGGCAAGAGGTTAAATTAGCATCTAATACTCGAAATCTAAGCTATCTCAGAAACGCAAGTTTTGTAGTAATTGTTTTAGGTCTTGTACATATACTTTACTTTTTACTTCAACCTGACTCTTCTGTTGCTACTGAATTTAACTGGCGAATTGCTATCATTTTCAGTCATGTATCTTTGGTTATTGTGTTTTCTGCTTTTCTGTTTTTGATCAAGGTCTTTCAAAGAGATGAAGCTCTTTTGCATAAATATGCATTTGCAACTACTATTTTTGCTTACATTTTTATTCTACTTATTGGTGCAGGAATATCATTGATTGATCAGCAAGTCACAGCTGCTATAACACCATTTATAATTGCATGCGTTGCTGCTTCATTGTTACTTCTTATCCCACCACTCACTGCGCTTTTTTGCTTTTTATTCTCCTGGTTGATTTTCATCTTTCTTTTGCCCTATTTTCAGGTAGATTCAAATATAATTCTTTCAAATAATGTGAATGCTTTATCTGGTTTAATTATTGGTCTTTTTTTGGCATTTAACCGATGGTTTGAATACCTCAAAAGGTACAGGCAATTGATTATTATAAAGCGTCAACAATATGATCTTGAAGAAAGAAATGCTGAATTGCAGAACCTGACAGCGAATCTTAAACAAGCCAATGCGCAAAAAGATAAACTTTTTTCCATCATTGCCCACGATTTACGCAGCCCTTTCAATACGTTGATTGGCTCTTCTGATCTTCTTGTAAGCGAAGAATTTGATCTTTCTGAAAAAGAAACAAGGGTATTAAAAGAAAACATCCGGAAAACTGCACAAAGCACCTTTTTTTTACTTGAGAATCTGCTTGGATGGTCACGATTGCAACAACAAAAAATCACACCTATTAAGGAGAGAACTAATCTTACAGGCTTGATAAAGAGCGTGTTAAATGAGATAAATCCTATTGCTTCCGGGAAAGAAGTTGAAATTAATGCAATATTTGACGAAGACTATTTTACAAACATCGACCCTACAATGATTCAGCTCGTAATTCGCAATCTATTGATGAATGCGATTAAATTTAGTCACCGTAAAAGCGCTGTGTTAATTTCAATACATAAAGAGGATAACGAGTGGGTTACAATATCAGTGAAGGATCAAGGAATTGGAATGTCTGATATTGTAAAGAATAGTCTATTTAAAGCCGAAACAATAAAAGGTCGATCAGGTACCGAAAAAGAATTAAGTACAGGACTTGGGCTTGTACTTTGCAAAGATTTTGTTTCACTTCATAAAGGTCACTTGTGGGTTGAGAGTGAGGAAAGAAAAGGGAGCACCTTTTATTTCACATTACCATTAAATTTAGTAAATTAGATGCCGAATAAGCGCTTTAAAATTATTTTTCTGCTTCTGATTCTGACTGTGCCAGGTCAGATCAAGTGTTTGCCGCAAACTCCTGAGCATGAAAAATTAACTGGTTTTATTGGTCTTGACTTAGCTTCAAAGTATATCTGGAGAGGATTAAAACTATCGGAAGGGCCTGTTATTCAATCAAATGCCGAACTTTTTTTTCGAAGATGGAATTTTGGGATATGGAGTTTAGCTGGTTTTTCGGCAAAAGATTGCTCTGAAATAGACATATATTTGAGTTATACCTATAAAAATTTCAGTTTAACTTTAAACGACTATTTTATGTTTAATGATAGCATGGTTCCGTCATATACTAACTACAACAAAAATGAAACAAACCATGTTATTGAAACTATCATTGAGTATAGTGGATCAGATTCATTTCCATTCCGACTCACGGCCGGATTGAACTTTTTTGGGGATATAAGTAATTCGACTTATTTTGAGGCTGTCTGGTTGACAAATGCAGGCGAAACAGAAATCGAACTTCTTGCAGGCCTAAGCCCTCAAAAAGGATATTACGATGAAAACAAATCCGGTTTGAATAATATGGGCGGCAACTTTATCAGAAGACTTACGATTAATGATACTATCATACTTTCTTTAAAGTTCTCTTGCATTTATGCACCATTCATTGATGAATTATTTATTGTGACAACCTTAGGATTAAATTAATATGAGAATTCAAAAGAAAATACTTCTCACTTTGACAGGCTTTATAGCTCTTGCGATTCTATTATCCATTGTTTCTATAAAGTTTGGATTGAAGCGTGAGCGCCTGTTAATTGACTATAATGTTAGTGAATTGAAACAAATAACGAATGCCATCGCTGATGATCAGGAACTTAAAGTTTTTCAGATAATCTATGATTATACCTATTGGGATGAATTTATTGACTTTGTCAAGAATCCTGATAAACAATGGGCAGATGATAATCTCGGCTCGATTCTTTCATCATTTTCTATTCAGGCGGTTTATGTGTTAAACATCGAAAAGGATATAGTTTATACTTCTTTTGAAGATCAATACAATGAATTAGGTTCAATAGAATTTGACATTGAAGTGTTTGACCATCTTAATACACATCATTTCATCAATTACTATGTTTCTACACCCTTTGGTTTCGCAATGATTCAGGGTGCTACTTTGCACCCAACAAAAGACCCAGGAAGGTTGACCGAACCTCAGGCCTATTTTTTCATCATTAAAATATTGGATTCAGCGTTGCTGAAATCCATGGAAAAAATATCTGGTTGTCGAGTCTCTGTTTATAACACTAAACCTACTTTTACGATTCAGACTATTACGGATTTAATCAATTCCATCCATGTATTGGAAAGTTGGAATAAAGAGGAGGTTGGATTTTTAGTTTTCACCAAAGAATTAGATTTTCTTCAACTTTATCGAAAAATGTCCCTTCAAATGCAGGGTTTATTCTTATTTAGCATCATCGCTATTTTAGTTACGTTCGTTTTATTATTGAGTAGATTGGTTAACAAGCCACTGCGTTTGATAAGCGAAATAGTAAAAAATGAAGATCTAACGAAGGTGTCAAAACTAAAGAAAAGCAGTGCAGAATTCGAATATGTTGGCAATATGATTGAGCAATTTGTGGAACAAAAAAAGGATCTGGAACATGCCATGCATTTAGCTCAAGCAAGTGATAAAATAAAAACAGAGTTTCTAAACAATATCTCTCATGAAGTTCGAACTCCTTTGAATGGTATCATAGGTGCTGCAAGCTTGCTTTCATTTGATGATATCTCAGAGGAAAGTCATCGTGAAATAATTAGTGTATTGAATTTGAGCACAAAAAGATTACTGCGTACAATAACACAATACATGGATATTTCTTTGTTGTCATCGGATAATATGCCCGTTTATGAAACACCCATTGAAATTTTCGATTTTCTAAGGCCTTTGATATCAGAATATCAAGAGGAATGTCAACAGAAAAACCTTGAATGGGTTATTGATTTTCCAGTTGAATATCATGAAATCCTTTTCACTGTTGACAAGAGTTTACTAGATAAAGTATTAAGTCACCTGCTTGATAATGCTGTTATGTTTACTGAAAAAGGCTCAGTTACTTTTAGATTTAAGATACGTGAAGAAGAAATAGCATTCTTTATTGAAGACACAGGAGTTGGTATTGACCAGGAAGTAAAACCCAGAATTTTCAAGGTGTTTAGTCAGGAAGATGCAAGTAGTCTTCGTCGCCATGAAGGAAGTGGTTTGGGATTGGCTATTTGCTTCAAGATAATTCAGTTAATGGGAGGAAGAATTTCATTTGAGTCTGAAAAAGGAGTTGGCTCAAACTTCTATTTTACAATCCCTTTGTTAGAAAAAACAATAGTGTTGGAGAAAGAAGATCAAAAAATTGTAATTTTGAAAACGATTGATAATCCAATTGTTTTAATAGCTGAAGATGAGGATTCTAACTTCTTTGTGCTAAAAGCTATCTTAGAGAAAAGAATGAATGCAAAAGTTATCCGTGCATTCAACGGTTTGGAAGCAGTCGATGTTTGTCGTGTAACAGCTCGGTTAAATTTAATTCTGATGGATCTCAAAATGCCTGTAATGGATGGCTTTGAAGCTACCAGTATTATAAAAAAAGAATTTAAGAACATACCTATTGTAGCAATTACAGCGTATGGAATGACTGGCGATGAACAACATGCACAGGATGTTGGCTGTGATGATTACATTACCAAACCATTTAAAACCAATGCTTTGATTGAATCATTAAACAAATTTTTAATAGTCCCAAAAAGTTGATTTTTGCGTTTTCATTTAAATTACTCAATAATTTCTTTGAATTATACTACATTACAGAGCATTAAGTTATGATAAAAATTCGTTTTGAAAATATAGAACCATCAGCAGCCTTCAAACTTTTCAGTGCTATTGCTTCAGGCTTGCTTGGTTTGTTAGGTGTCTGGCTTGCCATAAGTTTTTCGGTTGAGGCATTTCGGTTATCATTTGTATGGAGTATCGTTTTTCCATTGACTATTGCTTTGGCATTTGGCCCAAAGTATGGTTTTTATGCGGCTTTTCTGGGTTTGTTTGCCTTCTTTCCATTTATCCTTTGGCCCGATAACGGTTATGCGAATATTATTAATACTGCTGCATACTTAATCTTTTTTTCACTTCATGGCTTTGCAGCTGAACGCCGAAGAAAGTCCGCCTTCTGGTATTGGCATCCCGCATTTATTCAGTTGATATTTAGTGCTTTGTATTTTATAATTGTGCGATTGACATTTCCGTTAGCATTTGCACAAAACCCTCCTATCTGGGAACCATCCGCACAAACCTTAATCAGTTCTGTTGTACTTTATAAAATTATCGTGAAAGAGTTGCTCCATCTTTCATTTATGGTACTGATTGCTCATTTTAGTCTGAAACTACCTTTTGTAAGGAATATTTTGCGGCTTCCTGTACATAATCATTTCAAAAACAATACTTTAATTTTTATAATGTCTTTTGTGTCGGTATTTGCCATTATGGAGATACTTCAATTACTGGATTTCATTCTCTTTGCGAAAGAGATCCGACCTATTGAGTGGCTCTCAAATACACATAACCTACTGATATTGATGGTCGTTTTTGTTGTCAGTATTACCGCAGCTTATTTACTTTCTAAATTTTCGTCGGGCTTGCTTAAAGTGACTGACTCCCTTAAAGAGAGTCAATTACTTTTTAAAACTCTTGCTGAATCCTCCCCTGTGGGTATTTTTCGCACGGATAAAACCGGTGCAACTACCTATGTCAATCCAAAGTGGTGTGATCTTTCATCTATGATTGCGAAGGATGCCTTAAATATGGGATTTCTTCAGGCGATTCATCCGGATGATCGCGAAATTGTGACAAATCGTTGGGACAAGACTGTTGAAGGTAATCAAACTGACAAAGCTCAATATAGGTTTTTGCATAAAGATGGTAGTATAGTGTGGGTACAAGGGATAGTCGTTCCTGAGATTATAGAAGGAATAACAGTAGGCTATATTGGTACAATTACCGATATAACACAAATAAAGAAATATGAGGTTGTTTTGCAGCAACAAAAAGAAGAGCTGCAGAAAAAAAATGAAGAACTACAGTTAAATAATGAGGAACTTAATGCAATGAACGAGGAGACTGTTCAGACTATGAATGAATTGCAAATTGCCAATGAACGGGCAACTGAAAGTGATCGGTTAAAAACTGCTTTCCTAAAGAATATTTCACACGAAATAAGAACCCCAATGAATGGGATTATCAACTTTGCTGATTTCATCGTTAATACCAACCCAAGTGAAAGTGAGAAACAGCATTATCTGGAAATACTAAATGAGTCAACATCACGCCTGATAGATACTGTTACTGACTTTATGGATATTTCGATGATAGTTTCCGGAACTGTAGATGTAAATAGAAAACATCTTTTGCTTGATCAACTGCTTGAAAAAGCACAGAATATTTTTGAAGATCGTTGTCATTCGAAAGGTTTGGCATTTGTCCTTCAAACTCCTCAAACAAACAAAAGCACTTTTTTGTTTTGCGATCCTGAATTGATTCATAAAATCATTTCTCATCTTCTTAACAATGCGATAAAATTCTCCACCAAAGGTGTTGTTACGCTTGGTTTTTTCGAACAACATGATCAGGTAACGCTTTTTGTAAAAGATGAAGGCCCTGGTATCGAGAGGCAAATTCTTCATCATGTTTTCGAACCATTTGCACAAGCCCACACTGAAGATACCAAAGGTTATGAAGGAAGTGGCCTTGGGCTTTCAATTGTCAAAGGACTTTCCAAGCTTATGGATGCTAAGGTAGAAATCAGATCAGAAATAGGCGAAGGAACACGGGTTGAGATCACTTTTAATCAAAATGATCTTGTCAAAGCTCATTCAATCCCTCCCGTATCTACTTTTACAAATTCATTTTCACCAGCCGAAAAAGTACTTATTGTTGAAGACGTCTTCTCGAGCTACAAAGTGCTTTCCATGATTCTCGAGAAGTATTTCAAAATTGAGCATTTATGGGCAAAAAATGGTTTAGAGGCTGTCAATATTTGTCAAGCAAATCCTTTGATCAAGTTGGTTTTAATGGACTTGAAAATGCCAGTAATGGATGGATTTGAAGCAACAATAAAAATAAAATTATTAAGACCTGACTTGCCAATCATTGCTGTTACTGCATATGGCATGGCGGGGGATGAACAAAAAGCCCTTGAAAATGGGTGTGATGATTATATTTCTAAACCGTTGCGTAAAGAGCCCCTCATTGCCTTATTAAAAAAGTATGTAGTATAAAGATTTTAGAATCAGACTTTGATTTGAACACTTCATAAGTCAACCGATTTACAGATAACTTACATTCAATTACTTACGATTTGATAGAGATAGCATTAATTTCAAATTCAGATAGTTTTTTTAAACAAGATTAAGGTTTTTTTTAAAAAAATTAATCTTTTTCTTTGCCAATCTAAAAAAAATAATACTTTTGCGGCCACAAGACTGGTAACAAAGTCAAGAATAGTTAATTTCGATCTTCATAATTAAATGGCAAATAGAAATTTAAATAATTGGTGGTGGCATCATTTTTCAAAGCTCCAAAGCTGATGAATTGATGTGACTGTCTGTATAAATACTAAACAAAGGTCTGTCGTTCGCGGCAGGCCTTTTTTTTTAAAAAAAATCGAAACACTGATAAAAATGAAACTTAACATTCAACGACATTTGACATCTGGTGATCTTTACACTCCGGTTGGACTGTACCTTTCGCTGCGTGACATTTATCCAGGCGCATTGCTGCTCGAAAGCTCTGATTTTCATTCTGCCAACAATAGTTCTTCCTTTATTTGTCTTACGCCATTGAGCAGTTTCACAGTTCAAAACGGAATGATTGAAATTACCGAAAAAGGAGAACTGATTTCAAGTACAGTTGCCAAAAGAGAAAGTGTCTTTCATCACTTTGATAACTTCATCAACCATTTTGAGGCAAAAGGCATCATGCATTCAGATGGCCTTTTCGGATACATTGCCTACGATGCTATCCGTTATTTTGAGGATATCGAACTTAATAAGCGTAGCTCAGCCAGCTTCGATCATCCTGACATGGTTTTTGGCTTGTACCGCTTCGTGATTCACATGAATCATTTCAACGACAATATGACTGTAACAGAATATATTCCTGAAGGCGAAGAAAGCAACTACGATCAATTGATGGCGCATATTCGAAACCAACATGTTCAAAATTTTCCGTTTTATACCACCAATAAAATAGAAACCTACATTTCAGATGATTCTTTTTTAGAAATGGTTCGAAAAGCAAAAATGCATTGCCAGCGGGGCGATGTGTTTCAAATGGTACTATCACGAAGATATTCCATTTCATTTAAAGGTGACGACCTGAATGTTTATCGTGCCCTTCGCAGAATTAATCCATCGCCGTATCTTTACTATTTCGATTACGGCAATTTTAGAATTTTTGGTTCATCACCCGAAAGTCAGCTCAAAATAAAAGCAGGAAAAGCAACACTTAATCCTATTGCAGGTACCTATCGGCGCACAGGAAATGATGAGGCTGACAAAGATCTTGCTGAAAAGTTATCTTTAGATCCAAAAGAGAATGCTGAACATGCCATGCTTGTTGACTTGGCCCGAAACGATCTCAGCCGAAGCTGCCATACTGTAACAGTTGAAACATACAAAGAGGTACAATATTTCAGCCATGTGATTCATCTGGTCTCAAAAGTCAGTGGGATTCTAAAAGCTCAGGATAGCACTATGCAGGTGATCGCAGCAACCTTTCCGGCTGGAACGCTTTCTGGTGCTCCCAAACATCGCGCAATGCAGCTCATTGATAGTTACGAGCCACAAAGCCGAGGTTTTTACGGAGGAGCAGTCGGTTTTGTCAGCCTTACAGGAGAAGTAAATATGGCCATTTTAATTAGGTCATTTTTAAGCAAAAACAACACGCTTTTCTTTCAGGCAGGCGCCGGCATCGTTCATGCTTCTGATGAGGCAAGCGAGCTGCAGGAAGTCAACAATAAACTTGAAGCACTTAATAAGGCTATTCGTGAAGCTGATCAGTCAAAAGCAAATAAAACAAACTGATATGAGAATACTTATTTTTGACAATTATGATTCCTTTACTTATAATCTGGTGCATATCGTTGAAAAAATCATCGGTCAGGATGTGGATGTTTTTAGAAATGATAAGATTAGTATAGAGGAAGTAGGAATGTATGACAAGATACTTCTCTCACCTGGCCCGGGTTTACCATCCGAATCAGGAATTCTTAATGAGGTGATAAAGAAATATGCACCCGTGAAAAGTATCTTTGGTGTATGTCTTGGTTTACAGGCTATGGTTGAGGTTTTTGGAGGCAAACTCCTCAATCTAAGTGAGGTTTATCATGGAATAGCAACACCGGTAAATATTACCGACAGCAAAGAGCTGATTTTTAAAGAAATTCCGGACAGATTTATGGCTGGAAGATATCATTCATGGGTTGCCGACCCTGCAAGTCTGCCCGATTGCTTTCGCCTCACAGCAGAAGATGATAACAACCTTGTAATGGGCATCCGTCATAACGTATATGATCTCTCGGCTGTGCAGTTTCATCCCGAATCCATCCTGACCGAATACGGAGAAAAAATGATTGCTAACTGGCTAAAAGAAAACCAAAAAGTATATCACTTATCAGATAACAAAGTTAAATAACAACGTGAAATGAGGTGTTTATCAGGCTATCGGTTTTGACTGCCAATTTCAGAAAGTTCATAAGATAAACAGCTACAAAACAAAAATTAATCATGAAATACCATGAGACTAAAAGATGAAAATATTTAAGGTATCAAAATGAAAAAATAGATGAAAAGAATATTAGATGCATTGTACCGACAGCAAAAACTTGGTTATGAAGAGGCACGGGAGATTTTAATCAACATAGCCCAGGGCAAATACAATCATTCCCAGATTGCCTCTTTCCTGACTGTTTTCATGATGCGCGGGGTTTCGGTTGATGAGTTAACGGGTTTCAGGGATGCCTTAATGGAACTTTGCCTTCGGATTGATCTGGATGGATACGACACGATCGACCTTTGTGGTACTGGGGGTGATGAAAAAAACACTTTCAATATATCCACCCTGGCTTCTTTTGTTGTTGCCGGAGCCGGTGTAAAAGTAGCCAAGCATGGCAATTACGGTGTTTCGTCCATAAGTGGTTCATCAAATGTGCTTGAGTATTTGGGCTACAGGTTCAAATCAGATCAGAATATACTCAGAAAAGAGATTGAACTGGCCGGTATTTGTTTCATGCACGCTCCCCTGTTTCATCCTGCCATGAAAACTGTAGCACCGATAAGACGGGATCTTGGAGTAAAAACTTTCTTCAATATGCTGGGGCCAATGGTCAATCCATCTTCTCCAAAGTTTCAGATTGTTGGGGTTTTTAGTCTGGAACTTGCAAGGATGTATCAGTACATTTATCAGCAAACCAACAAAAATTACGCAATAATATTTGGCCTTGACGGCTATGACGAGTGCTCGCTTACCTCAGCTACCAAGGTGTTTTCCAATCATGGTGAGTATTTGTTAAGCCCCGAAGATTTTCGGTTTTCAAAACTTCTGCAAGAGGAGATATATGGCGGTGACTCAATTAAATCATCCGCTGACATTTTTATAAAAGTACTCAGCGGGGAGGGAACGCAACCACAGGAACAGGTAGTAATTGCCAATACTGCCCTTGCTTTGCAATGTATATTTGAAGAGCCACTCTCCGAAAGCATTGCCAGAGCGAAAGAATCAATTCTATCAAAAAAAGCGTTTCAAACGTTTCAAACACTGATCCAATTACAACAATGATGACTATTTTAGATCAAATCGTAAAACACAAACAAAAGGAAGTCGAAGAACGTAAAAGTCTTTATCCGGTTAAGCTCCTTGAGCGCAGTATCTTTTTCGATTCAAAAGCGCTTTCACTTAAAAAATATTTGCTACGCAAAGATTTAAGCGGCATTATCGCTGAGTTCAAAAGAAGGTCGCCATCGCGGGGAGTTATTAACGAATATGCTGATATAGAATCTATTACTTTAGGATATATGCAGGCTGGAGCTTCTGCATTATCGGTTCTAACGGATAATCATTATTTTGGCGGCAGCAATGACGACCTGATTAAAACGCGGAAATTCAATTTTTGTCCCATTTTGCGCAAAGACTTTATCATTGATCCTTATCAAATCATTGAAGCTAAGTCTATTGGCGCTGATGCCATTTTATTAATTGCTGCAATTTTGTCAAAGCATGAAATTTCGGAATTCACTGCAATTGCTGAAGCATTAGGCCTTGAGGTTTTATTAGAGCTACATGACGAAGAAGAAATCTATAAAATACCATCGGAAGAAGTACTTATTGGCATCAATAACCGCAACTTAAAGCACATGACCACCGATATACAAACTTCATTCCAATTGATTCATCTGCTACCCAAAGAAGCGCTAAAAGTTACTGAAAGCGGATTAAATTCTGCTGAAACAATTTGTAAACTCAAAGAAGCCGGTTACAATGGCTTTCTGATAGGCGAACATTTCATGCAGCATGCGCGTCCCCATCTTGCTTGCAGAAAACTAATCAGTGGAATAAAAAAAATAGCAGAATGTTGAAAATAAAGGTTTGTGGCATGAGAGAACCTGAGAACATTCTGGCGCTCGACGAATTAAAGCCGGACATCATTGGTTTTATTTATTACGCTTCATCACCACGATTTGTTGGTCACAGTTTTGTTCCACCACACGCGTTGTCAGCTAAAAAAGCAGGAGTTTTCGTAAATGAAAATGCCTTATCAGTAAAATCCGCTGCTATCAATGTCCATCTCGATTACATCCAACTTCATGGTAACGAAAGTTCCGATTATTGTGCAAACCTATACAATTCAGGATTCTCTATCATTAAGGCTTTTGGAATGAATCATAAAACGAATTTCCAAGTCATGCAGGAATACCTGCCATTTTGTGATTTCTTTCTGTTCGATACTGCAAGCAAAAACAAAGGTGGAAGTGGAAGACAATTCGACTGGAGAATTTTGGAAGACTACCCCTTTGATAAACCTTTTTTTTTAAGCGGAGGTATTGGTCCGGCAGATGCAGAAGAAATAAAAAACATACAGCAGCCATTCCTGTACGGAATCGATCTTAACAGTCGTTTCGAAATCGAGAGTGGCATTAAGAAAATACCACCATTAAAAACCTTTTTTCATGCAATCAGACAATAATACTATTCACCCTTTTCACGTCGATCCTTCAGGCTTCTATGGTGATTTTGGAGGCGCTTTCATCCCTGAGATGCTCTTTAATAATGTTGAAGAACTTCGCAAATGCTATTTAGAGATAATTGAATCACCTGCCTTTCAAAAGGAGTATCACAATCTGCTTCGTGACTTTGTTGGGAGGCCAACGCCTTTGTATGAAGCTACCAATTTGTCAAAACGATATGGAGCAAGGATTTTTCTAAAAAGAGAAGACCTGAATCACACAGGTGCCCACAAAATAAACAACACCATAGGCCAGGTAATATTGGCCAAAAAACTTGGAAAACATCGCATCATTGCAGAAACCGGAGCGGGACAACATGGTGTAGCAACTGCAACTGTTTGTGCATTAATGCAACTAGAATGTATCGTTTATATGGGCTCTGTCGACATTGAACGACAGGCACCCAATGTAGCGCGCATGAGAATGTTAGGCGCTAAAGTCGTACCAGCAACCAGCGGCAGTCAAACGCTTAAAGATGCTACCAATGAGGCCATCCGTGATTGGATCAATAACCCTGATGATACACATTATATCATAGGATCAGTGGTTGGACCTCACCCCTATCCCGACATGGTTGCGCGGCTTCAGGCCATCATCAGTGAAGAAATTAAATCCCAACTTTTCGCAAAAACAGGGAATGAAAATCCTGATTTTGTTATCGCATGTGTGGGTGGGGGAAGTAATGCAGCCGGGGCTTTTTATCATTTTCTTGATCAACCAAACGTTAAACTCATTGGTGCTGAAGCTGCCGGCGAAGGCATATATTCAGGCAAAACAGCCGCTTCCCTAGTTGTTGGCAAAACAGGCATTATACACGGAAGTATGACATCCCTTATGCAAACACCTGATGGGCAAATCATAGAGCCACACTCCATCTCAGCCGGACTTGATTATCCCGGAGTTGGACCTCTTCATGCACATTTATATCATACCAAAAGAGCCTCATATCTTAGTATTAGCGATCAGGAAGCAATGGATGCAGCATTTGAACTTGCTGGTCTGGAAGGCATTATTCCAGCGTTAGAATCAGCGCATGCACTTGCTGTTCTAAAGAAAATGAAATGGAAAAAATCTGATATTGTTGTCATCAACCTATCAGGCAGAGGCGACAAAGACCTTGCAGCTTACATGAAAAATCTTGAGACAAAATGAACAGAATTGACCTACTTTTAAAGGAAGCCAATAATAAGGTTGTAAATATTTACCTTACGGCTGGTTATCCAACCTTTGAAAGCATTGTTCCAATCATTCAGTTGTTGGAACAAAACGGAGCGACCATGATTGAAGTGGGCATCCCTTTTTCCGATCCTTTGGCCGATGGTCCGGTAATTCAGCATAGCAGCAAGATAGCACTTGAAAATGGTATGACTACAGAACTACTCTTTCATCAACTGAAAGAGGTTAGAAAGATCAGCCAGATTCCCTTGGTTCTGATGGGCTATCTGAACCCTGTTATACAATTTGGGGTCGAAAATTTCTTGAAAAACGCCTCTGAATGCGAAGTGGACGGACTTATCCTTCCTGATCTACCTCCTGAAATTTTCGAAAAAGACTACCAACATTTATTCGAAAAGTATAATATCTATCCTATATTTTTGGTGACGCCGCAAACTTCTGAAGAGCGACTTCATAAACTGGATAGCCTCAGCAAAGGATTTGTTTATGCAGTTTCTTCCTCTTCAACTACAGGAAAGAATACCGGGTTTACGGATGAGCATTTACAATATTTTAAAAGACTTGCAAGTGCAGGTCTAAAAAATCCGCTGATGATTGGCTTTGGGATTTCTACCCATCAGAGTCTTCAAACAGTTTTCGACTTTGCATCAGGCGCTATTATCGGGAGTGCTTTTATTAAAAGTTTAGACCAAAAAAAAACCGATTTTGGCATTCCTGCATTTATGAACCAGATTATTAACGACAAATAAATCATGATTATACAACTATCAAAAGAAATCAGCAGCGAGCAAAAAGAAATTATTATTCATGAGGTTTCTAAAATTGGTTATCACCCGAGTGAAGTAAAAACACAATTTGCTCACTATATCATTGCAGTTGGAAAAGCCGAATTTGATATAAGAAAAATTGGAAATCTTACTGGAATCATTGATATTCACAGGGTTTCTGATCCTTATAAACTGGTTTCAAAAAAGTGGAGGGTTTATGACACTGAAATCAATTTAGGGGATAATATTTATATCAATCGCAAACAACTATCCATCATTGCAGGACCATGTTCAATTGAAAGTCCTGAACAGATTGACCACAGCATTGCACACCTAAAAGCAAACAATATACGTATGATGCGGGGAGGAGTATTTAAGCCACGAACTTCACCTTATGCTTTCAGAGGAGTCGGTCTGGAAGGTTTAAAAGTCTTTTCAGAAAAATGCAAAGCCAATGGCATTAAAATAGTGACTGAGGTAATGCAGGTTTCACAGGTGGAAGAGATGCACGACTTTGTTGATATTTTTCAGGTTGGAACCCGTAACGCGCAAAATTTTAATCTTCTGGATGCATTAGGCAAAACCGATAAAGCAGTCATGCTGAAAAGAGGCTTTTCAGGAACAATTGAAGAACTTCTTCAAGCTGCCGAATATGTATTTTCAAATGGTAACGAAAACATAATCTTATGTGAACGAGGAATCCGCTCTTTTGAAACAGCCTATCGAAATACACTTGACCTGAATGCAGTGCCGATACTAAAAGAAAAATCCCATCTACCAGTAATCGTTGATCCTTCGCATGGCGTTGGATTAAGAAATTATATTGAACCAATGGCACTTGCTGCAGTAATGTCCGGCGCTGATGGCATTATCATGGAAGTACATCAGTGTCCGGAAAAAGCAATATCCGATGGTCAACAAACTTTGAATTATCCAGAAGCAACGCAGCTTTACAGCCATTTGCATCAGGCATACGCCTTAAAGAAAAGCTTCAACGGAGTTTAATTGAAGAAAAATTTATTACAGATATTCTGAAGTCATTTGATGTAATACATTCGATAAATAATCTATATTATTCACAAACAGGTATTTGTGTAATTAGCTTATGAATTATAAGCTGCCTTGTTTGACCCCCATCCATACCCGGAAGATATTCATAGCTCAACAATAAACTCAAATAAAGCATTGCTTCCGGCTCATTTTCATGCAATTCCAGCAGCAACCGTTCTGCTAATATATGATCTTTTAACATGGCTACAGGAAAAAGTTTTTCGGAACCACAGAAACGAAACGTTGAAGCATCAGCGAAATAATTAAATTCTCCATTCGCAAGAAACTCCTGAGATAGCATCAAACTGTCAGCGGTTTTAGCCAGGATAAACTTTTTTTTACCAATTACTTTTTCTCCTTCGAAATCAAGTATTTCGATAGCATCATTCTCAAAAGTCATGAAAAGCTGGAGATCCCTGCCTCCGTCAAGAAACAATTTTCCTTCGACCATGTGCCAATGACCAAAGTATGCCTTACGTGGATCATTTATAGATGCTTGTTTTACGAAAAAAAAGGTCGAATCATCCTCCAAAAGCAAATCTGCTGTCATCACTTCATATTCAGAAAAAGCAAGCTCTCCTTTCCAGAAACCAGCAATATTATGTTGCGTTTTACATGAACCAATCAGAAAAAAAATGCAAAGTGAAATGTAAATTTTGATAATTAATCTGATCATTACTTTATTCTATTTTATTGATTTATTACTTTTTATAGAAAAAACTTAAAGTTGATAATAGCGCATTAAAATCTAAAAATCATCTTTCAAGCCATTCACCCTGTCTTACTTTTTCTTAATCGAATTCCCTTTGACTTTCTTGTCATTTGAGGATACAATCAGGTAAATAATGATCGGAACAAAACTAATCATTAATATGACCGGCAAAACCCAAAGCAAACTTTCAGAATTTTGATTTTTTGCAGAAATATTCATCAAAATCATAATTAGACCAAAAGTTAAAATAATGGCAACTTTTATCCACCGGATCAGGCGTGTTGCAGCACGGTATTGCCTTTCCGCATTTTCTTCATTTATTTTTACAGTATAATTGAAAATTTCAGGGTATTTGTTTAAAATAGTCATTCCAATCGATAAAATTAACGCAATAATTGGAAGTCCTAATAATGTTAGACTACTACCGTATCCATCTGGTTGGCCTTTTATATCAAAATGAACAGGAATTGTTTCAGGAAGGCTATTGATGCTATCAAAAGCATAAACAAACATTCCAAAAAGCAAAGACCAGCCCAGCCATTCAACAAACCGGTCTGCTTTGGCAAGTTCAAGTTTAATATGAGGTCGATTTTCCATAAGAGGATAGTGTTAAAGCACAAATATAAGGAACTTTCATTGATCAATGCTATTCAAATGGAATGCTTGTTCAGGGTATTGCCGTTTTATATGTACCAAAAAAATCATTTTTAATTTAACTTTCTTTACCGAAACGAATACAATCAAAAACAATCCTTTACTTTTACCACCTAATGCATTATCGTGTCATGAAAAAAATATTATTTATCATTGTTTTACTTGCACTCACTAAATTCATTTCTGGGCAAGAACAGCTCTCATCTCCTGCAACCGACGGGAATGTAACTTTTCAGGTGACTACTGTTTCCGATGGAGGCACCTATTCTCCACGACATGTTTTTGCTATCTGGATAAAGGATGCTCAAGGTAATTTTGTTATTTCGAGAAAAGTAATGGCCAATAACCGTAAGCAACATCTTGTAAAATGGGTAGCCAATTCCGGAAATAATGTTGTGGATGCGATTACGGGAAGCACAATCAACTCGCATACCTCCCATACAATTAGCTGGGATTGCCGCAATACTTTGGGACAGATTGTACCTGACGGGACATATCAGGTTTGGGTTGAATACACGAGTCGAAATTCTGCAAGCAATGGAATTGCTGGTCCTTTTACATCAGTATCTTTCACAAAAGGAGAATTACCTCAAAACATCACAATTCCGGATGAAAATTATTTTAAAAATATGAGTCTCGTCTTTGAACCAATCGGGGTGTTTATCAACTCAGAAGTTGATCCAAAACATTCAATCAATATTCATCCCAATCCTTTTAGTAATGAAATAACATTAGAAATCAACCTCGAAGCAGATTCTTTTGCTAACATTGGATTGTATGACCTGAATGGGATTAGAATAGATGAAATTTTTGACGGCTACACCACACAAAAGACACTTGAAATATTATGGAAAGCTTCGGATCAAAGTATTCAGTTGAAGACTGGTACCTACTATATCCGTTTTAATATTAATGGGAAGATAACAGGAAAGAAAATAGTTTATATCGATTGATATTGGTAATTATTTCCAGGTTTTTGGGATGGGGAAAATCGTACAACAGGGTTTGAACATACTTTAATTGACTTCCTCTTTTACAAGATCACCATTTTCATAGTATTGAGTCATTTTAAGTTGGCCATCATAATCGTAGTATTCCTCAATGCCATGCCTTAGATTATTCACGTAATGCGTTACTCTGCCAAGAATCCCGTTGCTATGCCATCCCTTTTGGATTCCGGCTCCATTCTTGACCCATTTTGCAGCTATCCGGACATAAGATTATAATTTTCTGTTACTTCATTTTTTTTTGTTAGCGTTTTGGGCACTACAGATTTTTTTCGGATAAAGG
>PHDU01000124.1 GCA_002842755.1 Bacteroidetes bacterium HGW-Bacteroidetes-1 | reverse complement strand
AACTAGTGTCATGTCAATCATGAATTGACGGATAAAGCTTATGAAGTTTTATTCGAGCCTGATCAGTTGTAAACTGCCATTTAATTTTTGATTTTTTGTTGTTTCTGTGATTTTGCCAGGCTCTGACTTCTGCTTTTACCGTATTTATCTTGTCAATTCTTCTGTTAAAACATTGTTTGGTTAATACGTTCAGTTCTATTTCAGCCATATTCAACCAGCTGCCATGCTTGGGTGTGAAAACAAACTCCAGGCGATCCCATAGTCTTTTCGCCTCAGCCGGCGCAAATGTTTCGTACAATGCCGCAGCGCTGTGTGAAGCCAGATTGTCCATTACCAAGGTTATAGTTTCTGCCCTGGGATATAGCTTGTCACAAATATACTTTACCAACAATGCCCAGTCTTTTTTTGTCCGGTTTTGAGTGACCTTCATATATCGCTTTCCGGCCAGGGGCTCACTAACCATAAAAACATTACAAACCCCACAACGGGAATACTCATAGTCGACTCTTTTTTCAAAGTCTGGTTTCATCGGCACTGATTTGCGAACTTCTTTTATCAATTGTTTCGGCGTTTCATCCATGCATACTACAGGGTTTACCTCATTATACGGTCGTTTATAAACGTCAAGAACCTGCTCCATGGCAGCAACAAAATGACTATTTTGCCCTGGTGGTATTACCCAACCTTTGACCCGCCAAGGTTTAAGTTCGTTTTTTTTAAAACCGTTCTAACTGTTTCATGCGATATCTCATCAACATAATTTAATTCTACCATGCGATCAGCTAACAGGCGTAAAGACCATCTACCAAAGCCCTTTGGAGGCTCACTGCAGGCAATTGAGATTAACCGGGCTTCTGTTTCTCCATCAACCTTTTTATCATATATTCTGCTTGTTGGCGCAACACCTAGAGCTGCTTCCAGTCCTTCCATTACAAAACGTTGTTTTACCCGGTCAATAGTTCGCATACCTGTTTTTAATACATCACAAATCTGCAGAGAATGAATGACCCTTTTGGCTGTATGGCTGCCTTGTCTTGTATAGGCCATCAATGATTCTCTTTCTTCTTTTGTTAAGGTTACTTTGTATTTTACCTTGACGTTTTTTCGGTAAAGATACATAAGTTTTTATTACGCCATACTATTGTTGACATGACATTAGTTTTTTTTTGGATAGGCAATTCTAATTTTCACGTTTTGCGAAGTAATATTTCAAACCAATCTGAAATAGAATTGAGTTTGACATATTTCTTGTCGCATTTACTGTTTCAGTTTCCGAATAATGAGTTATTGTTTCGTAATAGGATAGATTGAAACTTGCGTTATAGCTGCATTTCAGGTAAATGTCTGCTTTCTTTTTAAAACGGTAACCTGACGCAATACCTGGCTCGATACTGAAATTAATCTTTGATGGGACATAGCCATAAGCTCTCGTAGAATCAGAACCCGTAGGAATATAACTGTTGTCCCCGGGAAATGCTGAAACATTTTCGCCCCATCCCATCATCGGCTGATTTTCAGAAAAATCACGCGAGATCATGACATTGAAACCAATTTCAGGCTTGATAAAAATTTTATTCCGGGCTACTAAAAACTCCTTTCCAAAGCGTAGCGGAATCAGCCAGCTTTCATGACCGCTGCCCATTGAGAGAGACTTGCTTACTTCAGAAGTACGGTAATTGTATTCTACCATTGGATAAGATGAAGACAAACCGTAAAACCCTGTTTCAAGTGTATATGAATCATATTTGAAACCAACATAACCACCGAAAATTCCACCAATTGAGGATTGGGTTAATGTTTTAGCTTTGCTGTTCACATAATTATACCTTTCAAACAATCCACCATTTTCATATCCAATATAGAAACCATCTTGTGCTAAACATGCTAATGGTAATAGAAATGTTGTCAGAATTGCAAATAATTTTCTCATGGTCAAATGCTGTTAGTTATTATTTTTAATAAAACTCATTTACTCGTGAAATATTGTTTTTTTCATTAAAATACTTCAAGTTTTTCATTTTTTAACTGCTTGATATATAATATTATATCCGTTACTATACGTAAACAAATGTTTATTTACGTAAGTACTTGTTAATTATACGACTAATCCTTTGAGGTGGATGTAGTTTTGCCTCGTCAATCGTTCAAACAAAAATTAACCCTAAAACTTGAAATCATGACGACAATTAGAAATTCAGTTCAACTGATCGGACGTCTGGGCAAAGACCCGGAAATCAAAACCATCGGCAATGACCGTAAAATGGCACGTATTTCGCTCGCCACATCGAACAATTATTATAATGCAAAAGGTGAGCGCGTAGAAGAAACCGACTGGCACAATGTAGTTGCATTTGGCAAAGTGGTTGATACTATTGAGAAATATGTACGTAAAGGACAAGAAATTGCTATAGAAGGCAAGCTCACTGCAAGCAACTGGGAAGATAAAGATGGCAATAAGCGCTATTCGGTGGATATCGTCCTTAACGAATTAGTCCTACTTCAAAAGGTATCATAAATTTAATGTTGATCGAAATTCGGGACTTTAGGTCGAAGATTCTTTTGACCTAAAGTGCCTAAATACCAGTCTTTAAAAACTAAAAACACTAAAAATCACATGTATCATGGAAACTTCAAAAGACACTGTAAAACTTATCGGCCGTCCCGGTACGGAGCCCATTGTTAAACAATTTGATGAAAATAAAATGGTTGCAAGGTTCACCTTTGCAACGAATGAAGAGAGCCTCAATGAAGCAGGCGAAAGAGTTCAAACCACCCAATGGCACAAGGTTGTGGCATGGGGAAAGTGTGCAGCCCTTGTTCAACAGCAGGTAAAAAAAGGAAAAAAAATGAGCATTGTTGGAAAGAATTCATGCCGACAATACATTGGTTCTGATGGCAATCGTTACGAAACCATTGAAGTTGTGCTTTATAACCTTTACGTCTTTGAACCACAAATAGCCTGAGATAAGGATTGATCCTGATGATCCAACGGCTTAACTAAGAAAAGCCTGACTCTTTTGCTCTTGCAAAAATGTCAGGCTTTTTTCATGGTTCGAAAAAGCCAAAAATTATCTTTGATGGAGGCGAATGGTAAATTCTTAAATTCCCGCTTTAAACACCCAATTGCCAGACGGTATCAATGATAGTTCCATCCACCCATTTGATAACAGCTACAGGCTTGTCGGTAAATTTCGGCTTTTCGGGCACTCCGCATATAGCCTCAGCTTCTTCTTTCAATTGCTGAATTGTTTTAATAGGCAAGCTTGTATTTTTAAGTTTTTCGATTAAATCTTTCCGCAATGGATTGATAGCAATGCCTCTTTCTGTAACAATAACATCGATCAGTTCACCTGGTCCACATATTGTTGTTACTTCATCACGGATTACAGGAATACGATCGCGAAATAATGGAATAGGCAGAATGGTACATTTTGAGAAAAGACAGTTTTGCCAACCACCTATGCCGTGAAGAAGAACCCCGTCGGAATGAGTAACCACATTCGCATTAAAATTCAGATCAACTTCAGTAGCGCCGAGAATAACAACATCAACCATTGAAGCAAAACTACCTTTACCATGATAATTGTAACTGGTGAAAGGGCTGGTATTTAGATGCCTTTCGTTTTCACGCATCGACCGAACACCTTCAAGGTCAAATGTTTGACCATCGAGTATATAATCAACAAGGCCCTCTTCGAGCATTTTCACAAGATACTTATTACTGCCTCCTCGTGCAAATCGTGCTTTCATACCGCGTTCACGCAATCGTTCAGCAAAATAAACCCCAATAGAAAGAGCAGTTCCTCCTGCACCAGCCTGAAAAGAAAACCCTTCGTGGATTATGCCTGCTTCATCGCAAAACTGTGCAGTCATTTCGGCTAACAACAAGCGGTCAGGACTCTTGGTAATTTCAGTGGTTCCGGAAACAATCTTTTCAGGAATGCCAACCTGATCAACCACAACAACATAATCAACATAATTACCTTGAATTTGCCAGGGCACACAAGGGAATGGAACAATATTATCCGTGGCAACAATCACTTTGTTGGCATATTGAGAATCGGCAAGTGCAAAACCAAGTAATCCACAAGCTGCCGGGCCGCGATCGCCTGTTGCATTACCAAAAGGATCGGCAGTTGGAGCCGCTATCACAGTAATATCAATTATAACTTCACCATCCTGAATGGCTTGATAACGACCCCCATGAGAACGTAAAATACCCATTCCCTGCATCTCTCCACTGGATGTAAACCTCCCCAAAGAGCCATTCATGCTGCCTTCAATATGATGGATTGTGCCATCTTTCAAGTATTCGATGAGCGAATTTTGGCATTCGAAAGAGGCAGATGGCACCCAAACCAGATCTTTCAAACCTAGTTCATGGGCAATATCGAAAATTTGAACAGCTAATAAATCACCGTTTCTGAAATGATGGTGTGTTGAAATAACAGAACCGTCCTTTATTCCGGATTTTAGAAGGGCATCTTTTAAAGAAGCAACTATTTTGTTACCGTCAGCCGGATAGTCGGCGCATGATGCAATTTGCGGTGCATATTTGCGTCCGGTTGGCTTGTATTTCCCTACTCCCTGATAAGGAATCTGAATTTTTCCGTTTACCTCGGTTGGTACAAAACGACCAAGTGCATTTTTTTCAAACTTAGCTGACATGTTCTTCTTCCCTCCAATTTTGGTTTAGTTTCCCCATTTTAACTGCTAAATCAATCGTGCGTTGCGCTCTTTTAACCACAGGTGGGTCGATCATTTTTGTGCCAAGCGAAACTACACCCAATCCTTGTTCTGTTGCTTCAATAAAAGCATTAACGATTTTTTTTGCTTTTTCGATTTCATCTTGTTCAGGAGCAAAGTTGTCGTGGATCACTTTTATTTGTCGTGGATGAATACAGCCCATACCATCGAATCCAATGCTTTTTGAACGTAATACATTGTTTTTTAATCCTTCCATGTCGCCAACATCGCTAAATACCGAATCAATGGGTTGAATTCCTGCGGCGCGACAGGCGTTGACAACCTGTGCACGGGCAAAAAATGATTCAGTTCCTTCAAGGGTGCGTCTTACGCCAAGATCGGCTGTATAATCTTCCAAACCAATGGCCACAGCCACTACATTTGATGCTGCTGTTGCTATTTCATAAGCTCTTATTACTCCTAATGCACTTTCGATGATAGGCATCAGCCAAATATTTCCACTTATGGTGTGAGCTGACTGAATTGCTTCAATGCGTTCATTTACTTGTTGAATTTGAAGTGCGCTTTCGCATTTAGGAACTAATATAAGGTTTACGTTGTGAGGAACAATAAAGTCGAGATCATCCAACCCTCTTGGAATTTGATTGATACGTACCATTCTCTCCGCGCCGTAAAAGTCAAGATTTCTTAGTGCATTGCGTACAACAAAAGCTGCCTCATATTTTTTATCAGGTGCCACAGCGTCTTCAAGATCGAGGATAATTCCATCCGGACGATGAATTCCTGCATTGATCATCAATGATGGGGTATTGCCGGGAAGATAAAGCCGCGAAAACCTATTCTTATCTTTTTTGGTTTGATAATAATTTTGTTTAAGAAAAGGAAGTAAAAATTCTTTTTCTGTAGGTATGAGTTTTTTGATGGCAGCTTCTATCCTTGCTGCCAAAACGAAGGGAAGTGCTCCGGCATCTTCGATAAGAAGCGATACGTTTTTTAGATCATAAAACGTAAACATTTCATGCACAAGCATTTCAATTTGCTTTCCAAAGAGTGCTTTGACCCTGCTATCAATTTGTAGATTGATACCGCCGCTATCCGTGCATTCAAGCGAAATGGAACAATCAGAGCGTACGCTTTTTCCTTTGTTTCCAATCATTACTTTTGTACTCATATTTATTTTCTTATGAAATAGTTTTCACATTGAACTATAAAAACAGTATGTAATTTATTCGTTATCTTACTAACATTTTAATTAGCTGCTCTAATCATTTCGATACAAAATGGCAAAAAAAGAACAAGATTTCTACCTGCAAAATTAGCCAATATGTTTGATTTCCCAAATCATTCATGTACTATTGTTAATTCTCTAACGAGAGTTTTTGTGCAACAATTTTGAAATGATTATACAGCATTGTCTTTAATATATTTTAGTAATTTGATAATATATTTTTGCAATCTTAGCTTCGCCAAATGATTTGATTATTTTTGCCAATCATACAATCCCGTTCATGGCAGTAATCAGCGCACGGACACGCAAAATAATCAAAGCCTCCCAAATAAGTATTTTTGGAAACCTATTTTTATCACTGGTTAAAATTGTTGCCGGGTTTTTAGCAGGCAGTTTGGCCTTGGTTGCAGATGGAATTGATTCTGCAAGCGATATTCTGGCTTCAATGATTACTTTGTTTACTGCAAGGATAATTTCCAGACCTCCCGATATAAAATATCCCTATGGCTATGATAAAGCGGATACCGTGGCTTCAAAGTTGGTTGCTTTTGTTATTTTCTTTGCGGGTGCTCAATTGGCTATTTCGACATCTCAACGTCTTTTGGAAGGCAAACAACCCGAAATGCCATCGATAATTGCCATCATTGTCGTTCTAGTTTCTATTGTTGGCAAACAATTTCTTGCAAAATACCTGAAGAGGATAGGCGATCAGATTGATAGCCCGATGCTTCGTGCAAATGCCAGAAATATGCAGAATGATGTAATAATTTCTGTTTCGGTGTTGGTTGGCCTTGTACTTACACATGTTTTGAAGATGCCTATCATTGACAGTATCACTGCCTTGTTTGTAAGTATATGGATTATGGTGGTTGCTATACGGATCATCATCACATCAAGCAGGGAATTGATGGATGGTGTGAATGACCCGACTATTTACAGAACCATATCAGATGCAGTCGCTAAAGTGCCTGATGCAAAAAACCCCCATCGTATCAGAGCAAGAAAAATGGCCCATTATTATATGATTGCTCTCGATGTTGAAGTAGATGGACGAAAAACGCTTTATGAAGGTCATACGATTGGACATCAGGTTGAAAGCAATATAAGAGAATTAATACCAAATATTTACGATGTGGTTGTACATGTTGAGCCAACCGGAGATGAAAATCCGGAAGAGGCTTACGGTATTTCAGGTAAAGACATGTCGTTGTAAATTATTAAAATAGCCAGACTCCAATCAGTTTTTAGTCCTTCACTTTTTATGAATTTCTTCGATCGTTCTAAATATAAATATGCGCCTCTGCCATTTAACCCATTTTGCAGCTATCCGGACATAAGATTATAATTTTCTGTTACTTCATTTTTTTTTGTTAGCGTTTTGGGCACTACAGATTTTTTTCGGATAA
>PHDU01000123.1 GCA_002842755.1 Bacteroidetes bacterium HGW-Bacteroidetes-1 | reverse complement strand
GAACAAAATTCAAAAGGGCGACAAGGTTTTGACGAGTTATTATACTGTGCATAAAATAGTTACAGAGTAATTTAACGAAAATTAATAGACACTAGTGATTTAGTTAAGATTTACAGTGTACAAACCTCCATCGGAGCTGCCAAAGAATATAACATTTCCCTCAACAACCGGCGTTGACAATATTGAACCAAGCGTATGAATAAGCCTTTCCGATTCGAGGTAATCCTCTCCGTATAGTTCGAAGCTATCCCTTAATTTGCCTTCTGCATTATAAATTTTGTTGTGGTTTTCCTTACTTCCATCCGTTTGAAAATGCCATTTTAATTCTCCGGTTTTAGCGTCAACACCTCGAAGGATGCCATCGAAACAACCAAAATAGATAATCCCATTGTGTTCAATGGCGGAACCATAAACGCGCATTGGAACCGGAATCTGATAGACTATTTTCCCTGAATTTTTGCTTAAACAGTAGAAGCGATGGGTATCGGAAGTGCCAAAATAAACATAATCATCATGGACAAAGGGCGTTGCAATTATCCAGCTGCCAAGCTCTTTCATATTCCAATGGCCACGACCTGTTTGCGCATTCAAGGCGTAAATATTGTAATCCCTGCTACCAAAGTAAAGGATGTCTTTGTCAATTGTTGCAGCCTTTTGAATTTCTCCATTGGGAAAATAGGTGTTACCAATTGTACGGAATTGCCAGATTAAATCGCCGTTTTCAGCGTTCAGGGCATAGAAATAGTCACTAAAATCGCCAAAAAACACTTTACCTTCTGATGCAAGTGGGGTTGCATGGACAATGCCTTTTGCCTCAAATTTCCATTCAGGTTTCCCTGTTTTGCAATTGATAGCATAAAGAAATCCGTCGCCGCTACCCCAATAAACAATTCCATTGTAAGCAATAGGTGATGAAAGATAGTAATCCCAAATATCAAGCATTTTCTCTCCCTGCGAATCAAATTTCCAGATAAGTTGTCCCGAATCAATATTCAAAGCATAAAGAGATCCGTCAGCGCTTCCTAAGAAAACACTACTTTCGTAAACAAACGGGCTGGAGTGCACTGAACCGTTTGTTCTGTAGCTCCACTTCATCTTACCTGTTGGTTTATCAATTGCATAGAAAGTTGAATCACCGCTACCTATGAGAACTAAATCACCTTTTAAAGCAGGCGTAGCGTATATTCTACCTTGTGTTTGAAATTTCCATAAAGTACTTTGGCCGAATGAATAGCTGGTGAAAAATAACGTTAGAAGGATTGCCGGAATAATATTTTTTTCATTTTGAGATCTATGATTTAAGTTTGATTACAATTAATTCAAGTACTGGCGGCAACTGCTCGTTAGAGCTAATAAGGAGTTGAACAGGCCTACCCTCGGTATACTTTGAGGCATTTAGCAAAGCCTGTTTAATGTAGTCGGGAACATCACTGTCCATTATTATGTTAAAGGCCTTCTCTCCAAAAGTGAAAGCTATTTTGAAAGAACCATGCAAAGGCACCACAAAGAGCACATTTCTCTTCTTATTGAAGATTTTTAATACCCAACCCGATTTTTGTCCGCAGTACTTCCATTCAAGTGATAAATCGCCATAATTATTTTCAATAAAATCGCGAATCTGGTTAAGCCAATCCATTGCAACACCCAATTCCTGGGCAAGCATTGCATCGTTTGGGGTAATGTTTTTTAGGTCGAAGATGCTTGCACTCATAAATATAATCCAACTTCAATATTTCTCGATAAATCGCTAATTAATCTTGCCATATTTGCACCATCAATCACATCGTGGTCTATAAGAATTGACATTTTGAGTATCTCTCTTATCTCTATTTTATCATCAACAACAGCAGGCTTTTTTACTATTGAACTTATTCCAAAACAAATAGGGTGAACTGATATTGGAATAAACCATCCATTGACTTTTCCCATCATTCCAATCGAGGTAAATGCTACATTCCCCATTCTCTTATAAGCAAGTTTTGGGTGCTTTAATAAATATCTCCAAAAATATCTTCTTAAAAATTTTGGGAGTAAATAATACATCTTTTCAAATTTTTTGGCTTTCCTTTGAATTAGAATATCTTTCTCGGTTAACTCAATATTTTTTGCTTCAGTAATTTGCTTTGCTATCGACTCAACACTTTCTTCATTTGCTTTTTCAATTATCAGAGGAATAGGCACCTTCATACCGTTTATCTCTTTTTCTACGATCATAGATATATTGATGTCGTCAAAAATGATCTGTTTATTTCTACCAATCAGATATGAGCTTGAAGTTTCATGTTTTTTTATTGTAAAACCAATCACACTTATGAGCCAGGCATTAAAAGTTATTTTATTAATATGAGCTTTGTTGTAATCTTTAATTTTCCGTCTACTCTCTGTCACATCAAATTCAACCAATCCAGTCACATGATGTTTCTGCTTGCCTATCTCGCAAATATCGATGCTGGCTATCCTTGAATCCGGGAATTTAAGTATTTTATAATTTGTCATTTATGCAAGTACTTTTTAGTTTAATGCCCAATAATGTTTTGATATTTTCTGCAACTATTTCAGTAAAAGTCTTAAGGAATATGTCGATTGATGATCTATCAATGGTCAAGGCGGGGTTTAATCGCAACACCGCTGCATTCGGTCGTTTTAGTCCCAAAAATACAAGTAAAATATAAATCATCATTCTAATCTTATTTATTTCAGTTAATTGCTTATTTACTCTCATAATTATAGATTCAGTAGAGTGAAGTCCTTTGCCAATTTCAATGAATTTTCATTGTTAATCGACTCGCAGATAATTATGTATTTGTGGTCCATGTCACTTTGCTTTTGAATTTTCATCAACAAAGGTACATGGGAGGCCAAAGCAAAAAAATCAATAGATGCTGAGGGTGAATATTGCGTGGTCGAGGGTGTGTAAGGAACAGTTTAAAGGGAATGGGAAGTTGCCATCAAATTTGATTTATATCTGCAAAACTTCTCCTGATTCCTTTCTCAAATTTTAGTGCAGGATAACCAAAAATCACAAACAGCCCTTCGCGGCTTTTAAATCTGATACCATGCGTTTCTCTAAACTTGCTGGCTTTCTTGCCATTTTGAATCAGAGGATGAACTGCTCCAAGCATACAGGTTCCAAGACCCAGCGATTCGCCGGCAATCAATGCATAGGTGGCTGCAATAATAGGATCAGCAGGATCGGTATATGGTGAGCCATAAAAGTACATTGCTAAGGGTGCGTCATAGTTCACAAGATTTTTCCCCTCTTGCATACCCTCGGTGTAAATTTTAAAGAGCGGTTTTATAAATCCTCTAAACATTTCATCGTTTGCTTTGCCCCAAAATGGTTTCATTATGGTTAAGAACCAATTGGAGACAAACCACTGCATACCCCCAAGGTAATTGCAAAAATCCTGAGCAAAGGATCGGGTTTTCTCTTTGCTATCGAGTATCATAACATTAACATCGGAGGGAGGCAAACCCATTGGAGCCGTTCTTGCAGCATCTAAAATCTTTTCAATTATTTCAGTATCTATGGTTTTGTTCTTAAACTTGCGAATACTTCTTCTCCGTTGAAGGAGCGCAAGTGTTTGACTATAGTTTGCTAGGTTTTCCCTTGGTGGCATTGTGAATAAATCATCAGGACTGATCGTCCTGCCATGAATTTCAATTGCCCCTGTAGGGCAAACGGCCATACAGTGACCGCAGCCAATACAGCCAAAAAGCGGATGATTACTTTTAACCGCTTTACCATTTTCGAGGGTTAAGCTGAAATCGCTGCAAGCGGCAACGCACAAACCGCAGGCATTACACAGGTCTGCATTGACTGATATCTCTGCTGGTTCTTTTGCTCTTGATGTTGGGATAGCCATATAGATTGCGTTATTTATTATCTGTTTCAAAATTAAAAAAATGTCAGCATATTTTTTAAAGTTTATTTTTTGAGAATATCGCCGCTTCTTTTTTCTGTCCTTTCAGTATTCAAGCACAGGGCGACTTGCTTCAACGTGCAACCTGGGTGGTGTCCCACACACCACCCATCGCAAAGGTTATGGCGAGGGGTTTAAGTGAATTTATTTTCATCTTTTTAATTGTTTCAAAGAATTCAATTAACAATGTTTAGATGTAACCTCATTGATCCTACTCCATCCATACGCTTATATTTCAGCTTACAGTTGCCCGATATCGCTTCAAACGACTCGTTCACATCCAGATTTTTGGGTGAAACAAAATGGCCTGTGAATACAGTTTCACCCGATGGGTCAATCAATTCCACCAGAACTTCGCCTACAACAACAGCTATCTCGCCCTTCAGGGAAATTGAGTTGGAGCCACTACTCACGTTCATGATGCATATGCCTTGCGAGTTTTTTCCAAAATCGGTATTGAAACCAAAGCGAATGATGGGTTCTTTTTGACAAGAAATGGCCAATAAAAGTATCATTAATGTAGCCGGAAGGGTTAACCTTTTCGTATAGTTGAGAATCAACCCTACCAGCGCTCCAAAAAGAAGCATTGAAGTTGTGGTTTCGATAAAGTGAGAAATTCTAACCATTTCGGGCAGCAAAGGATTGGGCAATACAATTTGAAAGCCAAACCCTCCAAATATAAGCGACATTATTATGATCTTTCTGTTGCGTAAAAAATTTAAGATTTTATCGAAAATATATCCCGCAACACCAAACAGTATGCCTCTGAATACGTGTACAATAACAAAGGTAGGGTTGCTAATATTCTGCCACATCGAGGGAAAAAATCCGATATTCTCAACACTACCCGTATAAAAGGCTCTGGTTTCTTCAAATTGCCAGGCGATGAAATAACCAAAAAGATTGTAAAGAACAAAATATACCGTTGCAATCCGTAGAATTTTCTTACCCACCTGGTTGAAATTTTCTTTCCGTTCTGAGAACTGAACATTTGATGGCTTCCTTTTGGCAATCAGTGATAAAAATCCCGAAAACAAGCCGAATGTTATCACAAATCGCAGAAAGATTCTTATATACTCATTGACATCAACCCCTTTGAAAGCCTCACCCCAAAAGAGCGACTCCAATAACCCCATTAGTGGATATATTATAAAGTGTGCAAGTAACAACTGCAAAAACAGGGCGGTTCGTTTCTGTTCAGTATTGCCAAGGAGCAAATAATAGGTAAGGACATGTATAATGAGTAGAGAATTAACAACGGGAAGAACGATTGCATCTCTTCTGGGTTGATCTTTTTCAACAGATTCTCCGATACTGGGATTAGTAGTGCTGGAACAATAAAAAAAAGCATAAAAACCAACGCAATGGATACCATTGTCAATATTGGTCTAAGTGTGTTATTCATATTCATAGGTTTAAATTTTATTTTCTGAAATACCAATGATAAAAATTTGTTCCAATTAAATTTCAACAGTTATGCTAAGTTCTCTTAACGCTTCAACTTGCTTTTCATCTACCCTTGTTCCTCTAAGATTCACATATTCAAGACATGGCAGGTTAATAAATGGCAAAATATCATCAATACTGTTATTTGAAAGTTTATTAGCGAAAGAATAATTCTGTTTAATTTCTTGGCTGAATAAGCTTCCAGCAGTTTGCCTTGTAACTCTTTTACTGTCATGTTTTTCTTTTTGCTAGGTGGATGGTTAAGTTCGCTTTCAATCTGGTGTAAGTATCGGAAACAGGGAGTTTCCTTGTTTCCGGCATATCATCTTAAATTTTGGTATAGAAGAACTGAGCTAATTAATTAAGAAAAGAGGACTTAATATTTGTCTAAAATCTCTTTACAAATCCCACACGAAGTGAAATGTAATTGTGATTTAGGGTGGTGCTAACACCTTCCATTTCAACGTCTCCCGAAAGGTAGTTGAATTTTAATTCTGGTGTAATGCTCCAATTCTTACCCAAAGCGTAATCGATTCCGGCAGCAAGTTGAAAACCCAAACCGTGGCCGGTATCGCCGATAATATCACCATCGGCATTCTCAATCTCGATGTGATTGTACAATCCGCCTGCCCTGAAATAATAAGATAGTGGCATAGCTTCAATGGGATGCTCGTATTGAAGTCCAAAAACGTATCCAGTCTCCTCGAAGCAAACATCAGTTCCGACAAATGAGTTGTCAGCACCAAAGCGGTTCCATCCCCAGCCTGCATAAACGCCAGTGTGAGGCATAAAACGGTAATGGAAAATCCCCTCGAATCCAAAGCCTGTATTTAATTTGGCATCACCTGGTTTGCTTGTAGCCCAGGATGCTCCTGTGCTTAATTCAAATCCAAAACGTTTTTCGTTTTCCTGTGCAATACTGTTTAGCGACAATAATGCAAGTACTGCTAGTGTGAATAATCCTTTTGTTTTCATCTTTAATCTTTTTTAAATGATTGATAAATTAATTACGAAACAAAAGTAGAAAGTGAAAATAGCAGGAGAAATTTTAAGATGCTGAAGGTGAAATTATTCTGGTTGGAAGCGTTTTTAATTCAGATGAATGTTTGCAGTATTTAGTGTCAGAAAGAAAACACTACTTTTTTAAACAAGGTATAAAAAAAGACGAGGTTCTACTTTGTCTAAACTGAATTAAAGCACTGAATTCTGTTAAT
>PHDU01000122.1 GCA_002842755.1 Bacteroidetes bacterium HGW-Bacteroidetes-1 | reverse complement strand
TCCCAAATTCTAAAATATTTTCTCCTGTAAATTCCATATTGATTAATTTTTAATCATTTATTCTTCCACAAGATAAGTATTTAATTGATCACCTCAATTCAAATTTTAACAAAAAGGGTTGTTCTTTTTAAAAAACAACCCTTTTTTTAATAAAATTATAGGTCAGCCAGATTAGTCTTTCTGTGCTGTAATTTTAGCGGATAAAAATTCACGGTTCATTCGGGCAATGTGTGATACTGATATTTCTTTCGGGCATTCAGCTTCACATGCGTATGTATTGGTGCAATTACCAAATCCCAGTTCATCCATCTTAGCCACCATTTTCTGAACACGTTCCTTTGCTTCAATACGACCCTGAGGCAGCAAGGCAAATTGTGAAACTTTTGCAGAAACAAACAACATGGCACTTGCATTTTTACAAGCAGCTACACAGGCACCACACCCAATACAGGAAGCAGCATCCATGGCTTGCTCAGCATCGTGGCGCTGAATAAGGATAGCGTTGGCGTCGGGAACACTGCCAGTTCGAACGGAAACGTAACCACCTGCCTGAATAATAAGGTCAAAAGCAGTACGGTCCACCATCAAATCTTTAATAACAGGAAATGGTTTTGCACGCCAGGGCTCGATTACAATCGTTTCCCCGTCTTTGAAATTGCGCATGTGCATCTGGCAAGTAGTAATACCTCTGTCAGGACCATGTGGACGCCCATTGATGTAAAGGCTGCAAGCTCCGCAAATACCTTCACGACAATCGTGATCAAAAGCTACTGGTTCTTCGCCTTTGGTCACAAGTTCCTCATTCAAAATATCAAGCATTTCGAGGAAGGAGGATTCTTTGGCGATATTTTTAATTGGATAATTGACAAACTCACCCTTAGCATTAGCAGAAGCTTGTCTCCATATTTTTAATGTTAAATCCATAATTTCAGTTTTTTAGGTAACAACTTATAAGCATGTTATTTATAGTTGCGTTGTTTAACTTCAATATACTCAAAGACAAGCGGTTCTTTATGAAGCACCGGTTCTTTATCATCACCTGTAAATTCCCAGGCAGAGACAAAGTTGAAATTTTGATCATCACGAAGCGCCTCTCCTTCAGGAGTTTGATATTCTTCCCTGAAATGTCCACCACAAGATTCTTCACGGATAAGGGCATCTCGCGCCAAAAGTTCACCCATTTCTAAAAAATCAGCAACACGTAAAGCTTTTTCCAATTCAGGATTTACTTGCTCATTATTGCCCGTAACTTTCACATTTTTCCAGAAATCAGTTCTTATTTCCTGAATCATCGTGATGGCTTTTTGCAAATTTTCTTTATTGCGTCCCATACCAACATTATCCCACATTACAAGGCCAAGCTTACGATGATAAGAGTCAACTGTATTCGGACCATTAATACTCAGTAATTTCTGTATCCGGTCTTTGGTATCTTTCTCAGCTTTTTCAAATTCAGGAATATCAGTTTTGAAACGTGTTACACCAATTTGATCGGCAAGATAATTTTGAATTGTATAAGGCAATACGAAATAACCGTCTGAAAGACCCTGCATCAATGCAGAAGCGCCCAGGCGATTAGCGCCATGGTCGGAGAAATTGGCTTCACCGGCAGCAAAAAGTCCGGGAATTGTGGTCTGAAGTTCATAATCTACCCAGATTCCGCCCATTGTATAATGCACTGCAGGATAAATCATCATAGGAGTTTCATAAGGATTTTCATCTACAATCTTTTCATACATCTGGAAAAGATTTCCATAGCGAGACTCAATCACCCCTTTACCCAAACGTTTGATGGCATCAGCAAAATCGAGATAAACTGCCAGCCCTGTATTTCCAACCCCAAAGCCTGCATCACAGCGTTCTTTGGCAGCTCTTGATGCCACATCACGCGGAACAAGATTACCAAAAGCCGGATAGCGTCTTTCAAGATAATAGTCGCGCCGGTCTTCAGCAATATCAATAGGTCTGATCTGTCTTTTCTGAATTTTTTCAGCGTCTTCCTTAAATTTCGGAACCCATATACGACCATCGTTGCGTAAGCTCTCGCTCATAAGCGTGAGTTTTGACTGGTAATCACCATGCACGGGAATGCAGGTAGGATGTATTTGTGTGAAGGCCGGATTGCTAAAAAAAGCACCTTTCTTATAAACTTTCCAGATGGCGCTTCCATTGGAAGACATGGCGTTGGTCGATAAGAAGAAAACGTTGCTATAACCACCGGTTGCAAGCACAACTGCATGAGCCGAATAGCGTTCAATTTCACCTGTGATAAGATTACGCATAATCACACCACGAGCCCTGCCATCAACAACAACAAGTTCCATCATATCACGACGTGTGTACATCGTAACACTTCCATTGTTTATTTCTTTGCTCAATGCACTGTAAGCACCCAGAAGCAACTGCTGTCCGGTTTGTCCACGTGCATAAAAAGTTCGTGAAACCTGAGCTCCGCCAAATGAGCGGTTATCGAGCAATCCACCGTATTCCCTTGCAAAAGGAATGCCTTGTGCCACACATTGATCAATAATGTCATTGCTTACTTCAGCCAGACGATACACATTGGCTTCACGTGCACGGTAATCGCCACCTTTTATCGTATCGTAAAACAAACGATAAATACTGTCACCATCGTTGGTGTAATTTTTGGCTGCATTAATACCACCCTGTGCAGCAATACTATGAGCACGCCGTGGGCTGTCGTGAATTCCAAAAACCTTTACATTAAAACCCAATTCACCAAAACTTGCTGCAGCGGCGGCACCAGCTAAACCTGTCCCGACAACGATGATATCAAGTTTCCTTTTATTTGAAGGATTTACTAAATTTTGATGTGCTTTATAGTTGGTCCATTTTTCTGAAAGTGGGCCCTGGGGAATTTTTGCTTTTAACTTATCCATATCTTGTGATGCTTACTTGAAAAAATAAATAACCAATGGAATTGTAATGTAACCTAAGGTAATGGCAATTGAAAAGACTGTTCCTACAATCTTTATTGCCGGCGTGTACTTAGAGTGGTTCAGACCAAGTGACTGGAAAGCTGATTGAAAACCATGGTCCAGATGAAAACCTAACAGTAAAATAGCTACTACATAAAAAATAACGTAATACCCATCTTTAAAAAGATTGACGATGAGCAATCCCAGATCCTCAAATGAACCCGAGTCCATCATTTCAATGTGTCCAAATTTTGCTTTAATAAAAAAGTTGGCAAAATGGATAATCAAAAAAATCAACACAATTGCACCGGTGTGAATCATGTATTTGGAAAAAAATGACATTTCTGACGATCCTTTTCGCTTATACGACACCGGTCGGGCCATCCAGTTTTGAATCTGAAGAACAATACCCAATATTATATGGAGTATGAAACCGACAAACAAAACCCACTGAAAAGCCTGAATCAATGGATTCGTTGCCATAAAATGGGCTGCCTCGTTGAACAGCAGGCGTGAATCATCAAATAAGATAAGCATGTTGATGCTTAAATGAACCACCAGAAAACTGGTAAGAAAAAGTCCTACCAGCGACATGATGATTTTTTTAGTGATAGACGCGTAGGAAATCGCTACTTTGCTCATAACGTTTGAATTTGTGTAGATAACAATTGAACCATTTATTTTGAACAATAGAATTAAAAAATTATTTTTGCCTGTTTAGCATCTTTTATTATCAAGCCTGCTACAAAAATAGAGATATATTTTACTAAATCCATACAAAAATAAATTGTTTTTTTTTGAATCATCATTTTAAATATATGCGTTATACTACTGTTAAAAATGAACTTTTTATTTCCAACCGCTTGAATTTCCGAAGCCTTATACCTCCGGCAACTCTTGCCCTTTTTGTTGCTGGTGAGAAAAAGCAACGCAACGGGGATCAGTATTTTCCTTTCCGTCAGCAATCAGATTTTTTTTATCTCACAGGTATCGAACACGAAAACAGTAAATTACTTATTTTTCCAGATTGCCCTAACCCGAAGTTCAGAGAAATTTTATTTGTGGAGGCAATTGATGAAGAGAAAGCGATATGGAATGGAAACATGCTAACTAAGGAAGAAGCATCCGTAATTTCAGGTATAAATAATGTTTTTACACTTGATCAATTTGATCAGGTATTGCAGGAGTGTATGAATTATGCCTTGCAGGTTTATTTAAATAATAACGAATATATCAAGTTTAATCCCGCAACTGAGAGCACCCAAACCAGACTGGCCAAAAATCTGCGTGAAAAATATCCTTTGCATGAATTCTGCCGTGCTGCTCCATTGCTTGAATCTTTAAGAACTATAAAATCTTTTCATGAAATTGAAATTATTCGTAAGGCCTGCAATATTACTGGAAAAGCATTTGAGAGGGTTTTAGAGAAAACCAGACCAGACATCTATGAATTTGAGGTTGAAGCTGAAATAAGCCATACATTTACTGTTAACCGTTCGAACGGACATGGATACAGCCCAATTATTGCAACAGGGATAAATGCCTGTACGCTGCATTACACCTCAAATAACAGCCTTCTTAAGGATGGCGATCTTTTGCTTTTGGATTTTGGTGCAGAATACGCGAATTACACCGCTGATCTAAGTCGTACTATTCCTGTTAGCGGACGTTTTAATGAGCGCCAACGCAATTGTTATGAAGCCGTTTTGCGTGTTTTTAAAGCAGCCGTTCCCTTGTATAAGTCAGGCAACACCATTGATAATATTAATGAAGCAGTCTGGAAAATGATGGAAGAAGAAATGATTCTGCTTGGTCTTTTTTCAAGACAGGATGTTATCAATCAAAATCCGGCAGCGCCATTGTTTCGAGGGTATCTTATGCACGGTGTAGCTCACCATATTGGTTTGGACGTACATGATGTAGGCTCAAAATATACTCCTCTTGCCCCAGGAATGGTACTTACCTGCGAGCCCGGTTTATACATTCGCGAGGAAGGTATTGGTATCCGGATCGAAAATGATATTCTTATAACCGATGGCGAGCCAGTTGATCTCATGAGAGATATACCTCTGGAAATATCTGATATAGAATTACTTATGAACTCATAATAATTTACAGTTTAATAATATAATACAAAATCCTATGTTTGAGAAACATATTTATTCTGATCGTCGTAACCGACTTAAGAAAGAAATTAACGAAGGTGTTGCATTGTTTCCTTCAAATCCGGAAGCTACCTTTAACTACCCTGCCAATACCTATCATTATCGTCAGGACAGCCAATTTTCATATTTTTTTGGTATCAATCGCCCTGGATTTGCAGGTTGGATTGACTTTGAATCCGGAGAAGAAATTCTTTTTGGCAATGATGTTGAAATAGATGATATCATCTGGATGGGAACGCAACCAAGTGTTGCTGATCAGGCACTTGAAGTAAATATTGGAAAGACCCTTCCTTATAGTAAACTTGTTGATTTTATTAAAAATGCCTTATCAAAAGGTCGAAAAATTCATTTTTTGCCTCCTTATCGTGGTGAGGTAATGATAGAACTCGGTCAGTTGCTTGGTATTTCAGCTCATGAAGTGAAAGCCCATGCCAGTATCAATTTGATAAAGGCAGTTGTTAAACTCAAAGAAATCAAAGATGCTCTTGAAGTAGCAGAAATTGAAAAGGCAGTTGAAATAGCATGGTTAATGCACACCACAGCCATGAAAATGGCTAAACCAGGCATGGTCGAACAGGAAATTGCAGGCACCATTGAAGGTATTTCTCTTGCTCTTGGTGGTCCGGTTTCATTTCCAATTATTCTAAGTGTGGACGGACAGACCCTTCATAACCACAACCATCATAACATTTTAACAGAAGGCAGAATGCTTGTTGTTGATGCTGGTGCAGAAATACACAGCCTTTATTCGAGTGATATCACCCGTACAATTCCAGTGGGAGGCAAATTCAGTCAAAGGCAAAAAGAAATCTATGAGATTGTTTTAAAAGCCAATGTTGAAAGTATTGCAGCTACCAAACCAGGGCATGAATATCGCGAGATGCACATGTTGGCTGCACGTACAATCATCGAAGGCCTCAAAGGAATTGGGTTGATGAAAGGAGATGTGGATGAGGCACTCTTAGCAGGAGCACATACGTTATTTTTCCCTCATGGACTAGGCCATATGCTGGGCATGGATGTACACGATCTCGAAAGTCTTGGTGAAAACTATGTTGGTTATGATGAGCACACTAAACGATCGTCACAGTTTGGTACTGCCTATCTTCGGTTAGGTAAAAAGCTTAAACCAGGTTTTGTACTCACCAATGAACCCGGCATCTATTTTATACCTGCATTGATTGATAAATTCAGGGCTGAAGGCATGTTTAAAGATTTTATCAACTATGATAAGGTAGAAACGTATAAAGATTTTGGCGGCATTCGAATTGAAGATGATATTCTTGTGACTGATACCAGCCACCGGATTCTTGGGAAACCTATCCCAAAAACTGTTGCAGATGTTGAAACTACTGCAGCCCAAAGCCGCGAATGGATTAAAGTTAAGGGAGTCTTTTAAATAAACGAAAAAGCCGGTACAAGCAATAGCCGGCTTTTTTTGGATGACAGGTGCGGTTTTGAAACTTAGCATACGAGCAAATATTTGAGTCTTTTTCTCAGGAAGCTAACGATGATGATACTTTTGCTTTGTAGTTTTGATTATAATATTATTAACCTGAGTTCGACATAAGCAATAATTTATCAATTGAATTCCATTGAAAAATGCCTATTTTCTTAATACACCAAGATTAGACATCTCTTGAAGTTTTC
>PHDU01000121.1 GCA_002842755.1 Bacteroidetes bacterium HGW-Bacteroidetes-1 | reverse complement strand
AAAATTCAAACCTTTACATTTTGGGCAACTATCCATACTGATTTAGTTTAAGTTAATAACTGCACAAAGATAAATAAACTATACTAAATTAACAATACCGTTTAATCGTTAACTTTCCCATGCCCTTGGGTTTTTAACCGATTTAATGTATTGATGAGTGATCCCTTTGGTCTATTTATGATTACATCAGCATTTAACACTTTAATTGTTTTTTATCTTGATAAAACGCCTCAAAAGCAAAATTTACTTTCAGTTTGTTAGGAATAAAAACTCTTCTGCCTCTTCCATTAATTTTTCAACCTAAATTTCTAAAATGTGCTATCTAGGTTTATTCCAGATTTTATAGTTAATATTGTACCCTTAACCAAAAACATTTCCTTATGAAACTCAAGTACTTTTTCTTATTTCTCTTTCTGAGTGTAGCCTTTACTGCCTTTTCTCAGGAGCAGGAAGCTGTAAATGCAACCACCTACGGAACTATACCAGCTCCTGTTTTTGTGCCAAGTATTGCGCAACAAATCACAGATGGCACTTTTAAAGGTGTCGATCCCGATGAAATTCCAAGATTAGGGCAGCCAAAACGAAGTGGTGCCAACATGAATGTTCCCGGCAAAGGACTTCCTATTGATGGCGACCCACTTGTTGCTCATCAAAAAGCCAGTATCAAACATGCCTCCAGAGAGCCTAAGCTTGTTTTTGATGCGAACACTTCTGGCTATACCCCTTCTGACCCAACAGGCGCTGTCGGACCAAACCACTATGTTGGAGGGTGGAATGTTGGTTTTCGTATTTTCGATAAAGCAGGCAATCCTTTAACCCCGGCAGCTTCACTTTCTACCTTGTTTCCAGGGAATAATCTTGGAGATCCTATAGTATTGTATGATGCTGCAGCCGACCGATTTATTATTACTGAGTTTGACTCAAGTCCCAATGGATTCAATGTGGCTATTTCACAAGGCCCTGATCCAGTAAATGATGGATGGTATGTGTACACAACCGGCTTCACAACAAGCTCTTTCCCCGATTATCCTAAATTTTCAATCTGGTCGGATGGTTACTATGTTACCGCAAATATCTCATCCAGCAACCGACTGTTCGTTATCGAGCGTGATAAAGTGATTTTAGGAGAAACCGCAAAATATGTGGCTTTTCCCTTAACAGGGATCAATACATCAGGCTTTTACAGCCCTCAGGTTTTCAATGTAACAAATGGAAACCTTCCGGCATCTGGCAATGCATCTGTTGTATATTTGCAGGACGATGCATGGAACGGCGTTTCTACTGATCATCTGAAAATATGGACCGTTAATGTTGATTGGGAAAATACAGCGCAATCGACCATATCAGCTCCACAAATAATTAATACAGAACCTTTTATATCCGTCTTTGATGGCGGATCATTTTCAAACAGACCTCAGCCTAGTGGCCCGCAACAAGATGTTTTACAAGCTACTATCATGAATCAGGCACAATACCGCCGTTTTCCAACACACAACTCAGCTATTTTCAATTTTGTGGTCGATACTGATGGAACAAGTGGCGAGCTTGCTGGTATTCGTTGGTATGAACTTCGTCAACCAACCGATGGTGATCCATGGGAAATCTATCAGGAAGGAACTTATATCTCTCCTTATAATAATAAAGATGCTTTTTCAGGCAGTATGGCTATGGACGCTTTTGGAAATATTGGCATGGGCTACACTACCGTTAGCACAGCAGAAAGTATAGCCATATATTATACGGGGCGATATGCCAGTGATCCATTGGGCCAGATGACCATCGATGAAACATTAATTGCTCAGAGTCTTTCAAACAATCCATCCAATAGATTGGCTGATTATGTCCATCTTACTGTTGATCCTTCCAATGATAAAACATTTTGGCACATTGCCGAATACTTTAAGAGTGGAAGGAAAGATGTTGTTGGGGTATTCCAGATAGCTTCCGATTTTAACAATGATGTGGGAATGATGTCAATAGATGCGCCAAATGACGGAGTTCTTTCTGATGAAGAACCTGTAACTGTGACGCTATTTAATTATGGTATCGATGGTCAAAAAGACATTCCTGTTTTTTATCAGCTTGATAACGAAGAATTTGTGTATGAAATTTTTACAGATACCTTGCCCCCGGCTTCGAGCGCCAATTATACTTTTGAGACAAAAGCGCCCATGGGAACAGTTGGTCAAACCTATCAACTGCGTGTTGGCACTGCGCTTGAAAATGACGAGGGGAACTTTAATGATACTATTGTAAAAATTGTTACTTTTCTTACTTCGTCAGACGTAGGTGTAACTTCAGTTCTTGCACCTGTTTCTGGCACTGATCTTACACAGGATGAACAGGTTATAATTACTATTTCAAATTTTGGAACTTCAACACAGTCTGACTTCGAAGTAAATTACTTGCTCAATGACAGCCTCGTTACCGAAATAGTTACTGATACACTTCACATGGCTGAAACTCTAAATTATACATTTCAACAGACCGCTGATTTTACTGCTTTAGGAGAATATATTTTAAGTGCATTCACTTCTGTTGAAGAGGATTCAAACACATCAAATGATACCACAACTGTTACTATTGTCAAGTCAAATTGTCAACCAGGAGCTGATTGCACTTTAGGTGATGGCCTCAGACTTTTCCGATTAGGAGAAATTTTAAATGTAACAGATTGTTCACCTAATGGTTATGGCGACTATTCCGATCTTACAGTCAATCTCGAACGTGGTGAAACTTATGAGTTAGAGATTGCAACAGGTTATGGCGATCAGTTTATTAAAGTTTGGATTGATTTTAACGACAATTTTGTTTTTGAAGACAATGAAGTCATTGTTGATAATATAGAAATTGCCAACAATCAGGGAGCCGGCAATTATTCAGAAATAATTATCATTAGTCTTGCAGATTCTCTCAATCTTGGAGAACATTTGCTGCGAGCCAAAACCAACTGGAACGCTCCCGTACCTCAGGATGCATGTTCTGAAACCTCCTATGGAGAAACGGAAGATTATAAAGTAAACATTGGCTTCTACACCGATATAAATACTCAGTTGTTAAGTCAGTCGGAATTAATTATAAATACTTTAGACAATAATAAATTTGATGTTTTACTCCAGTCGGATGAGTTGTCTGAAACCATGATAATTTCGTTGCACAACATAATGGGACAGAAACTAATTGAAAACCGTGTTAATAAAATTGACGGGCGTTACTATTATCCACTTGACCTATCCTATGCTGCTGCGGGTGTTTATATTGTCAGAATGGGGACACATCGCTACGGTAAAGTAAAAAAGATTTATGTAAAATAATCACATACTGTATTTTGCTAAAAGTAAAAAATCAGGTTTCATTCAAGAAACCTGATTTTTTTGTTTTAATGCATTTTTCAATTGCTAATAACCCTTTTGACATGAATCAGAATATTCCTGATTTCACATAGGTTGCTTCTTGATTATTTCACTATAGTTTTTCTAACAAAAAATTATTAAAAATTTAATTCTCTTTTTAAATCTTTTATCCTGCTCTTACTTACACTCACCTGATTGCCATTCTTTAAAATAAGCAAATAGCTTTCTTTACCATACTGCTCAATACGCTGAATCTGATTGATGTTAACAATATGTGACCGATGGATACGGATAAACTGGTCCTCCGGCAGGTTTTGTTCCATGACAGCCATCGTTTCTTTCTTCATAAAGCGCCCTTCGGGAGAATGAATCATAACATAATCGTCCTGCGCTTCTATTTGCTCAATCTGATCGATTGGAATAACGTGGATTTTAGAGCCGGATTTTACTACAACCCTTTCGAGCAGTCTTCCTTTTTCATGTAAATGCTCCACCATGTTGACCACCTTATCTTTAACTGATGTTTTCAGACGAAATCGTTCAACTACCTTGTCAACAGCCTGCTGCAACCTTTGTTTGGAAAAAGGCTTCATCAGATAGTCCACTGCATTAAGATCAAATGCTTTAAGAGCAAACTCATCATAAGCAGTAGTAAATACTATTTCCGGTAATTCATCAAGCAATTCAATCAACTCAAAACCGGTAAGCTTTGGCATCTGAATATCTAAAAACACAAGATCAGGCTGCAACTCATTGATCGATTTGAGACCACTGAATCCATCACTGCATTCACCTACGATATCTATTTCATCAAAACTTTCAAGAAAAGTGTGAAGTAGAGCACGTGCCGGATCTTCGTCTTCAATAATAAGGGTTCTTATTTTCTGAATCATATGGGCATGGTTTTAGGAATGCGTAAAATTACTTCAAATTCTATTTTACCCATCCTGATTTGAACTAAATCATTGCAATGATAGAGCAATTGCATCCTGTTTCGAATATTTTTCAAGCCAATACCTTCCCCTTTTGGTCGCGAAGAATCCGGATCAAAATCATTAAGAACATGCAGTTCTATTTCGTCTTCTGATGGTTCACAACGCAATTCAACCAACACCTCTTCAGTGCTGTTATGCACTCCATGTTTGATGGCGTTTTCGAGCAATGGTTGCAGAATCATATTTGGAATGGAAATATCAAGACAAGTTTTGGGCACCTTAGAAACATATTTTAGTCTTCGTCCAAATCGTACTTTTTCAATATCAAGATACCTCTCCGCATTTTCTAGTTCTCGTCTTAATGTTGTGGTTTCATTTCGGTCATAACTCAGCGAATAGCGCATAAAATCGGATAGTTTGATGACCATTTCCTGTGCTTTTTCGGGGTCAGTCATCGTAAGCGAACTGATTGAATTAAGACTGTTGAATAAGAAATGAGGATTAATCTGTGATTTCAGAGCATTTAGCTCCGCCTCGCGGACGAGGTTGTTGAGTTCGGCTTCGATTTTCATCTTTTGTTGCAAATCTTCATAATATAGTATCATGTAGTAAATAAGGATAAAGATGAGATAAAAGAAGCACCCTATTACAGCACGCCATGGCAAAGAAATATTAAGAAATGCCAAATATTCACTGTTCCCGCTTTCAAGTGATGCAAGCAAAAAGTACCCGCTGACAAGCCATATTGCTATGGTAATTATGGCTGCAAGTAAGTGGTTAATAGTGGCATCTAGCAAACTTTGCTGGTCTTTTAAATTAAAACGGATGACATACCATAAACTAAAACCGATGAGTGCCAGGATACCATTAAAAACAGCTGCATCTGTAACGCTTGCAAGCAAATCAAGGTCCTGATAATAATTTAAAATGGCTGTCTGGATAATGATGACTATTAACCAGACAACCAGATAAATGATAAAATATTTTCTGTTTTTTATAAATGGATTCAGCATTTGATCAAACTTTTGTGTGAAAATTCGTTGTCAGTTTGACGGCAAAACATGTGCTTTGTTACCGTTAAAACTATTTTATTTATAGGTATACAGAAGCCGCAATTATTCTCTTTTACATATTTACTGCATAAGAAAACTTAACGTTTAATGGCTTCTAATAGCTCTTTACCTCAACGCCACCGAAAAGAACTAAACCTTTTATAATAACGAATTTTTCAGGATTACTGGTGGCAGGGAGCATCCTTTTATCACTAAAGCCGCCAAATATTGAAACCACTTCAGATTTAATCTGCCAGTCGTCAGGAATAAGCAGGTTAGTTCCACCAAACAAAATAAAGACATCAATCACACAGCCTTCTTTTGAAGGAACGGCCCCCATCATATGCAAATCTGATCCTCCAAAGATGGCAGTTATTTTTCCTCCTCTGAAATTTTCTGAAACAAATTTCGTATTGCCACCGCCAAAAATTGCAGTCTCGTCAATATACTCATCAGGATTGGTATAATCGTGTTTGTTACCCGTAAAAGCACGATTTAATCTACCTGAAGAAGTACCACCACTGCGTCGTGTAATAATGATCAATCCAATTCCCATCAATACAGCTGGCCAAAAGACAGCACTCAAACGAATGCGATAATCAAAAAGTTCTGGCAACCAAAATAATATACCCAGACCAACAAGAATCCACCCAGTTGTTCTGTTTTCACGATTTGATAATATGATAAGACCCACAACAATTAAAAAAGTCTTCCATGAAATGAGATAGTGACGCATATTGAAGGACAACAGATCAAATGTGTCGAGAAGGAGAAGTCCGCCAGCAATTATAAGGAGAACCCCTGCTACCAGTCTTCTGTCTATTGAAGTGTTTTTAGTTTCCATGATATAAGATTTAAAGGGTAAAAAAAAATTATTCTATTTCGAAGCAAAGATATGCTATGATACAAGCCTCGTAAATGATTATTAGGCGAATTGGAGAATCTGGTCGGTGAATGGCGGAACAAAATTAGTAAGTGTGGTGTCTCGATTAAACAATTTGTCTGGATACCTGTTTAATGTTACTTAATTTACAACTATGCCTATCATTGATTTCGAAGGAAATGTACTTATTTGCAAAAAAGGAGCTAACCTTCGACAGGTACTTTTGGAGAATGAAAAATCGCCCCACAATGGAAATTCACGCCTGTTAAATTGCTTTGGATTAGGTACATGTGGAACATGTGCCGTACAAATTATCGGTTCTGTTTCCAAAATGGAAGCTTCCGAGAAAATCAGGTTGAGCCTGCCGCCTCACAATCTGGAAACAGGATTGAGGCTCTCATGTCAGATAAAAGTGTTAAGTGATATAACAGTGAAGAAAGGAAGTGGATTTTCCTGACTTCGACAATGCGTCACCCTAAAAATTTATCCAGAAGCTTTCATCAAAAAGCATCCCTATTGATTGATGGTTTGGTGTAAGCAACATTGT
>PHDU01000120.1 GCA_002842755.1 Bacteroidetes bacterium HGW-Bacteroidetes-1 | reverse complement strand
TCGATCTTTGTTTGCAGCATATCCGAATAAGACACCGTCAGCGACAGGCTGATATAGACAGATATTATAAGCCAAAATCATTTTAGTAAAGTAGAACTACTTGAAATGATTGAAAATGGGCGATTGTTATCCTTAAAACAAGCAAGTAGAAAATTTAATTGCTCCGAAAGAACAATAAAAAGAATGCTGAAAACTCTACGCGAACAAGGGCATGAAATAAAATACAGTAGAACAGAAAGAAAATTTTTTCTAAAAATTTGAGGAGGGGACAAAATTTGTCCCCTCCTCAACGTAACTTTGTATTTCATGAAAACTAAAGCTTTGCCAATGCTACCACATTTGAAACTTACTAATCTTATTTACATTATTGCTTTTTTTACAATGCAATTACAAGCACAGAGCAATAGTCATATTAATCGAAATGAATTGTTGAATAATAATTGGCCACCCATTGATGCTGAATGGTACTACGAAATACGACCTCAGCCAAATTGTTTTCCTTGCCTTGTATCTTATCAAAATTTAAGCATTGTTGGAGATACCATAATTCAATCAAAAAATTGTAAGATTTTGCAAAGGTTAAATGCTTTTGAGTTATGTGAAAACATGGGTACAGACTCTGAATTTATTTATCAAACTAATGATACTTTGTATTGGTACAATTCTTCGACCGAGAACTTTACAATTTTGTATGATTTCTCAGCAGAGGTAGGCGATTCCTGGGAAATTTATGCAAATAATTGCTCATTTACAGTTACAGTAGATTTAATTGATTCGCTTTTTATTAGCAATAAATTTCGTAAAGTACTCCACATAAGCGATGTTTACAATTATTTTACAGGAAAAATCATCGAAAATATAGGGCATACAAAAGCTTTTTTTCCAAAGGACATTTTCTGGGAATGCATAGGAGTGGGTTGTGATAGTGATATTATTGATACTTTAAGATGCTATTTGCAAAGTGATACGTTGGTTTATAAATGGAATGTTGATCCTTGTGATACATCATATCTAATAACGGGAGTACGAGATATCGAAACAGTGGAGATTTCTACTTTTCCTAATCCCACCAATGATTTTATCTATCTAAATATCACTAATGATGCATTAATTGGCTTTGAACCTATTTATTATCGTTTACTCAACTTGAATGGTCAAATTGTAAAGACTTCAGAAGTTTCAAATCATAAGAGAATTAACATTAGCAACTTGGTTTCCGGCATTTATTTTTTTCAATTATATGACGAAAAAACGAATTTTATATTTTCTAATCATAAAATCCTAAAACTATGAAAAAGTTATTTACTCTCTTAATTGGCATGCTTGCAGCTTCTATTTTACTTGGGCAAGTACAGGTTCCTGCAGAATTGAACTATACATGTGGTACTTGCTCCAGTACTTCATGTGTTAATGACAATGATGATGGTGATTGTTCGCACACTTCACCGTTATGGAGCGATAATGACCTTTGGATTCCTTCTGATAATTATGAAGACATTTATGTTAAAGTTAATATGATATTTCTTCATAAAAATGATGGGTCTGGGAATTTTGTTGAAGGAAATCCCGAACAAGATCAATTATTGGATGATTTATTTAATCAGGTAAACGTAGTCTTTAGCAGCCTGGTTAATTCATCTGATGAAGATTGTTATGTTCCAAACGGGTTTCTCTCAACAGCAAAAATTCAAATAGTTCCTAACATTGTTCATATTGACGATGAATATGGATGGAATAATGAGAATGATGATTATCCTTACTGTCCTTCCCCGCCATGGTATTTAGATTATCTTGATGATCAAATTGCACTTGATCCTAATATACCAAAAGGTATTAATGTCTACTTCACAGAAACAGCTTGGTACTATGAAGATTTAGTCGTTAACCAAACAACAGAAGATTCAGGGCCAATTAATAATGCATGCTCGCAATACCCTACTTCCAGTGACCTTGAAAGAACATCACGTGTCCATATGCCAAATACTTTCACAAAATTTTGGTGGATGAAACATATTGCGCCGGATATATACAATGAACCGTGGGATCCTGTAATAAGAGGCTGGTTTGTATCAAGTGTGGGTAAATTGTTGGCTCACGAACTTGGTCATTCATTTTGGCTCCCACATATTTATTATTGTAATTGGAATCTTATGAATCCTGGTGCTCAATATTGGAAAAGCCTTTTTCCAGATCAAATTGGAAAAATGCATAGATCTTTATCCATTACAAATGTCAGGAATTTCTCTACGCCTGAATCTTATATTTCTACACCATACATAGTTGATGAAAATACACTTTGGGATTTGAATTTTACCATGTATCGGGATGTTGTTGTTGAAACAGGCAGCAAACTTACAGTGACTTGTAAACTCGTAATGAAGAAAAATGCAAAAATAGTTGTTAAACAAGGAGGCGAACTAATTGTAGATGGTGGTGTTATAACAAACGAAGATGGTGAACTATGGCAGGGCATCCAGGTCTGGGGCGATAAAAACGAATCGCAACAACCAAAGCAAGGCGAATCGCTTAAACAGGGTAAACTTGTATTAATTAACGGAGCAACCATTGAAAATGCCATTGTCGCCGTTGACCTTTGGAAGCCGGGCGACTGGTCATCTACAGGTGGAATTGTGTATGCCACCGATGCCGTTTTCCATAACAACGCAAAATCAGTACACGCCCTGCATTACCGTAACTTTAACCCTTATTTTCCAGAAATAGAATGGGACTATTTCAGCAATTTCAAAAATTGCACCTTCGAAATAACTGAAGATTATTTGGGCGATGAAACATTTTACAAGCACGTTGACTTGGCTTATGTAAAAGGTATTGATTTTCAGGGCTGTGATTTTAGCCTGGCCGAAAACGTGGCAGGTATTTCCACCTCGAATCATGCCATTGCAGCTTACGATGCCCGTTTTAGAGTAACTGCGATTTGTAATTCACAGCAGGCTCCCTGCCCTGAAGTTGACTATGACAGAAGTACCTTTACAGGATTTTGGAGTGCAATTAGTGCTGTAAACGACGGTGGTGTACCATTAACTTTTAGCGTAAACCGTGCAGACTTTACTGACAACGCCAATGGAGTGAAAACCCGCTACATGAATAACGCAAGCGTACTCTTTTCCAATTTTGAGATTGGAAATTTGTGGGGCTGTGGAACAGGCATTTACTCGGATAATGTAACCGGATTTGCGTACGAACAAAACGATTTTACTAAATTTACAGGAGGTCCAGCTTCTGACCATTTTGGTATTATTATAAATAATTCAGAAGCCGTTAACGAAGTATATAAAAACACCTTTAATGGCTTAAGTTATGCTAACTTCTCAGATGGTAAAAACTGGATCGGAATTAATACATACTTGGGGCTTGCTTATTATTGTAATGAAAATGCCAATAACTACACTGACTTTTATGTAAATGATTTTGAGCGTGAAAAACGTTCAGGTATTCAATCTGAACAGGGCAATGATAATTATACTACCGGGAATACATTTACACAAAACGGAGCCACCTGGCACTTTTACAATGGTGGCGAGCATTTAGTTGGTTATTACTATAATCAAAACGAAAACGATGAAATACCTGATGACGATAAAATTTACCATGTGGCCAAGTATGGCAGGAATATTAATAACGGTTGCCCCTACCATTACGGTGGTAGCTCCGAATTAAAACTTGTGTTGACAACACAACAAAAAGCTGATGCAGAACAGGATTATTACGATAATTTGACAGACTACAACAACGTCAAAACACTGTATGACAGCTATGTGGATGGTGGCAATACCGAAGCTGAAAAATTCGACATCCAAACCGCCCAACCTGACGATATGTGGGAGTTACGTGCCCAACTGCTTGGCGATTCACCGCACTTGTCGTTTGAAGTATTGAAAGAAGCCGCCGATAAAACAGATGTCCTAACTGAATCTGCCTTATTTGATATTCTGGCGGCCAACCCTGACGAACTCAAAAAAGATACCCTGTTAAGTTATCTGGAAAACAAGGAAGAACCACTGCCTGCGTATATGGTTGACCTATTGAGGCAACTCGCCCAGGGCACCACTTACAAAACAGCCCTACATCAACAAATGGCGGGATACAAACATGCCTATACCCGCGCAGCACACGATATTATTCGCAGCCTGCTAAACGATACGGTTACTGATAATGTTGAATTGCGGAACTGGCTTGACAATCTGGGTGGAATAACCTCTGACAGGCAAATTATTGCAACCTACATCAGCGAAGATAATTTCACAGATGCACTTACTTTGGCCAATATGCTGCCACAACTTTATAAGCTTGAAGGCAATGAACTAACTGAACACAACTACTACATGGATATGCTGGACCTGCACCAGACTTTATACCAGGAAAGCAGGAACACACTCCAGTTGGATAGCACCGAAAAAGCCAGCATTGTTTTTATTGCTAACAACAGTACCGGTGTGGCAGGTGCTCAGGCAAAGAGCATACTCGAAGGTGTTTATGATGAATATTTCGATGATTGCCCTGATGCGGACGGCACTACAGGATACAAAAGCAACAGTATTATCAACCCTGATGCACTCGGAAAAGCTTATGGCTTAAATATTTCAGTTAAGCCCAACCCCGCAAAACAATGGGCAGCATTTGACTATACACTTCCAGGAGATGAAACGGAAGCTATCATCACCATTTCGAACTCAATAGGTAATATCGTTGAGATGATACAAATATCAGGATCACAAGGACAGAATCTTTGGGATACTCGAACGGTAAAGCCTGGTGTATACATTTATACAATCAAGGCAGCTGGCTTTAGTCAATCAGGTAAAATCGTAATCAGTAAATAAATCTGGAATTGGCACACTCTTTCTGCTCCTAGAGATGAAAGAGTATGCCATTACTAATAAAAGGAAGTAAAAATGAATAAACTGATTATTATTTTATCGTTACTATTACTTTTCCATTTCACATCTTATAGTCAATTTCAGATTGACTGGCAGCAGAGCTATGGCAGCATGGCTTCTGATAGGGGTTATGATATTGTTGAAACCAATGGTGGATATTTGGTTATTGGTTATGCAGGGTCTTCCGGCGGGCAGGTTACTTGTTCTGAGGAAGGTGGCGGCGGGTGGTTATTAAAGATTGACTATTCGGGCAACCTTATTTGGCAAAAGTGTTTTGATTATGTATTTGCCGATCGCATCGTAGAAGCATTTAACGGGTCGCACTATTATTTGATAGGAATGACTGTTTTAGAACCATACCCTGATGCATCTAATTTATGGGTAGCAAAAATCGATAGCAGCGGAAATATTATCTGGGAAAGAGTACTTGGTAATAATGATGGTGTTAGTGATTATGCCTTTTTCGGTCAAGCCACTGCAGATGGTGGTGTTGTTGCTACAGTAAATATATACTCATCCGGTGGCGACATAACGAATTGGTATGGCCAATATGATGGATGGATAGTAAAGCTTGATAGTTTAGGACTTAAGAAATGGGATTTTTCAATTGGAAGTTCTCAATCTGAATTTATCAATGGCATTATCCAAACAAATGATGGTGGTTATCTCGCTGGTTTATACGGCAAGCCTAATGGAATTGGTGGTAATGTGGATTGTGTAGTATTCAATGCTCCGGGTGGCCCCGATGCTATAATTTATAAAATCGATGCAGATGGCAATCCTGAATGGCATCAATGCTATGGAGGAAGTGGCCATGAAGGTGCAGGTAGCTTGGTGGAAACAGCAAATGGCTACATGGTTGCAGCATTTGGTGGATCTAATGATGGAGATTTAGAAGGCTCCGGATGGCATGGTGGTATGGATGTGTGGCTTATCAAAATCGATTTTTTAGGTAATAAAATTTGGCAAAAATGCTATGGTGGTACTGATCATGAATATCCAATTAGAATTTTTCAATGTTCAGATGGTGGTTTTGTAGTTTTTTCTGATACTTACTCTTTTGATGGCGATGTTATTGGCAATCCTTCTTCGGGCAATGAACCCTCTATTTGGGTATTTAAAGTGGACAGTACCGGTGTTTTACTTTGGCAAAGATGCATTGGAGGTAGCCGGGCTGAACGTGTTCATGGTGTTGTACAAAACAGCGATTACAAATACACTGTTGCAGGTGAAATGTTTTTCAGTCCGTCGGGCGATGTTAATTGTTCAAATTTTGTTTATGGGTCGCAGCAAAACTATTGGGTGTTTGGTATTTCGGATACAACTGTTAATGTAGTTGAAAACGATGCTGAAATAGCTGAAATTAAAGTTTATCCCAATCCTGCAAATTCAATATTGCATATTGACTTTTCTCAAAATTACGATACAAAAAATTCAAAAATTGAAATTGTCGACATACATGGGAAAACTGTCTTAAAATCAAAACCCGTGATTCATCCAACACAACTTGACATAAAAGAACTAAATTCCGGACTTTACATAGTGAAAATTCAAAATGCCAAGACCTTAATAACAAGGAGAATTTTAATACAATAACAGACTTTTTGAAAAAGCCAACGCTTCGCAGTCAAGCACATTGCCAGGTCGCTCGAAAAGCCCTCGCACATGCCAAAACCTGTCAAAGAGCTTGCCAGCCCCACCACAGACAGAAAAGAACGCCCAGTTGCTAACAGCGGCTCATAAATAATTGCCGAGATAGTAGTAAATTCAAGTATCTTAGCACGTATGAAGTTCTTTGTAAATTGAAAGATTATTGCTTCGAAATCGGCAACTATTCATAGCCGCAAACCGTCAGTCCGTCCAAAAACCTCCTATATTTCCCATTTAAGTGCGTTATTATCCCGATAAAATTAGCAAATACTTCCATTGTAAGCAGCGCATTTTTTCA
>PHDU01000024.1 GCA_002842755.1 Bacteroidetes bacterium HGW-Bacteroidetes-1 | reverse complement strand
GAAAAACAAAACCTAAATATTGAACGAAATGATTTCCATGGCGAATGGAACTACAAAATATCACCTAAATTGTAAATGTTATTTATTGACAACTCCTTACCTTCTTTTTAAAGTGGTCACTTGTTGCACAAAAATTAAAATTTTTAAGTGGTTGGATAAACCATCTGAAGTATCGAAACTATTATTTCATTCTAATATGAAATAGAAATATATATCGATGCAAGCCAACATTTTATTATTATTGCATAATAAACTTAATATATTTGTTATGTCTGTATTAAACTTGCAGAAGTTACTAATGACATTGCTTATTGTTGCTTTTTCATTTGAGTCACAAGCATGGAATGAACATCCATTACTCGTTTATCCGTCGCTTTCTGAAATGTCAGAATGGAAACATTTTGATAAAGTTGAGGTAAAAAGTCTTAGTAAATTTCTACTTGAGAATGAGCAGCAAATAGAGGTATTTCTTACAAATCAGGAGTTATGGTCACGACAAAATCTCCCAAATTATAAGGCTTGTCCGGAAGAACTTGCTTTTAAGGCTACCGGTAATCCAGATGGTATTCTTGAACGGTTTTTTAATGCTATCAGGGTGAATCCAAACATTAAAACACCGCTTTATCTGCACCTTTTGCCTGGTCAGCAACCGGAAGAAAGGTCAATGGCCGACCCAACAGACATTACCACGCTAAAAGATATGGGTGTGATGACCCAGACACAATACGTTTGGCTCACGGAAGGGGAGTTGGTTTTGCCCCTTGATGTAGTGGCAACTGCCTCAGATGAGCCCGATTATGGTTTTGATCTTGGCCTTTTTGAGGACAACAGTACCGTTTATGGTGAGCGTTATGGATTTGGAAAGCAACCCTTTGGTAATCCGAATCTTGAATACAGCAGTCAGGCACCATTTCATATGGGTTTTTTTCATGAATCAAAGATTCTATATAAGTTTGGCCCGTTTCTAAAACATACTTTCGTGGATTATCGTATGTTTCTTTACAAATCCCTTTCGGAATTTTCGTTTAAAAGTGGTGAACCCTACTGGGGTTGGAGATTTATGGGCTGGGGCATGCATTATCTTGGTGATGTTACCATGCCATATCATAGTCAGCCATTGCCGGGGGTGAGCGTTTTTAAAATGATTTGGATCAACTTAAAGTCCGTGCTAGGATTCAAACAAAGCAAAACGGATGCCATCCAGCTTGTATCTAACAAACATAATGTTATTGAAGAATTTCAATGGCAGGTGATGCGCAGGGCATACAATGAACAGAATTGGTCGCACCCAATCCTGACTGCACTCAAGCATCCCAATGAATTTGTTCCTTTTACCGATCGTTTTATGGTTGATAATGCCTCAAAAGGAGCTGTTGAGAGGGCGAAGGCAATAAACAAAGTGCTTCTCAATAATATTCCTAAACGTTTCATCTCAGATCCTTCGATCGAAGTAAATGATTTGCCGGAGCTGCAGAATATTGTTGAAGTGATACGCGATGAAAAAGGAGCGGAGGCTGTTGATGCAATCACAATTGCCATTGCTGAACGCATGAAATCATTGAGCATGGCCATGCAAAGTTTTATGCGCTCTGTTCTCGAAAACTCTGGGCAACAAGTAAATAACAAACCCTCGTTATCATTACTTTAAAACAATCAATAATATGAAAACGTTCAGGAAAATACTTATAGGGCTGCTTGTTTTACTCGCTATTATTGCAATTGTATCATTTATTGCAGTTCGTTATGTTTCTCACAATGCCCTGCCTGATTATTCGGAAGGAGCGAACCTGAAAGACCTTAAGGAAGAGGTTTCAGTATATCGCGATGAACGTGCCGTACCGCATGTTTATGCTAAAAATGAGCATGATTTATACATGGTGACTGGATTTCTGATGGCGCAGGACCGACTCTGGCAAATGGATTTACTCCGGAGGGTAACGCTTGGTAGGCTCTCTGAGATTTTTGGTGAAGATATGGTGAATACTGATCATCTTCTGCGTGCTTTGCGCATGACAAAAAAATCACAAATGGTATTAGATCAAAGCGATGCGGTATTGCTGGAAAATCTGAATGCATTTACAAACGGAATCAACCAGTTTATTGAAACGCACCAAAAAAAATTACCTCCTGAGTTTCTCATCCTTGGATATAAACCGGAGCCCTGGCAACCTATTCATACACTCAATCTTATTGGATATATGGCCTGGGATCTGGCAGGTTCATGGCAAAATGAAATATACTTGCATAAACTCAGGCAAAAGTTGGATGAAGAAAGGTTTTCGCAGCTGTTACCTGATCTTGATTATCAAAAGACGTATGTATTTCCAGACCTGGAGGAAAAAAATGATACTGCTTTGTTTTCAATGCTTGATGGGAATCTGAATTTACAGGAACTTGGACTCGAAATTTTCAGTGGAAGCAATAACTGGGCCATCTCTGGTAGAAAAAGTACCTCAGGAAAAGCATTGATGGCGGGCGATATGCATCTCGGTTTTGGAGCACCTGGAATATGGTATCAGATACACCAGGTGGTTGAAGGTCAAATGAATGTTACGGGCGTAGCTTTACCCGGTGCTCCAATGATTATTTGTGGTCATAATGAGTATATTGCCTGGGGAATGACAAACCTATATGTTGATGAAATGGATTTTTATGCAGAAACATTGAATCCAAATAATCCGGAACAGTATCTTTTTAATGATGAATGGAAAGATATGGAAGTCATACATGAATCTATTATTACAAAGAAAGGTGACACTATCCTGCGGGAAAACAAATTTACACATCGTGGCCCCATCATTTCCGATTTCAAGAAACTTCAAAACGAAGTCCTTTCCATGTGTTGGACTGGCAATGATTTTAGCGATGAGCTAAGAAGTATTTATCTCCTTAACCATGCAAAAAACTGGGAGGATTTTAGAAATGCATTACGGACAATGGGGGCTGTAAGTCAAAATATTGTGTATGCTGATGTTGAGGGTAATATTGGTATGCAAAGCTGTGGTACTGTCCCTGTTCGTAATGATGGGGAAGGGATATTTATCTATTCCGGCGCAACAGACCAATATGACTGGACAGGAACCGTTCCCTTTGATGAACTTCCTTCTACATATAATCCTGAAGAAGGCCATGTTTCTTCTGCCAATAATCGTGTAGTAGGCGATGCTTATCCTTATTATATTGGAAATTGGTTTGACAACTCCGCACGGATTGACCGTATCAGAGAAATGCTCAATGAAAAGGAAAAGCTGGGGATTCAGGATTTCATGGATATGCAATCGGATCAGCAATCATCATTTGTAAAAAGGTATCTTGATGACCTTGTTAATTTAATTGAGAACAGCAATAACCGTGCATCCAATGAACAAAAAGCATTTGAAAACCTAAAAGGATGGGACGCTGTAATGTATGGAGATAGTGCAGCACCTCTTGTTTTTGAGAAATTTTATTATTTATTTTTAAAAAATACACTTGCTGATGAAATGGGTGAAACATTGTTTTCTGAATTTGGAAGTGGGTTGATTCGACACGCATTTGATCATCTTTGGCGAAACCAAGGATCAATTTGGTTTGACAATGTACTTACATCTGAGAAAGAAACTTTCGAAGATATTGTTCTAAAGAGTTATCACGAAACGATTCAATGGATTGAAACAACGCAAGGGGCTGACTTAAATTCTTGGAAATGGTGCGATGTTCATCAGCTTACGCTAAACCACCCGATGGGTAAAGTAAAGATGCTTGATCGTATTTTTGGTTTTAATAAAGGACCTTTTCCTGTGGGCGGTAGTTTTCATACGGTAAGCGCTTGTGGATATAATATTCATACCACATTCAATGCGATTCATGGTGCATCTCAGAGACATATATACAATCCGGCAGACTGGAAAGATTCCTATGTTGTAATTCCAACGGGAACCTCTGGTATTCCAGCGAGCAATTACTATTGCGACCAGGCAGATATGTATATTGGTAATCACTATTTCAATGATCTTTTTTCAAGGGAAGATGTTGAAAACAAAGCACGTTACAAGGCTGTTTTTTCAAAGAAATAAATAGTTTTTGGGTAATGGGAGCGTGAAATTGTTAGAATTTGTAGGTTACTCCGGCAGTGAAAAACCTATTCAATCCTACTCTTATACCTTGAGGACGACGTGAAACAATATACCTTTCGTTAAAAACATTCTTTACACAGGCACTTAGCTCCAGTCCTGTTCTAGGTACTAAGTACCAGGCGGAGACATGAGCCAAAAGATACGAGGGAAGCTCACCAACCCTGCCACTTGCGGTAGCTTGAATATAGGTATAATCAGGCTCGTCGTTGGCAATCTGAATCTTCTGATAAACATCTTTTGTGTTAATGGCATCTGTAAATTGTTTATCTATATAGCTCAATTGTAATTGAATGCCTATGCCTGAAGTGGTTTCAAAAGTTACAAAACCATTGGCAAGCCAATCGGGTGCATAAGGCGTGTCGTTACCGGAAATATTCATCCATATCGTATCATTTACACTTTTGTTCCCGATTTTCTCAATTTCAAAACGATCTCCTCTGAAGGTAGATTCGACAAAAGTGGTATTGAAACGCAGATTCAGCTTGAATTTTTCTGGTAGAAACCGATCAAGGATCATTTTTGCTGTAAATTCAGCTCCTGCATGTCGTGTAGCACCGCCATTGATAAAACCCGATCCCGTGCCTCCGGAGCTTTCTGAAACAGGGATAACCTGATTTGAGAAGTCCATAAGGAAAAAGGTCAGTTCAGTTTCGATGAGGTTGTATAATGTCCATCGGGTTCCCAGCTCGCTGTTCCAGCTTTTTTCAGCATCTAACTGCATATTTTGCCCATTATTACTGATTGCATCTTTGATTCGTGGAGGTGCAAAACCTCGATGAATTCCTCCATAGATGCCAGTATTTTCATTCAAGTTCCAATTGAAGCCAATGCCGGGAATTATATCAAACACTTTTGATTGTGCAACTATGGTTGTGTCCTTGCCAGCTACGCGTAATATTTTTCTTTCATAATCAAGTGATTCCATGCGAAGCCCATACGTGAGTGCAAAGGACTCACTAAGCATCCATTTATTTTGCATATATGCACTGAAAGCCAGTCCAGTCCTGATCTCGTCATCCCGAAGATCACCAGAAAGTGCATCTGCAACTTTTCCATTTATTCTTTGCTCAAAGGCTCGCTCATAGTGGAACCTTATTCCTGCATCTGTTTGGTTCTTCTTGCCTGCAATGTTAAAAACAGCTTTCAAGCGTGGTTCAAGACCTGCCACTTCAAACTGACGGTTACGATTACCGGTACTGTTGCGCATATAAATTGCTCCTTCGGGTTGATCCGGATCACCATAGTGTTTGCCAGTGAGATTGGTTGCGTTTGCATTGTAGGTAAAATCCTGCCGCATCCAGTTGCGTGTTGTTGTATAACCATAAGCAGTTGTGCTGAAGCTCAGCTGATCACTTAAATGGTAATCCTGCGTGGCACTCAAAGCATAGCGCCGAACGTCGAGTTTGTCATTTGGAGCAATAACGATATAGTCATCCGCTTTGGAATCGTACATTGGTTGCGTAAGGCCTACATAAGTAGCATTCGACCGTTCATTGTAAATATTCCATTTAAGTTGAAGTGTTGAACGGATACCCGTCTTCATACTGAATTTACCACTCATATCGTCGAGTTTAAATTGAGTTGGACCCAACTTATCTGCGTGTTTTCTTAAATAATTGAATGTATATCCGGTGTTACCAAAGCTCGATCCGTAGTTCAAAATACCATTGAAGAAACCTCCTTGTCCGCCTTTGAGTTGAATAGTCCCCTCTGCTTCAGAAGGTGGATCAGCTGTGATGTAGTTGATTACGCCACCAATGGTTTGCGGGCCAAAACGGATTTGTCCATTGCCTTTCAAAACCTCCACGCCTTTCATGCGGTCAATGGAAGGCGTGTAATACATTTCAGGTTCTCCATAAGGTCCCAGAGCAACGGGAATGCCATCTTCCAGAATAAGAACACTGCGGCTTTTATCGGGATCAAGACCACGAATGCCAACGTTGGCACGCAAACCTGCACCCTCTTCTTCAACAGTGTGTAAGCCAGCAACTTGCTGAAAAACTTCATTACTGCTAACCGATTGTTGATTTCTGATGTCCGACTCTTTTACTGTGGTTGCTGATCCCGGCAGATAGCGCAACAAACCTATTCTGCTTCCTGTTACAGTAATTTGATCTATCTGAAGTACTTCTTCTTCCAGTTCAAAATCCACCTCAATTTTGGATAGAGGCTCAATCGTAAAAGTTCGTTCTAACGTTTTATAACCAATACCCTGAACATGGATGGTATAGGTTCCGGATTCCAGAAACAGAGCATAGCTTCCTTCGAGGTCAGACGCAGTGCCACGACTCGTTCCTTTTACATGGATAGTTATATATGGGAGCTTATTACTTTTGTTTTTTACTATTCCAAAGATCATTGATTCTTTTTCAATACTGACATTACCAGTAAGATAGAATGGAAGAAGGAGGAGAATAAAAAGAGACTGCAGGTTTTTAGTTATCATTGAAACTCGTATTATGTTTGATGATGCAAACATAAACTTACCTTCAATGTATGAATCTACCTACAATTAGGTATATTGAGGGTCTGATGAAAACTTCGAAGGGTTTGTAAGGATGCTATATTTCCGTAGATCACAAAAGTGGTCTTTGTGAGTTACTTCGACATAAATAGTCTGTTTTTAAGTCAAAAATATAGATATTTTTCTACAACTTTTGGAACTCAATAACAGGATAGCCTTTCTCGCCGTTTTGATTATAAAAACCAATAAAGCGCATTTTGAAGTAAAAACCTTGCTGATCCAGTATCAGATAATTGATTTCAGATTTCACTTCATAAAATACTATTCCACTTTCTACATCACCAACAACATCTTTCCAGTCGTATCCAATTATATCAAGTTGGGTTGTGAAATCAAATTCTACAACATCTTCGAGGCTGATTGAATCAAAAACAAGCGTTGAATCAGCAGCACATTTGGTCGAAAATCGATTCATTAAAACGCCGGTGACCAGATATGGGTAGCGCTCACCAATGTTGGTAAACAGCATCGTTGTATATTGTGTAAACAAAAGGTCATACTGATTTTTAGGTGGTTCAGGATAAACTTGCCCTTGCTCATTACTGAACGAATAGTAAGCGAAGTTGTTTTCCGGTGTATTTACAACAGCTGCAGAAACAGGGTTTGTTCCATTCAGGTTTTCATACCTGAAATAGTAGGTCTGGTTTACAAGGCTGTCAAAAATAATTTTGCGATATCCCAACGCGTTTCCAAGTTCATCCATGCCACGGTTGATTACGTACACTTCCGAAGTGTAAATTGTATCGTTTCCGGCTATTTGATACCAATCACCAATAGCGGTTGAATCATAGCTTCCCGTTGATGGATCAAAACTCATTGTTAATCCTGCGGCTGAAGTAACTTCTGAAAAATTGTACTTTCCGGTGCGGGCTGCCATGGTGAAGTTTGCTGTGTTAATCAAGATGTGACCTTCATCTGGTCTGGTATCGAACATCAGATCAAAATCCTTTTTATCGTTTACTGATATTACCTGTCCACTGTTTAAGTTAAAATACAGCTGGTACTTGTAATTTTGGGTCATCTCAATGGTTGCAGTCGATTTGTCGCCACGATCATAAGGAATGATGCGTTCATCTTCCTTAAAACAGGAAGTGAGTATAAACAGGCTCAAAAGAAGTAGGGTTAAGACAATTTTCATATATCTAAGTGAATTTTTTTAACTGCATTGAAAGCCGAACGAAATAAGTACGACCCCAGCCAACAGGAGAAGCCCCGTTGCCTCCTGAATGAATTCCACCACCTCCTGTGTCTCCTTTCACAGCAATATTGGTGTTATTGAACAGGTTTTTAATGCCTGCTTGTAACTGTAATCGATTATTCATTAATGCTTTACTAACGTTAACATCCATTGTGTGATAACCTTCCATTATTGTTCTGAAGACCTGTCCGTCCTGATTTAAGAAAACTTCCGGATAATCACCGCTGTATTTATAATAAAGTCCAAAATTCATATCAGCAAGTCGCCACAGATAAGTAATATTGGTCAAAATATCGGTGCTGTAGATCATGTCAACAGGAGTTGTCTCTTTCTGGATTTGTTTTCGACCCGTTTTTCCTGCTCCAAGTTTTACTTCCAGCCATGGATAAAGACGGTTATTAAACTGAAGCTGGAATCCTTGTGTAATCATTTTATCGAGATTAACATAGGTGTAAAGCGCATCATCAATACTTACTGTTGCAAGTGTAATGCTGTTGCTGATATTGTTGTAGAAAAAATTCAGCTCCATGCCATAGTCGTATGTCTCTTTCTCTTTATGATAGCGCATGGCCAGATTGAGGTTTTGCGAATCTTCGGCTTTCAGTTCTTCATTGCCACGAATATTGTGGTTAACATCAACAAATTCGAGATAAAGTTCTTTCAGCGAAGGCGCCCTGAATCCTTTTGCATAGGAGGCTCTAACGCTAAGGTCTTCGAGAAGATCCCATTTGAGGTTCATGGAGTAAACCAAAGGGGCTTTATATTTTGTGTTATAACCATACCGCAATCCAGGTTGGAGCATCAACCTGACAGAAGGTTGAATTTTAAGGCTCAGGAAAGCAGCATAATCACCAATCGTTTGGGTCTGATCAAGAATACGGCGGCCAACGCCATTTTCGAGGTTCAGGTCAAGTCCGAGTTGATAGTTAAAAGCGCTGTTGTTTGTGCTTTTGCTGAATTCAGCTCGCAGAAGATATTGATTAAAACGCGAAGTGTCCTGATCGAAAGTATTAGCAGTTAGATTTTTATCGAGCGTTGTCAGATCAATAAAATAGGTGTTTTTGATTCTGTTGTATGAAGAATAGGAGCCCAGCACTGTAAGGTATCGGTCTTTGAAAAGACGCGTATTTACATCCATTTTTGTGGTTGTACGTTTCGTTTTGAAGTCACTGTCGAAGGCAGTTTCAAAATAAGGTTTTAGAAGGTTGCCTTTGTCGCGAAGCAATTCATCAAAATAAGATCCTGTGAATCGCGCTTTGAAGTCTTTTCCTTCATATTGAAGTGAAGCATCGGCATTGAACTGGCGTTTAGGTTTCCATCTTTTTGAACGTGTGGTATCGATGACACTAAAACCATCGAAAAAATTGCGCGCTCCTGCAACAGATCCACTCCATCTGTTCTTACGCAACGAAGCGTCAGCATTAAAGTTATAAACCCCGACCGTTTCGAAATAGCTGCTCACATTGGTGGTGTATCTTGTGTAGTTGTTTTCTTTGGTAATGATATTAATTACGCCTGCCAAAGCATTACTACCATAAATAACTGACATAGGGCCTTCAATCACTTCAATTTGCTGCACATTATAAAGATTCAGCTGGCCAAGGTCAATATTGCCGTTCATTCTGCCAATAAGCGGAACTCCATCAATTAAAAACTTAATGTGTTCACCTCCTAAACCTTGTAGGGTGATTTTTGATCCCAATGCACCGTCGAAAGTACTGCGGATATTGAGTTCTCCGGCCATCAGGTCACTAAGGTTATTGGAGGCCTTTTGTTCTATCTGTTTTGCTCCAATGACTTTCACCCTGAAAATAGACCTATCAACAGGCTGTGGTGTATATTGACCCGTGACAACGACTTCATCCATATTGTAAACGGACGGTTCTAAATTAACTTTCAATTTATCCCCTGGTCTGATTGTGTCGGAATAATTGCGATACCCTAAAGAAGTCACTGTGAAAAACTCACTTTCAGCCAGTACTTTACTTGCTTTACCATTTAAATCGGTAACAAGCGTGTGTTTAATTGTCTTGTCAAAACTTTCAAACAAAATGTGCGCAAATGCAACTGGCTCTTTGCTTCTCGAATCATGAACAAGGATAGTAGCTTCCTGGCTGTACCCTGTAAGGATACAGCCAAAAAGCAGAATGATTACCAGGTTAATCCTTTTGAATTGCATTGATATTTAATGTTGAATCAATAGTTTTTGCCTCATGGGCTTCCCGTCTGAAATAGATTCAATGGTATAAATGCCATTTTGCAATTGATTAACAGCAATCCGATGTTGCTGAATCGATGAGACGACTTTTTCATTGAAAACCATTCTTCCTGACTGGTCGTAAATACGAATCTCAATCGGACTATTGCTTTGCGAAAGCGCAACAAAAACTTCATTTACTGCAGGATTGGGGAATATTAAAAGATCAGAATCTTTTCCAGTCGTTTCATCAACAGAAACCAATGAAATCAATTTTTTCACAATTCCTGTTTTGCCTGCTCCTGATCCACTAAAATAATCAAATGTTAGTTTGTAAATATCTCCCTGTCTGGATTTTACGAAATAAACAAGTGAATCCGGAATGACCCATGCAAATTCTGCCATATTGAACGACTTCCATTCATGTCCGATAGGTGTTTTGTATTCTTCCAACGGAGACGAATACCAGTTTTCAAAATCAGGAGAAACCGGATGATGCTTGCTTGCTGCTACTTCCAGATTGTTAGTCACTCCTACGACAACATAGTAAGAGGGGTTTCCCGAGTTGTCATAAACGATGGCGTTATAACGGCTCCACATCAAATCCCAGGTGTCAATGTCTGGTTCTCTGTCAACAACAGCTTGATTGGTAAGTGAATAGTAAATAAACATCCTTGAGTTTTGATAAGGAGTTACATCCAGTATTTCTGAAACTTCATCCGTTCCATTGATGTTGGCATACTTGAAAGTAAAGGTATTGTTAACAGAGTTTTTACGCTGAATCCATACTTTTTTCAACGACCCATCTGCTAATTTTAAAATAAACAATGAATCGCCAACTACGTCATGACTGATCATATTATAAACGCCCCAGCCATAATCCGGATGCTCTGAAGCATTTCGGTTGAAGGCACCCTCTTCCCATATAGTATCAGAGTTATACATTTGTTGCCATTCAGCCATTCCTGTTGTATCCATAGTATTCCATGCAGTTGTGTCACCAAAAGGATAGGTATAGAGCGTGACACCGGTTCCATAATTTGTTACGATACCAGCACTCCAGCGGTTGGTGTAAAAGGCAATATCCCAATTGTTGCGCACTTCTGTTTTCACAACGCCATTGGCAAGACTGTAGAAAACATCGTTTGCATAAACAGGGCCCATTGCTACGGTGTCGTTAATGGGATTTGTTTTTCCCTGAAATGAAAGCAGTATAAAAAGCACTGCTGTTGTAAAATGTAAAATGTTTTTCATGATTATTTAAAAATTAAATGTAAAATATTGTTTGATAAGTACTTAAATCTTTGCCGATGCTTCTTTCTTTGAGCCATCTTTATTAAAAAAAAATTAAAGTCAATATTTATTACTCCATAGTTCAAAAGCGATAACTCTAAGTATTAAAACGTCAAGAGTACCATAGGTTGATATCCTATATTCAATTATAAACAAAGTATTGATTTTACTTTCACAGGAAAGAAATCAGGTTTGAATAATCTTAAAATTAGGATGTTTAAAGTAATACTATCGACTTAATCAGGCCGTAATGGGGGGAGCTCTTAAACCGACGCATGGTTGAAGACATGCGTGAAGCCGAAGCAGATGAGGCTTTTCAATGTTAGAAATAATAATGCTAAACAGGGCATGTTCGGGTTGAAAACTTACTACTGCAGAAAAATCAGCTTTATTACTCGACTGCTTATCCGATCCTTTGTATGATTTGTAGTGTGAGTTACTGCCATCATCTTTGGCAGGTTTGGTGAAAGGATGATGTTCGAAGAAATCGACACCAAACATCACCTTCTGATGATAAGTAATGAGGTCACCAATAACCATCCAGAATATGGCAAAAGCCATAATCAATTTAATTATTCGGAATGCTGCTGAGTTTCTCATAACTTATACGGCAGCAAAATTAAGTCATTAAGTTTTAATAACTCAATTTTTTAACAAAAAAAACATCCATTGATAAAACGCGCTCCGGAGTTATAGAATGAATGTTTAATGATAAGCGTTGTGAGATAAAGCAACAAAAGCTGATAAAGTGAAAAGGGTGTTTTTTAAACAAACACTTTTTTCAACTCAGTCACCCAAGTGTTGATTCTTTCATCGGTTTTATCTTCCTGATGATGATCATCGATAACAAGGCCAACAAAAGATCCATCCTTTTCGGCTAAAGAGAAATAATATTTGTAACCTTTGGTAGGCCAACTACCTACAACAACATTTTTGTCAGGAAGCCTGCAATACAGCGTGCCAAGTCCGTCAACAAAACTTTCCGGATATTCTTCCTGATCACCCAGACCAAACAACGCAACTTTCTTACCTTCGAAATCTACCGCAGAAAGTTCGTCAACGAAATCTTCCCAGTCGTCCTGCATATCGCCAATTCCCCAAGCAGAGGTTCCGAAAATTAGGTTTGAATATTTAGCTATCATCTCAGGTTGTGCATCTTTGATGTCATGCAATTCAGCATTTTTGCCAAAAGCTTTTTTAATTTTTTCCGCAACAGTTTTCGTAGTCCCAGATGTTGAACCGTAAAAAATTCCAACAGTTTCCATATCTATTTCTTATTTTTATTCAGTCTAAATTGGAGTGCAAAAGTAAGGTTTTTTAGAAATACATTTATAAATTGGGAGAAACCTTTTCTTTTTTTGAATGCTAATTTGCCTGACTTTTAATCTTTGTGCTTTAAGTGTGCCTTTTTCACCTAAATCGGTTTTTATCAAATTATTTTTAGAGTGGTAGTGTCTTTTTCAATTCAGGTTTGTTCACGCAAAACTTCAATTGTCTATTGTTCCTTTCAGTTCTTCTGCTTTAATGAGCTTGTTAAGAATTGCATAAACCGTTAAACCAGAGACCGTTTTAATTCCAAGTTTTCGTGTAATATTTTTACGGTGTGTCATCACAGTATGTATACTGATGAAAAGTTTTTCACTAATTTCATTGTTTGTTAATCCAAGGGCAACAAGCTTTAAAACATCGTTTTCACGATCGCTGAGCGTTCCAGAATCATTATCAGGAATAAGAATCCCGGATTTACTTAAGATACTTTCCATACTTTTGATCAATTCTGCTTTTGGAGCGAAAACATTCAGCAGGTAATCGAACTGGCTTTGTTTATTGAGTGGAACTTCAAGCGGTATCAACCCAATAAAAATTATTTCTGACAAGGAGGCTTCCAATCTGTTAAAATATTCTTTGTCAGAAAGCAAAGCCGGATTCAGAAAAACTAATTTCGGGTTGGTTTTCTGAATCAGTTTTGGAATGTTTTCTACGGTAAACTCAAATTCTTCAATACGATAGGCGAGTCCAATCTGACTTAACAGGGTTTTCAATCCTTCTCTGATAAGAAAAGAGGGTTCGATGATAAGAATTTGAAGTGTTGGTGAGATCATTCCTGCACATTCTTTTGAATTCTTGCTGTCAGCTCTTTTTCCATCTTTTCAACAATAGGAACCAATATCTGATCCTCAATATGACCATGGTTGTTCAGATCGTTTTCAAGTTCAAAAATTTCATGAAGTATCACATTTAAAATGCGGCTGTCCTTAGGTGTTGGTATGTATTTAATGATGATATTTTTCAAATCAAAAAGTTTTGACTCCACATCATCGTGGTCTTCTTCATAATCGTGAATGGAAAAAATCTTTAGTTTTTCAATCAACTCGTCAGTATTATTTCCTGTCTCAATAGCATTTTCCAGAGCAAGTACGTAGGGATACACCCTCTGCTCCTCTTTGTTGATATGTGTAGTAAGTTCAAATTTATACTGTTGGAAAAAATTGGAAAGTAATTGTTTTATTTCTTCTTCCAGACTATTATCGAGACAAAGATCATTAATGTGTTTTTCTATTTCAGGTATTTTGAAATTCATATAGTATTGATGCGTTCTATGAAGATATTCCACCAACATACCAGCTTTAAACTCCTTCATATTATCCACCGGAAAATAGCTTGAATCATGAAAAGTATTCACAATTTCGAGGAAGAATGCTAAAGAGACCTCATGTTGTTCACAGACTGATTCGACCGTTTTCTCACCAAAACCCAGCTGAATGCCAAAACGATTGACAACGTGCAACAGATGATGATTCAGATGGATGACATCGGCCATCTTCATGTCTTTATGGATGAGCATACTTTGATTTTTTGAAGATTTATTGGATACAAAAGTAGCAAAAGTTACAATTTTTGAAGCCAGTGACGCAAATGCTTTTCAAGCAAAGTTTTCTTATAAGGTAAAAAATCAACCTTTTCCGATGTATGTTTTAATACATCGTTCAGATTTGCATCTTGTTGATTCATTTTTTTAAACAGACCCTTGCTCTCCAATAAACTCGCGAGATATTCCTGTTCTGTCTGGCCGGGAGTTGGTATTAAAACAGCGGTTTTTCCCATGGCTACAAGATCCATAATGGTTGAATAGCCGGATCGTGCTACTATTGTTTTTGCAGCTTGTATCAGTTTGAAAATCTGAGCAGTCGAAACATGATTGAACAATTTTACATGCTCAGGAACTTTAGGAATATTTTTCTCCTCTGGTAATCCACGCAAAATTATTGTGTCGATTTTAATCGCTGTGAGTTGCGTTAAGCATATATTTTCCAGCAAGCTACGATGTGGTTCAGGCCCTGAAAGCAGGATAAGTAGTTCTGGTTTAAACTCAGAATGTTTGTCTGAATTCTGTATATTACTTAAACGACTGAGTGCGCCTATGTAATGCGTTTGAATACCATGGAAAGGGGGATGGGATAATTCTCCTGACAGATTGATTTCATCTTCAAAATCTGGAATCCAACATTCATTATAATTGTTCAGAATATGCTTATTGAACTTTTCTATGCCGTGGGTCAGCCAGGCAACAGGTGAAGGTAGCCGTATGTGCAATTGATGGGTCATAAAAACAGAATGCACCTGTTTGCTGTATGCGCCAAAACGGTTATCTGATATCACTGCATCCAGTTTATGAAGTTTCACAAATTGCTCAAGATTCTGATGGTCTTTTTCAATTTGATGTAAAATCAAAGGAGATTGCTTTGCCATTGAGAAAATCTGCGAATTACCTCGGCTATATACCGGAGCGAAACCAGGAAATTGAATGAATTCATGCTTCGGAAATGCCTTTTCTAATAAAGCCAATGGAGCTCTGTCAGCGGCAACTATAACATTTTGATCCATTTCGGTCAAGTGTTGAATAATAGGAATGCAGCGTGTTGCATGGCCTATACCCCAATCGAGCGGGCAAACAAGAATATTTTTCCTTTGAAACAAATCGAATGAGTTTGGGCAAAAGTACCGAATTTTCTTCTAATTTTGGCGACCATGCCTGAACAGCTTTTATATAAAATTGGTCTCACACTTATCCCCGGAGTTGGCGATATTGTTGGAAAAAAGTTGGTTGCCTATTGTGGTGGCCCTGAGGCAGTATTCAGGGAAAAGAAGATTCATCTGGATAAAATTCCGGGTATTGGCGCTCAAACAATATCCAGTATTGTCAATCAAAAGGTCTTGCTTCGCGCCGAAGAAGAAATGGCCTTCATTCAAAAAAAGGAAATTGTTCCACTTTTTTATCTTGATAAGAGTTATCCAAAACGCCTGCAACATTGTGCGGATGGTCCAATACTTTTATATTACAAGGGAAATGTTGATTTAAACCACCAGCGTGTTATCGGCATTGTGGGGACTCGCAATGCCACAGAATACGGAAAGCATATTTGTGATCAACTCGTTGAGGAACTCGCTTCGGATCAGGTGATGGTTGTAAGTGGCCTGGCCTATGGAATTGATACTTGTGCCCACAGGGCCGCTGTGAAATATAACTTGCCAACAATAGGAGTAATGGCGCATGGTCTTGATCGTGTTTATCCTGCGGCCAACAAGGGTTTGGCCGACCGAATGCTTAATAATGGAGGTCTGTTGACTGAGTTCATGCACATGACAAATCCGGATAGAGAAAATTTTCCGCGCAGAAACCGCATTGTTGCCGGAATGATCGATGCTCTCGTGGTTATTGAATCAGCAAAGAGAGGAGGAGCTTTGATAACTGCTGACATAGCCAACTCCTATAGCCGTGATGTGTTTGCCATTCCTGGCAGAGTGGGGGATATGTATAGTGAGGGCTGCAATTATCTTATCCGTACCAATAAAGCTGCATTGCTCGAGCATGCAGTAAACATTCGCTATCTCATGGGATGGGATCAGTTAAAAAACAATATTTCAGGGCAAACAAAATTATTTCGTGAATTCAGTGCCAACGAGCAACAATTGCTGGATGCATTTGGAGATGATAAAGAATGTGGCATTGATGATATCATGTTACGCAGTAGCTTTCCTGCTTCAAAACTTGCAGGAATACTGCTTACGCTAGAATTTGATGGCGTTTTGGTAGCACTGCCGGGAAAGAAATACAAGAGAGTATAAAGCTGGTATCAGGGTTTGCAATGTTTTTTCAATGTGTAAATTTCGATTTTCAATTTTTAGAAAGAGTCTCAGCATAAGTTTCGCTGCGTTAGCACTTTACTGTTAAAATAAATTTTTAAGAACCTTTAATAACTATAATTGCGGAGTACCATCATTTTTTTCCAGATTGACTGCCTTTACTATAAAAAGTAAAGCAATCATGATCAGACCAAAACCGTAGAGTGAGAATATGAGAAATTCATCAGTGAGATTGATAAAATAATAAAAACCATGAAAGAAACTTGCCGCTCCCAATCCTGTCATCGAATCAATGAATCTGTTTTTACGGAATTTCCCCATTCCGGTAAAGAATCCCAATACAACAGCAAAAGCCATATTTGCGATCGTATAAGTGTAGAGTATCTGAGGGTCAACGGCTCGGGAGAAAATGCCTAATGTAAACAAAGGCAGAGCTATCATAGTAAAACCCAAAGAAATCAGCATGCTGTAAATGATGCCATCTAGTGGCCCTTTGAAGGTGCGCTGTCGTAAAAAATAATAACGTAACAAAATAAATTTGCCAACCTCAGCCCCAAAACCGATGACGACAAACGAATAGAATGTGCTCCTTTTAAGATTTCCAAGCATGTCGTACCCCATTTGACTTGCAATCAGATCGAAAATAAGCATAAAAAAAATGGTGCCTATTCCAAACAGCAAAGCTTTGAAGATAAGTTTCCAGGAGTTTATTTTAAATCTATATTTTATGTAAATAAGCAAGATTATTGCAACAACGAATGGTTGCACAAAAGCAGTTATTTGGGTAAACATAAGATTGATCGTTTGATGTTGATTCCTCACAAAAGTAAAAAAAGTATTCAATTACAACCTCTTAATAAAATATTCTTAGCGTAAAATAATTGTTTATGTTTGACTGCTTTTTAATCTAATTTTATCTCCAATGTGGTCATAAATAATAAAATATTAGTATTGTAGATTGAAATGCCTACTCATACTGGAGGCATAATTCACAACAAAATATGAAGAATCATTTTGAAAAGCTGTTCTACATCAATTTTATATTGCCTTATTCTTAAATCTCATGCGTGGAAATTTGAATTGTCACCTTATACAATGTTCTTTTTAGAGTGTTTTGTAATATAATTCGCTCAAGTTAAACAGATACCGTTATTTTTGCAAGCTCATGATGAAAAATGATGACATTTAATCTGACAGAGGGCGTTGTAATAAGATCTACCGGAAGTTGGTACATTGTTTACACAGATAATGGCGAAACCATACATTGCCGGCTTCGCGGTCATTATCGTATATTGGGTATCCGAACAACTAACCCTGTCGCTGTTGGTGATCGCGTAAGTATTCAACCAGAGCCTGAAAGAAATACTGCTGTAATCATTCATATTCACGAGCGCCATAATTTCATTATCCGGAAAGCTACAAAGCTGTCCAAATCGGCTCATATTATTGCTGCCAACCTTGATCAGGCGGTGTTGGTGGCTACAATAGATCAGCCACGTACTTCTACTGGTTTCATCGATCGGTTTCTGGTTACTGCCGAAGCTTATCATATCCCTGCAGTTATCGTTTTCAATAAAATTGATTTATACGATGATATGCAGCTTCAGGCACTTGAGCAATTAAAAAAGGTTTACAAAGATGCAGGCTATGGAGTGCTTTGCGTTTCTGCACTCAAAGGCGACAATATGGAAGCATTTGAACTTCTTCTGAAAGATAAAATAAGCCTTTTGGCAGGTCATTCAGGCGTTGGTAAATCCGCTTTGATCAATACGATTGACAGCAGTTTGAAATTGCGAACAGGTGAAATATCATCCGTACACAACAAAGGCAAACATACCACTACTTTTGCTGAGATGCACCAGCTTGATTGCGGTGGTTGGATTGTTGATACGCCTGGTATTAAGGAGTTCGGTCTTCACAATTTTGAGTCCGAAACCCTTGCACAAAGATTTCCCGAAATGCGTCAACGTATGACTGAATGCCGCTTTGCTAACTGTACACACTTGCATGAGCCTGGATGTGCAGTAAAAGAAGCAGTCGAAAATGGCACCATTGCAACCTCACGGTATCATAATTACATCAATATGATGTCGAATGATTTTACACACGAATACGAACGAACATGATTGCTAAAAACCTGATTACAGACGGCATTATGCCTCTTAAAACAAGTGATACAGGCCGTTCAGCTTTAAGTTGGATGGAAGATTTCAGAGTAATGCACCTTCCTATTGTCAACAATGAAGGTCTGCTCGGTCTTATATCCGAATTAGATATTTATAGTTTCAACGACTTTGATGAACCCATAGGTAATCATGCACTATCGTTAATCAGACCTTTTGTTTATGAAAATCAGCATATTTATGAGGTGATGCGCCTCGTTCAGGAATATCATCTGAGTTTGATTCCAGTTGTAGATGAACATGATAATTATTTGGGATCAATCAGTTTACAAAGTTTACTTGAGTATTTTGCAGCATCATTATCAGTGAGCGAGCCAGGAGGGGTTGTTGTACTTGAGTTAAATGTGAATGATTTCGTTTTGTCGGAAATTGCCCGTATTGTTGAATCGAACGATACCAAAATACTGAGTTTGTTTGTGCACTCTAATATAGATTCTACCAAGCTTGAAATAATGCTTAAATTAAATAAAAAAGATATTGGAGCCGTAATTCAGACTTTCATACGGTTTAATTATAATATCCTTACATCTTTTAGTGAAAACGATGATTTTGATGACCTCAGGGATCGTTATGATTCCCTTATGAATTACTTGAAAGTATGAAGATTTCCGTTTTCATTGCAGGATTTCTTTTTTGTATCCAATTAATTACTGCCCAGACCAATAACCAGATTTTACTTAATGGAAATGACAGCTGTCAGCAATTGCCTGAAGATAAGCATATTGTAATTGGAAACATATTCTTAAAAGGAAATCATATTACGAAGGACAGAATCCTTTATCGCGAAATAGAATTTAAAACAGGAGATACACTCAATTTGAATGCTTTTTGTGTTCTTGCTGCTAAAAGTAAATTGAATCTTTTAAATCGCTCCCTTTTCAACTTTGTCACCATTGATACCGTTAGAAATCCTCTTGAGCATGAAGTAGTAGATATTGTGGTTGATGTTATAGAGCGATGGTATTTATGGCCACTTCCCATTTTTGAATTGGCTGAAAGGAATTTTAATGCATGGTGGCAAACAAAAGATCTTCGCCGCGCCAATTATGGAGTTTTTCTTACTTATAACAACTTCCGGGGTCGGAATGAATTATTAAAATTATTGCTTAGAGCTGGTTATAACCAAAATTATTTTCTTCTGTATGAGATACCCTACCTGAACCGAAAGCAAAACTTTGGCATGGGAATTCAATTGGGACATTCACAAAGCCGCGAAATACCAATTATGACAAAAAATAATCAGCAGGTTTTTTATCGTCATGAAGAAGGATATGCCCGCAGCCAATGGTATGGCAAAATCAAGTTTTCTTTGCGCGATGGTATTCATATTAATCACCAGCTTTCAATTGGATATGAACGTTATAAATTTGCTGATACAGTTTTGTTGATCAATCCTGAATTTGTAAGGCAATCTGATGCTGAATTGGAAATGTTTACGCTTGAATATAACTTTAAACATGATTATCGTGATTCTAAACCTTATCCTTTAAGGGGTCATTATACCGATTTTAATTTCAGCCAAAGAGGTTTTGGAGCTTTAAAAAATTCACCAGACTATTTTACCTTAAAGTCAACATTTGATCTTTATAACGCAATTTCAAAACGATGGTTTTGGGCCTTTACCGTTACCGGTAAATATGCAAGCGACGATATGGAGCCTTATTTTTTGCAACAAGGATTAGGTTTTGGAAATGAATTTGTCCGTTCGTTTGAATTGTTTGTTGTGGATGGGCAATCGTTTGGTTTAGTGAAAAGTAATCTGAAATTTGCTCTTGTTGAACCCAGAAAGAGTCAGTTGCCTTTTATTAAAATGGACAAATTTGGAAAGATACATTATGCAGCATATCTCAATTTACTCTTTGATGCAGGTTATGTGATCAATACCGTTGCGTCTGTAACCAATAATTATCAAAACAGGCTTATTTATGGCACGGGTCTGGGTCTTGACCTTGTAACCTATTATGATATAGTATGGAGATTTGAGTATTCGGTGAATCAGTTCGGAAAGAGTGGCTTTTTTATTCATTTTGTTGCACCTATCTAAGCGTTTGAGAATAACCTCAATGTGAAAGTAGGAGGGATTTCGACCAGAACGTAGAAAAGGCAATGTATCTGGTGGTAAGTATTATTTCTTTTATAGGATGGATTTCCTGTTTTGATTTTTTCCTGTCAATGAATAGAAAATTGTGAAAAAGGGGAATGAGGTTAAGGCTAAATTTTGTTAAATGTTTGAATTGGATTCACATTATTTTGTAATCTTGCCATATTAAGTTAAAAATAAAGGAGTTTGATGAATATAGCATTATTTGGAAAAGATTTTTCAGGTGAACGAACGCCATTTTTCAAGCTTTTACTCGAAAGTCTTATCTCAGCAAATGCTCAATTTTTAATGTACAAGACTTATTTTGAGCAGGTAAGAAACTATCTAACATTACCAGAGAATATTACCTTATTTACGAACCATTCCGATTTGCCAATCACAACAGATTTTATTTTTTCTATTGGTGGTGATGGTACTTTACTCGATACATTACCAATTGTGCGCGATTCAGGCATTCCAGTTCTGGGAATTAATATGGGTCGCCTGGGATTTTTATCAAGTGTTTCAAAACATGAAATTGATCAGGCAGTAGCTGCCATTGCAAATGGCCGTTATAGTCTGGAAACAAGAAGTTTGCTTTTGCTCTCTGAACCTGCATCACTTTTCCCCGATTTGAATTATGCATTGAATGAAGTTACTGTTTTTCGTAAAGAGGCCACTTCACTCATCGTAATTCAGGTTTTTGTTGATGAAGTTTTTGTAAATTCCTACTGGTCTGATGGATTGATTGTTGCAACACCAACTGGATCTACGGCCTATTCCTTAAGTGCCGGAGGACCTATTATTGTTCCTTCAGCGGAAAACTTTGTTATTACTCCCATTGCCACACACAATTTAAGTGTACGACCTATCGTTATTCCCGACAAAAGTATTATTAGGTTAAAAGTTGTCGGACGACACACAAAATTTACCTTAAGTATGGATTCAAGAATGGCAATCGTTGATCAATCCTATGATCTGGTTATCAGGAAAGCACCTTTTGGATTGCGTCTGGTTCAGATGGAAGGCAAAGATTATTTTGGAACCATTCGCGAGAAATTGCTGTGGGGTCTTGACATCAGAAATTAACCCAATGAAAGGGACAATAAAAAAATAGTTAAATTTGCGCCTTCAAATGGAAAGCCTAACCTTATTCAGATTCTCTTTTTTTACGAAAGTTAGGGCCAAATGATTGATCAGGGAAAAGAATAAAAATGCATAAAAGACTCATTATTTTGCTTTTAATGTCAACTATGTTCTCAATTGCTTCAGCACAATCACTCGAATTAGGTGGTTTTGCAGGAGTTGATTATTATAATGGTGATCTTAATCCTGCTGTGCCCTACAATAAGATCAAACCGGTCTATGGCTTTATGGCGCGCTACAGCAAAGGAACACGTTGGGCTTTTCGTACAAATTTTACAACAGGTGTTTTGGCCTCAGATGGTAGATATGCCAGAGTGGATGTTGTTAATGATCAGTCTTTTGAAAAAGTACTTTCAGATTTAAGTATTGTAGCAGAGTTTAATTTCTTCGATTATTTCACCGGAAGCCAGAAAGATTATGTAACACCCTATATTTTTGGTGGAATTTCAATGTTTGGACACGTTACCAGTAGCTTTGTTCAATCGCTCACCTTTACAAATTTAAGTTTGCCATTTGGTGTTGGCGTGAAATATAGTCTGACCAAAAAGCTCGGAATTACAGTAGAATGGAAAATGCATAAGGCCTTTGCCGATGACATTGATAACACAATAACTTTGAAAAGCCTTGCATCAGGAAATCCAGACATTGGGTTATCCGGAATTGCTTATGATGACCCAAATACAAACGACTGGTATAGTTTTACAGGAATTACACTTACCTATAAATTCAATTTGGAAAAGAAGCATAAATGCAACACCTTTGAGAATTACTTGTACGAATAACCGGAAAAATAGTATTAAAGCAGCGACCTGATTAAAATGAGCCTGAAGGAAAAAATAAACCCGGAACGTCTTCCTCGCCACATTGCCATTATAATGGATGGAAATGGAAGATGGGCTAAAAATCACGGCCAGCATCGTGTTTTTGGTCACCGCAATGGAGTGACTGCGGTCCGTGAAGCATCTGAGGCTGCTGCTGAGTTAGGAGTCGAATACCTGACGCTCTATGCTTTTTCAACCGAAAACTGGAACAGGCCCTTAATAGAAGTGAATGCGCTGATGCAATTGCTTTTACAAACTATCAATGACGAAATAAGTACATTGAATAAAAATAACATACGTCTTAATGCTATTGGTGACCTTGAGAGTTTGCCGAAAGTGAATCGTAAAAACCTTATGAAAGCCATTGAGGAAACGCGAAACAACAGCAGAATGACGCTTACACTCGCTTTAAGTTATTCCAGTAAATGGGAGATTGTTCAGGCAGCTCGCCGACTGGCAGAACAGGTTCAAGCTGGCCTTTGTAAGCCTGAGGATGTTGATCAGCAATGTATTGAAAAACTATTGACTACCAATGGAATACCAGATCCGGAGTTGCTGATTAGAACGAGTGGAGAATATCGGATTAGTAATTTTATGTTATGGCAGATCGCCTACTCCGAATTGTATTTTACCCCAACTTTATGGCCTGATTTTCGTCGCGAAGACTTGTATAAAGCTATACTCGACTATCAGTGCCGTGAAAGAAGATTCGGAAAAACCAGTGAACAAATACAAAATGTAAAAAAACAGGAATGAGTAAGATGAGATTGAAGAAAATTAGAGGAGTGTTATTTTTACTTTTGGTTTCAGGGTTGTTTGTTGTTCTTCCTTCTGGCAGCCATGCACAGATTGCAGTTGGCTCAGACCTTTCACCTTTTGATTATTCCAGACCAAAAGAATACGAAATTGGTGGTGTTAAGGTAAATGGAATAAAATATCTGGATGAGAATGTTTTGATTATGCTTTCAGGGCTGAATGTTGGAGATAAGATTAAAGTGCCAGGAGATAATATTACCGAAGCAATCAGAAAACTATGGGATCAGGGTCTTTTTGAGAGTGTTGGAATTTCTGCATCTAATATCGATGGAGGTCTGATATTTTTGAATATCGACCTCAAAGAACGTCCACGCGTTTCAAAGTTTTCTTTTGATGGTTTACGAAAAGCTGAAGCGGATGACATCAGAACTAAAATAAATCTTACAAGAGGGGATGTGGCCAATGATCACCTTTATGTAAAAACACGAAATATAATTCAAAAACACTTTGCCGAAAAGGGCTATTTGAATACAGAGGTAATCATTGATGAAACACCCGAAGCCTCACGTGATAATTATGTCGATTTGAACATTATAGTAAGGAAGAATTCTAAAGTTAAAATTCAGGAAATCATTATTGACGGCAATAAAGATCTTTCAGCTGAGCAGATTAAGGCAGCCATGAAAGATACAAAAGAAAGAGGAATATTTAATCCTCTTCAACCCATCGGGCCACTTGTTGTTGATATGACTAATGATGTGGTTACGATTAAACCTTATCAAGCGCTGCAACGTCTTGAAAATTATTTTACCAGTAACTACAAACTTCGTATTTTCAAATCCTCAAAGTATATCGAGGCCAAAGTTGAAGAAGATATGTTGAATATTGTAAAAAAATACAACCAGAAAGGATATCGGGATGCTCAGATTCTCAACGATTCAATGTATCGAATTGATGGTGAAAATGTAGGTTTGGCTGTTAAAATTCTTGAAGGAAATCGATACTACTATAGAAATATAACCTGGGTTGGAAATACCAAATACGATGACAAAATGTTATCTTCAGTGCTGGGAATTGAAAATGGGGCAGTGTACAACCGCGAGCTTCTTGAAACAAATCTTTCCTATAATCCTAGTGGATTTGACGTGAGCTCTTTATATATGGACGATGGCTATTTGTTTTTTAATGCTGATCCTGTTGAGGTATTGGTTGAAAATGATTCCATTGACCTTGAAATAAGAATAAGAGAAGGCAAACAGGCCAGAATTAGCAATGTTGGCGTGAAGGGTAATACTAAAACCAACGACCACGTTGTAATAAGAGAATTACGCACAAGGCCCGGTCAGATGTTCAGTCGTGAGTTGGTAATTCGTACAACCCGTGAGCTTGCTAACCTTAGATATTTCAACGCAGAAACCATTGCTCCTGACATAAAACCAAATCCTACAGACGGGACTGTTGACATTGATTATGCTGTTGAAGAAACTTCAGCAGACCAGATTGAACTTTCCGGCGGTTGGGGATATGGACGTGTTATTGGTACTCTGGGACTTTCGTTTAACAACTTTTCGTTGAAGAATGTGCTCAAAAAAGAAGCCTGGAGACCTATTCCTTCAGGCGACGGACAAAAGCTTTCTGTCCGCTTTCAAACCTATGGTAAAGGTTACATGAATTATAGTGCATCATTTACCGAACCCTGGCTTGGTGGCCGAAAGCCAACATCTCTCACAGTTTCTTTGTATCACTCACTCTACTCCAATGGATTAGCCCGTTCGGATACCAATAGAGCTTCGTTTGTAATCAATGGCCTTACAGTTGGTATTGGTCAGCGTCTTACATGGCCTGATGACTATTTTACACTTTATCAAGGTGTCAACCTGATGCGTTATGAACTGAACAATTATTCACAGATTTTCAGAATCGGTACAGGTACAGGTTCTTTCAATGTATTCAACTATAATATTGTTTTTGGAAGAAGCTCCATCAGTCAGCCGATTTACCCTCGCTCAGGTTCCGATTTTTCACTTTCTGTTGAAGCTACACCTCCTTATTCATTGTTTAATAGTAAGGATTATACCCAAATGGATGAAAATGAACGGTATAAATGGGTGGAATTTTATAAATGGAAACTTAGTACTTCCTGGTACGTTGAAACTGTTAACAAATTAGTTCTGGCTACAAGGGTACGTTTTGGATTTTTGGGTGATTATAACAGTGATATTGGTATCACTCCATTTCAGCGGTTTTACCTCGGCGGAGATGGCCTTTCAGGGTATAACAACCTTGATGGTCGTGAAATCATTGGCATGAGAGGTTATGGCAACGAAACGATTACGCCTTTTTATTACAAGGACAAAAATATCGGGGGAAATATTTTCACGAAATACACCCTCGAGCTTAGGTACCCTTTTTCTCTTAACCCAAGCGCAACAATTTATGGTCTTGGATTTCTTGAAGCAGGAAATTCATGGCTGGGCTTCGACTCATTCAATCCATTTGATGTGAAGCGATCAGCAGGTTTAGGTGTACGTGTTTTCTTGCCAATGTTTGGTATTTTAGGCCTTGATTGGGGTTACGGATTCGATAAAGTACCCGGAATTCCTAGTGCTGGAGGAAGTCAGTTTCACTTTTCAATCAATCAATCTATCGACTAGAAAAAATTTGGCAGGTTTTTTGGAGTTAAATGCCCATAACTTTAAAAATAAAGGAGAAATAATATGAAAACTATGAAAACGTTGATCTGGATTGCGGCCATATCTATTCTGGCTACTTTCACAACACAGGCTCAGGTGCAAAACCAGCGTATTGCTTATGTTGATACGGAATATATTTTAAAGAATATTCCCGAATATAGTGATGCACAAGAAGAATTAAACGCGCTTTCTCAAAGATGGGAAAAGGAAGTAAAGGCAATTTATGATAATGTAGAGGTTATGTATAAAGCCTATCAATCTGAAGCAGTCCTTCTGCCTCAGGATTTAAAGCGCAAAAGAGAAGAAGAAATTCTAAAAAAAGAAAAAGAAGCCAAGGATTTGCAAATAAAATATTTTGGTTCTGAAGGTGAACTATTCAAAAAAAGAAATGAACTGGTTCAGCCTATTCAGGAGAAAGTATACAATGCACTCCAAAGTATAGCTGAAACTAAAAACTACGCCTTTATTTTCGATAAGGCCTCTGGTGCAACCATGCTATATTCCAATCCCCGTCTTGATATAAGTGATGAAGTATTGGATGAAGTAGGTACTGTTATGCAGACGGTTCGCCGTGAAGACCGAAAAAACCGTTAAAGCTTGTTAAGCTGCAAGTTGTCTTCATTTTTTTCTTCAATAGAAAGAAATAATTATTACTTTTGTGTCCAAATTATCAATAAACTTATTTATCAGAAAATGAAAACATTAACCCGAGTATCCTTACTCTTCGCTTTAATTATCTTCACTGGATCAATTTACGCTCAAACGCTAAAAATTGGCCATATTGATTCAAATGAAATTATGAACCTGATGCCTGAAAAGCTTGTTATCGAAAACAATCTTAAAGAATTTGAAAAGCAGCTGGAAACGGAGCTTCGTGCGATGATGGGAGAATATCAGACAAAAGTTGCTGATTATCAAGCCAATCTTGCAACAATGTCAAACTTGATCCGTCAGTCGAAAGAAAAGGAAATCACAGATCTTCAAACACGTATTCAGGATTTTCAGCAAAATGCTGATGTTGAATTCGGTGATAAACGTGTTGAGCTTCTTACCCCACTCATCGAAAAAGTAAAGAAAGCCATCGAAGACGTTGGTAAAGAAAATAATTACACCTATATTATCGACTCTGCCACAGGAGTTCTGTTGCATGTTGGAGCAAATGCCGATGATGTAACGAAGCTTGTAAAAGTGAAGTTGAACTTGAAATAATTGTAATTCAATTGAATATATCAAACAGCTTGATATTTCAGGCTGTTTTTTTTTGAACTTTTTTCAATGTTATTGTTTAATTGAAATTAAATGTACTTTTGCCGCTGTTAAAGACTTAAATAATGAACTTTTTATTCCATCATACACATCATCGCTCCCGTTACCTGTTAGGTGCGTGTGCTTTGTATTGTATTTGATAATATTAAAATTAATAACAATACGAAATCCCGCCTGACAGCAATGTCAGGCGGGATTTTTTTTAACCGCTATTTTATGCAACAAAAACTAAAAATCGCTATTCAAAAATCAGGACGCCTGAACGAAGGGTCTTTGAAATTATTAAAAGATTGTGGAATATCTGTCGAGAATGGAGGAGACAAACTCAAAGCAACAGCTTCAGGCTTTCCTCTAGAAGTACTTTTTCTACGCAATTCTGATATTCCTCAATATGTTGAGGATGGAGTTGTTAATCTTGGAATTATTGGAGAAAACATTCTATTTGAGGCTAAACCCTCTATAGACGTTAAACAACGACTTGGCTTTTCGCGATGCCGTTTGTCGCTGGCTGTCCCAAAAGATATTGACTTTATGGATGTCAATTGGCTTAATGGACGCAAGATTGCTACTTCCTATCCAGTCGCATTAGAAGCGTTTTTAAAGTCGAAAGGGCTTCAGTCAGAAATTCACCTCATAAGTGGATCTGTTGAAATAGCTCCTGCTATTGGCTTGTCTGATGCAATATGTGATCTTGTGAGTTCTGGTAATACATTGTTTAGCAACGGATTGAAGGAAGTTGAAGTGCTTCTCAAGTCAGAAGCTGTCTTAATTCAGAGCAAGAATCTGGATGATGAAATGAAAGAATTATCTGATAAACTTCTGTTTAGGATGCAATCAGTGCTTAATGCACGTAATTTTAAATATGTTCTACTCAATTGCAGGGAAGATAAACTTTCGATTATGAAGCAGATTTTGCCAGGTATGAAAAGTCCATCCATATTGCCTCTTGCCGACAAAGGTTGGTACTCTATGCATTCTGTTGTGCGTGAAGATGACTTCTGGAATGTCATCGATGCGCTTAAAGCGAATGGCGCTGAAGGTATTCTTATCGTACCTATTGAGAAAATGATTTTTTAAATTAAATGTTATGTTAAAAACGATTTACTATCCCGATCCACTGAATTGGGCAGAACTTTGTAAAAGGCCTCAACTTGATACAACTAATCTTGATACGATGATAGCCGGAATATTCGAACAGGTAAAGCAGAAGGGAGATATTGCCTTAAAAGAGTTTACGCTAAAATACGAAAAACGAGAAGTGGAAAATTTTCTCGTTGATAAAGATCAATTGGAGAGTGCAGGCCGGAATTTGAGCACGGAGCTTAAGAAAGCCATTGAAATTGCAGCTGAAAATATTTTGAAATTTCATACCATTGAGAATTTACAGGACCCTGTTATTGAAACAATGAGCGGGGTGTTCTGCTGGAAGCGAAAAATACCCATTGAAAGGGTAGGTATATATATCCCTGGAGGCACAGCTCCTTTATTTTCAACAGTCCTGATGTTGGCATTACCTGCTAAGCTGGCAGGTTGCAGTGAAGTAATACTATGTACACCAGCAGAAAAGAATGGAAAAGTAAATGAAGCAGTTCTTTTTACGGCAAAGCTTGCAGGCGTTAAAACAATCTATTCCGTAGGTGGCGCTCAGGCTGTTGCAGCAATGGCAATAGGTACAGAAACGATACCCAAGGTGCAAAAGATTTTTGGGCCAGGTAATCAGTATGTTACAGCAGCAAAGCAATTTGCAGCGCGCAGCTATTGTGCCATCGATCTACCTGCAGGCCCGTCAGAAGTTTTAGTAATTGCTGATGAGAGTGCTGATCCCGGGTTTGTTGCAGCCGATCTTTTGTCACAGGCGGAGCACGGGACTGATAGTCAGGTGATTTTGATTTCTACTTCGGAGATATTGGTGAAAGAAGTCAAAAAATCATTGGTACAACAACTTTTTACACTTCCCAGAAAAACTATTGCACAGGAAGCGCTACAGAACAGCCATGTGATTCTGCTGAAATCGCTTGAAGATGCTATGCGTTTTTCCAATTTGTATTGTCCGGAGCATCTTATCATTGCGACACAAAATGCAGATGATTTATCAAAAAAAGTTATCAATGCAGGATCTGTTTTTGTTGGACATTATAGTCCTGAAAGTGCTGGTGATTATGCTTCGGGAACCAATCACACTTTGCCTACTAGTGGCTTCGCTGCTTCCTACAGCGCCGTTAGCAATGAGAGTTTCCTTAAAATAATCAGTTTCCAAAAACTTACCCCCGATGGGTTATTAGGAATTGGTAAAACCATTGAACTTATGGCCGAAGCTGAAAAACTTGAGGCACATAAAGAAGCAGTATCAATCAGAATGAAAAAACTCAGTAGTAAAAATTATGGACTTTAAGAAAATTATAAGAAAACATCTTTTAACGCTCGAACCTTATTCTACAGCGAGAGATGAGGGCAGTGGTGTTGATGCCATATTTCTTGACGCCAACGAGAGCCCTTTTAACAAGCCTTTCAATCGTTATCCTGATCCCAGACAGTGTGAATTTCGGCAGCATATTGCTAAAATGAAAGGACTTGCAGTGGAGCAGGTTTTTGCGGGAAATGGTAGCGATGAAGCAATCGACCTATTGATCAAAGCTTTTTGTGAACCAGGAGAAGATGCTGCTGTTGTGCTGCCTCCAACGTATGGAATGTATGCTGTTGCGGCCCGAACACATGGAATTCAGGTGAATGAAATACTTCTTAATGAGAATTTTCAGCCAGATGTGGATAAAATTCTTACGCTTTCGAAAAACAATAAATTACTTTTTCTGTGTTCACCAAACAATCCGACTGGAAATATAACTCAAAAGGAAATTGTAATCGAATTGCTCCATGGTTTTAAGGGAATTGTTGTTTTGGATGAAGCTTATATTGATTTTGCGACTGAAAAGAGCTTGCTGGATTTATTACAGACGTTTCCAAATCTGGTCATTCTTCAAACTTTTTCAAAAGCATGGGCACTTGCAGGAGTAAGATGTGGACTCGCATTTGCTCATCCTGAAGTAATTGCAGTTATGGATCGGGTAAAGTTACCTTATAATTTGAATCAACTTACCATAGCAGCAGTCCTGAAAAGGATGCAAAAGAGGATAATCTTGCAAAATCAGATTCAAATGATAATCCATGAACGAAAAAAGCTTTTTGATGCATTGAAACAGTTCTCTTTCGTGGAACATGTTTTCCCATCGGAAGCAAATTTTATACTCGTACGTGTTCACAATGCAGATAAAGTATATCAATATCTGATTGAAAATGGAATCATTGTGCGAAATCGTTCCAAACAACAAATGCTAAACAACTGTCTGCGTATTACAGTAGGCAGTATCAATCAGAATAAAAAGCTACTTAAAACATTAAAGCACTATACCCAATGAAAAAAATTCTCTTCATCGATCGCGATGGCACCTTGATTCACGAACCGGAAGTAGACTGGCAGGTGGATAGTTTTGATAAGTTTGAGTTCATTCCACAGGTCATTTATTACCTTAGAAAGATTGTTTCAGAACTTGATTATTTATTGGTAATGGTTACCAATCAGGACGGATTGGGAACATCTGCCTATCCGGAGAGCACGTTTTGGCCTGTTCACAATAAAATGCTTAAGATTTTTGAAAACGAGTTAATAGTGTTTGAAGATGTTTGTATCGACAGGTCTTATGAACATGAAAATCTTCCTACGAGAAAGCCGGGGACAGCAATGCTGAAGAAATTCATGAAGGGAGGCTATGATCTGGAAAATTCATTTGTTATTGGCGATCGGCTTACTGATGTAATGCTTGGTCAGAATATGGGTACGAAGGCAGTTTTATTTAGTAATAATATGGAACTTCCTTCTTCACTTCAACCGATCACGCCGCTGCAAACTGAATCATGGAAAGATGTTTATGACTATCTGAAAGCATTGGATCGTCGCAGTAAGATGTTACGAATTACCAACGAGACTTCAATACACATAGGGTTGAATCTCGATGGCACCGGACAAGGCAGTATTTCAACAGGCATAGGATTTTTTGATCACATGTTAGCGCAAATTATTCGCCATGGAGGCTTTGATATTGACATTCTTGCGAAAGGTGATCTTCATGTTGACATTCATCATACCATCGAAGATACAGCGCTGCTTTTGGGTGAAATCTTTGGTGATTGTATTGGTAGAAAGACTGGCATTCAGCGCTATGGGTTCGCTCTCCCGATGGATGATGCAAAGGCGCAGGTACTTCTCGATCTGGGAGGTAGGTCGTATTTTAAGTGGAAGGTAAAGTGTAATGACACCCAGGTAGGTGGAATCCCGATAGGTTTATTTGAACATTTTTTCCGTTCATTTACCGATGCTGCAAAAATAAATTTACATATAAAGGCAAAAGGAGAAGATGCCCATCATACCATTGAAGCTGTTTTCAAGGCCTTTGCAAGAGCTTTGAGAATGGCTGTGAAACGTGATTTCCATTCAGAGGTATTGCCATCAACAAAGGGGATGTTATAAATGAAAATAGCAATTATCGATTACGGAGCAGGAAACATCAGAAGCCTTGCTTTTGCATTGGAACGCTTAGGTGAGACAGACCTTGAAATTACAAATAGTGGCGATAAAATTTTAGCTGCCGAAAGAGTAATATTTCCCGGTGTGGGTCATGCCTCTTATGCCATGCTTCAGCTAAAAAAATATGGATTGGATACGTTGATACCCAAACTCAGACAACCCTTTTTAGGTATATGTCTTGGGATGCAGTTGATGTGTAACCAAACCGAAGAAGGGAATGTGAATGGCCTTGGAATCTTCGACACAAGCGTGATTAAGTTTAAGCCATTACTAAAAGTTCCTCACATGGGTTGGAATAAGGTGATGTGGTATAAAAATCCTTTTAATGAGGTTATTCCATCGATGGAATGGTACTATTTTGTACATGGATACTATGCCGAAACCGGAGTACAAACGGTTGGATTAACAGAGTACATCAATGATTTTAGTGCAGTGATGCGTCAGGATAACTTTATTGGCTGCCAGTTTCATCCGGAAAAAAGTGGAGCTGGAGGTTCGGTTTTTTTGGAACATTTTTTATTCGATGAAGAAATGTTTTCAAAGAAAGGAGAAACAATGGCATGATTTACTTATGGCTAAATTTTAAATGAAATGATGATAGAAATAATACCGGCCATTGATCTAATTGGCGGACAATGTGTTCGATTGGAACAAGGTCGATTTGAGCGTAAAAAAGTATATGATGCCAATCCTTTGGAAGTTGCTTTAAGATTTGCTGAAGCAGGATGCAGGCACCTTCATATCGTTGATCTGGACGGAGCGCGTTTTGGTGCACCTCTTCAATTAAGCCTAATTGAAAAAATCATAGCAGCTTCAGGAGTAACAGTTCAGTCAGGGGGAGGAATTCAAACGGAAGAAGCTGTTGAAAGTGCCTTTAAATCGGGAATAAAAAAAGTAATAATGGGAACTGTAGCTCTACGCAAACCTTATTTGATGGAGCGATGCCTTTTAAAGTATGGAGGTGAGCAGATTGTACTTTCAGCAGATGTTTTGAACGATAAAGTTATGGTTTCAGGCTGGCAGGAGGGATCTGAAGTCGGAATAAAAACATTGATTGATCGTTTTTTGCCTTTTGGACTTCTTGAAATTATAGCAACAGATATCAACCGTGATGGGATGCTAAACGGCCCGGCTGTTGAGCTGTACTCAAAACTAAAGGAACAGTTTCCAACGCTTCGGATAGTGGCGAGTGGGGGAGTCTCTTCTATAGCAGATATTAAAACGCTGAATGAAAATGGGGTAGAGGCAGTAGTTGTTGGAAAGGCAATTTATGAAGGAAGAATTTCATTGGAAGAAATAATGCAAAACGGTTACGATCATGCTCGCTAAAAGGATAATACCTTGTCTTGATGTGAGAGATGGCCGTACTGTTAAAGGTGTCAATTTCATCGAACTGACGGATGCTGGCGACCCCATCGAATTGGCGGCGCGTTATGCAGCTGAAGGCGCAGATGAATTATTATTTCTGGATATTACGGCGAGTTATGAGAAGAGAAAAACAATGACAGAACTGGTTCTGAAAGTTGCCAGAGAAGTAAATATCCCATTCACAGTTGGGGGTGGTGTAGGTTCAGTAAGTGATGCTGCAGCGCTGCTTCAGGCAGGAGCTGATAAGGTGAGCCTCAATTCTGCTGCACTGAAAAACCCAAAGCTTATCTCTGATATTGCTGAACGATTTGGTTCACAATGTGTTGTGATCGCAATTGATGCTAAACTTGAAAGCGACATCTGGAGTGTTTATCTTAATGGTGGCAGGATTCAAACCGAAAGAAATCTCTTTGATTGGGCAAAGACCGCTGAAAATCATGGGGCGGGGGAGCTTTTATTTACTTCCATGAACCATGATGGAACTAAAAATGGATTCGCCAATAATGCTCTTAAAAAATTATCCGAAATAGTAAATATCCCTGTCATAGCCTCTGGAGGAGCAGGGTCGAAAGCGCATTTTGCAGATGCGTTTTTGCTTGGAAATGCAGATGCGGCATTGGCAGCTTCAGTATTTCATTACGGGCTTATTGGTATCTCAGAATTGAAACATTTTCTTAAAAATCAAAATATTATTATAAGATGAAAACACCAGATTTTGAAAAATCCAATGGATTGTTACCTGCTATCATTCAGGATGCAGAAACGCTTAATGTGCTGATGCTTGGCTATATGAGTAAAGAATCTTTGAAGAAAACTGAAGATGAAGGTCTTGTTTGCTTCTTTAGCAGGTCGAAAAACAGACTGTGGACAAAGGGTGAATCGTCAGGGAACTTCCTTAAAGTAAAAGAGATTCTATTCGATTGTGATCAGGATTGTTTGCTTATTCTATCCGAGCCAACAGGCCCTGTTTGTCATACAGGAACAGACAGCTGCTTTGGCTTTGAGAATAACAATCATCTTTTTCTAAATTACTTAGAAAAAGTAATCGAAAACAGAGCCTTGTCAGAAGATGAAAAATCGTATACAAAAAAACTTTTATCGAGTAGTCTTGACCGCGTTGCACAAAAAGTTGGGGAAGAAGCCATTGAAGTAGTCATTGCTTCAAAAAATGACGACAAGGTAAGGTTTCGTGAAGAGGTGGCTGACCTGATGTACCACCTTCTCATACTGCTTCGTGCAAAAGGTGTTAAGTTACAAGAAATCAGTGATGAACTGATGTCGCGTCATACTATGCCTAAAAACTGATTTTTTAGATTTTGAAGAATGCTATCAATCAAGAAATTGATTGGTCGTTTCAATGCCTTGCATTTACTAAAGATCATCTGAGAAAAAGGATGGTGCCAGGTCTCTCAGATTATATTGAGATGCCATCACTTCCCCGTATGCTCCGGTTGAACGAATGGCAATTATATCACCGCGTTTCGTTAAGGGAAGTGAAACCGCTTTTCCAAAGCAATCGGAAGATTCACAAATAGGACCTACCACATCGTAAGCGAATCCATTTTCGTCTGGTGGTACACTAAGATTCTCAATTTTATGATAAGATTGGTACAACGCCGGTCGGATGAGTTCGGTCATGCCGGCATCAAGTATCACAAAGTTGGTTTTGATGCCTTCTTTGACATATAGTACTTTAGAGATTAAACTCCCACACTGTGCGACCACGGATCGTCCTAACTCGAAATGTAATTTTTGATTTGGTTTCAAATAAATGAAATCATGGAACAACTTAAAATATGCAGCAAAATCGGGTATGTTTTCAACATCAGGCTGTTCATAATTTACTCCTAAACCTCCTCCTACATTGATGTGCTCAAGGTTTATATGTTGATTGTCGAACCATTCTTGTATTTCATTCACTTTTAGGCATAAAGAACGAAATGGCATTAAGTCAGTAATTTGCGAACCGATATGAAAATGAATACCCGTCAGTTTCAGGTTAGGTAGTTTTTGCAGTGTCAGCATTACTTTGTCTAGTTCCCATCTGTTGATGCCAAACTTATTTTCTTCCAGCCCGGTTGTAATATAATGATGCGTATTTGCATTAATGCCGGGGTTCATGCGTAAGGCAATGCGAACAATTTTTTGTTTTAAAAAAGCTCGCTCGTTTATGACTTCCAGTTCCTGAATTGACTCGCAGTTGAAACAAAAAATATCTTCATCTATAGCAATATCAATTTCACGGTCACTTTTTCCAACGCCTGCAAATGCGATTTTTTCTGCTTTAAAACCGTTTTCAATGGCCTTCTTAATCTCATTTCCGCTTACACAATCAGCACCGCTCAAATAGGGAAGTATTTTTTGTAAAATACGATCATTGCTGTTGGCTTTCAGTGCGTAATGAACCTCAAAACCATATTTTAATGCTTGCTGCTGAATTTCCTGAAGTGTTTTCCGGAGTAATTCCATGTTGTAATAGTAAAATGGAGTTGGAGTACCTCCTGCAACAAGCTCTCTTATAACAGAAATATCCTGGTTGTTCACAGCAAAAGCTCTTTTGAAGGGTTAATAAAGAGCGCTTCATTCAAGCTTTTCAGAGCTGTTTTTTTAAATCTACTCTCCATAAGTACTGAAACATTGTATTCACTTCCTCCATAAGAAATCATGCGCAATGGAATTTCTTTCAGGGCATCGAGAATACGAAAAGCCTGATCCTGTTTGTTTCTGGAAAAATCACCTACAACGCATACGATGGTTTGATTTTGCTCCGTCTGAACATTGCCAAAAGCTTTAAGTTCCATAACTATCTGGTCAAGAAATATATCACTATCGATGGTTATTGAGACAGCCACCTCCGAAGTAGTAATCATATCGATTGGAGTTCTGTACCGTTCAAATACTTCAAAAACAGACCTAAGAAAACCATAGGCAAGAAGCATTCTGCCTGATCGAATATTGAGAACAGTAATGCCATCTTTTGCTGCAATAGCAGTCACATTTTGGCCACTTCCTTTTTCTGAAATAATTGTTCCTTTGGCTTCGGGGTGCATCGTATTAAGGAGTCGGATGGGTACTTGTTTATTTTGTGCAGGAAGCACACAGGTTGGATGAAGAATCCGTGCTCCAAAATATGCCAGTTCAGCAGCTTCATTGTAGGATAGCTGAGTTATTGGAAAAGTAGGCTGGACAATACGTGGGTCGTTGTTGTGCATGCCATCAATATCGGTCCAGATTTGTATTTCATCTGATTGCAATACAGCCCCGATAATGGTTGCTGTAAAGTCACTTCCCCCACGTTTAAGGTTGTCAATTTCCCCAAACGCATTTCTGCAAATGTATCCTTGCGTAATAAGAATTTTCTGGTCAGAATGTTGTTTGAGAATATTTTTAAGATGTTTTTCAATGAAAACGTAGTCAGGTTCTTCCTCGTTGTTAAGCCGCATGAAATCCAACGCCGGAACGATAGCAGAATCAATGCCTGCTTCAATCAGAAAATAATGAAGCAAAGCTGTAGAAATCAGTTCGCCCTGAGCAAGCACTGCTTTTTCTTCGTGAACAGTGAAAAGGTCAAGTGTGAAACTTCTTAGATAGGCAAAATGATTGTGGATTAACTCTTGGCCTTTGCTTTTGGTTTCTTTATGATGAAAAAGTGAGTTGACAACTTCAAGATAGCTTTTTCAAGTGCATTGATGCGTATTAGCCCTTTTGCATTATCGTTTGCATAAAGCAAATTGGCAATTTCGACCAAAGAATTTGTGGTGCCTACCATGGCCGAAAGTACAACAATTTTAGGGCGGGCATCGCCAATCAGTTCAACAAGAGCTTTTATACGTTCGGGACTTCCAACGGATGTTCCGCCAAATTTCATGATAAGATGTGACATAGTTCAGGAGCTTCTGTATTTTGGGCGGCAAAGATAGAAGCATTTCGACGTTTAATGAAAAGAAAATATTTCAGCCTGTTAATTGTCGAGCAATCCTCTTCCTGTTTTGGTAATCCTGCCAGTTTCCTTGAAGTCAGCAATCAGCTTATCAAGGATACCATTTACAAAGATCTTACTTCGGGCTGTACTGAAATACTTCGAAATGTCGATATACTCGTTTAATGTGACTTTAATTGGGATTGAATTAAACTCGGTAAGCTCTGTAAGTGCCATTTTAAGTATGATCATATCCATCACGGCAATACGTTCGAGCTCCCAATTAGAGGTGGAATTCGCAATTATTTGACCCCATTCCTCACTTTGAAGGAGGGTTTTGCGAAAAAGTTGTTTTACAAAAATCAAATCTTCGTTTGTTTCATCGTGCTCTGTCTTAAATATCGTAGGAAGTTCTTTGTCATCATCGAAACTTTTGTCCATGAACTTTAAGAACTTTAGAAGAAGGTATGAAACGAGGTGAAAGTCATCAACGAAATATATGCTTTTCTCTTCATAAAACGATTGCAACAGTTCAAAATCAACAAAGAGGTCATCAACAAGAAACATCACAAACTTCCTTTCAGCCTCAAAGCTGTTGTTGGATGAATTCATATAACGCTCATACGTTTCTGTTTCACGTAATATATTGTAAAATTTGCGAACCATTTCCTGCTCCTCTGACCAATTGATTTTATAGAGGGCTTCTTTTTTTTGAAAGTCACGGTTGTTGTTGATTGCCGCTAAAACTTTGTTGTTCGCAAAACGAAGATTAGGGTCAAGGTCTTCAGCTGTTGGCAATTGTTTGCTTTTGTTGTCTTCAAGTTTTTTTTCGGCAAAACGGGAAGTTTCAATCAAAAAGGAAAGTTGGTAGATAAATAACTCATGTAACTTATTGATGCTGAGAATGAGCTGGTTTTCGCCCTGATCGATTTGCGCGTTTCCTGATTGGAAATAAGCGTAGAGTGCCTGTAATACTTTTACGCGTAGATGCCTTCTGCTGAGCATAATTGTTAATGAACCTTTGATTTATAAGGCGACAAAGTTACACCTTTTTAAAGTTTTATCAGTAATTATTCAATTACATCATGTATTTCCTTTTCCAATTTTAAAGAATGAGCGACTCAATATGTTGAAATCCTTCAAAATAGTGTAGTCACGTGCATACAGAAGATTTATTCTGTTTAACAGCTCCTCATCCCTGATTTTAGTAGAAAACACATCAGCAGGACAAAGAATTCCGTTGCGGATCGAAGGGAGTTTTCCCATCTGAATTCCACCATCCTTGCAATATCCTATCCAGGAGAATTTTCCAAAAAAAACTTTGAAAGCATTGCTTAAGGCATTAAGAGCTTTAGGAATAAAAAACATGATGAACGGCCAAAGAATAATCACCAACAAAGAAGTGATCATATCAAAAAGCCGCTTGTTTCTTCTGTTTCTTACAGAGTCGATTGCCTTGATGTCGAATGTATAAAGGTCGCCGCGCGTATTGATTGAGTTGCTGCCAATAATAGAAAGGCTGTCCTCAGGAGCAATCTTATAATTGATGCCGGTTTCATTCCATTCGGTCATTTTATCAATAATAGTCTGATGAGCAATGTCTTTCGAGCAAAAAATTATTTCATTTATTTTGTATATCGTAATTATATCCGGAACCTGCTGCATTGTGCCAAGACAGTCATTGCAATCAGCTATATTTTCATCGGTCAGAACAATGCCAATAAAGTCAGCCTTTATTGCAGTACTGCGCAATATGGCTTCTACGCGCGTGGCCTCTTCCTTACTCCCAATCAAAAGGAAGCGCTTCTTTTCATGACCGCCAAATACGAATCCTTCTATTTTTAATAAGTACCCTGCTATACGCCAAAAAGAGAGGACTGCAGCAACCCAAATAGCCCCCAAAAAAATCAAAACTCTCGAAAAACGGTAGCTTTCTGGCAAAAGGGCATAAAGAACTAAAATAATGATGATACCAGCAAGATTTCCACGTAAAGCCCTTCCGAGCTTATAGGGCTTATCGTAACCTCCACTCAGATAGATTGATAGAAGCCAGATAAAGACATAAAGCGGTATAACAACGGCAACAAGTTCAAATGGATAATCTCCTCCCTCCCGATAAATCGTAAGCTCTCCCCAATACTTTTTTATCAATATTAATCCGAAAAAGATCATAATGGCATCGAGAAATGGCAATGCTGCTTGTTTTGTGAATCGCGATATTATTGCAAGAGAAGCTCTGAAATAGATGGCAATATTGATCAGGAAAGCAAATGTTTTGGCTCGTTTTTGACTGAAATGTTTTCGTGCAAAAATGATCATTGCATTGTAGAAAACAAAAACATAATTCACGCTGCTTTTCTTCGTGCTTTCACCCTTGTAATGAATGATCCGTGTTTCGGGAAAGTAGTAATTTTTATATCCTGCCAGGGTAATACGATAAGAAAGATCAATATCTTCTCCATACATAAAGAAATCTTCGTCGAGCAATCCTGTCTTATCAAGCGTTTCTTTTCGCAACAGCATAAACGCACCTGCTAAAACATCAATTTCATGAATTTTATCTTTATCCAGAAACCCCATGTGATATCGTGCGAAACGTTTCGAACGTGGAAAAAGTTTTGATAATCCGAATATCTTGTAGAAAGCAGTAAGTGGAGTGGGTAAGCCGCGTTTTGATTCCGGAAGAAATTTGCCCTGTCCATCCACCATTTTCACGCCTAAGCCTCCGGCATCGGGATGCTCATCCATAAAGTTCAAAACTTTATGAAAGGTGTTATCTTCCACTACAGTATCCGGATTGAGCAACAAAATGTAGGCTCCTTTTGCCAAACGAATGGCCTGATTGTTAGCTTTGCTGAATCCGGTATTTTGCTTATTTGCAATCAGTTGAACTTCTGGAAATTTCTCCCTGAGCATCCTGAGCGAGCCATCCACCGAATTGTTGTCAACAACAAAAACTTCAGCTTCAATGTCTTTAACTGCTTTGCGAACAGCATAAAGGCATTGTTCCAGAAAATGCTCAACATTATAGTTTACAATGACAATGGATAGCTTCATCTTTAAATCGCAAAAACCGTTTTCTTGAGAGTGATAAACATAAAAACTTTAATCCTATTCAATTGAAAATTGATAAACGCATTATTTTTCAAATTTAAACGAAATTTACGCTTCTTAGCATGCAAAAATAACAAACAACATTTCATCCACTATGATTTGGCAGGTATTCTCTGAAAAGAGTTTCTTATGGTTCAATTTTCATTGATATTTAAAGAGATCATTTTCAAGCGTTCGCTGTCTATAATAAAGCCTCTAATCAGGTATTCTTTCGGTTTTTGTTTGCACATTTATATCAAGAAGTATCTGCAAACAATTACAAAAATTCGCTGTTCCCCTCCCGAAAGCTTTCGGGATTAAGGAACCGCCCGGTACGTGACCCGTATCCCGAAGCTTCGGGAGTGGTGTGAGAGGCACTCCGGTGGGCTCAATAGCTCACCGGCCGTCTACTCGATTGGCGGTTCGTTGCTCTTTTTCGTCCGTTGGTTTGTCGGTCGTTTTGGTCGTGCGGTAGGGCAGACACACTCTTTGACAAAGCTTTGGTCTGTGCGTTGGCTTGTGCGGCTTGCCAATGTGTATGACTGCTGTGCGTTGGCTATATGTTTTTGTTGTCCTGTCATTACGCAACTTTCTGTTTGTACAAATGTTCCTGAAATTCTATAAAAAGCCGGCTTATGTTTGCTGCGTCTCCTAAAATTTCTTTTGCATCTTCTAATGATTGATACTTGTTTGTCAGCAATATTGGGAGTTTCTCTTGGTCGAGTTCGTCAACTCCTGTTTCAATGTATTTGCTCAATACGAATGAAATAAACTCTTTCTGCTTGTCATTGATTAAGGCAAATATTGTTGCTTCGGCTGCTTTGGCTCTTGCTTCTCTTGTCATTGCGATATAGTCGCCATTGAAAACGTATTCCAATACATCGTACAAGTCGCTTTTTTCCATATCCACCAACTTTTGCAAAGTCAGTAAGTCGTCTTTGGGAAAACCTGCAGCATCTAAATTTTCTAATAAAATTCTTCGGGTTATCGGACTGCTCCAAAGTTTTCGTAATTCTTCTTCGTCTTTGAAAAGTTTGGGTAATTCACCAAACAAATTATTCAAAAATTCTTCTGCTGAAATCGGTTTGCCGTCTGCACTCCAAAATGAAGTGGAAACCATGTGTTTAATTTCTCTTTCTTTTCCGTTTCGCAGTTTGATTTTTATTTTCGGTTTCTTTGGAGTTGGCTCACCTGGTTCTGAAATTACTGGTGCGACAGTTGGTTCAGGTGTCGGATATGGTTTAGGTTCTTTTGGTTCTTCTTCTATTGGTTCACCGTCCCATTCAGGGTCTGAAAAGTGTTTGTAGGCATCTACAAAGTCGTAAATGGTAAAAAACTCTTTGCCATCAAACAAACGAGTGCCACGACCAACAATTTGTTTAAACTCTATCATTGAGTTAACAGGACGAATCAAAACAATGTTGCGAATGTTTCTTGCATCAACTCCTGTTGAAAGTTTTTGAGAGGTGGTCAGAATAGTTGGGATTGTTTTTTCGTTGTCCTGAAATTCTCTTAGCAATCTTTCGCCTTCTTCTCCGTCATTGGCTGTAACACGAACGCAATAAAATGGGTCTTTGCTTTTGGCATTTTGGTTTACCAAATCCCTTATCAAAGCAGCGTGTGCTTGATTTGCACAAAATATAATTGCCTTTTCTTTTTGGTTGACTTCTTCCAAAAAGATATTTACTCGCTTTGTTTCTCGTTCTACAATTTCAATGGTGCGGTTAAAGTCCTTTTCTTCGTATAATTTGCCTTCTTCTATTTCGCCTTCCACAATTGTATCGTCCGAAGTGTAGCGGTAATCGTCTATGGTTGTTTTTATGCGTTTTACTTTAAACGGTGTTAAAAAACCGTCATTGATACCTTCTTTGAGCGAATAGATGTAAACAGGTTCGCCAAAGTAACGGTAAGTGTCCACGTTGTCTTTTCGTTTGGGTGTAGCAGTTAAACCCAATTGCACTGCGGGGCTGAAATATTCTAAAATTCCCCGCCAATTGCTTTCGTCATTTGCTCCGCCACGGTGGCACTCGTCAATAATAATAAAATCAAAATAGTCGGCTGGATATTCGCCAAAATACGGTGCAGGTTTTCCTTCTTTATCCGTTCCACTCATGAAGGTTTGAAAAATGGTAAAGAAAATGCTGCCGTTGGTTGGCACTTTGCCGTTTTTCTTAATTTCGGTTGGCTTTATCCGTACCAAAGCATCTTCCGGAAATGCCGAAAATGAATTGTAGGCTTGGTCGGCTAAAATATTTCTATCGGCTAAAAATAAAATTCTTGGTCTGCGGTTGCCGTCTCTGTTCAAATTCCAACGGGTTTGAAACAGTTTCCAGGCAATTTGAAAAGCAATTGCCGTTTTTCCTGTTCCTGTGGCAAGGGTTAGCAAAATTCTGTCCTTGCTTTGTGCAATGGCTTCAACAGTTCTTTGAACGGCTATTTCCTGATAATATCGTAATTGCCAACTTCCGCTTTTATCTTCAAACGGTACATTGGCAAATTGTTCTCTCCAATTGTTTTGCTCGGCAAATGTTTTATTCCAAAGTTGTTCAGGACTAAGAAAATCTGTAACCAAACTTTCTTCGCCTGTTTTCATGCAGATTTTGTAAATCTCTTTACCATTGGTGCTGTATGTGGTTTCTAATTGCAGTTTTTGAGCATATTTTTTTGCTTGCATTACGCCTTCGCCTACTTCCTGCACATCACTTTTGGCTTCAACAATCGCCAATTTGATACCTTTGTAAACCAACACATAATCGGCAATTTCTTTTTTACCACGTCCACAGCCTGTTTGTATTTTACCTTGGGTTATGTGGTATTCACGAAGGACTTTAGAGCCTTCCACAACGCCCCAACCACAAGCTTTTAGCTTTGGGTCTATGAGTTCTGCTCTTGTTTCTGCTTCGTTCATTTATAGTTTTTCTTATGTTTCGTGGGACATTTGCGACTCTGGCGACACAGTCCCACGATGTCGCATGTGTCCCACAAATAGTTATTTTTTCTTATTTCTTTCATCAATCCTGGCTTTAGTCATCCTTTCCCTTAAGCCTCCTTCTTTTACAAAAGCAATTTCCAATTGCTTTATCTGCCGTTTCAACAGATAGGTGCAAATTTTAATCAAAGTTATCATTGTATTGGCACAAATCTCCGGGCTTTCGTGCTCAATAGCTTTTACAAAAGTTTCGTAAGTGGGGGTGGGCGTGCTTTTGTTGAGTTCTCGCAGTCTAGCAACCAAGCGATGTTCTTTATCCCAAAGAGGTAGCTTTTGTGTTCTCAAAAAATCTTCGTAATCTATTTGCAATTCCTCTAAGCTGGCACGGGCAACATTGGTAAGCTTTATTTCTGTTTCTTTTGAAGTTGCAGAAGCCATGCTTGCTTCTGCAATGTTTTGTTTACCACTTCGGGCTGCCTGCACCATTTGCCCAACAGTGCGGTCGTATTTGTTAAAAAAGCGATTGGTAAAATACACAGTGCCATCATAAATGATTTCCGCCTTCTGATAGCTGAACAGATTGCGGTAACCACCATGTGTGGGGATAAAGCCTCCGGTATTTTTATCTTGGTCGCTCATTTTGTTTTTGTGGGACTTGTGGGACACGCAGGACACCACCACCACGAATTTATGTTTTTATAATTTCTGCTTTTTCAGTTTTTGGTTCGGTAGCTTCGGCAGGCTTAGCTACCACACCACCACGCAACTCTCCCGCAAATGCTTTTTGCAAAATCGCCTTTTTCAGTTCTTCCAAATCATCCATTTTTTTTTGATACACTGCTTCCAATTTCTTCGTTTCGGCTCGCAGTGCATCTAATTGACGGACGATGGTTTGTTGTTCTATCATTGATTTTGGAAATCGGAACAGAATACCCTTTACATCATTGTCAGTAACTGCCGGATAACTTGCTCCCCTTTGTAATTTTTCCATTTGTTCATTAAATCCTTTTGTTAAAAGAAAATAGAAAACTAATTTATTGTTTACACTTTCCTTTGTTCTTAAAACAAAATATCCTGTGCTACAAACTTGCTCATCAAATTCTTCAGGAATCACAGCAACTCTGCTGTGCGTTGGGCGAACAGTTGCAAAAATGACATCGTCTGTCTTTATCAATTTTTTAGCTCGACTCGGTGCGTCTTTCCCAAGTAAAACTGTTGGAGTCTCTATTTCCTTTGTTTCTTTATTTACGCTTGAAACATCTAAGTAAGTAAATTCTGCATCAGGATTTTTTGTTGGGTCGGTGGTTTCAGTTTTAACTAAAACTTCCCCTAACTTCTTCTCTTCCCAACCATCACCTTTTTTCTCAAACACCCTCTGCAAATAGCTTTCAAAAAGTGCTGCCGCGTTTTTGAGGTTTTGTTCGGCATTGGCTTTTGCCTTGGCTATGGCGGCAAAGGCTTCATCTAATATTGAAACGATGCGTTGTTGTTCGTGAAGAGGGGGAAGGGGGATTTCAATTTGCTTTAAAATAGCAACAGAGGCAACATTCTGAATTGCTGCACCACCTGAATATTCTTTCAAACTCTCTTGAAAGCTTTCACTTTGCATCCATAACTTTAAAAATACAGTTGATATTTTTTTAGATGGAGTAAGTTTTAATAATGCCTGATTGATAATTCCTTTTTTGATATTTTCAGGAACAATAGCAATTTTACCCATTGTCCCAGAACAACTCATAATTAAATCACCCGAGTTTAATTCAAAGCGTTTCATTTCATTGAATTTTTTTTCATCAATGAAATATCTTACATCATCAAATTGGTCGTAAATAGCGTGTTGCTGTTCATAAACTGCGTAGCCTTCGGGCTTGAAAATATTTTTTTTCAAACTACCGCCAAATGGTCCACGCACAAAACCACATATATCACCTAATTTCTTTCTCTCCCAATTTTTCATATCAGTTCTAAAATTGAGTTTAAGATTTCAGCACTTTCTTCGTCCAATGCTTTAATTTCTTCCAAAATGGCTTGTGGTTGGCGTAGGGCTGTTTCTTCTTTTTTGTTCGGGTTCTTTACGCTCAGGTCAAAAGTGCTTTGGTCAATGTCTTTGATGTTTACCGTCCAAGAGTTTTCGCTGTCTGCAAGAATTTTTTGTAGTTCTACAAATTCTGCCAAATCGTTTACATTGAGCGGATTGGTTTTGCCCAAATTGCGGTCGAGGTTCAGCGAGTAAAACCAAACTTTTTGCGTGGCTTTGCCTTTTTCGAAAAACAACACCACGGTTTTTACACCTGCACCGGTAAATGTTCCGCCCGGCAAATCTAACACGGAGTGCAGGTTGCAGCTTTCCAATAAGGTTTTGCGTATGGCAACAGAGGCATTGTCGGTATTGCTCAAAAAAGTGTTTTTAATTACAACACCAGCTTTCCCGCCAGCTTTCAGAATTTTAATAAAGTGCTGCAAAAACAAACTGGCGGTTTCGCCAGTTTTTATTGGGAAATTTTGCTGCACTTCTGCTCTTTCTTTCCCGCCGAAGGGCGGGTTGGCAAGCACTACATCGTAACGGTCTTTTTCCTGTATGTCGGCAAGGTTTTCGGCAAGTGTGTTGGTGTGTATTATGTTTGGGGCTTCCACTCCGTGCAAAATCATATTCATAATGCCAATGATATACGCCAATGATTTTTTCTCTTTGCCGTAAAAGGTGCGTTTTTGAAGTATCTCGGTTTCTTTGGTAGAAAGTGATTTGCTGTTTTTCAGATAGTCGAACGCTTCGCAAAGGAAGCCCGCAGAACCTACTGCACCGTCATAAATTTTGTCGCCAATTTTTGGGGTAACCACTTTTACAATGGTTGTAATGAGCGGTCGGGGTGTGTAATATTCGCCACCGTTTCGCCCAGCATTGCCCATGTTTTTGATTTTGTCTTCATACAAATGGCTCATTTCGTGCTTTTCTGCATGGGTACGGAAACGCAATTCGTCAATGCGGTTAATCACTTCACGCAAATTGTAACCGCTTTGTATGCGGTTTTTCAATTCGCTGAAAATCTCGCCAATCTTGTATTCAATGGTGTCGGCACTCTCGGCACTTAGTTTAAACTTTTTGAGATAAGGAAACAATTTATTGTTTACAAAATCGGTGAGGTCATCGCCAGTAAGTGCATTATGGTCAATTTTTAATGCTCCGCCACCGTTTGTAATTTTTGGGGCTGCCCAATTATTCCATTGATATTCTTTGTCAATAATGGTTGTGTATGTTTTACCTGTCAGTTCGGCTGCTGTGGTACGGTCACGCTCCAAATCGTCCAAATATTTCAGGAACAATACCCAAGAAGTTTGCTCTACATAATCTAATTCGCTTCCACAACCAGCATCTTTGTGCAGTATGTCGTCAATATTCTTAAAAGTTTGTTCAAACATTATTTAATCCAGTCTTAAAATCATTATCAATAAACGCAAATGTACCAATTTCCACGGGTGCGTCGGCAAGAAAACTGCTCTTTTGCAAGCTGAAGCATCGGCTTGTGTGTCGGGGCTTGTCCCGATAGCAATCGGGATGCAGTTTTGTGGGTCGGCTGTTTATTATATCGTTTTTCTTTTTTTGTCTTTATGCAGCAAATTTTCTATTAACGCACTGTCATTCTACGCTTGTGCACAACGGTTGAGGCTATATGCAGTAAGGGATTGCGGGCTACTTTCCTGACCACCAACACCGAAGTTTGAGCGGGGCAGAATGATTGAATTACCACTGAAACCCTTATTGCATATAGCCTTTGTTGAACGAAACCTAAAAGGCAGCTGAAGCCTTTGACGACTTTTTGCTACCTTTATGGTGTTAACTATTAATACCATAAAATTATGAAAAAAAAGTGA
>PHDU01000119.1 GCA_002842755.1 Bacteroidetes bacterium HGW-Bacteroidetes-1 | reverse complement strand
AAACAATCAGAATGCGTTAATAATTAGGCTAAGATACTAATTATTAATGATATAACAATACAAAAAGTCGTTATTTTCAGTTTAGTAAAGTAGAACTAATTGAAAGGATAAAAGCAGTAATCATCGAAATGATTCACTACTCAGAGGAGCTTCCCAAGGTCAACTATTCAGACCATCTCAGCAGCAAGTTGAATCAGGATTACACTTACCTTTCCAATACCTTTTCAGAAGTAAAAGGAATCACTATTCAGCAATTCATCATATTTCACAAAATAGAAAGAGTAAAAGAATTACTCTTGTACGATGAACTTACACTCACCGAAATTTCATATCGGATGCAATACAGCAGTGTAGCTCATTTATCAAATCAGTTTAAGAAAGTTACCGGTCTTACCCCTTCTTATTTTAAACAGCTCAAACAAAGGCGCAAGGATAACCTTGAAAACCTGTGATATTTGTAAGCTTTTCTTAAAAGAGTATAAGACATTCCCGCCTAATTTATAAGAACTTTGCAATCAATAAATTATTCAGATCGGTTATTATTATAAAGTGTTTTTAAAACTTTTGTCACCGAGAAAATAGAAAATGTTCATTTTCAAAACTCTCTCGTTCTGAAACAACAAGGAAATAATACAAAATTGAATGAAAAACTTAAAAGACACTTCTGAAATGGAAAAATCATTGGCTCATATCATCGTTGAAATCATTCAATACATGCCCAACGCTGTGGTAAGCAAAACAATTATAAAAAAAACAACAGGAAATGTAACTGTTTCATCTTTTGATGCCGGTGAGGAAATGGCTGAAAAAATTTCACCTTTTGATACTTTTATACAAATCATTCATGGAAAAGCCGAACTCTTTATCAATGGCAAGGAATACATTTTAAAACTTGGTGATGGAATCGTCATCCCGGCTCATTCAAAACAAAGATTCAATGCCAATGAGCAGTTTAAAATGCTTTCTACCATCATCAAAAGTGGGTATGACATTTAATCAATTAGTGGAGCAAGATCAAATAGCTTTACTTAATTGAATTTATTATAAAGAGAATGTTCTTTGGTTAGAATGTGGTTACTGCCTATCCTTAAACCAGTCGGTTTTCGGGTAGGCAGATTTGCTTTTGAACGTATTTTCTTTAAAAAAAAGTAAATCTTTTCAATATTTTGCAGGTTCTACCTTCTTTCTCTCTTCCATCCAACTTTCTTTTTTAGAAATCTAACCGAATGATGATTCAGCCTCAACTTTCAGTACTTACGGTCAGAAAAACGCCTTCATAAGCCATAAAACGAACTTCTAGCCATTCTTCCCAAAAAGGGATTCATCAATAGAAAACTGTGAAATATATAAGTTTATTTCATCATTATGTAATGCTTTTACATTCAATTGACATCATCTTTGTTGCATGAAAAATACTGCTAAATTAAAGGAAGTGAAGAAACCCAACGGATTTTCAAACATCGCTGTTGCGATGATTGCAGGAGTTTTAACTGGTGCTGCTTTAGGTCTGCTATATGCTCCTGTCAAAGGTAAAAAATTAAGAAAAAAAATAAACCGCTTTACCAATTATGTCAAAACTGATTTGCTGAGATATAAAACATGTTGTGAAGATACAAACTCAGAGCTGGAATATGGGAAAGGCAACTACCCTGGTGAACCGATGATTCATTAGTTATGTAACAATAAGCAATCAAATCTTAATGCAGGATGCAAAAAAAGTAGAGAAACCTAAAATGGTCGAAAATGAAAAACAGGATGCTAACACTGATAATGCTGGCAATTGTAACCACTATATTTCTTAGTGGTTGTATTCAATTGACAAACAAAAGCATTACACCTCATCTGGTTCAAAAAACCGGACTGACAAAAACTGAAGTTACTCCTGCAGCATACGACCTTGATTCACTCTATGAATTGTTGAAATACTATCAATCCATTGAATTATCAAATGTATCAAATCAACTTACTATTAATACTTTATTGCAGAAGATAGAAAAAGAAAACCTTATCAATGCAGCACTATTTACATTGATTCTAGATGATTTTGAAGCACGAAATACAGCATTTAACACCATGCATCAAAAAAACAATCTTATCGTTATTACTGCATGGGACACTATTAATAAGGCACTTATCAACGATGTAAACAATTTAAGTGAAGCCCGTTTAACAATGGCTGAAATTAAGAATTATTAATGCAATAAATCATCCAAAAATGAAAATGAATATCTCGCTCAGAAGGTTAAAAAATATCAGTTTAATAAGCTCTGCAATTTTGCTGGTACTTACACTGAATTCATGTGCAACAAAAGCAAATTTTTTGTCATCTTCTATGGTGCCTGCGGCCAATGGCACAGTAAAAGTAAAAAAAGACAAGAACCACAATTACCGCATCAACATTCAGATTTCAAATCTGGCCGAATCGAACCAGCTTTCTCCACCAAAAGACACCTATGTTGTCTGGCTGGTTGCTGACAACAAAGCTGCAAAAAATATCGGTCAGATTGTTAGCGAAACGGGTTTCATGTCGAAAAAATTAAAAGCCTCATTTGAAACTATAACTTCATTTAAGCCTTCAAAAATTTTTCTGACAGCTGAGGATGATGCAAATGTGCAGTATTCCTATTCGGAAGCAGTGCTTACAACCGGTGACTTTTAAACAAATCAAATGCAACAGGTATCTGAATTTGTTTGCCATTTGTCAAATTAAAATTATGGGCAGCTATGCCATAAAATAGTGAAATATTTTCTTAATCAACATTTTAACTTAATTACTAAACAATGAAAAAATTCAAATTAATTACCGTCTTGGTTATGTTATCTATGTTTGTTTCTCTAACAACTGCATCTGCATCAGAGATAAAGAAATCAGAGAAAAACACAGTAACCTCAAGCAGTGAAAACACACTAAGTACTGAGGACATCAAAATACTCAACCTGCGTGTTGAAGAAATACGTGATATGGACAAGTCGGATTTATCTGTACTTGAAAAACGTGAGTTGAGAAATGAACTGAAAGCCATTAAAAAAGATCTCCGCCAAAGCAATGGCGCAATCTATATTGGAACAGGCACACTGTTGTTGATCATTATCCTCATCATCCTGTTGGTTTGATAGAAAGCTACTATTTTTTTATGCAATCCGTTAATTATTTTAACGGATTGCATAGGAATTTAAGCACATAGCATCCTGTCATTCAAAAAGCGAATTATAAAAATTACATCAACAATATGAATTCAGAAAAAATCATTTTAGGAGTACTGGCAGGTTTAGCAGCAGGAGTCCTTCTCGGAGTACTTTTTGCACCTGAAAAAGGTTCGGACACAAGAAATAAGATTGCAGGCAAAATAGCAGATTTGTCAGACGAATTACAAGATAAGTATGAAGATTTACTTACCGGGATTGTTCAACGGATTGATACTGTAAAGGAAAACATGACTGATATCTATATGCATCAGGATGTAAAAGACTAAAAAAAGATTCCATGCCTGAAAACAAAGTGACTTCAGGTTCATATAGCGCTATTTCGATTCGATGTTTTTGAAAAGAAGTAGTGCATTTTTTATACGCTCTGTCTGATTACAGCTTTTTAATGCAAATGGGCTTTGAAAAACCGATCAGATGGACATAAATTTTGATTCCATACCACTAATTTGGGGTCAATTCATTTGAAATAATTTATCTGCATTAAAATTTGAATACCCATTTATATCTGTTCATAAAAGGGGTGCTGTTGATTGCCTTTCTACAGCTGTCTGGAATTGCAATGATCGTTTCGGCTCAGGAATATTTTCAACAGGAAGTGAATTATACCATTCATACAACACTCAACGATCAGTCGCACCAGTTGAGTGCCTTTCAATCCGTTGAATATATTAACAATTCGACCGATACGCTTCCCTATATTTATTTCCATCTCTGGCCCAATGCCTATGCCAATAATAATACGGCTCTGGCCAAACAATTGCTGCGCATGCGAGGGAAACAAAAACTGTTCAATCAGGCAGAATTAAGCGGCAGTATTGATTCACTTCATTTCCAGACATCAGGTAAAAAACTTCAATGGCAGCTACTCACCGATACCATCGACATCTGCAAGGTATTTTTAACAGAGCCACTCCGACCCGGCGATTCAGTCATCATTACGACTCCTTTCAGGGTAAAAATTCCAAAAGGCATCAGTTCACGTTTGGGTCATATGGGCGAATCCTACCAAATATCACAGTGGTTTCCAAAACCGGCAGTTTATGACCGATTGGGATGGCATCCAATGCCTTACCTTGATCAGGGAGAATTTTATGGAGAATTTGGTACATTTGATGTTCATATCACCCTACCTGATAACTATATTGTTGGGGCTTCGGGTGAATTACAGGATGAGTCCGAACAAAACACACTTAATCAACTGGCCTCCGACAGTTCATGGCTAGGTGTCCGCTATAAAAGTCAGTCATTTCCTCTTTCTTCTGAAAAGCAAAAAACCCTTCATTACAAAGGAAGTCGGATACATGATTTTGCCTGGTTTGCAGATAAAAGATTCAATGTAACAAAAACAATTGTTACTATTCAGCCATCCGGCCACGAAGTCACAATTCTGGTAATGTTCACCAACCAACAGTCCAACCATTGGAAAAGCGCCAATGAATTTGCATCAAGAGCCATCATGCATTTATCGGAATGGATAGGCGATTATCCTTACAATACTTTTACAGTTGTACAAAGCACCTTGACAGCCGGTGCAGGAATGGAGTATCCTGGTCTGGCTGTAATCGGGTATGTGGAGGATGCCTATGCGCTTGATGAGGTGATTGCGCACGAAGCAGCTCATAATTGGTTTTACAGCGCAATTGCAAACAACGAACGCCGGTATCCTTTTCTTGATGAAAGCATTGGTTCAGCCTATGAGTTACGCTATATGGATTTATATTATCCTGACAAGAAACTTTGGGAGGTGTATTTTACCAATTATAAGCTGGCCAGGTTTTTCAATGTTACCGATATGCCCGTGCAACGTATGTCGGAGCTGTCATGGCTTACAACAGCACGCAACAACCTTGAACAGCCCATTGATTTAAAAGTAACCGACTTTGGTGATGATAACTATGGAACGATGGTATACAACAAGGCGGCATTGGGATTCAATTCCCTTAGAGCCTGGCTGGGCGATTCACTTTTCGATGCGTCCATACAACTATACTACCAACAATGGAAATTCAGGCATCCACAACCTGAGGATTTGCGCCTGGTTTTTGAAAAGCAGACCTCCAAAAATCTGAACTGGTTTTTTGATGATTTCCTCGGAACTACAAAAAGGCTTGACTACAAGTTACTGCGTTTGAAGAAAAATCAACTCCTTATCAAAAACAAAGGGAAGTTGCCAGCTCCTATTCATCTTGCTGGAATGAATGGAGATTCATTGATTTATGAACAATGGACCGATGGGTTTTCAGGCAGACGGTGGATCAGCCTTCCGGATTCAGCTGTTGACAAAGTGATTCTTGATCCTTTGCACAGGTCGTCAGAGATTTTTCGGCTTAACAACAACATTCGCACCACAGGCCTCTTTCCAAAAGCAGATCCAATCAAAACTCAGTTCTATTTTACGCTCGAAGATCCTGCAAAACGAACGCTGATATATATTCCGGTCATCAACTGGAACAGAGAAAATGGATTTATGCTTGGAGTTGCATTGCACAATGGCTTCATCCTTCCCAAACCTTTGGAGTACTTTCTAATCCCTTTCTTTTCATTCAGAAATAATGATATTGCTGGTTTTGGTAAAATTTCTTTAAGATTTATCCCCTATGAATCCTTTATCAGGATGGGCACTGTCAGCCTCGAAGGTGCTCGTTTTGCTGCCATTGGCGATCAAAATTATCACAAAGCTAAACTTGGTTTTAACCTTCATTTCAGAAATAGCAATTTCAACAGTCCTTTCAATCATCAGGCATTTGGTAATTACATTGTAGCTTCGGATCTTGACAAGATCAGACATCTTGAAAAAGCTAAAATGTTTTCGTTTGGGCAACTGGGTTATAAGTTTGAAAGGACATCACGCATTAACCCTTTCAATTTTGTGACTACCTATGAATTCAGTCCCTCATTTCAAAAGGTATTCTTCGATATGAAATACAGATATAGTTATTATGGCAATAATAGCGGACTGAATATGCGTCTTTTTGCCGGAAAAGTCCTGATAAATAAGTCGGGAGTTCCATTTTATAATCTTGCAGCGGGTGGACGAAGCGGACGGGAACAATACCTTTATGAAGGAACCTACCCCGATCGTTTCAGTGCTTTTCCACTGACATTCTGGTCACGTCAGATGACACTATATGAAGGCGGACTGGTATCCTATGTGAACGATAGTCTTGGTTATAGCGATTGGCTTGTTTCAATCAGCTTTGACAGCAATATTCCTGTAATCAACGGAAAGCTTCCGATCAAACCATTTCTCAATTTGTTGCTCAATGAACAGGGCATAGGAATTGTTAAAGGACCTGCATTAATGATGGAAGCAGGCCTGAAAGCAGGTATATGGGATCTTTTTGAAGTGTATTTTCCTTTGTTTGTCTCAGAAAATCTAAAACTTGGCAGTGGTGCATTTAAAGATAGAATCCGGTTTGTGTTGACTATTGATGCCATTCAAAAACTAAATAAGAATTTGTGATCGGACATTTTAGTGGGATTTTTACAATTATTAACGAAACATTACCTAAACTATTCTGTCACAGTCATTTTATGTGTGAAACATGTAATATATTTCCTATGAGTTGTAATGTTTTTGGGACGCGTTAGAAGGAACTTTGCTGTTCCAAAGAAAATAGTATTAATTAAAAAATTTGTAACTAATCAGTTTCTTTTGTAATCGGCAATGGTGTTTAATGCAAGAAATACATTCTGGCCATTTTTTATGGAAGTATCAATAATGGATCTCAG
>PHDU01000118.1 GCA_002842755.1 Bacteroidetes bacterium HGW-Bacteroidetes-1 | reverse complement strand
CAAACAGCTACTTTCCGTCCTTTGGGATTGGCGGGCAGGCTTTATTGGTATGCAGTTTTACCTTTTCATGGTTTTATCTTTAATGGAATGATCAAAAAGATCGCAGCCGGTTAAATTTAAGCCGAAATAGTCGCATGTTGTATTTCTTGGGATAGCGATATAATAACGCGGAAGGTCGGAAAGTTGAAGGCATTTGGTAAGCAAAGTCATGGTTTTTTGATAAATGAAGTTTTCAGGCAAACGTCTTACTCAGGCAAACTAAAAATAACCACTAAATTTACAGTTGAACCAAATTCTTTATGAAACAAATGCTTCCTCTACGATCAATAGGCAAATCCGATCTGATGATAACGCCCATCGGTTTAGGCTGCTGGCAGTTCAGCAAACAAAAAAATATGGCTGGTAAATTCTGGCCAGATATGGGAGATGATCTCATTCAGCAAATGGTAAAAATCTCTCTGGAAGGCGGCATCAACTGGTTCGATACTGCCGAGGTATATGGCAACGGGGCTTCCGAAAAAGCGCTTGCTGCATCACTCAGGGATATTGGTAAAAAACCGGGCGAAGTCATAGTGGCAACCAAATGGTGGCCCATGTTCAGAACTGCTTCAAATATCCTGAAAACAGTTGATCAGCGCCTTGAGGCTCTTGCTCCATATCCCATCGATCTTTATCAGGTTCACCAACCGTGGGGCTTTTCAAACGAAAAAGCCGAAATGGATGCCATGACAAAGTTGGTTAAAGAACAAAAAATACGTTTTGTCGGGGTGAGTAATTTTTCGGCAAAACAAATGAGGTCAGCATGGGAAGCTTTACAGAAGCATGGTATTCATTTGGTTTCCAATCAGGTGAGGTACAGCCTGCTCGATCGGAAAATTGAATCCAACGGAATAATGCAAACGGCAAAAGAGCTTGGAATTACCATCATCGCATACTCTCCGCTGGCACAGGGGCTGGTTACCGGAAAGTTTCACGATAATCCGGAATTGTTAAAAAACATCGGTATGCGGAAATACTCTTCTTTTTTCAGACCGGCAGGCCTTGAAAAGAGCAGACCCTTGGTAAAAACAGTTCAGGAACTTGCCATAAAGTATGGGGTAACTTCGTCACAGATTGCCCTCAACTGGCTGATAAATTTTCATGGCGAAACTGTGGTGGCTATTCCCGGAGCTACCAAAGAATCACATGCAAAAGAAAATGCCGGGGCAATGACTTTTTCACTTTCTGCTGAAGATTTGTCCCTGCTTGATACAAAAAGTTCCGGGTTCAGATAATCTTTGCAAATGTCTGAGAAATATTGTCCGGCAGTAATTTGATTTACAGGCGGTTAGTCTTGAAAGAGTTCAGGGGAATGATCATAAAAGAAATACCTGTTCAGTTTATTTTTCTTCCTTTTTCGCTTATCTTTGATAAAGGGCTGATTTTATTTATTCGAACTGATGTTAGCTAAAACAAACTTTAACTGATTTCACTATGAAAGCAGCCAGAATATTCGCAGTTACCGGAACACTCATCATGTTCTTTACACTTGCTTACGGGTTTGTTGCAGGCGATTTTCTGCAAGAAGGCAGCATACTGATTTCAATGGCATGGGGCAAAGTGAGTTTAATTGAGGTGTACATGGGTTTCTTTTTGTTCTCGGCATGGGTTCTTTACCGTGAAGAGAAAGGGATGACTGCATTGCTATGGATAATTTCAATCATGATAGCAGGTAACTTCGTTACATGCTTGTATGCAACAATTGCTCTTTTCAATTCAGGAGATAATTTCAAACGTTTTTGGCTCGGACACCATTTTAATTAGAACGATGAACGCACTACCAATTATAGAAGTCGATGGACGCAGGCTTTATTACACCTTTGTCGCAGGTGCCAGGAATATTCTTGCAAATCAGGCATACCTGAACAAAATAAATGTTTTCCCGGTCAATGATGGTGATACGGGCAGCAATATGGCCACCACCATACAATCGGTGATCGATTCCATTCATCCGCACAAATCCTATAAAATTACGGCCGATCTGATTGCAGAAACCGCCATGACCAATGCCCGCGGTAACTCCGGGATCATTTTTGCCCAGTTTCTGTATGGGATTAGTAAGGAAGCCGGTAATCTGAGCAGCCTGAACATTCCTCAGTTTGCTGAAAGTGTCAAAAAATCAGTTCCATACATGTATGAGGCTGTTGCCAATCCGGTAGAAGGTACCATGCTTACCGTAATACGTGAATGGTCGGATTTTATATACAACCACCGCGAAATAATCACTGATTTCAACCAGTTGTTAATTCGTTCTCAGGAAGTGGCGATAAAATCGCTTGCAAACACCAAATCTCAGTTGCTCGCTCTTTCAAGGGCCAACGTGGTTGATTCAGGCGCGAATGCCTTTGTTTTGTTTATCGATGGAATTATTGATCTTATTAAAACCCGAAGTATCAGAAATTTATTGCATTCAAAACCAGCAGCCCTCATTTTGCCTTCAAATAATGATCATATTCCGGAAGAAGTAAAATTCAGATATTGCACCGAAGGTATTTTGAAAAACCTTTCTGTTGATCAGAAGTCCCTGACAAAAATCCTGCAGCAGCATGGAGACTCGATTGTAATTGGCGGTAACGAAAAAAACAAGCACATTCATATCCACACCAGTAATCCGGCTGATATGTTTCAGCAGTTGAATGATATCAGTCTGGTGACTTTTCACAAGGCTGATGATATGGTGCGACAAAGCGAAGCAATTTTTAACCGCAAATGGAAAATAGCGCTGGTAACCGACTCAACCTGTGATTTGCCGCAGGAGCTGATGGATCATTATCAGGTTAACATGTTGCCGATCAATATCAATTTCGGCGAAAGCCATTATCTGGATAAAATAACCATTCAGCCCGCGCAGTTTTATTCACTACTCGATAGTAAAAATGAATTTCCAAAGACTTCACAGATCAATGAAAAGGCATTTGTCAATTTATACACCCAACTTTCAGACACTTACGATTCCATCATAGCCATTCACCTGACCGATAAATTCAGCGGAACCTGCTTCAACAGTCAGAAAGCGGCAAAAACTGTGAGCGCTGAATTTAACAAACCAATTTCGGTGATCAATTCCAAAAATCTCTCAGGGGCGCTTGGGTTGATTGTTATGCGGGCAGCTCAGGCAATTGAAGCCGGGCATTCGCACGATGAAATTGTTGCGATGGCTGAACAATGGGTCAGAGATACGCAAATCTATGTGAGCGTAAGAACTCTTAAATATATGGTGCGCGGCGGAAGGGTTTCTCCGTTCAAAGGCTTTATCGCAAAAATGATGAATGTCAATCCAATTGTATCTATGGATGAGCACGGTGCCTCGTTTGTTTTTGGTAAAACTTACAGCCAGCAATCCAATATGGAGAAAGTCATGATGCACCTGCGGACCGAAAATAAAGGCAGGGAAATATGGAATAGTATCATTCTTCATGCCCATAACCCCGATGCTGCGGCCTGGTATTCAAGCAAAATGAAAGAATTCACAGGCAAAGAACCTGTGGCAGTAGTAAATATTTCGCCGGTAATCGGTGCCAACGCCGGCATCGGCACTGCAGCTGTTGCCTTAATGTTTAAATAAAAAGTATTATGACATTTTTTGAGATTTACCTGTTTGCATTTGCAGCCATTCTATCGATGATGACAATCCTGTGGCTGATCAGCATCAAAATCAGAAACGTGAGTATTGTTGACCTGTTCTGGGGTTTTGGATTTGTGGTGGCTGCTGCGGTTTACTTCATCTTTACCGAAGGATTCGAAACACGCAAAATCCTGCTGATGACCCTGGTTGCCATCTGGGGCCTGCGGCTTTCCATTTACCTGGCATGGCGAAATATTGGCAAAGGTGAAGATTTTCGCTACCAGAAATTCAGGAAAGATTTTGGTGAACACCGCTATTGGTGGTATAGTTTCTTCTCAGTTTTTCTTCTTCAGGGAGTTTTGATGTGGCTTATTTCGGTCCCATTACTCGGCGCTCAGTTTTACCAGGACGATAGTCTGGGAGTTCTTGATTTTATAGGGATAGCAATCTGGATCATTGGCTTTGTCTTTGAAGCAGGAGGAGATATGCAACTGGCGCGCTTTAAAGCCAATCCGGCAAACAAAGGCAAGGTGCTGAACACCGGATTCTGGCATTACACCCGGCATCCCAATTATTTTGGTGATGCTGCAGTCTGGTTCGGATATGCGATTATTTGCCTCTCAGCAGGAAGTTACTGGCCGGTATTGGGATCTGTTTTAATGACGGCTTTAATAATCAAAGTATCAGGAGTTGCTCTGCTCGAAAAAACACTGAACACCACCAAACCAGGATACCAGGAATATGTGAGAAGGACAAGTGCGTTTATTCCCTGGTTCCCGAAGAAATAATATTGGAGAGAATCTTTGATGTCGGAGGTCAGAGGTCGGATGTCAGAGGTCAGATGTCAGAGGTCGGAAGTCAGAAAATTGGAAATTAGAAACTGGAAATTGAATCCTTGAACCGACCAGAGGGAGATCAGCGAAGCTAATCCTTGAACCGACCAGAGGGAGATCAGCGAAGCTAATCTTTGAATCTTTGAATCTTTGAATCTTTGAATCTTTGAATCTTTAAATCTAATCCCATGTTTCTCCTCGAAAATATCTGGCTGATTCTCTTTTTTACCTGGGGCTTACCCCTGACTTTTTACCGGAGCAAATTCCGTAAAATGGTTTACCAGACCGATAGCTGGACGATCAACATAAAACCTTATTTCGGTAAAGAACTGAAAGCACTAATTGGCAATTTGTATCCCGAAAACAGAAACTACCTGAAATTAAGGAATTTCTATCGGTTTTACCTCATTATTTACCTGCTTCTTTTTACGGCTTATTTAACTTTTAACAAAGACAATCACATGAATGAAATCAAAACCGGTAGCATAATCCCTGCATTTACCCTGCCCGATCAGAACGGAAATTTATTCGATATCAATTCTGTTCTGGGCAAAAAGAACCTGGTGATTTATTTTTATCCAAAAGATGACAGTCCCGGCTGTACGGCTCAGGCCTGTGCTTTCCGCGATCAGTTTGAAGTATTCAGTGAAGCTGACGCAGTAATTATCGGCATCAGCAGCCAATCTATTATAAGCCACAAGGAGTTTGCTGAAAAGCACAGGCTCAGTTTCACGTTGCTCAGCGATGAAGGGAATAAAATCAGGAAGCAATTCGGGGTACCAACAAATTTATTCGGATTGTTGCCGGGGCGCGTAACCTATGTTACAGATAAATCAGGCAAGGTGATTTATACATTCAATTCACAATTTCAAACCGAAAAACATGTGGATGAAGCATTGAGGATACTTAAGGCAATGTCGTTTAGTTAAGGAATATCGTCTTTCCTGCACATGCGGGACTCAGACTGACAGTCATCCTGAGTTGAGACTCAAAAAAAATTGAGCATACTGCGGAGATGACAGGTAATCAAGCGTCTAGACACTTCTTCGACTCCTATGTTTGCAAAATTAAAATAGATTTGCAGATAAAGTGAAAAAGAATGAGAGCACAACTTCGACTAAATAGTTCAAGAAACATATCCGAGCGGAGAAAAAGCCTCATTCTTTTCTATCTCTTAGAGTTTGAACAGAATGTAAGGAATACGGTAAATCTGTATATCCAGTATCACTACGAAGGAGGAAAAACGAAGGGAGATTCATCACTTTTATTACTAACCTTAAAATTTTGATCATGCAAATTTTGAAACAAGTATTAGGAGTAGATGTCGCACAGAAGGAGTTAGTTGTGACACTAGGTAGGTTAAAATCAGACCTATCCATAGATCTTTATTCACGTAGTATATTTAGAAATACTACTCCGGGGATAGGGTCTTTAATCAAATGGGTAAAAAAACTGACCCAAGTAGATATTCCTGTTCAATATGTTATGGAGGCTACTGGAGTGTACCATCAGAAGTTTGCCTATTACCTCGACGAGAATGGATTTGAAGTGAGCATAGTTATGCCCAAGAAGATCAGCAGTTATATGCGAACCTTAGAAAACAAAACTACTACCGACAAAACCAGTTCCGATGCAATCGCACAATTCGGTTTAGAGCGAAAGATGGACCATTGGCATCGACCTGATGGGATTTACAAGATGCTACAGCAACTAACACGGGAGCGCGATCAGATTGTATCCGAAAGAGCGATGGTGAAGAATATGTTGCACGCTGAAAATTCAGAAGCAGAGCCAAATGCAGGCAGTCTAAGTCGATTAAAGGCCAGAATTCAGTTCTTAAACAAACAAGAATATCAGGTCAAGAAAGACATAGAGCTGATCGTTAAAAGCGACAGTGGATTGCAGAAGAGAATACAAAAAATATGTTCAATACCTGGAATTGGCATACTAACAACTGTTACCGTATTGGCAGAAACAAATGGCTTTAATCTGGTAAGAAACAAGAAACAAATTACAAGCTATGCTGGTTTCGACGTCAAAGAGAAGCAGTCAGGAACCTCTGTGAATAAAAAACCAAGAATATCAAAGATGGGGAATAAAGCATTAAGAAAAGCAATGCATTTACCTTCATTATCAGCAATAAAACATGATGAAAAGTTTAAGGAAATATATGTGCGCTTAGTTTCAAAACATGGCGTAAAAATGAAGGCCATCGTTGCTGTGCAGAGGAAATTATTGGAATTGATGTATCTGTTGTACAAAAACGACACAGTATATCAAAAAGACTATGAAAGTAAAAAAAGAGTGGCTGACACTCTTTAGAAACTAGCACAAGGCCGTTTTGAAGTACAAAGGTAAAAAAAATATCAGATTTTGATTGGATCTTAACACAGAATCTCCGCTCAGCATGACAGGGGGACGATTACTTTCGTATTTTTTGATACTTTTATTGTAAAATGCCTTGCTGGCGGGTTCTCCCCCTTGCTTTAAGGGGGAGTTAGAGGGGGTACTAAAGAAGAAGTATTTTCAAACGTTGTACCAAGTTCGCTTTTCGGCATCTTCAGTAAATCGAGTCCGTAAACAGCCGCAAGTTTATCAGCCAGCACAGTTTTGACTTCATCGGTTTCTATATCACGGCCAAGTTCTTTCGATAGCGAAGTTACTGCTTTGTCAGTAAATCCGCATGGATTGATGTAGTTGAAGTATTGAAGATTTGTATTCACATTAAACGCAAAACCATGCATACTCACCCAGTGGCTGGTTCGCACACCAATGGCGCAAATCTTACGGGTTTTATCAGGCTTATCGGTGTCGAGCCATACGCCGGTAGCCCCGTCGAGACGTTCGGAAGCCAGTCCGTAATGGGCCAGTGTGAGGATGATGGCTTCCTCCATTTTTTCAATGTATTCGCGGGCACCTTTAACAATTGCTTCGAGATTCAGGATGGGATATCCCACAATCTGTCCCGGACCATGATAGGTGATGTCGCCACCACGGTTTGTGCGGAAAAAGCTCGCATCTTTTGCCTGAAGCTGAATCATATCAAGCAGCAGATTGTTTTCCGATCCGCTTTTTCCCAGCGTATATACATGCGGGTGTTCGCAGAAAAGCAGGTAGTTGTCAGTTTCGGTAAGCCCTGATTTCTTTAGGGCTATTATGCTGTTAAACAAGCGTTCCTGAAGGTTCCATGCAGTTCCGTATTCAATCAGGCCAAGGTCGGTGAAGTGGGTTTTTAGTTTCAAATCAGTGTTTTTTCAGGGTTGCAGATCAATGTCGCTTAGTTAAGAGAAATTGTCTTTCCCGCACGTGCGGGACTCAGACTGACAGTCATCCTGAGTTGTAACTCAAAAAAAATTGAGCATAATGCGGAGATGACAGTTATATCAAGCATTTAAACACTTCGACTCCGCTCAGTGTGACATTCGTGTTAAGTCGAAATTTATTCTCATTAATACACACGTTATCAACCCTATACGATGTCCTCCTGAGCGGAGTCGAAGGATGAAACGAACAATCCGTAATTGGTAACGAAGTCGAAGGATACTTTTTCATTTTATATTCCATCCGAGGTCTTAACTAAACGACATTGATATGCAAATTGGATTTCAATAGTTTGTTTACCTGGTGTAAAATTCTATTTTTTCGCGTATGGCTTTCTGGCAAACCGGACAGAAGTTATTGTAGGAAAGCGATTTCATGGTACAATCATAAGCCGGGCGGAAAATCCCTTTTGTCATATACCCTCCGCCTTCATAGGCGCCCACAGCGTATTTATCCTTGTCTTTTTCAGGAGTTGGAATGGGAGTTCCTTCCGGAACCATATCTTTCCACTTGGTTTCAAAGTTGACCAGTGTGGTAATGTTGGGCTCCCAGGGTTCGATGCTGAGGTTGTAGAAATCTTCATAGGCAACTTCCGAATTGTAATACTCATCGCCCAGTCCGGCAAAGCTGTGTCCGAACTCATGAACAAATACATAATTAGCAAAAGGATTGTCGCTCGTAAAAAGTGCATAATGGTTGTAAATGCCGCCACCACCATATATTTGCGAATTTGCAATCACACAAATCTGATCGTAAGGAACATTGGCAGCAACATCGCGTACACTTTTCATGTCGGTAGTTGTGAGATAGCGCTCAATATCAAAAGTGTAAAAGTTGCTGTTGAGGATGGTTTTCTTCCAGATGTCCTTACCGGGAATATCGGCGCCACTCTCAGCGGATGGGGCTTCAACTCCATAGATATTAATCTTGCCCTTGTATTCATCAAAAGGTTTGCAATTGAGCAGAAAATCGGCCAGGCGTGCGCAATCGGCTTTAAATTTGTCCATCTCCGCAAGGGTATAACCTTCAGGAACAAAAACAATATCAAGGCATTCTTCGGGCTTTCCGGCATCATTTACCATGAAATGCGGGAATTCATGCCTGCGTTCTTTTTTGATAAAGTAGCTTTTCGGATCTACTTTCAGAGTGAACTGATTTTCCCATTCTCCGTCGCGTTTGCGTTTGAAGAAATCAACGGTCACCGGCTTTTTCGGATAAGGCATCACCACGTTTTCAGGGTATGAACGTGTTGTTTCGCGGGCTTCGGCAGTGGTTTGCCACTCAGCGAAAAGGCTGGAATAACCTTTTGAATAAATCAGTTCGCCGCTGGCCACATCGGTAACCGTGAATTTGTAATTCCCGTAATTGAACGGGCAAATCAGGTTGGTTTTCGAGCCGCCCCAGAAAGGCTCATCAATCAACTCATCCAAGGCATAAACATCCGTGTCGGCAGTCCCGGCATGCATGTAATCGATGCGCAGGGTTTTGTTGTAGAAGTACTTTTCGAACTGGGCCGAAGCATTTAATGAGATAAGCCAAATAAACAGAAACAGGAGATTTTTCATGATCACATTGATATAATTGACAGTTTACAAAAGTAGGGATTGTTGAATTAATATGGTAAGCGGTTGATCACTTTAATATCTTTTGCCGGAAAGAAGTATGATTGGCAACTTTCTTTCCATAGATGACAATTCCACTGGAATCCTGACAGAAAGGCAAAAATAGTATGAGAGAGCACATATTTCACAGACAGACATAGCCTTCAGCTTAAAATAGAAGAAAGCCAGAAAAAAATTGTTATTTTTGGTTCGCAAAACGCCTGTTTAAACAGAGATATCAGCTATGAAAAGAAATTATCCTCCGGAAGTTCTCGATAAGATTGTTCAGAGCACAGAAGCCGGGAATGTCTGTTACCTTAATGCTGATACTTTCGAAGTTGTGGAAATTCCATATTCGATTATGGATCACGAATATAAACCCACCATTGAACCCTATATTGATCTGTTCAATAAAATTGAGTCGGAGTGGAACATATCCATCAGGTTGGATCCTATACATTATTTTGATTATCAATATGTTATTAGAGATTTTGCAAAAGACGTTATCTCTGACCTTTTTCAGACTGAAGGGCTGGATGATTATCTATTGGGAAAAGAGCAAATAATGAAACTAAAGTCTTACATCGAGCAAGCTGACTATAATATTGAATGGTATAAGTATAAACATGAGCACTTGTTAAACTCCCTGAAAAGATTTCTTGATTTTGATCCTGAAACCGCTCCTCCCCAGGTAGAAGTAAATGGATTTTATAATGATGATGGAACCAAGGTTGACATTGAAGCAATACCAACTCCAGGGCTATGCATTACCTGTAAAAAATATTTTAGCGATGATTGGGAGCAAAATCTTCTTTGCAATATGAACCGTCATGATCAGAAAGATGATAATGATTTCATTTGTGGTGCGTATGATAAATTGTAGATATACATGCCCATAAAAGGATGCTGATTTAAAATCATGTCTTCAAAACAAATGATTTCCAGTACATTGGTTTTCGACTATAGTTCTGATTGTCAAATACTGATAGAATTTATGTCCCTCAAAATCTCATTTGCACAGCTTGGGGATATTTATTAATTTTGCAGCTCATAAGAAATTGGCTCCGGAGTTCAACGGATAGTCTCGTCACCAGTGACGAGATCCTAAACTTTGAAATACAGAGATTGAATAAATAAAAAAAGATGGCTCCGTAGTTCAACGGATAGAACGGAAGTTTCCTAAACTTTAAATACAGGTTCGATTCCTGTCGGGGCTACAAATATTAAATTTTACTTTTCCTTATTGACACTTAAAAGCTCTGGTTATCAGGGCTTTTTGTTTTGGGGCATAAATGTCAGGACAGCAATTGTTTCAACTTAAGACCTGCCTGAAGTAGGTTTAATACCGAAGCCACCTTCTTTTCTATTTTTATTATGCTGAAAGAAATGGTTAAATTCTTAAACTATATTCATCATAATGAAAAGAAAAGGCTATATTTGTATATTCATTTAACATAATGGAAACATGGATGCTTTGAATTTTATTTCCCGCCCGGCTTACCTTAAAAAGGTAATGCCATATATCAATAAGCCTGTTATTAAAGTTTTCACGGGTCAGCGTCGGTCAGGTAAAAGCTATCTGCTATTGCAGACAATTGATTATGTGAAGAAAAAGTTTCCTGACGGAGATGTTATCTTCATCAACAAAGAAAACCCCGAGTATAATTTTATAAAGGATGATGAAACCCTTTGGGGTTTTATAAAAAGCCAGCGAAAAGAGGGGCGGAAGGCATTTGTTTTTATTGATGAAATTCAGGAAATAACACAATTTGAGAAAACTCTCAGAGGTCTTCTGGCCGAAGGAAGTTATGACATTTATTGTACTGGCAGCAATGCCACACTTTTATCGGGAGAACTTGCTACATTACTTTCAGGAAGGTATATTGAAATCAATGTGCACACCTTATCTTACAGTGAATTTCTTGAATTTCATCAATTAGAAGATTCAATGGCATCGCTCACTAAGTATATGGTTCAGGGGGGTATGCCCTTTATGATTCACCTTGATGATGATGATCTTGTCAGGCAGGAATACCTTCGCAATGTAATGAATACTATTCTTTATAAAGATATTGTTCAGCGGTTTAATGTCAGAAATTTCACTTTCCTGAACAATCTGATGGCTTATGTTGCCGACAATACGGGAAGTCTTTTTTCAGCAAACCGGATAAATGAATACCTGAAATCACAAAAGCTCACAGTGTCAACAGTTACTATTCTCGATTATCTTTCTTTTCTGGAATCTTCCTACCTGATTCACAGGGTAAAACGCTACGATATAAAAGGTCGCAGGATATTTGAAATCAATGATAAGTATTATTTTGAGGATCTGGGATTGTGCCATACACTCCGGCCTTATGATCCAAAGTATCTTAATAAATACATTGAGAATCTTGTATTCAAGCACTTGCTTTACAATGAATTTCAGGTTTTTGTGGGCAAACTTGGAGACAAGGAAATTGATTTCATCGGCAGGAAAGGCGACACGGTTATTTATGTGCAAGTAGCGGTCAATGTTTATGAACCTCAAACTTTTGAGCGGGAATTTGGCAACCTGTTACTGATTCAGGACAACCATCCAAAATATATGGTAACACTTGATGAATATGCCACAGGAAATCATCAGGGAATTCTGCATTTAAACCTGAGGGATTTTTTAATGAAAGCGCTTTAGTAAATCTTTCCGCCTATTAATTTTTCAGCAGGCTCTGCTCCATAGAATCAACAGGTTTCAAAACCTTATCTCCACACCCGCATAAAAATGCCTTGATAATCCGGGGTAATAGTAGCGTGGTTCGCTGTTTCCAAATCCCAGGGCATTTACCAACAGCATGGAAGCATAATGGGTATTGGTCAGGTTATTGACCCCGGCATAAACATTGAAAACTCCGGCTTTCTTTATCTGAAATTGAGTTGCTGCCTTTATGCTGACCAGAAAATAGCCTTCATATTTTAAGGAGTTTGCATCGTTTATATACTGATTGCCTGTGTATTGCAGATGGGTGAAAACCTCCAGCTTTTTAACCGGATTCCATGAAAGTTGCAGTTGTGCATATTGATCGGGGATGCCGGGCAGATCATTGCCATTGTAGCTATTCCCATCATCTGTAAAATCGACAAAACGGTTTCGCGAAAATGTGTAGCTGAAAGTTGATTTCAACGTCCCCGGGAAAGAGCTGAGATCGAAAATCCGGTTGCGCAGCAGCAGTTCAAGTCCCTGGTGACGGGTTTTGCCGGCATTCATTCCGGTAAAGATATCTTCTGTAATCCGCTTGGTTACCAGCAGGTTGTTTAGCTCAATCCAATAAAGGGTAACCTCTGCTTCAACGGCTTTTTCAAAGAGGTTAAACCGGGCTCCGGTTTCGTATTGCATGCCTTGTTCGGGTTTGATATCGGGGTTAATATCTCCGGCGGGTAACAATGTTTCTTCGGGCGAAGGCATTGAATAGCCATGGCCAACCGAAGAATAAAGGGCAATTTGATCACTTACTGCATAGTTCACCCCGATTCGCGGTGAAACGATAAGCGGGAAATCACGTTTGCCCGATTGATCGCCATTGGTTGCAAATAAATCGGTGAGGTTGTAGCTGATGTGGTTCAGGGTTCCGGCCATTGAAAGGCTGAGTCGGGATGTTGGCCTGTAATTCATGATGGCAAACACGCTGAACTGATTGCGGTTTTCACGATTTTCGTTCAGAAGGAGCTCATCCTTTTCGAGTTTCCATTTGTACTGTTCCGCAATCCAGTCAATGCCAAGCACCCAGTCGGTTACTGGTCTGTAATAGCTCAGTTTGTTGCGGATTCCGGCACTCAGGGTTTGTTCGCTGAGGTTGTTGAAGGGACGTTTTTCAAAGTTATCGCTCCATTTTCCATGAAGGGTTAGTTGATTGGTAAGCTTTGGCGATATAATGTTTGTGAGTGTGACACCTGCCATGGCTTTTTTGTTTTTCTTGTGCCCTTCGATGGCTTCCCAGTTGGCTGCAGCAGCCTTCGGATCATTTTCAAATTGAGTTTTGCCCAGCGAACTTGGGATTTCGCCATCCGAACTGCCCAGCAACAGGGTTGATTTCAGCGACCATTTGGGTTGTTTCCAATTTGCTGTTGTTATGAATGAGGTGCGCTTGTATTCATTGTTTGCCCGGTATCCGTCCGATTGCAGATGGCTGAGACTTCCCCACAGCCTGGTATTCGGGGTGTTTATTGTTCCGGAAATGTTGGTTCTCAAGGTGTTGAAACTTCCGTAATTCAAGTTGAAAATTCCTTCATTCTTTAGTTTTTCAGGTGTGAACAGGTTGATACTTCCACCCAATCCTGAGCCATAAAGCGCTGAGGAAGGACCTCTGAGCACTTCAATCCGCCCGAGACTTTGC
>PHDU01000023.1 GCA_002842755.1 Bacteroidetes bacterium HGW-Bacteroidetes-1 | reverse complement strand
ACCCGTCCCGGTGCGATGCCGGATTTTGGGTTGGGTGTAAAAAGAATGATGATAGAAAGAATGAAACTCTTCACTTTTCGCCGGGCTGCCTGAGCCCAGGCTGTTGATGTCCGTGAGCCAGCCACGGATGTTGTAGGCAAACGACTGCTTCTGCATATAGCTGCCGGAATTTCCGTGCATATATTTTTCTTTCAACTGCGAAAGCTCGTTGTATTGCATAGCATTGATCTGTTGGGTAGTGCCTCCTACCGTCATCGTAGTGTGGGTTGGCCTCCAATCATGGTCGTAAAAGTAGGAAAAAGAATAGTTGAAGTCGGGGTTGTTGGTTGTTTTCTATACAATAACATGATTGGCTTAGCTATTTGTCTAGGCTCAAAAGTTGTTTTTCTTACTAACCTATTTGGCTAATGTCAATTGATTTTTCATTCTTTTCAATTTTTGCCTATTAGTATGTATTTTTAATGCACTATTTTTGTCTGATATCATTTATAATCAACTCACATGACAACGCCAAATCAATATATTGCTCCAGATTATTTTAATACGGATGATTTATTATCTGACGAACATAAAATTATAAGAAGCGCAGTGCGCGAATGGGTGAACCGATCTGTTAAGCCAACGATTGAAGAAAACTTTGAAAAGGCATTTTTCCCACGTCATCTGATTAAAGAGATGGGTGAAATTGGCGCTTTCGGTCCATTTATTCCCATTGAATATGGCGGTGCTGGAATGGATTATCTGTCCTATGGAATTATCATGCAGGAACTGGAACGAGGCGATTCGGGTTTGCGATCAATGGCTTCAGTTCAAACATCGCTCGTGATGTATCCTATCTATACTTTCGGGACAGAAGAACAAAAACGTAGATTCCTGCCCAAGCTGGCAACAGGTGAGATGATTGGATGCTTTGGCTTGACTGAGCCCAACCACGGCTCAGATCCTGGAAGCATGTTAACGCATTTCGAAGATATAGGTGATCATTTTCTTTTAAATGGCACTAAAATGTGGATTACCAATTCTTCAATTGCCGATATAGCAGTAGTCTGGGCTAAAGATGAACAGGGGATTGTTCGCGGATTGATAGCTGAAAAGGGGATGCCAGGGTTTTCTGCCCCCGAAACTAATGGAAAATGGTCGTTACGTGCTTCGGTTACAGGCGAATTGGTCTTTGATCAGGTTGAAGTGCCAAAAGAAAATATTTTGCCTGATGCAAAAGGACTAAGCGGACCTTTAAAATGTCTAAGTTCTGCGCGTTTTGGTATTGCCTGGGGTGTTATTGGCGCGGCTATGGAATGCTATGATATTGCTTTGCGTTATGCCATGGAAAGACAGCAGTTCGGTAAGCCCATTGCAGGTTTCCAGCTTCAACAAAAGAAACTGGCTGAAGCGCTCACTGAAATCACCAAAGCACAATTGCTCGCCTGGAGGTTGGCTGTGTTGAGAAACGAGGGTCGAGCCTCAGCTGCCCATATATCTATGGCAAAACGCAACAATGTTGAAATGGCTTTGAATATCGCACGCGAAATGCGTCAGATTCTTGGTGCGATGGGTATTACAAACGATTTTCCGATTATGCGCCACATGATGAACCTTGAATCGGTTATAACCTACGAAGGAACGCATGATGTGCATCTGCTTATAACTGGTCATGACATTACTGGAATACCTGCTTATAAATAGAGCCTCAAAGTAAAGTTTACCTAATTACCTAATGATTTAGGCTTAGCTGGCTTCTTCCTGGCTCAGCTGAAGTTTCGTTGTTGGACTTAATAGCTTTACACACAACTTGTAAGTTGCCTTTTTAGATGATGCTCTGATTCTAATTGCTGTCACCGCAGTGAGAGATATTTTAAAATCAAATTCAATCAAGTTTTTAGAGATAAATTTTCTTATCATTCAACATTCATGCATTTTTAAAGTTTTAAAATGTATTTTCGGGCAGTTTTTAAAAGTGAAAAGCTGTTTTCTAAATGACATTAATCTTAAAAATGCAATATGATACTAAGCAAACATAAACGTGGTAAAGCTGAATTGCTTTATCTGATACTGGCCGCATTGTTTATAACATCCCTTGTAACAAGCAATCTCATCTTTCAGAAGTTCTTTCATTGGAATCCGCTTGGGTTGTTCAGGTTTGAGCTAAGTGTAGGTATCATTGCCTATCCGGTAACCTTTCTTATTACAGACATCGTTTCAGAGGTATACGGTCGGAAACGTGCCAATTATCTTGTTATGGCAGGTGTTTTTGCAAGTGCATTTGCCCTGTTAATCGTTATCATTTCTACACTATCACCCGCTACATCGTGGTCTCCATTGAGTGATCAGGAGTTTAAGAAAGCTTTCGGCTTCACATTTATTGCAGTGGGTGCTTCATTGGTAGCTTATTTGCTGGCACAGTTTATTGATGTTCAAGTGTTTCATTTCTGGAAAAAGCTGACGAAAGGAAAGCACCTCTGGTTGAGAAATAATCTTTCCACCTTTACCAGTCAGTTTATTGATACATTTTCTGTCCTTTTTCTGTTATGTTCCTTTGGTGTAATAGAGTGGCATCTCTTTTATTCACTGCTTGGTGGAGGTTATCTTTTTAAAGTACTGATTGCACTGTTGGACACTCCACTTGCCTACATTGGAGTGTATGGCCTTCGAAAATATTTTGATCTGAAAGGTGTAGGAGAGGAGCTTGACCTGGATTGACATTAGTATTGTTGGTATTTTTGCAGGTTCAAATCAATCATTATGAAACTATTTTTTAGAAGGTATGGTAAGTTGGGTAATCAACCCATTATTATTCTTCATGGATTGTTTGGTATCTCGGACAACTGGGTCACTTTTGGTCGTAGAATAGCAGATGAAGGGTATGATGTAATCATTCCGGATCAGCGAAATCATGGCTTATCGCCGCATAGTAATGTGTTTAATTACCTTGCTATGACAGATGATTTGTCAGAATTGTGCGAGGACGAAAATATTGTTAACCCTACCCTTATTGGTCACAGTATGGGGGGTAAAGTTGCCATGCGCTATGCTTTGGAATATCCCGATCTGGTTAACCGGTTAATTGTGGTAGATATCAGTATGAAAGCCTATGGCGACAGACCTCACCACCGTACTATCATTGAAGCAATGCAATCAGTTGATCTCACAAAAGTTAGTTCACGAAATGATGTTGATAATTTATTGAAGGAGAAGGTGAAAGAAATGCGCATAAGGCAGTTTTTAATGAAAAATCTACACTGGCGTGACAAGGATATGCTTGAATGGCGCATTAATCTTGATGGCATCGGACAAAATCTTGGTGAAATGTTTGATGCTATTTTTACTGAGACTGCTTTTTATAAGCCCGTTTTATTTATCAGGGGAGGTAAATCGGACTATATTTTACCAGAGGATTATCCTCAAATACGAACAAATTTCCCAAATGCTGAAATTTTAACCATTGAAGGGGCCTCTCATTGGGTTCATGCTGAAGCAGTTGAAGAATTCTATCTTCTGAGTTCGGGGTTTGTTACCGGAAAACCTGATTGGTATAAAGAGTAATTCAAGTTTCTTTACTTAAAAGGAAATTAGTGGCAACAAGATTTTAATTGTTAAGTTGCTCTTTTTTGTAGATACGATCAGCAACCATGATGCTTAGTTCATACAAACCCATAAGAGGGATGCAGACTAAAATCTGACTAAAAACATCAGGCGGTGTAATGATGGCAGAAATTATCAAAAGGATAACCAGCATGTATTTTCGGTTGCGTTTAAGAAATGCTGGTGTCACCAATCCGAGCTTGGTGAGAAAGTAAATGATAAGTGGTAATTCAAATACAATACCTATTGCAAATGTTACTGAAACTACCGTATTAACGTATGAATCTATTGAAATTTGATTGGTTACTGCCTGACTTACCTGATAGGTTCCCAAAAAATTAACAGTGAGGGGTACGATTAAAAAGTAACTAAATAGTACGCCAACAAAAAAAAGCAGTGAACTGATGATGACTGCACGCCTTGAATAGCTGCTTTCTTTGGAATGAAGTGCGGGCCTTATGAAGCTCCAAACTTCATTTAAAATAAACGGAAAAGCAAGGATGGCTCCAGTTACCATTGAAATATAGAGGTGCATCATAAATTGACCCGACATATTTATATTGATAATCTGTAATTTGAGGCTATCCATGCAGATACCATCAATGGAAAGAATTTCACCTATCCGGCATAAAATTTTATTTGTAACAAATGAGGAAGTACTTGGGCCGAGAATAATTTCATCAAACAGAATTCTGCGATTCAAAAAAGCAATAACTGCAAGAACCAAAACTGCAAGAACACTACGAACAATATGCCAGCGTAGCTCTTCGAGATGTTCCCAAAACGTCATCTCCTTTTCCTCTGATTCTATTTGCTTTTTTTTAGCCATTTCTGCATTTGCTTTTAAGCGGCTAAATTACAAAACCCCTTTAACTTTGAGCGTAATATTTTTTATGAAGCGCTATGTTTATATCATATTGTTTTGGAGTGTTTTTTTTGTTTATTAACCAGAAGGCATTTATTAAGAATGATTCTTGATTGTTGATTTTGACTATTTTTGCCAAAAGCTTTATATGAAACCTTCATACGATTACATAATTGTTGGTGCTGGAATAGCCGGGATGAAAGCTGTCGAGGCTATCAGACGTTATGATGGGGATGGCAGCATCTTGTTGATCAATGGTGAAGATCGACTGCCTTATAAGCGGACACGAATCAGCAAAAATATTCATGGCGGTTTTGAAAGAAATGCCTTCGCCATCACAACAGCTTCCTGGTTTGAAACAATGCAGATTGACTACCTCTCTGGAAGAGCGAAGACCATTGCATTAAAAACTCAAATTCTCTTAGATGAAAATAAAGAAAAATATCGTTGGAGAAAACTCATTTTATGCAACGGAACCCTACCTGTTTTACCAATCCTCAAAGGAAATGGCAAGCAGGATATAATGGTTTTAAGAACAGCATCCGATGCTGAAATGATAATAAGTAAAGCGCAGAAAGCTGAGAAAATTCTTGTTAGCGGGGGTGGAGTGCTTGGAATCGAAATCGCTGCTGAGATGGTTCTTGCAGGAAAAAATGTTAGCCTTGTGCATCGGGATGCATATCTGATGAACAAACATTTTGATTCAGAGCTTTCAAAGCGGTTGCATCATCTTTTGCAGGAGCATGGTATTCAGGTAATTTTACAAGAAAAAATTGATGCCGTTTCCAGAACAGGGAATGATAAAATTCTTGTCGAAGTGGGTGGGCTCATACACATGCTAACAGATATGGTTATTTTCAGTGTGGGAGTTATGCCAGATATTTCGATAGCGAAGCAATCCGGCTTAAGTACCAACAGAGGTATCAAAGTAAATGAATTTCTGGAAACATCATACCCGAATATTTATGCAGCAGGAGATGTTGCCGAACATCCAGATGGAAATGTAACAGGTTTATGGCATGCAGCAGAAAATCAAGGAACTATTGCAGGATCAAACGCTTCAGGTGAGAAAATTAAATATCAAAATAAACCCTATCGCCTTAAACTGGAAGTTTTCGATCAGTACTATTTTTCAATGAATGTACCGGAATTTTTTGTCAATCGTGACGAGCTTATCCATGAAAATCACAATAAATATTATCATTTCTTTTTTGAGGGCGGGAAACTCTCAGGGTTACTGATGGCCAATGATAAGCCAATGGCAAAAACTTGTGAAACTGCAGTGAAACAAAATTGGACAAAAGAGTTGGTTGTTAAAACTTTTATAGATATTTAGGAATCCAATTTAAAAGCGGCACGAATGGAATTTCTTATCTTTGTGCCTGATATATCAGTTTATTTATAATTATTCTAAATAAGAATTTTAATGTCTTTAAGTAAATCGAAAATAATTGAAACCTTAAGAGGAGTTATTTATTTTGCAAAAGGAGATAATATTATTGATCTTGGGATGCTGGATGAGCTGGAGGTTTCAGAATCGTCTATCATATTTCGCTTAATTTTTCCGAAACTTGGTGAACCTGCAGTAAATATTGTATCCAATGCTGCTACTAAAGCCCTGCATGAAGCGTTTGGCAGTGATATTGAAATAAAAATAACACCCATTACAGAAAAAGAAAAAGGAAGAGGCCCGCTTGCAGGTGTTAGAAATATAATCGCTATAGCATCAGGTAAAGGTGGTGTTGGTAAATCAACGGTCGCTGCTAATCTGGCCATAGCACTTTCACGCACAGGGTCTATGGTTGGGCTGGTGGATGCTGATATTTACGGGCCTTCTATACCAATGATGTTTGGTGTTGAAGGTCAATCGCCAGCTATGACAGAAAGGGAAGGCAAGCCATTTATCGTTCCAATTGAGAAGTTTGGCATCAAATTGTTATCAATAGGATTTTTTGTTGATACGGACAAACCTCTCGTATGGCGTGGCCCAATGGCTACTAGCGCATTGAATCAGTTGCTTAGTGATGCCGATTGGGGTGTTTTGGATTATCTGGTGATTGACCTTCCTCCTGGAACCGGTGATATCCAACTCACATTAGCCCAGTCTTATTCGGTAACGGGCGCAGTGGTTGTTACAACCCCTCAAAAAGTAGCCTTCGCTGATGTAAAAAGAGCTGCAACAATGTTCCGTCAGGATAAGCTAAAGATTCCATTGCTAGGTTTGATCGAGAATATGGCTTATTTTATTCCTGATGATATGCCAGATAAGAAATACTACATTTTTGGCAAAGGTCATGGAGAAATTTTTGCTGATTCTCTTCAAATACCTCTTTTGGGACAAATACCCATTGTAGAGAAGATTACTACTTCCGGCGATACTGGAAGTCCAATAGCACTTGATGAAGATTCGCCTATCGCTAAGGCCTTTATGGAAGTTGCAATCAGAGTTAAAAACATTATTAAAGAAAATAAATCTTAATACTCATTTTAAATAGTAAATGTATGCCTGAACAGATTGAAGTATTGACAAAGAAGGTAAAAAACCTTATTGAACAAGTGAGGCCTTACCTGCAGCAGGATGGTGGTGATATCAATTTTGTAAACATTACTGATGATATGGTGGTGAACGTTGAGCTCACAGGCGCATGTGGAAGTTGCCCTTACAGCACAATGACCCTGAAGAATGGTGTGGAAAGCACCATTCGAAAAGCTATTCCTGAGATTAAAGCAGTTGAGGCAATTAATCTTTAAGCCTTGAATGTTGGGGAATTTTCTTTGAGTAGTTTATAATCATGGAATGCTAAGATGCATCGAAATTGTTTTTTGAAAGGGAATCACCCCTTTTAACAAAGAAAATTTTGGCCTTTTTTGCAGTGCAAAAAAGGCCAAATATTTTTTAGGAGAGATATTTTGCCACAATAGGCATTCTACGCCCCATTCCAAATGCTTTTGGGGAAATACGCAAAATAGGTGGAGTTTGTTTGCGCTTGTACTCAGTGGTGTTCACCATTTTCAGTATTCTGTTCACCATTTTTTCATTAAAACCCATCGAAATTAATTCTTTAGGCCCTTTGCGAAGTTCAATATACTGGTAAAGTATCTGGTCTAAAATATCATATTCAGGAAGACTGTCGCTATCTTTCTGATCAGGTCTTAATTCTGCAGAAGGGGGTTTGATAATCGTGCTTTCCGGAATAATTTCCTTTTCACGATTGATATAATGTGCAAGTAAAAATACATCCGTTTTGTATACATCGCCCAAAACTGATAATCCCCCGTTCATATCGCCGTACAAAGTGCCATAACCAACTGCTGCTTCACTTTTGTTGCTTGTATTAAGCAAGATATAACCAAATTTGTTTGACATGGCCATCAAAAGTACGCCACGAATACGGGCTTGAATGTTTTCTTCCGTCAAATCAAATGGTTTTGATTTAAAAACAGGTTTTAGGTTGTAATCAAACTGATCGAATAAATCTTTTATTTTAATAATATTGTAGGGTGATCCAAGATTTTTGGCCAGTTCGATCGCATCTTCTACTGAATGATGAGAAGAGAACTGCGATGGCATTAAAAGGCCAAAAACGTTTTCGGGACCTAATGCCTTCGATGCCAAAGCCATAGTTACTGCCGAATCGATACCACCTGATAAGCCTAGAATGGCCTGTTTAAAACCTAATTTTTTAAAATAATCTCGGATGCCCATGACCAGTGCATCGTGAATAAGCTCTATTTTTCCGGTAATAAACGGGCTGCGTTTATTTGATTTTTGTTGTTCAAATGTATTTGTTTCAACTACAGAAAGCGCTTCTTCAAAAAATGGCAAATGCTCAACAACATGGCCATCTGCTGCAAAGAAAAGAGACCCGCCATCAAAAAGCAATTCTGTCTGCGCCCCAACTTGATTCACATAAATTAGGGGAAGATTGTAACGCTCAACATTTGCGCGCAAAACCTCAAGACGACGGTTGGCCTGATTGTAATTAAAAGGTGAGGCAGCAATGTTGATCATCAAATCTGGCTGATGATCAATGAGCTCTTCCATCGGATTTATGGTGTAAAGCCTGCTGTTGCCAACATCCCAAATGTCTTCACAAATAGTGAGTGCAATTTTTTTGCCTTTAAAATGAAGAATTTCAAAGGTTTTGGCCGGCTCAAAATAGCGATACTCATCAAAAACATCGTAATTGGGCAGCAAAGATTTTCTAAAAAACTGCATCTTTCCTTTAAAGCAAAAAACTGCAGCATTGAAAAGAGGCTTGCCTTTTTCTCCTTTATTTCGAATGGGAGCCCCTATGATGCATGCTGCATCCTGACAGGTATCGGCAATAAACTGTAGTGACTGCTCACAGCAATCTATAAAGTCTTCAAATTCTAGAAAATCCTGTGCTGGATAACCTCCAATGGATAGTTCTGCAAACACAACCAACTCTGCTCCCTGCATGGCTGCCTTGCCAATTGTATCTATTATTTTTTGTGTATTGGATTCAAAATTACCAATATGGTAATTTAGCTGAGCGAGGGCAATTTTCACAAAACATGATAATTTTAAAGCTAAAACAATAATCCAAATGTGATCTCAACAAAGTTAGAAATGGCTTTCTGCTCAATGGTAGGATCAACAGTATTCTGGTCTTTAAGAATATCAAAGAAGTTGTTATCAAAACGAATCCCTCCCGTGAGCTTTGTGCTTGGTCCTAAACTATAATAGGCGCCAAGTCCAAGGATGAGTGATTCACGACTAAATCTATATTGTTTGCCAACATCTATCTTTTCTTCGAGCTTAATGGTAGCACCATCTTTTGTGAACAGATCATCTGCTGTTGCCTTCGTTTTAAATGCAAGGCCAAATCCAGCTTCAGCATAATACGTCAGATTATTCATTTCCTGCGTTTTCATGCGCAAAACTGCAGGTATCTGTATATATTTCAATTTTAGGGTTCTGTTCATTACCCCGGTAACCGGTTCTGATTCACCTTCTGGAATGGCTTTATAAGGATACATATAGGAGCCATTGAGGTAAAGTACATTAAAACCGGTATGAACCGAATAATTTTCGACAAGATGTATATCGGCAACAAATCCCCAGTTAAATGCGCCATTAACGCCATCACGCTCGTATCCTTCAGAATTTGGTTTAATCCATCCAATGTTTGGTCCAATCTTGAAACCAAATTGAAATGCTTTTTCTTGTGCTTTTGCAGAGATAGCAAAAATTGAAATCAAAAATAATGAGAATAAAAGTCGTTTCATTTTAAGGTGTTTTTTGTTGATTATGCAAATATACGACAATCAACCAACAAGATTATTAGTTGCCATCTATTTTTTAAAATGTTAATTTTTAGAGTAGACTTCTTAATGCTGCCAAATATTTTTATATAGCTTCGCAAAACATTTTTTTTAAAGCTAATGATAAGATAAAAAGTATGACAGTTCATGAAAGAATGAAGTCGGAGGGCTCACCTTCACGCATTGCCTGGAGAAAGTTCAGAAGAAATCCGATAGGAGTTGCTGCATCGCTTTTTATTATATTTATTTTTTTAATTTCTCTGACTGGTTATCATTTAACTCCCGATCCAACACCTCACGCTAACAGACAAATCCTTGAAATTTCGATGCAAAAACCTGGTTTTACCGTGAACATGTTAAAGGTTATGAACAATGTAAGTTCTAAGCCTTTGGGTTTTTTAGACATCATGTTTTTTGGCAAACGTGATGTTTTTACACTATATCCATATACTGATTATCGTTTTTCAGCCGATAGTATATATATCAAAACTTTTGATTACGATGCGGAAAGTTCTGCAGAGGAAATGGGTTTTTTGCTTGCAGATGTTTGCTTTCCGTTGAATGAAGTTTTACCTGCATTCAATGGGCATGAAATCACTTTTGAACATAATGATGCTCAATATGGCACTGTTGATTTGAAACTTCTTCGAGAAAAAACACAAAAAGAGCATTTCTTAAAAAAGCGTTATCTGTTAGGGACAGATCAATACGGGCGGGACATGCTGAGCCGTTTGATTATCGGGTCACGCGTAAGTCTGGCGGTAGGTTTTATTGCTGTTTTTATTTCACTCATCATTGGAATTACAGTAGGAAGTATTGGCGGCTATTTCAGAGGAAGAACAGACGATTTTGTAGTTTGGCTCATCAACGTGGTTTGGTCAATTCCAACACTTTTGCTTGTGATTGCTATTACTTTTGCTCTCGGAAAAGGATTTTGGCAGGTATTTGTAGCTGTAGGGTTAACAATGTGGGTGGAGGTTGCAAGAGTTGTTAGAGGTCAGATGATAAGTCTTCGTGAAAAGGAATTTACAGAAGCTGCAAGAGCATTAGGGTTTTCTGATATTCGCATCATTGTAAAACATCTTTTGCCTAATTTAATGAGTGCTGTCATCGTGATTTCTGCAGCAAATTTTGCTTCAGCTATTCTTATTGAAGCTGGCCTGAGTTTTCTGGGTTTAGGTGTACAACCACCCATACCTTCATGGGGTAGTATGATCAAAGAAAATTATGCTTTCATTATTTTGGATTCAGCTTATCTGGCAATATTACCCGGATTGGCTATCATGCTTCTTGTTTTATCTTTTATGCTGATTGGTAATGCTCTAAGGGATGCGCTGGATGTAAAAGGATAAAAATCTTGTTTTTAATGATTTTGTAAACAAGTTGATAGTAAGGTAAATCGATAAAAAGTTGTGAATAATAATTATTTCAACTTTACATAGGTGATACCATGGCCGCCGGCTTCAACCGGTGCATCTTCAAAAGAACTTACTTCTTTCATTTTGCCAAGGAATTCCCTGGCTACTCTACGAAGAATGCCATTGCCTTTTCCGTGTAAAATACTCACTTCTTTGATGCTTAATAATTGTGCTTCATCCAGATATTTTGAGATTAATTCAAGCATTTCTTCGGCTCTTTTACCCCTGACGTCGATAGTAAGTCTAAACTGTGAGGCTTTTTCATTCAAATCATCGGTGATAGGAGACTTTCTTCTGGCGGGTTGCTGTTTTTTGATATTTTTTTTGCTGAGTTTTGTCAGTTTTTCAGGGGCGGTACGCAGTTTTACCGAGTTAAATGCCACTACTGCTTCATGCTCATTCACCGAAAGCAATTCTCCTATAATGTCCATATCATTGATGGAAACCATATCGCCCGCTTTGAGCTCAAGAAATCCTTCTTCCTCTGTGTCATCTTCAATCACCAATAGGGCATCTGCGCGTTTTTCTGCCTCTTTAGCTAATTCAGGTTTGATTGCCTGAAGCTGATCTCTGAGCAATTTGGTTTTTTCTTTGTCAGCCTGTGACTCGCGAATTTCTTTGATTGTGATTTCTATTTGACGGTTGGCTTTGTCAATAATTGATTTTGCTTCTCTTCCTGCCTCATTAAGCAGGCTTTTCTTACGCTCTTCAAGTTGTTTAAGAAGGCGGTTGTATTTTTCAATCACTTCATTCAGCAATAAATCAGCCATATTGAGTTCAGCCTTTTTTTTAGCAACCTCTCTTTTTTCTATTTCAAGTTCCTGAAGTTGTTGCTCAAAATTAAGTTGTGAAAAACCGGTTATTTCACCAGCTTTCTCAAGAACTGCTTCAGGTAGTCCTGTTTTTCGGGCAATTTCAAATGCAAAGGAACTGCCAGGTTTTCCTGTTTGAAGCATGTAAAGCGGTTGCAAACGTTTGGTATCGAATAGCATAGCGCCATTGATGATGCCGTCAGCTTTATCAGCTAAAAGTTTTAAATTGGCATAATGGGTGGTTACCAATCCAAATGCTCGTTTTATGTTGAGTTGTTCAAGAACTGCTTCTGCAATTGCTCCACCTGATTGAGGTTCAGTGCCAGTTCCAAACTCATCAATAAGAAAGAGTGTTGAGGGTTTGGCATGATCAAGAAAATGTTTCATGTGTAACAAATGTGAGCTATAGGTGCTCAAATCGTTTTCAAGTGATTGCTCATCGCCAATATCAATAAATATATCTTCAAACAATCCACAGGTGGATTCTGATTTCATTGGAACGAGAAGTCCGCACTGAAGCATGTATTGAAGTAATCCGGTTGTCTTGAGGCATACAGACTTGCCGCCGGCATTAGGGCCGGAAATAACAAGAATTCGATTTTCGTCATCCAGTTGAAGGTCAAGGGGAACTGCCGTTTTTTTCTGCTCTTTCAGAGCGAGATCGAGTAAAGGATGAATGGCTTGTTTCCAATCGATGAAAGGTTTTTGTATCAAAATTGGCCGTCTGGCATTTATTTTAATTGCCAGCAATGCTTTTGCGTGTGTAACGTCTATATCACCAAGCAATTCCCATGCAAGCAGCAACATGGGTAAATGAGGTCGCAAAAGATGGGTAAATGCCAAAAGAATACGGTGAATCTCCCTTTTTTCCGCATATTCCAGTTCTTTGATTTCATTATTGGTATCAAACACTTCAGCAGGTTCAATATATACCGTTTGACCTGTGGCGGATTCGTCATGGATGAAACCACGTAATTTTCTCTTATCAGCAGCCCTTACAGGAATAACCATCCTGCCATTTCGAATCGTAATTTCCATATCAACGTCTGACCAGCCTGAGCTTTTAGCTTCACCAAACATTTGTCTGATTTTACGTTCAATCGTCCCTTTCTTACGCTTAATTTCTTGTCTTATTTCGGATAGTTTCTCAGAGGCATTATCAGGAATTTCTCCTTTATCATCTATCAACCGATTGGCTTCTTTCAGCAATAGTTTATCGGGATTAACCCCTTCACACATCATTTTAATAGGTAAGTAGGCAAGGCTGCTTTCTGAATCTGCAAACCTTACCAGTTGCATGATGATGTTGAGTGTAATTTTCAAATCAAAAAGCGCTTCCTGCTCGATCACGGTTCCATCAATTCGAACACGATGTAACTCAGGACGTAAATCGAAGTAGTCCCGCACAGAAAATGGCATACCCATTTGCATGAGCTTCAACATGCTCTCTGTTTGATCGAGGCTTGTTTGAATGGTATCAACATCAGTGCTGAAATGAAGTGATTTGGCTTTTTCAGCACCCATGGTGCTGATGCAATAATGATTCAACATTTTACGGATTGCCGCAAAACCTGTTTTATCTTCAAAGTGGTCGGGATATATCACGCTTTCAAATTAGATTGCAAATTTACAAAGTCTAAGTGAGCTTTGATCCAAAACAGTTAAATTGTATATGAACAATTGTAGCGCATTAATGAGTTTTTATATGTAGAACTCTAATTTATAAAACTAATTTTCCAAACTTGATCAAACAATTGTTTCACAGGAGTTAAAGGTTGGAAAGAACAGGATAATTTTGAATTTGGATATTAAGCTTCGTGCTATTACATTTGTAGGGTCATCAAAAGATAGAAACAACTTTTAATGTATCATGACAGGGCAAACAATTGATAAGGCACATAGTATTATGGAATTGCTTTTTAGTAAAGGAAGAGATATGCTTATGCTATTAAAGAAAGCAGCAATCAGCAATGTGACTTTTTTGTCCTTGTTGAAAGCTGCAATCCTGGTAGTGATGTTGTTTTCCTGTGCTTCTGAAAAAAAACCGCTTTTTCAATCGTTGAACGATGGTTGGATGCTTTACGGTGATCCTTTGCTTAAACCCATTCCAGCGAAGGTGCCTGGTTTGGTGCATAAAGACCTTCTTGATGCGGACTTTATTGAGGATTTTTATTTTGGAGAGAATGAGTCTTCTTTACAATGGATCGGGGAAAAGGAGTGGGAATACACATTGACTTTCAGTCCTGATCCTGAATTGTTTAGAAAAGAAAGTATCGAGCTTGTTTTTGAAGGACTTGATACTTATGCGCATGTTTTTTTGAATGGAAAACTACTTCTAAAGGCAGATAATATGTTTCGTTCCTACATAAAAGAGGTAAAGGAGCAGTTAAAGACAGGCGGGAACGAAATAAAAATCAGGTTTTTTCCAGCTGACAGTGTTAACCAGTATCTCGCAAAATTAAAAAATTTGAAACTGCCGGAAGAAAGAGCCTATACCCGAAAAGCACCCTACCAATTTGGTTGGGACTGGGCTCCAAGGTATGTAACGATGGGTATATGGAAATCTATCCAACTACGTGCATGGAGTAAAGCCCGCATAGAGTATCCTACTATTCACCAAATGGAAGTGGATAGCAGCAAAGCGCTTTTGGAACTTGATCTTGAGATTTATAGCTCTTCTACACGATCTTATAAACTTGAACTAAATCATAGCGGATTTATTATCATTGACAATTATGTAGCTTTAAAGCCCGGCCTTAACAGGATTAAGATACCTTTTCAGATGAATAATCCAGAATTGTGGTGGCCCAACGAAATGGGGAAACAACATTTATACGCTTTTGATCTTCGGCTTTTTGATGGTTCGGTACTTCTGGATGAAAAAAAGATGCAAACAGGGTTGCGGTCTGTAAAACTTGTTACTGATAAAGATGAAACGGGGACTTCTTTTTATTTTAAAGTAAATGGTATTCCTGTCTTTATGAAAGGTGTCAATTATGTTCCGGAAGATAATTTTCCTGTAAAGATTCCAGTGGACAAAACCAGAAAACTTCTCATTGATGCGGCCAAAGTGCACATGAATATGATTCGTGTTTGGGGAGGGGGTATCTATCCCGATGATACGTTTTACAAATTGTGTGATAGTCTGGGTCTGCTTGTTTGGCAGGATTTTATGTTTGCCGGAAGCATGTACCCCTTTGATGATGATTTTAAGAAAAATGTAAAGCTTGAGGCCACTGAACAAATTAAGCTATTAAGGAATCATCCATCATTGGCATTATGGTGTGGAAACAATGAGATTTCAGAGGGATTTCATAACTGGGGCTGGCAAAAGTCATTGAATTGGTCGAAATCGGAAGAGCAAGCCCTTTGGGAAGGGTATCTAGAATTATTCGAAGAGGTTTTGCCTGAATTGGTGCAGCAATATGATTCAATCCGCTCCTATTGGCCTAGTTCTCCTTCCAAAGGTTGGGGTCGCCCCGAAAGCCTTACGCAGGGCGATGTGCATTACTGGGGCGTATGGTGGGGAGAAGAGCCATTCGGGATGTATGAAAAAAAAGTGGGACGTTTCAATAGTGAGTATGGTTTTCAGGCAATGCCATCAATGGCTACCATAAAACAGTTTTCAAAATCAGATGACTGGTATGTCGGATCTGCAGTTTTAGAAGCGCATCAAAAGCACCCAAGAGGGACACAATTGATAAGAAAATACATGGAACGCGATTTTCCTGTTCCAGAAAAGTTGGATGAATATGTATACGTTAGTCAGTTGCTGCAATCTTTTGGTGTTTGCAAAGCCATAGAAGCCCATCATCGAAACCAACCGGTTACCATGGGCACGCTTTATTGGCAATTGAACGATTCATGGCCTGCTACATCCTGGTCTTCTATTGATTATTTTGGCAGATGGAAGGCTTTGCATTACCACTTGAAGGAAGTGTATGCCCCTTTAACCATGTCGGTACACAGGCAAAACAACACTATTCATCTTTATGTTGTTAATGATAATAAAGCGCCGATTTCTGCTCGGCTTGAAATTGATTTGAAATCAATGGATGGAAGTGTTTTGCATTCCTACACCGAGCCAGTCTTAATTGGTGCAACAGAAAGCCTTGCTGTAAAGGTAATTAGCCTGAAGGAATTATTAAGTAATATTGACCCTGCCACTGTTTTCCTTCATTGCCGGATCATGCTGAGAGATCAACAAATGGCACAAAAGATCTATTATTTTGTAAGCCCAAAAAACCTTCAGCTTTTGAAAGAGGGAGTCAGGATGCATATTTTGCCAAAAAACAATCGGGTTGAACTCGTGCTCAATAGCCATGTCCTGATTAAGAACCTGATGGTTACCAGCAACGATGAAGATGGTGTTTTTGAAGATAATTTTTTTGATCTTATTCCAGGTGAGCAGCGTGTCATTAACTTTTATCCTTCGAAAGAATTAGAGATGAAAAACATAAAGTTTGAGCTGATGATGCTCAATAACCTGAAAGAATAAACGCTCTGAAGGTTTTTCAGAGCGTTTATCATACCTGTTAAATTAATTTTTGCCGCATTACTGCTTTTGAAAAAGAATTGCCTTTTCAGCATTATTATGTTCTATTACAATGAAATAACTCCCAGTCGGTAATCCTGTCAATGCAATGCGTTTTCCACTTTCAGGTTTTAAAAGCTGGATCAGGTTTTTCCCATTCAATTCAACGATCCTGATACGGTTAACGCCTTCTGGAAGTCCCTGTAGTATAATGTAATCCGAGGTCGGGTTTGGAAATAGTCTGATATTACTGAATATATTATCATCCAAAGAGGAAATGATTTGTAGAATGACAGTAATGTTCACATTGGCATCAACAATTTGAGCTGTTCCGTTAACTGCCAAATAACCTGATTTACTTACATCATAAGTATAGTTGCCAGATAACAGTTCATCAAAAATCACAATGCCTGATACATCAGTGGATTGTGATCCTACATTTTGAAGGATCACTTCAGCAGCTTCGAGAGGATTTCCTGAGTCATCAATAATAGTAAACGTAAGATTATAAACCAGCATCTGTATCACAACATCAACTGTGATATTCTGATCGATTATGGTTACAGAACCATCATAAGTGGCATAACCGCTGCGACTTACTGAATAGTTATACATCCCCGGAAGAACATTCTCAAAAAGATAAATACCAGCTGGATAAGTCGTCCCGTCAAACGTAATGGATGCATCTGAAATATCATTTCCATTGTTGTCAGTTACTTCAAAAGTTATGCTGTAACTCAATGGAATCAAAGCGACATCAATACTGATATTCTGGTCAATTACTTCAATGATTCCGGAAGCAGAATTATACAACGGATGAGCCACTTCGTAAGAATAGGTTCCTGCTAACAGATTTTCAAAAACATAAACGCCTGCAGGGTAATTGGTGCCATTGAACAAAATACTTGCATCACTCACTGGAAGACCTTCAATGCTGGTGATATTAAAAGAAACAGTAAAGGTAAGTGCCTCAACCGTCACGTTAACAATATAGGTAGTATTTTCACCATGGGGTGTAATTACATCGTAAGAAACGGGTGCAGAAAAATCTGTTTCGATGCCACCTTCAGGATTTGTTATTACACCAAGTGACAATCCTATTTGCGGAATCAAAGAAGTAACTTCGGTTCCGGCTGGTAAAATGATTTCAATCGTGTGGTTTTGCTGGTCAATTGTTCCGAAAACATCTGTCGCAAATGAAGGGTTGTCAGACACAAGAAATCCAAAACTTTGAATGAGAGGTTCGAGTATTAGAATGGGTAAATAAGAAACCAATCCAAGACTTGCCTGATCCGTTTGGTGGAAAATAAAGTTCTCAGCTTCTATCGGATCGTTGGTTCCCCAATAATTTCCGATGGCATCAACTGGAAGTGCTGTATTGTTGTATAAGGCATAAATAGCACCTGTATTGCCGTTTTCATAGAATACATTGCCGCCAGAATCGCCTGCAGTTCCCAGATTAGGCTGAGCAACGCCCTGGATAGTAATTCCCCAGAGATTACCTGAGATAATATTTCTCCTGACTATGGCGGTGTTTCCGGTACCTGATGCCTGAAAGTTGATTCCACTTCCACCCAGATTGGGTTGGTCCTGTATGTTATTATCCAGAAAAACATTGTCGGTAATTACACTGCTGATGTTACTTCCAATCTGTGCATATCCATACCGGTTATTTACAACATAATTGTCTTTCACAACTGCTTTTGTATTGCCGGTTGACAACAAATTACTCAGTCCAATTCCGCCGGCATTATTGTAAAAACCTTCAATATAGTTACCAATGATATAAAGCGTGTCGGTAGCTCCGGGCCCAATGTTAATTTGTGGCCGGTTTGAATTGTCGGTAGTGTTGTTAATTATTGAATTGTACAGTATGTGTGGAGATCCTGAAACATTGGCTCCCGATCCAATGGCTGAACGTGCGTTTTCAAAAAATTCACAGTTTTGGATAACAGGGCTACAGGAGCTGTATGTAATTACTGCTGAAACATTGGATGAACCATTTTTTCTAAAAGTACAAAACTCAAAGAGGACTTCTGAAGAAATAAGCTGTAACCCGCCACCATGCGTGACAATCGTGTTCCGAAAGACATTCCCTGGTGAGTCATCAAATCGAAATCCTTTAAAATTGGTTGATGCTGAAGTTGTGTCAATTGCGCTGAAAAGAACCTGCCCTGAAGTTGGATCGGAAATGATGGTACCATTAACTTCCAATCGTATTCCTGAGGCAGTACGTATGGTTGCTGGTTCATTGATCCGAAGCGTATCTGTGGCAGACACCGTTAAAGTATTGTTGATGAAATAGGTTCCGTCATTGAACACAACAACTCCTCCGGAGCTGCTTACCAACTGATCAAGGGTCAGACTAAGATTGTTTCCAGGTGTGATGTATTGAGCCTGAAGTGCTTGAAATAAACCAAATGTAAAAAGAATTGAAAAAAGTAAACGTTTTGTTTGCATGGTGTAAAGGATTAATGAATCAATATTTTAACCTGCAAATTTACTAAAAAAGCAATGGAAGGCTTTCTTTGTTGTCCATAATTCTCATTTGAAACTGCCAGAAAATGGATTTCGCACTCATCTTTTTAATCAAAAAGAGAATATTTTTTAAAATTTCCTCAAACAGAGCAGTTTATTAATGGTGTAAAATACCAAAGCAAAAGCAGTTTTTTAACTTCACCTTTTTCTTTCTGATTGAGGGGATCTTTTATGAATTATTAACCAGTTAAGGTATTTTAGTTTGTCAATTTTTTAGCATTTCAGAGTAATTAATTTTACCTTTACAATGGTTTACTGAAATCAATATTTGACAAGAGAATAAACATTATGAAAATTCAATTTTTGGGAGCTGCACGTGAAGTTACTGGTAGCAAACATCTTATAACAACAAAATACGGCAAGAAATTACTCCTTGATTGTGGTGCTTTTCAGGGCAAAGGACTTCAAACGGATACTCAGAACCGCAATCCCGGTATTAATCCAGCAGATATCGATCACATTATTCTCACGCATGCTCATATTGATCACTCAGGCTTGATTCCTTATTTTTACAAAAACGGTTTCAGAGGTTCAGTCATATGCACGCATGCAACACGTGATCTGTGTGCAATCATGCTATCCGATAGTGGGTTTATTCAGGAACATGATACCCTTTGGTTTAATAAAAAGAGAGCAAGACAAGGATTGCCACCTGTTGATCCACTCTATACTAAGAATGATGCAATAAATTGCATGGAGTTATTTATTGGTGTGGCTTATAACAGGAAGTTTTATATCGATAATAATATAAAGGTGAAATTTACAAATACAGGTCATATGCTGGGAAGTGCAGTTGTGACGATTGAAATTGAAGAGTTTGGAATGATGACACGTTTAGGATATACCGGAGATATAGGGAGGCCTTCTCATTACCTGCTGCGACCACCCATAGCTTTTCCACATTGCGACTATCTGATTACTGAATCTACCTACGGCAATCGTCTCCATCAGGATAAACAGGATACGGAGGAGGAATTATTGAGAATTGTAAAGGAAACCTGCGTTGAGAAGAAGGGCAAACTTATTATACCCTCTTTTGCCATTGGAAGAGCGCAAGAAATAGTTTTTGTCTTGAATAACTTTTATAACCAGGGAAGATTGCCACGTATTCCAGTTTATGTTGATAGTCCTTTGGCTGTAAATGCTACTGACATTTTCAGGATGCACCTTGAATCGATGAACGATGATGTGCAGGAGGTGCTTGAAAATGATCCCGATCCATTTGGATTTAACACGCTTCATTATATAAAAAATGTTGAAGATTCTAAGAAACTTAATGACAAAAAAGAACCCTGTATAATTATTTCTGCTTCAGGTATGATGGAAGCCGGTAGAATTAAACATCATCTTGCCAACAATATCAGCAATCCGAATAATGCTGTTCTGGCTGTTGGTTATTGCGCACCTTCTACTTTGGGAGCACGCATACTTAGAGGAGAAGAAGAGATATCCATTTTTGGAGTAAAACATAACATCAGGGCCAAAATATATAGTATTGACTCTTTCAGCGGACATGGAGATTATAATGAAATGAAAAATTATCTTCAATGTCAGGATAAATCAAAATTGAAAAAAGTATTTCTCGTTCACGGAGAGTATGCCGCAGCTGAGGCATATCAAAAAGTGCTTTTACAGGACGGTTTCAAAAATGTGGTAATACCTGAGTCTGGCGAAGTAGTTGAATTATAACGTATTGTGAATGATTGGATGAGTTCTGCCGTTTGCAGCAAAGGAATTGTAAAGAAAACAATTGTTTTTTCTATCCGTAAATTTTGATCAGGTTATCTTTGGTTTAAGACTAATTGCTTTTTATAGTTTATGTTAGAAGAATTTGAGAGGTTTGTCATTCAACAGCAGTTGTTCTCTAAAAGCGACAACATTCTTGTTGGTGTGAGTGGGGGAGTGGACTCCATCGTGTTGCTTCAACTACTTATAAAAGCTGGTTATCATGCTTCAATAGCGCATTGTAATTTTCAGTTACGGGCTGCGGAGGCCGATGAGGAAGAAGATTTTGTTCGGGATTTAGCTGCTAAATTACAATTGCATATACATGTTAAGCACTTTGAAACACAATTGTATGCAGAAAAGCGTCAAATTTCTATTCAGATGGCAGCCAGGGATTTACGGTATAATTGGTTCAATGAATTATGCGGTCAATATGGTTATGATGTAATTGCTTTAGGACATCATTTGAACGATCAAAAAGAAACTTTTTTTATAAATCTCATCCGAGGTTCAGGTTTGCAGGGTTTGAAAGGAATGAAAGGGCGGAATGGTATGCTTGCCAGACCTCTGCTTTTTGCTTCCCGCGATCAGATATTGAATTATGCCAGTGAAAATGGATTGGCATTCAGGGAAGATAGTTCAAACAACCAAACCAAATATCTCAGGAATAAAATACGGCACGAGCTGCTACCGGTGTATGCGTCAATGCACAACAATGCAAATACTGGTTTGCTAAAAAGCATGAGTTTTCTAACTGAAAATCATGCACTGTATGAGTGGTTAGTAAAAGAAAAAGTGGATCGCATAATGGAACATGAAGGAGCGGTAAATCGCATTGATAAACGCTTCCTTTTGGAAAGCCCCAGTGTTGAAGCGCTTCTTTTTGAGTGTCTTAAGGGCTTTGGTTTCTCAGGTATTACAATCCATGAAATCTATCAATGCCTTTATTCTCAGCCCGGAAAAATATTTTTTTCATCTACCCACCGGATCGTTATCAACAGAGATTGTCTGGAAATTGAGAGTTTACAAAAATTAACTTCGCAAAAGGAATATCAGATTTTTGAAGACAACGATAAAATACTTTCTCCAGTCCATCTGATTTTTCAAAAAGTGGAGGTAGATGCTTGCTTTAAACCCGATAAATCATTGGATTGTGCACAGCTTGATATGGAAAAGATAAGATTTCCTCTCACATTGAGGAAAAAGAAAAAAAAAGACAGATTTGCTCCATTTGGAATGAAGGGAACAAAATTGTTAAGCGATTATTTCAACGACTTGCATCTCACCCAACACCAGAAAGAGAGTGTGTGGCTTCTTTGCAATTCAAATGATGATATCTTATGGGTTATGGGTCACCGGATAAATCAAAATTATTCTATTACCCGAAAGACGAAAAGTATGCTTTTGGTTCAAATGATTGATTCTGAGTAATCTTAATTTAGAATTGTGTTTAATTGGATAAATATACTACCAGATTTATTCTTCATTAATATTTTCCTTAAGACTTTTTTTTATCTGTAAAATTCAGATAAACAACTATAGGAAAATCAAATTTTCTCTTTTGTAAACCATCAAAAGCAACTAACTATCTTTGAGTGTTGTCTGAGAATTAATTAAATAATCTTAAACTTTACTTATTCTTGCTTAATGAGAGCAATGTAAGCGGTATTTTTGCAAACCACAAAAAAGATTCTTTTTTTATGAGTAAAATTCTTCGAATTCTAATCCTGTTTTTAATAGCCTTTAATGGGCTTTCCATGAATGCCCAGATTTTAGAACCAGTCAAATGGCGTTTTTCGACTGAGAATCTGGGTGGTAATGAATACAACTTGATATTTATTGCTGACATTGATCCGAAATGGCATCTCTACTCTCAGGATATTCCCATGTCGCCCCCTGCAACAACATTTACCTTTGAGAAAGGGATTGGTTTCGAATTGTCTGGAAGTGTTACCGAATCAGCATCTGTTGAGCAATACGATCCGAACTTTGAGATAGTACTTAAATTTTTCTCAAAAATGGCAACCTTTAAACAAAAGGTGAAGCTGGTCTCAGGTCAGCCGGTCGAAATTAAAGGGAACATTGAGTTCATGAGCTGCGACGACACACGTTGTCTTCCTCCTACGGAAGAACCCTTTTCATTTAAGCTTAAGCCTGATGAAGTTGCTGCTACCCCGACAGCAGGGTTCGATTCTCCATCTGAATCGGGTGTTTTAAATCCTGTAAAATGGACCTATACGATTGATAATAAAAACGATAATTCTTTTGAGCTTATTTTCAAGGCTGAGATAGAAAAAGGTTACCATCTTTATTCGCTGCACATACCGGAAAACGGGCCACTGCCAACTGAATTCACTTTTGAGAAGAGTGATAATTTTAGCCTCGACAATTCAGTTTTTGAGATTACAGAAGGCCAGACAAAATATGATGAAATCTTTGAGATGGATGTAAAATCATTTGAAGATCAGGCTGAGTTCAGACAGAAGGTGTCGGTTCAAAATGATGGTGCTTTTGATATTACTGGCGAAATTGCCTATATGGTTTGCAATGATGTAGGTTGTGTGGCGCTGTATAATGATTTTATTTTGAGTTACGATGGACAGGGTGGTTTGGTTGAAAAAGGTTCTGCCAGCGAAGAAATAGCCAATAACGATCCGGTTGATGTTGATATTACTGGTGCAAAAGCATCTTTATGGGGCTTTTTCCTTCTGGCATTTTTAGGAGGACTAGCAGCAATTCTTACGCCATGTGTTTTCCCGATGATTCCCATGACGGTTTCATTTTTTATGAAAGACAAGGAAAACAAGCTTCAAGGAAAAATTCAGGCTTTGGTCTATGGTTTTTCTATCATCGCTATTTATACCCTTATTGGGTCAATCCTTGCTGTAATTGCTGGACCAGGTATTGCCAATTGGCTGAGTACCCATTGGATACCCAACGTTTTGTTCTTTTTAATCTTCGTTATTTTTGCAGCATCATTTTTTGGCATGTTTGAAATTACAATGCCTCATTGGGTTGTCAACAGATCAGATGCGAAGGCCGATCAGGGTGGTTTTATGGGCTCTATTTTCATGGCTCTTACCCTTGTACTCGTTTCCTTCAGCTGTACAGGTCCTATTGTTGGCACTATTCTGGTTGAGTCTGCAGGTGGGCAGGTGCTCAAGCCAATTATTGGAATGTTCGGGTTTTCTCTGGCTTTCGCGCTTCCGTTTACCTTGTTTGCTTTTTTCCCTTCATGGTTAAGCGGTTTACCTAAATCAGGCGGATGGCTTAATTCGGTAAAAGTAGTACTTGGATTTCTTGAGCTTGCATTGGGTCTGAAATTTCTGAGTATTGCCGATCAGACTTACCATTGGGGAATCCTCGACAGGGAAGTATATCTGGCACTTTGGATTGTAATCTTTTTCTTTTTAGGATTGTATTTGATTGGTAAAATAAAATTCCCACACGATGATGAGGTCAAATTCCTGAGCGTTCCTCGTCTGATATTGTCAATTATTGTATTCTCGTTTGTAGTTTATCTTATTCCTGGAATGTTCGGTGCTCCTCTTAAAACACTATCAGGATATATGCCTCCCATGCACACGCATGATTTCGACCTGAACCAACTGATAAGAGATAACAGTAGATTGGCTACCGGTTCTTTTGGGTCAGTCGATAAACAGCATGAGTTATGCGAAACACCTAAATTTAACGAGAAATTACATTTGCCTCACGGCCTAAAAGGTTACTTCGATTATGAACAAGGACTTGCCTGCGCAAAGGCATTGAATAAACCAATATTCATTGACTTTACCGGACATGGTTGTGTAAACTGTCGTGAAATGGAAGCCTCAGTCTGGAGCGATCCAAGGGTTTTAAGGATTTTACAGGAAGAGTATCTGATCATTGCATTGTATGTGGATGATAAAACATCTCTCCCTGAGAGTGAATGGGTTACTTCTACTTACGACTCAAAAGTGAAAAAAACAATAGGACGAAAATATGCCGATTTTCAGATTTCTAAATTCAATGTAAACGCTCAGCCTTATTACGTTTTAATGGGTCACGATAGTGAGGTGCTTGTACAACCACGTGCCTACAACCTTAATGTGGATGAGTTTGTAAGATTTCTGGAGTCGGGAGTGAAAAACTTTAAAGAAGGAAAATCTACTTTCAGGATTCCATAAAATAATAGACAAAAAAAATACCCTGCCAATCCAGCAGGGTATTTTTTATTAAACACATTTTCAAAGTATAATGTGAATTTGATTATGCTTTTGAAGCAGTCATTTCAGAAAAATGCTTGTAAAACCAGGTGATAGTCTCAATGCCTTTATAAAAATTAGCCAAAGGGAAGTTTTCGTTAGGCGAGTGAATGGCATCCGATTCGAGTCCGAAACCCATCAACACAGATTTTATACCAAGAATCTCTTCAAAAGTAGAAATGATCGGGATACTGCCTCCACTACGCATAGGCACCGGCTGTTTGCCATAGGTTTGCATATACGCCTTTTCTGCTGCTTTATAGGCAGGAAGATCGATTGGGCAAACATAGGCCTGGCCACCATGAAGATATTCAACTTTGACTTTAACTGATTTGGGTGCAATCTTTTCGAAATGCTCTTTAAACAACACTTCAATTTTATGATGGTGTTGATTCGGAACAAGCCGACAAGAAATCTTTGCAAATGCTTTTGATGGCAATACGGTTTTAGCTCCTTCACCCGTATATCCACCCCAAATTCCGCAAATATCGAAAGTTGGTCTTATGCCCGTGTGTTCTGTTGTTGTATAGCCTTTTTCACCACTAAGTTCTTCAACATCCAACGCCTTTTTATAGGCTTCTTCACTGAAAGGAGCCTTGTTTAGAAGAACACGTTCTTCAGGAGTTGCAACTAAAACATCGTCATAAAAACCAGGGATAGTGATGTGATTGTTTTCATCAGTGATGGATGCAATCATTTTTGCAAGGATGTTGATTGGGTTTGCTACAGCACCACCGAATAAACCTGAATGAAGGTCGCGGTTTGGGCCGGTAACTTCCACCTGCCAATAAGCAAGGCCTCTCAATCCAGTGGTTATAGAAGGTACATCAGGGCCAATCATGCTCGTGTCTGATACGAGTATAATATCTGCTTTTAGCATGTCTTTATGTTCTGAACACCATTTTCCAAGATTGGGTGAGCCAATTTCCTCTTCACCTTCGATCATGAATTTCACATTGCAACGCAGGTTGTCTGTTTTAACCAAGGTTTCAAACGCTTTGGCATGCATAAAAGCCTGTCCTTTGTCATCGTCTGCACCTCGTGCCCAAATTTTACCATCTCTTATTTCCGGTTCAAATGGTGGACTCGTCCAAAGCTCGAGCGGGTCAACGGGCATTACATCATAATGTGCATATACCAAAACTGTCGGAAGCTTGGAATCAATGATTTTTTCTCCGTAAACAACCGGATTGCCATCGGAAGGCATTACCTCTGCCTTGTCGGCACCTGCTTTTAGAATACTCTCTTTCCAGTATTCGGCAGCCCTGATCATGTCAGGTTTGCGATCAGAAAGTGAACTGATGGAAGGGATTCGGATCAAACCAAAAAGCTCTTCCAAAAACCTGTCTTTGTTGGCTTCAATGTAGGGTTTTATTTTTTCCATAGGATAATAAAGTGTTTGATAAAATATTCGGGTAAAAATAATGTTTTTACCAGAACAGATTATCCCAATTCTGCGATTTTGACAGTTTTTAACGCTTTCAGTTAGCAACAACTTTAAAAAGCAGGATTCTAAATTATGCCTTGATTGTGCTCTCTTCGGATCAAATCCGTTCAAAAACATTTTTTAATACAGGATAAAACGAGTTGAAAGGAGTCCTTGAATTTCCCTGACAACAACTTAACCCTTTAATAATAAATTTGTTATAAGTTCAAGTCTGATAATTTACTTTTGTTCTGTTTTTTTCAGAAAGGCTCTTAAAACCTGAACGTATTCTTCAGGTTTTTCTACCTGATGGGAATGGGAGGCGTCCATCAAAACATACATTTCAGCACCGGCAATTTTGCTTTGATAAAAGGCTGTGGTTGCTGGAGTCGCCTCATCAAATTCGCCACATGTAAACAAAACCGGCACCTTGATTTGGCCGAGCTGTTCAGTAAGGTCAGCATTCTTAAGCGTTCCGGTCATCGTAAACTCGCTTGGTCCCCACATATATTCATAGACTTCAAATCCCATTTTCCCCATTGCGCGGTTCAGGCAGTCGGGCCATGGATCGAGGCGGCAAAGGTGTTTACTGTAGAAGTGCATCATGGCTTCCTGATAGGAGGGGGAAGAGAAATCTCCGTTGGTTTCATATTTATAAATTGTATCCTGTACGTTCTGAGGTAGTAGAGTAATCCAGTTCTGCTGGTCTGCAACCCATCTTGCAGTGCTCAGATAGGAGCCGGAAAGTACAAGGCTTTCAACTTTTTCGGGATTCTTTCTCAGCATATATTCCACTGCAAGCATTGTTCCCCAGGATTGTCCCATGATATGCACCTTTCCCAGATTTAATGCAGTGCGCACTTGTGTAAGTTCTTCAACAAAGCGCTCGACTTTCCATAAACCCGTATCCGATGGCCTTTCTGAATGTCCGCATCCAAGCTGATCATAAAAAATCACCGGTCTTTCATCAGCCAATGCCTCTAAAGGCTCGAGATAATCGTGTGGAGCACCCGGACCACCATGAAGTGTCAAAAGCGGAATTCCTTTTTTCTCGGCACCCACAATGCGATACCATACTTTTCCGCCTGTAACTTCAATAAATCCTTCTTTTGCTTGTGGTGTCGAATTTTCATCTTTTGACTTGCAGGATAGTAAAAGGATAAGCATGGGAAGTAATTTTAATAATTTAGATTTCATATAACACTCTTTTCAATGGATATCAATCAGATTCAAAAATAGAATATATTATTTTTTCAGTAAAGTAATAATAAGTTTTTTTCACTTTATTTTCAACTTTACCGGCGCTTTTAGCACCTCTTCTGAAAGTCAAAATGGCTACCTTTGCCTCAAAAGAATATCAATGAACAAAATAAGAGTTGCCATCAATGGTTTTGGAAGAATTGGCAGGGTTACTTTCAGAAGAATCCTGCTGAGAGATGACATGGAAGTGGTGGCTGTGAATGATCTCACTGATGCAGCAAATCTGGCTCATTTATTGAAATATGATTCTGTTCAGGGAGTCTTACAAGCCGAAATAACTTCTGGAGCGGACTATTTTTGTGTGAATGGCAAAAAAATAAAAGTGCTTTCTGAACCTGATCCCTCCAAACTTCCATGGAAAGAAATGAATGTGGATGTGGTGCTCGAATCGACAGGCTTTTTTACAGAACCGGAAAAAGCTTTGCTTCATGTGCATGCTTCCGGTGCGCGCAAGGTCATCATTTCGGCACCGGCCAAAGATGAACACGAAAATGTGAAATATATCGTGCTCGGCGTCAATGACCATCTGATACATGCGGATGATCTTGTCATCTCCAATGCATCCTGCACTACCAATAATGTGGCTCCTTTGATAAAGATTCTCGATGAACTCTGGGGTGTAGAAAAAGGATTTATCACAACCGTTCATTCCTATACAAAAGATCAAAACCTTGTTGATGGCCCGCACAAAGACTGGAGGCGCGGAAGGGCAGCAGCTTATTCTATTGTTCCTACTACAACTGGAGCTGCAAAAGCTTCAACACGTATATTCCCTCATCTTAAAGGAAATCTTGGTGGCGCTGGCATCCGCGTTCCCGTTCCTGATGGATCACTCACCGACTTAACCTGTACCTTGCGCGAATCGACAAGTGTTGAAGCTATCAATGCTGCTTTTAAGGCAGCATCAGAGGGTTCATTGAAGGGTATTCTGCAATATACTGAGGATCCCATCGTATCCGTTGATGTGATCGGAAATACGTATTCTGCTGTCTTTGATGCTGGTTTGACAGCGGTTTTGGGCGAGAAGAACAAGCTTGTAAAAGTGGTTGCATGGTACGATAACGAGATGGGTTACGCCAGTCGTTTGGTTGAATTGATTAAAAAGTTTGCCATTTAAAATTTTGGAAACAGATATTCTCATCGTTGGTCAGGGGCTTGCCGGAACTTGTCTTGCGTTCAGGTTGATTCAAAAAGGTTATCGTCCAATGGTTATTGATCAACCTGCAATTTCTTCTTCATCCCGCGTGGCCGCCGGAATGATGAATCCCCTTGTGTTTCGTTATCTTACACTTAGCTGGAAAGCAATACAGGCGCTTCCGCTGGCAAAGATTTTCTATCACGAAATGGAAGCGTTTTTGAAATCAAAGTTCCTGTATGATATACCTGTTGCGAAACTTTTTTCTGAAACAGATGCTGATTTATGGAGCCGTAAAGCATTATTGGCCGGTTTTGATAATTTCACAGATGGGCAAACGCATTTTCCCTTTTCAAATGATGCAATTCATTATCCCTTCGGTGCTGGTATTGTTTGTCAAACTGTCTGGGTAGATACAGCTTTACTAATTCAAGAGTTTCGAGAGTTTCTCATGGATCATAATTTATTGATTCAGGATACCTTATTCCAGCAGGAAATGTTGATAAATAGTGATGGATTCAGATATATGGCAATCAAGGCAAAAAGAGTTATTTTTTGCGAAGGTTTCGCATCAAAACAAAATCCTCTTTTCTCTTTTATCCCATTTCGCCCGGTTAAAGGGGAACTGCTTACTTTGAGGATTCCGAACCTGGGGGCTGATTTTATAGTGAGCAAAAATATTTTTCTGCTTCCCATCGGAAATCATTTATTCAGACTTGGTGCAACCTACGATTGGGACGACCTGACCGGGTTTCCAACTGATAAGGGCAGGACCTATTTATTACAACAACTGGCAGAAGTACTTCAACTCCCATTTGAAGTTGTAGATCATCAGGCTGGTATTCGACCTGCAATAGCCGACAGACGGCCAGTGGTAGGCGCTCATCCGGATCATAGTAATCTTTATATTTTGAATGGTTTGGGAGCAAAAGGGGTAATGCTGGCTCCTTTTCTTGTTGATCAGCTTATTGATCTGATCGAAGGCAAAGGGGCAATTGATCCTGAGATTGAACCAGGCAGGTTTATCAGAAAAAGTAAGTAATATTCCGAGTTAATTATTACTGAACAAATTTCTTCAGCTCCATATTGTTTCCGTCAAAAACAGCATAGGTGAAATTGGTTACCCAGTCACCCAGAATAATCATCCGGCTGTTTTCGTTTATTGCTTGATCAATTGGAATGTGCCGATGACCAAAAACAAAAAAGTTAATGTCAGGTTGTTCTTTAATGGTTTTCTTGCAAAAGATATAAAGCATCTCTTTCTCCATCTCAACTTTGAAATCATTTTTTTGCTCTCGTGCAATATTGGCAATACGGCTTTTATGCGAAAAATAAAGTCCCATTCTTGTTCCAATATCAGGATGTAACCAGCTAAAAAAGAATTGATTTACCTTATTCTCAAATACTCGTTTGAGCAATTTATAACCATTATCTCCAGGCCCTAATCCATCTCCGTGCCCCAAAAAAAACTTTTTTCCTCCAAAATCTCTGATTATTGGTTGGCGGTAGAGGAGCACTCCTGTTTCCTCTTTCAAATAATCAAATGCCCAGATGTCATGGTTTCCTCTGAAAATATGTACAGGTATTCCTTTGTCAGTCAATTCAGCTATTTTCCCTAGCAAACGAACATATCCTTTTGGAACTACAGTTTTATATTCAAACCAGAAATCGAATATATCGCCCATCAAAAACACTTCTTTTGCAAAAGGGCTAATTTCATCGAGCCATCTGACAATCAATAATTCCCTTTTCAAACTGCTTTCGCGATCAGGTACACCAAGATGAAAATCGGATGCGAAATAGATATTTTCAAGTTTGTCAACCAAATTAAAAATTATATGAGAGGTTCTTTAAAAAGTTCTTTGATGAGTATTGTCATCTTGGGTTGTGCAGCAGCAGCGGCATCAATAACTTCTTCGTGCGAAATTTGTACAATTTTGCCTTTCACTCCAAGGTCGGAAATAACAGAAACAGCGAAGACAGGCAGGTTCATATGACGGGCAACAATCACTTCCGGAACTGTTGACATCCCAACAGCATCACCGCCAATTACATGAATATAGTGGTATTCTGCAGGTGTTTCAAAAGTGGGCCCTGAAACGCCAACATAAACGCCTTCGTGAACTTTTATACCACACTTGCGGGCTACTTTCAGCGCTGTTTGTAAAATCTTATGGTCGTAAGCTTCGCTCATATCTGGAAAACGTGGTCCTACTTTGTCATCGTTTTTTCCAATTAAAGGGTTAGGCATGAGGTTGATATGATCTGAGATTAACATCAGGTCACCAACTTCAAACTCTTGTTTAAGGCCTCCGCTTGCATTCGACAAAACAAGCAGTTTGATACCCAAGGCTTTCATAACTCTGATTGGGAAAGTGACTTCTTCCATAGTATAGCCTTCATAGTAATGAAAGCGTCCTTGCATGGCTACAATCGAACGCCCGCTAAGCTTTCCAAAGATCAATCTTCCTTTGTGTCCATGAACAGTAGAAACCGGAAAGTTGGGGATTTCCTGATAGGAAATGGCATGTTCCACCTCGATTTCATTTACAAGTTCGCCCAGACCTGTTCCCAATATGATTCCTATCTCAGGTATTGTTTTAACTCTTTCCCGAATAAAGTCGGTAGTTCTCGTGATTTTTTCTAACATATTCTAATAGCATTTCATCAAAACTGCTCCCCCCCCGATCATGAAAACGTATTTCTATTGGGACAAAGAAAAGGGGTAAATTTTCTAAAGTGCGAAAATACGGAGAATCCGTTAATCTCATGGCATCTTTCTCTGTTGTTACAATCATTTTGTTTTTACCAATGATGGAATCAAAGTTGCTGGCAATTTTTTGAAAGTCTTTTTCAGTATATGGATGGTGGTCAGGAAAATCCATGTGCATTATATCATTGCACTTATCATTGAGATATTCTTTCAGTGGATAAGGATTGGCGATGCCTGTCAAAAGTAGAATGGTGCCAATGCTTCGCGGAACATAAATTTTATTTGATTTGACAACACTCGTCAGATTACCATATTGGATGTAAGAAAAAAAGAGTTTCTGATCGGGCGTTGGTTTAATGCTTGCATACAAGTCCCTTTCTATGAAGGGAGAAAAAATTGCAGGTGTTTTTGTTACAACAATAATATCGGCTCTTTTTGCTGCTGAGATATTGTCGCGCAGGTTACCGGCAGGAACTATATAATCTTTTGTGTAGAGGTTATGATAGTCCGTAAGCAATATGTTTAATCCGGGTTTGACATAACGATGCTGAAAAGCATCATCAAGCAAAATGAGATGGGGAGAATTGGGGCTGTTCAATAACTTTCGGATTCCATTTCGGCGCTTCTCATCTACTGCAACTGTAATGTCACTAAATTTTTGAAGGTATTGTTTTGGCTCATCTCCTATTTCCATTGAAGTCATTTGGTCATTGCCCAGCACAAACCCCTTTGTTTTACGGCCATAACCCCTGCTTAATATTGCAACACGGTAATTTTTTTTTAACAATCGGACAAGATATTCAATATGAGGCGTTTTTCCGGTTCCCCCCATACTAAGATTGCCAACACTAATAACAGGTATTTCAAATGATTCGGAGTGAAGAATGCCCAGATTAAAAAGCAAATGCCTTATCGATAGCACAAGCTGGTAGATCAACGTGAAAGGGAATAATAATAATTTCATATCCTTTTTTGCGATGATTTAATTTGAGCTTAATGAAATCTCCGAACACTAAATCACTTCTTCATAAAGCATTTGACTTTTTTACGCCAAAAATTTATAAAAGTTACCGCTTCTCTTAAATTAGTCTTTTTAGCTTTTCTTAAATCCAAATGATGATTCATGCGCGATAAACTTGCTCATCGAATGGTATGTTAAAGGTTTTGCTTTGTCAGAACAAAATGGATTATAATAATGAAGTATTTTAATCCTGTTTTCTATATGAAAATAACCAAGAAGGAAATGTTTTATAAAAAAGAATTCTGAAAAATTGTATTTAGTTCATTGATAGACGTTTAAATCTTTTGTCATTTAAACAATCTGTCTATCTCAGTTGCTAAATCAAAATCAAGTTGGGTTACGCCTTTAGCCTCGTGATTGGTTAAAGCAATAATAACATGATTGTAAACATTACTCCAGTTGGGGTGATGATTCATTTTCTCAGCCACCAATGCTACTGATGTCATAAAGGAAAAGGCTTCAATGAAAGATGTAAACTTAAAATCTTTTGTAATTGAATTGTTTTCAAAAGTCCAGCCTTTTAAGTTTTTTGCAATAAAACCCGTGACTTCTTTTTCTGTAAATGCTTTCATAACTTTAACAATTTGATGAAATGAATTGAGAATTAAATCTTTTACTACCTAATTGAGAAACATACATAAAGGTTAATTTGTTCACAAATAAATTATCGTTAAGGATTGGATGATTTATCCTGCTTTAGTGATGGAACCTTAAGATGATTCTCTAAAATGATCACTTTGTTATCCAAAACAATTGAAATATGTAACTTTTGTAATTATTTTTGTAACATCACCCAACTTGAAAATGGTCAACTTAGCCAGAAATTTATTGGATTATATTAAAGAAACCAATAACTAAGTTTCGATGTAAGAAATCACAACCAAAACAGATTATATTGCAATAAATACTTTTAATAGTTTGTAAATGAAATATTTAGAAAAGGAAATTGAGATATCGACAAAAAAACTTAAAGTCAGTTACATTGACGAAGGGTCCAAAGAAGCTTCAGCAATTATTTTCATTCACGGTTTCCCTTTTAATAAATCAATGTGGAAAAAACAGTTGGCTTCATTGATGGAGAACAATCGTGTGATTGCTTACGATGTTCGCGGACACGGGAATTCAGATGCGGGAAATGATATTTTCTCTATTGAACTCTTCGTTAATGACTTACTTAGTTTTATGGATGCATTGAAAATTGATCAGGCCGCACTTTGTGGATTATCAATGGGAGGATATATTGCATTGAATGCCATTGAGAATTACCCCAAACGTTTTATTGCACTCATTTTATGTGATACCAACTGCAAGGCTGACACGCTGGAAGCAAAAGAAAACAGAATGAAAACCATTAGGGATATTAAGGAAAACGGAGTTGAGCAATATGCAAATGAAAGTTTGAAAAAACTCTTTGCTCCTGAGTCCTTTTCAAAACATAGTGAAGAAGTTGAATATGTGAGGGAAATGATAATAAATACGCCAAAACAATCACTTTATAATACTTTGAAAGCCCTGTCGGAAAGGATAGAAACTTGTAGCAAGCTTATCGATATTAGGTTACCTGTGCTCATTCTTGTTGGAAAAGAAGATAAAATTATCCCTTCGGAAGCCGCACTTTTCATGCATCAGAAAATGAAGGGATCTTCACTTCAAATTATTGAGAGTGCCGGTCATGTAAGCAATCTTGAAAACCCAGATCAATTTAATGAACATTTGAAAAGGTTTATTATTTCAACATTTTCAAAAGCGTGATTCGAATAAATATTTGCTTTAATGAACACTTTTTTTTGTTTCATTTTTTTAGAGTCAAAACAAACAAATTCTTATTTTTGAATCTCATTGGATAACAGGCGAAGTTGCCAGAATGTGCAATGTGAAAATAAGGTTTACTTTTAATGAATGAAGCTATGATTCACTCATAGTTTCTCTGACTTCTTAACGATTATGAAAATAAAGATTATCGATATTCTGAATGTCTTATATGATTTTGCCCCGTTGTCTTTGCAGGAGTCCTATGATAATTGTGGGTTAATAGTCGGTGACGAACAGCTCGAAACAGGAAAGGTTTTGTTGTGTATTGATGTTACTGAAGAAGTCATCCAAGAAGCAATTAAAAAAGAATGTGGTCTTGTGATTTCACATCATCCGTTGATATTTAAGGGAATAAAACAAATTGTTCCAAGAGGACATGTGGAAAGGACAGCCATTATGGCGATACGCAATAATATAGCAATTGCAGCAATGCATACCAATCTTGATAATTGCATTTCGGGTGTTAACAAGCGTCTTGCAGATAGATTAGGCTTGAAGCATCATCAGGTTTTACAGTCTGTTGAAGGAGCATTGAAGAAGCTGGTTGTTTTTTGCCCTGAGGCGAAAGCCAATGAAGTGCGTAACGCTATTTTTGAGGCAGGTGCGGGACAGATTGGCAATTATGATTCCTGTAGTTTTAATCTAAGCGGGACAGGAACATTCAAGGCTGGGTCCGATACAAACCCGTTTGTTGGAAATATTGAGCAATTTCATCAAGAGTTGGAAATTCGCATCGAAACAATTCTCCCTTCCTATTTGACCCATCGGGTTATTAATGCAATGTTGAAAGCACATCCATACGAGGAAGTGGCTTACGATCTGTATCCGCTTGATAATGCATGGAATGGAGCAGGAGCGGGGATGGTGGGGGTGCTACCACAACCTCTTTCTGAGAATGATTTTCTGAAAGTGGCTTCAGAGGTTCTTCAAATTCCTGTTCTTCGTCATTCTCCTCTTCGCAATAAAAAAATTGAGAAAGTTGCTGTTTGCGGGGGATCAGGTGCTTTCCTACTTCCGATGGCCAAAAATGCGAATGCAGATGTTTTTTTAACAGCTGACATCAAATATCATGATTTTTTTGAGGCTGACGGAGCCCTGTTAATGGTGGATGCAGGCCACTTTGAAACAGAACAATTTACGAAAGAATTGATAGCTGATATTTTAAGAGAAAAAATTCCTAATTTTGCAGTCCTGATTTCGGAAGTGAACACAAACGCTGTCGGATATTATTTCAAATAGAAATCTTATACATATGTCAAAAGAAAATCAAGTTGATAAAGTGAAAACGAGCACTAGCCTTACGGCTGAAGAACAAATCGAACTGAGTGTAGAAAAAAAACTTATTGCATTGTATGCATTGCAGCAAATCGATTCTCAAATTGATCGTATTAGAATCATCAGAGGAGAATTGCCTTTGGAAGTGCAGGATCTGGAAGATGAAATCATTGGCCTCGAAACACGTATTGAAAAGTTTGAGAATGAAGCACTTGCTCTGAATCAAAATGTTTCTGAGAACAAGATTTCTATCAAGGACAGCAATGTACTCATCAAACGCTATGAGGAGCAGCAGACAAATGTTCGCAACAATAGGGAATATGATTCTCTTTCTAAAGAAGTAGAATTTCAAAATCTTGAAATTCAACTGTCAGAGAAACATATCAAAGAGCATTTGATAAAGCTTGAGGAGGTTTTGTCTGATCTACAAGTGGCTAAAGCTAAATTGGAAGAGCGTTCCGCTGACCTGGCGATTAAGAAATCTGAGCTTCAGTCAATCGTTGAAGAAACGGAGAAAGATGAATTGGATCTGATCGAAAAGTCAAAAATGCACGAAGGCCAAATTGAAGACAGGTTGATCCTCGCCTATAAACGTATTCGTGAGAATGCAAGAAACGGATTAGCTGTAGTTCAGATAGAACGTGATGCTTGTGGAGGTTGTTTCAACAAAATACCACCGCAACATCAGCTTGATATTCGTATGCATAAGAAAGTTATCGTTTGCGAGTATTGTGGACGTATTCTTGTGGACCACGAGATTGCTGAAAAGTACAGTTAATTTTTAATGAAATGATGCGAAAGGGAGTACCTCAGGTATTCCCTTTTTGTATTTTTACCAAGATGAGAAAGTGGATAATTATCTTATTTTTGATTGGATTCCATCCTTTTGTTTGGAGTCAGTCGTTGGAATTGAATCAAAGATGCCGCACAGCGCTTGAGGAAATACTTGCTTTGCGTATTGAAAAAGGGCGCATGATTTTGAAAATAGAGCAAGATGAGAATCCTTCAAATAAAATCCCATTATTAATTGAAAATTATGCTGATTTTTTGAAGGTCTTCATTGATGAGAATCGGGACGACCTTTTTCACTTACAATCACAAAAGCGTGATCGTATTGCAGCGATTGAAGCTGTTTCTGAACAAAATCCTTTAAAGAATTGGGCTTTGGGATCCATTTATCTTCAGTCAGCTTTTGCCCGAACCAAATTTGAAGAGCATTATGCAGCAGCTCTCGAGATAAGAAAAGCATTTTTACTGCTTGAAAGCAACCAGGTTGAATTTCCATCATTTCTCCCCGACAGGGCTGGTCTGGGATTGATTTATGCACTTATTGGAAGTGTCCCACCGCAATATCAGTGGGTCGTGAAAATTGCTTCAATGAAAGGAAGCGTTCAGGACGGTCGCGCAATGCTCTATTCATTGTTAGAAGCTTTGAATGATCAATCTGATTATGATTTTCTCCATCAGGAAGCTCTTTTTTTCTTGAGCTTTATTGAGATGAATCTGAATCCTGATAAAGAAAAAGCAGCGCAGTTGTTACCAATGTTTCGTTTTTTTGATCAAAATAATTTGTTGCTAACCTATGCCAAGGCTAATCTTGAAGTTCGGATTGGTCGGAACGATGCAGCATTGCGCACTTTGGCTAAACGGCCTTCCTCTGATGAATATCTGAAGTTTCACTATTTGGATTACCTTCAGGGAGAGGCATTGTTGCGTAAACTTGATACAATTGCTCAAAATTTCTATTCAAGCTTTTTAAAAAATTATCATGGTCGAAATTACCGGACCGATGCCTTGCGTAAGATTGGATGGATAGCTTTAATCAAAGGCGATTCATTGACTTATGCTTCTGTAATGAAAAAGGTGGCAAGTGAATTGCCAGGTCAGGTGGAGACTGATCATCAGGCCGTAAGAGAAGCTGATGCACAAAAATTTCCGCATGTTGACCTTCTCAAAGCCCGGCTCTTTTTTGATGGGGGGTACTATGTGAAAGCAAAAGTAATAATGCTAAAAATTGAAAAGCAGGTTGAGAATCTGAATGAAGATAATCTGCTTGAGTTTTATTACCGTTTCGGACGGATTGAACATGCGCTTGGAAATACTGAAAAAGCAAAGGAGTATTATCACTATACCTATTCGCATGGAGCCCGTTCAACATTATATTTTGCTGCAAATGCTGCCCTTATGGCTGGAGAAATCTCGGAGCTGGACGGCGATACAAAACAAGCTACGGCGCTATACAAGCTTTGTCTTTCAATGAAGCCGGAAGAATACAGACAAGGAATTCATCTCAAAGCCAAAGCTGGTTTAAACCGACTGGAAAAGGAAAGTGAATAAAAAAGAGGCGCTGTGTAAAACAACACCTCTCCAAGCAGCCAGCTTTATTAAAGTTTTATTTTTCTATACCAATAGCAACGGCTAAAAGTTGGCTTTTTAATGTTTCTAGGATTCGTAAATAACCTAAAATTTAAATCTTGTCGTCACCACAAAATGGTTAGAAGTTAGCTCCTGTTTTGCAGCATTCGTTGTGTAATTTTCAGAGCTGTACAAATAATAATCTTGGTTTTTTGTTCCATTGACCCATGCAAGGTCAATAGCAAAATTGTTTTCGGTATAACCAACTCCTAATGAAATATTCGTAAGTTGACCATCATTCAAATCATTGATGTATGGACTAGAATATAGCGCATAACCACCCCGGAAGTTGAAATTGCTGACACGCCATTCGGTACCCAAACGAAGATTGTAAACTGAGGTGAAACTAGACCTGATTGCGTCATTTTCACTTGTGAAGTTATAGTCAGGTGCCCGAAGACGCATTTTAGTGTAATCTACAAATTCATAGTCTGCACTTATAAGACCTGATTTTCCGATGATGATAGCAGCACTTCCAATTGCGCGTAGCGGAGTTGTAAGATCATATTGATATTCCCCAGTAGGTGAGTCTTTGCGGTTGAAATCAGGTCCAAGTCTGGCGTCGATGGAAGTGTACCAGGAATCTTGCATTTCCGCAAAATAGGTTGGTGTATGAAATGAAGCTCCTAACCTAAGCCAATCAACAGGCCAAACAATAATTCCTAATTTTAAATTTATGCCCATTCCTCTGGTTTCAATGGTTTCGCGAAAATTCCATTCATCAAATCCATCAATTTCATCATTAATATCTTTTTCTGTGAAGGTTGATTCTTTGAAGTAACGAACATAAGGTAGTCCAAGGGTAGCTCCAAGAAAAACAACATCATTCAAATTTGCTCCACCAGAAAAAAGCCATTCATTGGTTGAACCCCACGTGGTTGTAGTTTCATATTGTCTGATTCCGCCCTGAGGAACAGGGCTGGTATAAATGAGGTCGCCATCGGAATTGCGAACTGTATCCAAAAGATATACGTACCAAGCTGGATAAAGATCAAATGGAAACTGGTCTTCAATATTGGAAGGGCTGACATTCCAAACTTTATCCAAAAATACATCGATGCGTGAATGATCGTTGTTATCTCCTTGAATGAGTGATCTCTGGTTGAAACTGTTGGTACGGTTCATCCCAAAGCCAAACTGATAAAATTTCCAGGGTGTTTTGGTGCTGTTTTCATTTACTTTGTTAGTCAGAACAATCCCCATATTGCTGAAGGCAAAATTGGACCTGAAATCATCGCCAAACATTCCGTTATAAGTTGAAGCTGTTTTACTGTTCAAAAGTCCTGGGCTAAGACTGAATTCGGAACTTCTAAACAAACCAATTCCTGCAGGATTGGTGCTTAAAGATGAGAAGTCGGCACCAAGAGCGCCAAACGCTCCTCCCATAGCCATGCTCCTTGCTGTTCCCTGATAAAATGATTGAGAGAACCTTAGAGCGTCTATTTCATTCTGTGCATTCATTGTGAAAGCAAATGCAATAAGCATTGCTAAAATTGCTATCTTTTTCATTTTGGATATTTTATTATCGTTTATAAAAGAAACCCACATGACTTATAATTCATTTAACCCTGCAATGGATTTGAACAAGGAAAATGCGGGTTTCAAAATTTACTTTATTTCAATAAATTCTGATTATCTACGGCCACCAGATGAACTGCCTGAGGAACTACCTCTGCTGCTACCACTGCTGCTACCACTGCTGCTACCACTGCTGCTACCACTGCTGCTACCAGAGCTTGATGATCCTGAAGAAGAACTGCGGGATGGCTGTGAATAGCTTCCGGAACTGCTACTTGCTGGTGTACTTGAGCTGCTGCGAGATGGTTGAGAAATTGTTTGTGTCCCCGATGAACGTTGCGGTGTTGATCTTGGTTGCGCTGTTGATCTTTGTGGAGTTACTATAGAACGATTCTGGGATGGAGCTGTATTTACAGGTCTTGTTGTTTGTGTAGGTCTTGTTGTCTCTCCCTGAGGTCTTACATATTCATTGCTTGATTTAGGTTGACGTACACTTGGTGAAGTGTATGTTTTTGGCCTTTCATATCGCTGTTCTCTTGACTGACCTGATTGAGTTGAGGTAGGCCTTTGGTAGCGTTGACGATAGTCATTTAACTTCTGTTCCGCACTTGGCTTTGATTCACGGTTGTTTACCGCTGGATTCTGTGATCTGTCTTGTGTTGAAGGACGTTCAACCCGGTTATTGGTTGAAGGAGTTCTTTCAGGACGATCAATGGCAGTTTGAGAGGCTTCACGGCTACGTTCATTTGACGTCCCTCTGTCGGTGACACTCGTGGCTTTATTTTCCGAACCTCTGTCAATTGAAGTTGACTGAACACCGCGACCTGAAGAATAGGTAGTGTTCTGGTTTTGCTCGCTGCGTGTTCCGCGATCTGAGCCGGATGGGACTGTAGTACCGCCTCCATAACTTCCGCGATGACCATAATAGGAGCTGGAGCCACTGTTTCGTGGGTTATCCCAATAGGATCCATTTCCAGAATAATATCCGTCATAAAAACCATTGTAGTAACCACTATAATATCCGCTATAATAACCGCCATATCCGTAAGGTCTTCCCCATCCCCATGAGGAATAAGGGCTATAGAAAAATGGGTCGTATCCCCAGCTCCAATAAGGTGAATAGCTGTAGTAGGAAGGCCAGCCGTAACCGTATCCAAATGATGATCCCCAGCCAAACGGACTGCCGAAACCCATTGAGAAATAACTGTTTGAGCAATCATAACATCCGCTATAATAGGGGTCATAATAGTCAAATGAGGTGTTTGCACCACCGTTAAACCTTCTCATACGCTGTGCGTATTCCGAATCATAATAGGTTTCAGTGGTTGAATAAGTTGTGCCATCTGGTTCAACTACAGTTTCTGTCGTTGAATAAACAGCTTCAGGAGATTCGGATTGAACCTGAGAAGCTACATCTTCCTGATAGTACGTTTGGTATTCGTATTCAGCGTTATTGCTTACCGTTGCAGCTTGTTGTGTTGTTTGAGGCGCAACAGCCAATGTTTGTTGTTCTGTTGCGGGTTTATTTTTGCGTGAATAATAGATGTCGTCGTTCACATTGCTGCTGGTGGAACATGCTGTAAAAGTAAACAGCAGGGCAATAATTGCCAGTTTCATAGTTTTCATTTTAGTGTCCTCCATTATATTTATGCTTAAAGTCTGCATGGTTTTATTATTTTTGCGCTTTAATTATTACATCGAAAAAGTACAAATATTATACCAAAAATCAATGGCAAAGGAATTAAATTCACGCGAAGATAATTATTCTCAGTGGTACACAGACATTGTAACCAAAGCTGATCTTGCAGAGAATTCAGCTGTAAGAGGCTGTATGGTAATAAAACCACACGGATATGCTATTTGGGAACGTATGCAAGGTGCTCTGGATAAGATGTTTAAGGATACAGGACATGAAAATGCTTATTTTCCACTTTTTATTCCAAAATCTTTTTTTAGCAAGGAAGCAAGTCATGTGGAAGGCTTTGCAAAAGAATGTGCTGTTGTAACCCATTATCGCCTTAAAAATGATGAAAATGGCAAAGGAGTTGTTGTTGACGAAACGGCAAAACTTGAAGAGGAGCTTATTGTACGACCAACTTCCGAAACAATTATCTGGGATACTTATCGCACTTGGATACAGTCATATCGCGATCTTCCTTTGCTAATCAACCAGTGGGCAAATGTTGTTAGGTGGGAAATGCGTACACGTCTTTTTCTACGCACAACCGAGTTCCTTTGGCAGGAGGGTCATACTGCCCACGCAACTAAAGATGAAGCCGTAGCAGAAGCCGAACAAATGCTGCGTGTGTATGCTGAATTTGCTGAAGATTGGATGGCTATGCCTGTTTTAAAAGGTGTGAAATCAGCCAACGAGCGATTTGCCGGTGCCGTTGAAACATACTGTATTGAGGCATTAATGCAGGATGGAAAGGCACTTCAGGCTGGTACTTCTCATTTTCTCGGACAGAATTTTGCAAAAGCCTTTGATGTTCAGTTTCTGAGCAAAGAAAACAAACTCGAATATGTTTGGGCTACATCCTGGGGAGTTTCAACACGCTTGATGGGTGCACTTATCATGACTCATTCAGACAATAGTGGCCTTGTGTGTCCACCAAAATTGGCTCCAATTCAGGTAGTCATAGTCCCGATTTATCGCAATGACGAACAGTTTAAAGCAATCTCAGAGAAATCACGAGAGATAAAAAAACAGTTGGAAGCGGTAGGTGTGCGTGTGAAGTTTGACGATCGCGACACACAAAAACCTGGTTATAAATTCAGCGAGTGGGAATTAAAAGGAGTTCCTCTTCGCCTGGCTATCGGCCCAAGAGATCTTGAAAATGGCACCGTGGAAATAGCGCGGCGCGATACACTTGAAAAAGAGATGTTGCAGATGCAGAATATCGATCAGAAAGTTGTTCATCTTTTGGAGAAAATTCAAAAAAATCTTTACCAGAAAGCCCTCGACTTCCGCACTGCCAATACTTTTAAAGTGGATAGCTGGAATGAGTTTCTTGAACAAATCGAAAAAGGAGGCTTTATACTGGCGCATTGGGATGGGACTCCTGAAACCGAACAACAGATCAAAGAAGAAACAAAGGCAACGATTCGGCTGATACCTCTTGAAGGTGAAAAGGAAAATGGAAAATGTGTTTACAGTGGAAAACCTTCATCAGGCAGAGTTGTGTTTGCCAGGGCTTATTAGGTTAAATTTTAAATTAGCACTTTTTTATTGCCAGGGTAAAAGTTCGCCACTTCCTGCACCCAAACGTGTTATTTCACTTGGATTACCTTTATAATACACATTGCCCTTTCCGTTAATAGTGGCCTCAAGTGTTGAGCTTGCATTTACATAGCAATGGTTGGGCGATCGATTTTCAAGATACGTATATGTGGTTAAAAGGTTTAGTGCATTCACCGAACCGTAACTTACCTGATAAATATAGTTGACATTGGATATCCCTTCAACGTTGAGACTTGCAGTACCGAAGTGATAATTCAGGTATGACTTACTGCAGTCAAGTCTGAGATTGATGGTGCCAGCGCCTTCAAAAATATTGACTTTAAATGTATCTGATTTAATAATACTCATTGCAGTGAGGTCGCCTACAGAGCGATAAGTAATACTGTCGAGCTGTGTGTAATAAACAATAACTTTAAAATACCTTTCGGATTGACGTAAGAAACTGCATTGATTGTTGTTGCGGATAATAAGTTCGCCATCAATCACTTCAGTCACAACACCATCAAGTAGTTTGTCTCCGGCAATCACTTCAACTTTGGCTTCATTGCTGCTAACCATCTCAACATTGACGTTATCGAACATGTTGATGCCTGTAAAGATACTGTCGAATGTACGGAACTCAGAAATTACTTCTCCCGGATCGGAAAAGCAATCTACATTCGTTTTGCCACATCCACTAAGCAATAAGCTTGCAAATAATAAAACTACTAACTTTTTTACTCTCATTTTCTGCGCTTATAGTATTTGTGATCCCATCGATAACCCAACCCATATCCTATGAAATCAGCTCTTCCTCCGTGAGCTGTAAGGCTTATCGAACCAAATAGATGTTTGTTGAAGTAGTATTTCATACCGGCTTTTTCATACATGATTCCATCTGTTTTTTCTGCTCCTGCAAGGTGAAATCCCAGTTGAAATATGAAAGAAGTTCTGGATAGTACCATTTCATAAATCAAACTTGCTCCCGGCTTTAAAATGTCAAAATTATCTTTGTAAAGAATCGTTCCTTCAATTTCCATTTTTTTGTCGAGAACACCTTTGTCGGAACCATCGTAGGTTACTTCTATTCCAATTCCTGCTTTTCCTTTAAAAGAAACAGGGAATAGGAGGTTGGCGGCGGTGTTTGAAACATAATATCGTTTGTCGAGTTGCTCACTCATGTCTCTGGTTCCAAAAGATTGAATCACTTCAACAGAGAACCATTTTTTATTATCATATTCAAAGGGTCGTAAGATGGGGTAATACTTCTGGTCGAGATATGGATTGGGTCGGTTAACATACCATGTTAATCCTAACGTGGCAGTGACAATGTTCAACCCGAAATTAGGTGTTTTGGTTGAGCCATTTGAGAAATGTGTTAACCCTGCTCCAGCCACAAAGGTAAATCTTCGGCTTAGGTTTTTCCTGAAATCGAGGTATAAACTGGCTGCTGCATTTAAGCGTGATCCGATGGCAAAATTCCTGTAGTTGTTAACCGGATCATATTTGTTGGTAAGATATCCAAGGCCTACTCCAAGTCTGAAGTTTAAGCGGTTGTGAACATCATTATTTAATGGAAAATTGATAAAGGGATAAACAGCAAAAACTTGTCCAATTTCTTCGAAACCACCTAAATCCGAGTAAAAGGCAGAGAGACCAATGAGAGGATAGTTATATAAAGTTTCCCAGCGTTGGCGTCCAAATGTTGAACGTTGTAAAGCAAGTTCGAAAGATGGAAAGTGCGCATTGAATCGCTCGAGTTCAAAATGATGATGCAGAAAAAAACCATAATGGCTTCTGAACTCCAGTTGATAATTATCATTGGGTAGGGGCGGTCGTGGCTGTGATTTCAGATTGAAATGACAAACAAAAACCAACAAAACCAACAGCTTCAATAACTTCATAAAAAATACCCGTTCCAAATATGCATATAGCCTGCAAAATTACTAAAATCCTCACTGTAAAAGTCAAGAAATTTAAACGTTTATGCTTTTATAATGTTGTGCTAGTTTTGATTTGAAGATGCTTTAATTCACTTGATTTATTCGTGAAACTCAAATTTCAAAAACGCAGTGAATTGAAATTTGTAAGTTGAACGAATCCCGATAGCGAAGCGTATCGGGATAAATGAGTTAAATACTCTTCTGCTTACATCGATAAAAAACAAATTCCTATTTAGTGCTTTACCATATAATTGGCAACGCCATCATGGGTAACCTGTTTTGCATCTTCATTACGTTCTTCAAAATAAGGGGAGTTTTTTTTAATACTGACATTGTTTTGATTGTTAAGAGTTTAACTGAAGACATATCCTGATATTCATCTAAATGAATTATTACTTCTACTTTTCCTCACAATAACAAATTCATTTTTGCCTGGTTACATTGTATTTCAATTCTGTAATATTGAGCTTTAGCCACGTCCAGTCTCCTTCTTTAAGTTTCCAGGTAGCTTCCATTTGTGCCGGTACTTTTATTTTATCAAAGATCGCGTAATCATTTACAGAAACTATCCATTCGTAACGTTTTGCATCAGGTTCGTTTCCTTGAAACCGCATGGCACTGAATTTAACAAAGTCACCTTGTTCGTTAAAAAAGAATACGCCACTACCTGTGGTACCTTTGTAGGACATTGTAGCTTTTGCTGAAGATTCATCAATTGCTTCCCAACGAATATATGGACTTAGTGCTGCTGAAGGATACCAAACCAGTTCACCCAGATAACGCTGAAGTGTGCCTTCATCCAACTTTTCTCCCTTCTCATTGACAACATTTATTAAACCATTCATTTTTATAAGCATTTCTCCTTTTCCATCCACGTATTTGTCGCGCCCTTTTATTCTGATCAGGGGTGACATATTCATTTTGACCGACCAGATAAAAGCAGGATTCTCTGTTGTCACATATTGAATTGCTTCGGCTTTATGCCATTTTTTTTGATTGGGCTTCATTTTCATCTGTGCCTGTTGTTTCACATAAACGGATTTTATCTCAGGATTTCCAATAATTCCGGTTGTTTTTAACCATTTTCGGACCGGGGACGGAAGTTGTTGAATATCCTCATCCGTAATTACTTTTAAATTTGTGTATTGAGTTTTGCTCAAAATTGCGTCAGTTTCAGTTACAATCATTTTATTCATACGACATGAGATTATGGACGTAGTTATTGAAAATAAAAGCAATATAATAAAAAGAAAAAACATACTCTTTCGCATGGCATTGTTGTGTTTTAAAAAATTTACCTGCATTTATATCAATTTTTTACCAAAGGTAAAATTCAATATTTCTTGTTTTAACCTAATTGACAAGAAAAAATTAGTATTGTTGCATTTTATAATCATTATATTTTATGGTTAATCGTAAAACCTATTTTTGGAGAACATACGCGGGTGCCGAAATAGATCTTGAGGAAGAAACAGGCAATCAGTTGTTGGCATTTGAAATTAAGTACAGAAAAGCCCGATCAATAGCCCCAAAAGCATGGGTAAATTTTAAATAATCAGATTATCAATGCATTACAATGGAAAACTATTTGGATTTTGTGGTTTAGGTTGAAATGATTTTGGCCCATGTTTAGCAGTATTATTTACAGCTGCTGAACAGACTATATACCTGAATTCTGTAATTTAGGGTTATATAAAATACCCAATTCCCCTCAGTTTAAAACCGGAGGCATTTTGACGGTAATTTTATACGTTCTGAAAATTGAAATATTTCTGTATTAATGCAAGTAGATTATTTTTTGCTATAGGTTTTGAAATGTAATCATTGCAACCTGATTCTATTGCTTTTTTCTTGTCAAATGAATGTGCAAAAGCAGTTTGGGCTATAATGATTACCTCTTTGTTAAACTGGCGGATTTGACGTGTAGCTTCATACCCATTCATATCTTGTATTTTGATGTCCATCAGAATAAGATCAAGGTCAGGGTGATTACGGCATGCTTCAATGGCTTCTAGTCCTGTGTCGGCATATATAATTTCATGATTCGTTTTTTTGAGAATAGTTAAGACTATCATTTTCGATATTTCATCATCTTCCGCAATGAGAATTTTAAGTTTTCTAATTGGATTTTCATTGCCCTTTTCTGGGTTGGCATTATTAACCTCCTGCTTTGCAGGCACTTCAACAATGTAAGGGATTGAAAAATAAAAAATTGATCCTTTTCCTTCCTTACTTTTTACCCACATTTCTCCACCCAGGCACTCCACATATGCTTTAGAAATCGATAAACCCAAACCGGCTCCCTCTCTTGCCATTTTATCAGTAATGTCGGCTTGAATAAACCGTTCAAAAATAGCCTTATGTCTGTCTTTCGGAATGCCAATACCTGTATCTTTTATATAAAACTCCAGTATTTTAGTGAGTCCTGTATTGTTTAGGCTATAACCAAATTCTATTGATCCGACATCTGTATATTTAATGGCATTTTTAACAAGGTTGGAAAGAATTGCAAATATTTTTTCGCGGTCTGTGAAAATGATGGCTTCTTGCGTAGGCAATGGTTTATGATACAAGAACTGTATCCTTTTTCTATCTGTCTCAGGTTTGAAATAGGTATAAATAAAATCCATTTGTTCATTAATATTCGATTCCTTCAAATCGACTTCCATCAGTCCCGATTCAATTTTGGAAATATTTACAATATCATTGATAATATTGAGCATACGAGCACCACTTTGTTCAATGAGTTTAATGTATTCCTGTTGCATTTCACCTGAAAGATCGACCTCTTTAAGTAGTCCGGCAAATCCTAAAATGCCGTTCATAGGGGTTCGAATTTCATGGGACATATTGGCTAGAAATGCCGATTTTAAGCGGTCACTCTGTTCGGCCTGCTCTTTGGCAATAATCAACTCAGCTGCCCGTTTCTCCTTCAATTTGTTTTGAAATGAAAGTTTTTTATTGGCGATGATTAACTCTGCTGCTCTTTTTTCTTTCTCTATGTTTTGAAAGGCCAATTCTTTGTTGGCAATGTTTAATTCTGCTGCACGTTTTTCTTTCTCTGCATTCTGAAAGGAAAGTTCTTGGTTGGCAATAACCAACTCAGCTGCCCGTTTCTCCTTCATTTTGTTTTGAAGGTGAAGTTCCTTGTTAGCTATAACCAATTCCGCTGCTCGTTTTTCTTT
>PHDU01000117.1 GCA_002842755.1 Bacteroidetes bacterium HGW-Bacteroidetes-1 | reverse complement strand
CTGTTGCTGATAATTCTGAAACATTAGAAAACTATAGAGAAATTCAATTACGGTACGAAAAATTGATTAACCTACAATATTTTTAAACAGAACCATTTTATTCAACGATTTTAGTACATCAAAATTCAATTCCTAGACAGATTCAGTATGAATGAAAAAAAATGGTATGCCCTTTATACACGCGCCAGATCAGAAAAAAAAGTACTTCTTGAACTCAATTATGCGGGTATTGATGCTTATTTACCGCTGATAACGCATGTCAGGCAGTGGAGCGACAGAAAAAAGAAAGTTGAAGAGCCACTCTTCAGATGCTACATCTTTGTCCACATTCAGGAAGATGAGTTTTATAAAACACTCAACTTACCCGGTGCCATTCGTTTTATAAGTTTCGAAAACAAAGCGGTTGCTATACCCGAAAAACAGATTGAAGCCATTCGCTATTTTGTCAACGATCCTGAAGGATTGAGCGAAAACAACCAGTTGCTTTCCGAAGGCCAGCTTGTTAAAGTGAAAAGCGGCCCAATGGAAGGCCTCATCGGACGATTGATCCGCTATAAAAATAAATTCAGGTTGTTGGTACTCATTGAAGCAATTGGTCAAACAATTACATTGAACATACCCCGTTCACGCGTTGATGTTGTAAAATAAAAAAGTGAGTAAAAAAATTTTATCGTTTTGAAACCAATAGAAATATTAAGAATTTTACAACATGAAACAATTTAAAGATACAGCAGTTTTGGTTACGGGAGGAGCAGGATTCATTGGCTCCAATCTGGTTGAAAAACTACTCGTTGAGGGAGCTCATGTTAGTTGTCTCGATAATTTTGCTACCGGCCATCGTCATAATATAACGCCTTTTCTAAGCAATTCAAACTTCACGCTGATTGAGGCTGACATACGCGACCTGAATAGTTGCAGAAATGCATGTGAAGGAAAGAAAATAGTATTTCATCAGGCTGCTCTTGGATCTGTGCCCCGCTCTATTCACGACCCCATCACTAGCAATGAAGTAAACATCAGTGGATTTTTAAACATGCTTGTAGCATCGCGTGATGCCGGTGTTAAACGCTTCATTTACGCTGCAAGCTCAAGCACCTATGGTGATTCCGAATCACTGCCAAAGATAGAGGAGAACATTGGCAGACCTCTCTCTCCGTATGCAGTAACCAAATTTGTAAATGAACTTTACGCCGATGTATTTGCACGCACCTATGGTTTTGAAAGCATCGGTCTTCGTTATTTCAATGTGTTTGGTCAAAAACAAGATCCCAATGGCGCCTATGCTGCCGTCATTCCGAAATGGGTTATGCAGTTTATAAAACACGAAAGCCCGCTCATCAATGGTGCTGGTGAGTTCAGCCGCGACTTCACGTATATTGACAATGTGATTCAGGCCAATTTGCTTGCAGCGTCTACTGAAAACAAGAATGCGCTCAATCAGGTGTATAATGTTGCTTATGGTGATCGTACCACGCTCAATTTACTGGCTGAATGGCTTCGTGAAACCCTTTCAACCTATGACACCGACATTGCGCAAGTAGAGATATTGCATGGTCCCTACCGAACAGGAGACATTCCACACTCGCTTGCTTCCATTGACAAAGCCCGTAATTTGTTAGGCTATAATCCTCAATTTGACCTCAAAAAAGGATTGGTGGAAGCCTGTAAATGGTATTGGGATCATTTGCGTGATTAAATCGAACTTGTATTTATTCAATCTCGAATAAGTCAGTTCAGAATTGAATTTGCTTGTGCGTTGAAGTATTTATATAACTGCTTCTAAAATATTATTCCCTCACAACAACCAAAAATTCTTTTGAACGAATATTATACCATAGTGAATTATAGATGAATCCAAAAGCATTAATGGTATAATGCCGATGGATAGAAATGTTAGTCTAATTGAGTGAGCGATAATTGGACTATTACATTTCTCCTTTCGGTATTAAAAGCTGAACCAGCAGTTTGCATCGTTTGGAATGTCCTGTTTTTTGCCTTATCTTTGTCGCGCTAAGAAATTTAAAGAAATATGGAAGATTTACGTTCAGGACAACCCATCCCTTCACCAAATTCGACACGATGGCTTTATATCATTTTAGCCATTTTTGCAGTAATTATTATAGGATTATCCATTTGGCTTATTTCGGCCAAATCGAGTCTGCGCGTGCTTCAGGATGAAAAAGAACAGCAGCGCACACTTCTTCAACTTGAAGTGGACAGCTTAATAGAGGCTCATAATGTTACCAAGGCCGCCTATGGTGCTTTAGCCGACTCTCTTACTGCAAAAGACAGCCTCATTCAGGCCAATGCCGAAGAGATAAAAAAATTATTAAACACAGAATGGGAGTATTTCAAAATAAAAAAGAAACTGGAGCGTCTTCAAACCATATCGCAAGGATATGTATTACAAATGGATTCACTCTACACTATAAATCGTGAACTATCAGATGAAAATGAGCGTATTCGTGAAGAGGTCGTTATCGAGCGGCAACGCAATAAACAGCTTGTAAAAACAAAGGAAGAGCTTTCGGAGAAAGTTGAACAGGCTGCAGTGTTCAGGACATTCAATGTTGATGTAGCCGGATTGAGGCAGCGTGGAAACCGTGGTGAAACCGATACCGATAGAGCCAACAGGGTTGAGCGCATCAAAATCTGTTTCTCTTTGGCCGAAAATAGCCTTATTATGCCAGGCAATAAAAACATTTATATCCGCATTGCTTCCCCCGATTCAAAGATTCTGGTAAAAAGCCGTGATGATGCTTATTCTTTTATGTACAAAGGAGAGCGTCTTCAGTATTCTATCATGGAGGTGGTTGATTATCGCAATGCTGATCAGGAAGTATGTGTTTATTGGGATAAGCGCGATACACAAGAATTAGCGCCCGGCTTGTATTACATCGATATTTATGAAGGCGATTTCCAGATTGGTGAAGCAAATCTAATCCTCAGATAGAATACCATCTGGGAAAGATTCAGGAAACCGACAAGGTCAAATTATATTTTGTCCGGCAGTTTTATTTCATGCATTCAATGATGATTTCTATCAAAATATAATGCCATACGATTCAAAAAGGAAGTTAATAATCTAATGTCTCTTTTTGTGTATCTGAAGCTGTACTTCGTATTTTCATCTGACCTTCTCCGATTCAATAGCAAATATTGCAATTTGATTTTGAATACTTGCAAAATTTATACACTTTGCAGACCAAAAACTCTCTCCATTCATGATCTGAAAGATCATAGAGCTTGAGGTTTGACCAAGCCGTTAATGTCATTAAATTCTAGTATGAGAAGGGCTTGGTGGGCAACAATAATATTATTTCAGCGATCAGCCTAAAAAAGAAAAGACACTTCCGATAGTATTAAACAACCAGGAGGTTTTCAGTTTGTTCAAAAACTTTTGTAATGTGAAACATAAATGTGTGCTGATGCTCGCTTATATTGAGATTTCCGACTTGGAGAAATTGTTCGCTTAAAACACATTGATTTAGACAAACAAAGCATGCAAAAAAAGATTGTTCATTACAATGGACGGAAGGACAGGTGAACCAAACTCAAAAAAACTTTAGCGACTGTTATGTCTGAATATTAAACTGCTACGCTTTCAAATCAACAACAAAATTTCACCTAATTTGCATGTTTTCAGTTAATTAACATATCGTTAACAAAAAGACCTTACTATTAGACATAGATTTGCAAACATTTTCTTTTGAAAGAAGATAATCCTGTCTTATACAGATAAATCCAATGAGGGCGTTATCCGAAAAGCCATATAGAGTAGGAAAACTAATATTACTACAATGAAAATAATTTCTGCAAAAAAGATTGTTTTTTACTTTAGCCTACTAGCCATCCTTGTTGCAACGGGATGTTCAAAAGATGAAGAAAAAATTCTAACTCCTGTCTTAACAACTTTAGCACCAACGGACATAACTTCATCCTCCGCAATAGCAGGAGGTAATGTGACCGCCGATGGTGGTGCTGGAATCACCGCAAAAGGTGTGGTTTATGGAAAAAACCCAAATCCGGATCTAAGCGGTTCTTTTATGGTATTTGAAAACAATACGCTGGGCACATTTAACCAAACCATTACCGGATTGGATATGAATACTACATACTATGTAAGAGCTTATGCCACAAATAGTCAGGGAACTGAATATGGCAACGAGGTAAGTTTCAAAACACTTGCGCTTAGTAGTTATTTCATCTATGAAGGCAATTCGTATGAGTTGGATAAAGGATTTATTGAATCCTATGGGCAGTACAACGAAAACCCCGCAACCTATAATTTAGACCTAATCCTCGCTTCTCCTGATATAAACTTCTCAGATGAGGAGCCTTCTGGCATTGGACATGTTCTAGGTTTCGAAATGTTTTCCTCATCTATGACTGATCTTGTTCTAGGCACCTATTCATATGATATGCTTGCAACCTATAATGCAAACACTTTTAGTTTTGGTATCACTCTTATTGATTTTAATTTGGAAACAGGCTCAGGAGGACAGCAAATGGAAATTGAAGGTGGTACTGTAAAAATAGAAAAATCAGGACAGACCTATGAGATAACGATTGACTGTACGCTGGACAATGGCAAAAAGGTTATCGGCTACTATAAGAACAGTCTCATATTCATTGCAGATCCTGGTAAGTCTACAAAAGCACTGAAAATTAATTAATTTAATTCATTTTTTACCCTGGAACAGGCTTATTTCATGGAAGGATTATTTTTTAGTCCCAAGTGTATAAGCCTGTTTTGTCACTTACTTAATACATTCGAACATGAAAAAATCAGTCATAAAATTTGTATTGCTCTCTTTGTTAACAATTCCGATAATTTCTAATGCGCAAATCAAAGTTGAAACAAACAGCAACAGCAAATCATCTGTTATTGAAAGAGATACAGAACGTTTGAACAACAATGAAAAATCCTTTCCAAAAAATATTGTCAGCCTCAAGTTTGGAGCTGATGATCCATGGGTTGGGATTACATATGAACGATTACTTAGCCAATATATAGGAACAGAAGTTCAAATTGGGCTAATCGGGGCTTCATAAGGTGCCAAACTATATTTTCCTGCTACTCGAAGTGGACGAGTAAATTTCCATGTTGGAGTATTGCCAGGTTGGGGATATGGTGGACTTAAGACATATTTCCCAATAGGGGTTAATGTATTGACAAAAAACAATTTTCGGATTAGCCTTGACGCCGGTCCACGAATCTGGCATGGTGAGGGTGAAGAAAATTTTCTCGGATTTTCGATTAAAGTTGGAAAAGCTTTTTAAAATGAAAACTGGCTATTGCACACAATATAAAACAGTTGATGTTCAGTGGTTTACGAGTATTTATTTTTCAATCCAACTTACCAACGGTGGATACAGATGCGCTTCGAAAACCCAACCGTTTCATATTGTCATCATTTAGTAGGACATTTTAAATGACGGCCCAACTCACATAAACTAACATTGACAAAATGAATAAACTAAATTTCACTAAGGACGAAGGTTCTGATTTCTACAAAGAACTTAAAGAAAAAACTGAACAGTACTTTACCGAAAAAAGTATTCGTAAAACAGGTAACAAGACAATGATTTTCAAAATCATACTTTATTTCAGTCTTGACATCTTGTTTTATGGTCTTATGATTACAAGCTCAACAACAATTGGGTTTTACACTTTTTATTTGCTAATGGGGCTCTCTGTTCTGTTGACAGCATTTAATATTTCACACGATGCTGCACATGGAGTTGCTGTGAAAAGTAAAAAATGGAACAAGTTATTATTTTCTTTCAGCTTCAATCTACAGGGCAATAACGCTTATGTGTGGGGCAAAAATCATAATGAATCACACCATATGTATACAAACATAGAGGGCAGCGATATTGATGTGCTTAATAATCCGATGTTCCGAATGACTGAAAGTCAGGAGTTAAAGTGGTTTCATCGCTACCAGTTTATTTACGCGCCATTCCTTTATTTACTCTATTCATTAAACTGGTTCTTGTTTCGCGAAGCACTGATGCTCGTTAACTATTCAAGCAGAACGATCAAAATAGAAATACCGAGAAATGAAGTTGTCAAACTGATATTTTTCAAACTTCTTTACATAGGATATATGATTGTTCTTCCTATATACTTGTTGCCATTTGGCTGGGCAACCGTATTGCTGGCATTCCTTTTAAATCATTTTATGGTTTCAATACTTTTTGTTGGTGTATTGGGTGTTTCTCATTTATCGGACTATGTGCAACATCCTCTTCCGGACCAGGACAACAACCTGAATATGAGCTGGCCAAAATTGCAATTGTGCACTTCGGTTGACTACAATGCGGACAGCACATTTTTAAATTGGACATTAGGAGGTTTTAATGCCCACGCCCTGCATCATTTGTTGCCCTACGTTTGCCACGTCCATTATTTAAAAATACTTCCAATATTTCGTGAATTAGTAAAGAAACACGGATTGACGTATATGGAAATGCCTTACCGAAAATCATTGGCAGCACATTTCGGATTTTTGAAAGGGATGGGAACGCAAAAAACGTTTAACCCTGTTCGTTATGAGAGATAAACACATTCAAATTACACAGGATCAGGAATTGCTCAAATTCATTCGCAGGGAAGTAGATGAGAAACTTATTAGAGATGATCGAAGTTTGTTGTTGAAAATATGGACGAAGTTCATTTTCTACTTTACCTTAAGTAGTTTTAGTTATTCACTTTTGTATATAGTTGAAAGTCCGTTTTATTTTATCCTTAGCTTCATACTTTATGGATTTGTATTGTTACTTTTTGCTTTTAATTTTTCACACGATTTTTCTCATAACACCATATTCAAAAGCAGAAAGCTAAACAATTTTTGTTTCACCGTCATATATACATTGGTAGGTGCACATGCCGAAGCCTGGAAACAAAGACACAACAATTCACACCATTACGCACCGAATGTTAAAGACTACGACTCTGATTTAAGAATCACTAAGCTGATAAGAGTAATTCCCGATAGTGAACATTTTTGGTATCATAAGTATCAACATATCTATGCCCCATTCGCATACACATCTTATTCACTTTTCTGGATTTTTATAAAGGATTTTGTAATTCTGTACTCAAAAGACGAATACACAGAAAGAAAAGGCTTTAATTCTACTTTACCAAATTGAAAAAGTGGTGGTTTGTTTGATTATATGATTAATAATTAGTATCTTAGCCTAATTATTAACGCATTCTGATTGTTTT
>PHDU01000022.1 GCA_002842755.1 Bacteroidetes bacterium HGW-Bacteroidetes-1 | reverse complement strand
AAACAAAACCTAAATATTGAACGAAATGATTTCCATGGCGAATGGAACTACAAAATATCACCTAAATTGTAAATGTTATTTATTGACAACTCCTAAGGTTACGTGATCTGGAGAAATACGATCAAATTTCCAGACTTCAGCAACTATTAAAAAATGAGGGAATTCACTTCAAGAAACATACAAAGAAAATTGATATAGTTGATGCGATTATCAGATTAGAAAAGTTTTTTTATCTCGAAAAGTGGAGTGACAGTTTGTATGTCGATCGTCAGCAACCTCATCATGGTTATTTTGTATTTCCAAAGTCCATTGAATGGAATGACTTTTTGGCTTTGACCAAAGAGGTTAATTATGAAACGGAATTGCGCTATTTTGATGCTGCACAAGCTTATATTTTTGAAAACAATAAAGTTATAGACCTGATTAGAATTTACAAGGAAGATATTACCTTGGCAAAGTTGGAAGCGATACAATCACGTTATTTGAAATTATACAATCAAATGAAACTGAAATAGCAACATATTCTTAAAAAAAATAACTCAAGATTTTCATCTTAAATGGTTTTTATGATTCAAAATACTTCTCGGGGTAGCTAACCTTTTGAAGATACAAGCCTTTCGCCGGGACTGAAAATCCAGCCAGATTTCTGTCTTTTGCCTCAATCACAGCCTTGAATCCATCCAATGACAATTTTTCTGTTCCCACTTCCAGCAAAGTTCCAACGATAGCTCGAACCATATTTCTTAGAAATCGGTTAGCGGTAATCCGGAAAACCAGTTGATCATTCTCTTCTAGCCAATTGGCCTCGTATATGGTGCACAAATTGTTGTTCGTTTGCGTATGCAGCTTTGAGAAACTGGTAAAATCATGATAATCAAAAAGTAAGTCAGCAGCTTTTTGCATGGAGACGACATTGAGCGTTCCATAGAAAAAGTGACTCAAATCAAATAAAAATGGATTTTTACCTCGTAGAATATGATAATGATAGGTGCGGCTGATTGCATCAAATCGTGCATTTGCAGTTTCACTTACGTTAAACATTTCATATACAACAATATCTGAAGGTAAAAAATGATTCAATTGATGGATAAGTGCCTCATTTTGCTGTTCGTCCCATTCAAAGCTTGAATCAAAATGGGCATAAAATTCACGCGCATGAACACCAGCATCGGTTCTACCGCAACCTGAAAGCCTTATTTTCTCTCTTATCTTTAAAGTAAAACATTTTTCAAGCTCATCCTGTACAGTATTGGAATTGTGCTGAGACTGCCAGCCATGATAGTTTTTACCATTATAAGCCAATCTGATAAAATACCTTGCCATTTTTTATGGCAAATATCGTTTTTTCCTGTGTAATTGGATTGGTAAAAATTTACCCGTTTACAGCCGGAAAATTATTTGTTTTAATTGGTCCTTCAATTTTCGACAATACAACACTTTATAAGTTAAGTAATGAGCAGTCAATTGAAAAAATTAACACCTTTCACCGATTGATCAGTTGCTTGAAAATGAATAATCTTATTTTTGCAAAAAAGCTCATATGACAAATTCACTCCTGTGGGTATTTCTCCACGCTGATCACAGCCATTCTATAATGCTAAATGCTCCATTTTTAGTTGGAATTTTAGCCAGTATTTTACATGTTGTATCTGGTCCGGATCATCTGGCAGCGGTTACGCCATTGGCCATAGATAACAAGCTTAAAGCCTGGTTGGTTGGACTTGGCTGGGGTATTGGACATACTATGGGTATGCTACTTATTGGCATCTTGTTTATTTTCTTTAAAAACCTTATTCCGATTGAAGCGATTTCATCGTATAGCGAACTTATGGTTGGTTTTATTCTTATTGCGATTGGACTTTGGGCATTGTGGAGAATTTTCGGGAAGAAGCACAACCATCTGCATGATCACCCACACAGTCATATTTCAAATGATGGAGAAAGTTACACCCACATACACTCACATGATCATAAAGGAGTCAATGTTCATGAGCACAATCATGAATTACCAATAAGACAATCTGTTATTTCTGCTATAATAATTGGTACTTTCCACGGACTTGCAGGCGTTTCTCATTTAATTGGAATATTGCCTACCCTGGCATTTCCAACAATTTCTTCCTCGGTCTTTTATCTTGTTGGCTTTGGTTTTGGAACTATAGCCGCAATGATTGTATTTTCGACTTTGTTAGGATTTATTTCATTTAAGTCCAGGGAAAAATCAAAACCATTTCTATTCAAAAGCATACAGGTTACTGGTGCATTGGCCTCACTTCTGGTTGGTTTCTACTGGATTGCTATGTATTTTTAAAAATGTATAAAGTACCGCTGATTACTCTTTTCATGTTCTCTTGTATGATTCCTTCTTATACGCAGGTAGATAATCATGATGATTATTGGTATATGGGGGCTTCGGGGGGAATTTCATTCGGTGATGTTACAAGCGCAAGTTTAATATATTCAACCACCAATAAGAACGGTTTTCAGGTTGGTGGATTGGTTGGATACCGGTTTAGTCCTGAATTTAGTATGCAGCTTGAGGCTATGATGGAAAAAAGGTCTTTCAGAACTGAGCGATATATTTCCGGTTTCCGATTAATTGACACTTCCAATATTGTTTGTTGGGAGTGCTATTATGCTTATGATGTTGTATTTACCTCTGATTACTTGACTTTTCCACTTGTTTTGAATTATACCAAAACAAAAGGAAATTTTGGTCTTACAGCTCATGGTGGGTTATTTTTTTCATTGTTGTTGGTTAGCAATTATCAGGGTTATGAGGAGATTTATCTTGACCCGGTTGGCGCTGATAGTTTTATTGCCTATGACTTTGAGCCTGGAATTTTTAAATTGATTTTTACCGGACCTACAAAAGATTTAATCAATACATATGATGCTGGTTTATTAATTGGGTTATCCGGAAAATATATGCTTAACAAAAGCATAGATTTAACAATCGAAAGCAGGATGCAGCTTGGCTTTGTGACACTTTATGAAAATCCTCAAATGCCGGAATTAAACAACAAAAGCCTTGTTCTGCGTACAGGAATAATTTATAAGATCAACAGGGTCAGGTGATACTGAAAATCTTACCTGAACGATTGAACGATTGAACGATATAAGAATCAAAAGCTATTTAAAAGGTGCGTCAGGTTCTTTGGCCATATGGTTATACACCATTTTTTCTAACAGGTTTGGAGCAAACTTACTTAGTAAAACTGTAAGTTTTCCCATCGAGGTAAGCACCAATGTTGCCTTTCGTTTCTCAATGGCATTGATCAAATAAAAAACTACTTTTTCAGGCGACATCATTTTCGATTCATCTCGGGGAGTTTCACCTTGCTGACTTCCGTCAGCTGATAAGGCTATTTTTCGGATGTTAGATGCTGTGAAACCAGGGCAAGCAATTAAAACATGGAGATTTTTCTTCAAGTTTTCTGTTCGCAAAGCTTCTAAAAAACCTTGAATTGCAAATTTGGATGCTGAGTATCCAGTCCGGCCAGGTAGTCCTTTGTAACCTGCTATTGATGATACCCCTACAATTGAACCTTTACTCTTAAGTACGTGCGGTAAAGCATATTTTGTGCAATAAACCGTTCCCCAAAAATTCACGTTCATTAGTTTATGAATAACCGACAGATCAGTAAATTCAAATAGTGCGCGCATAGATATCCCTGCATTGTTTATAAGCACATCGATTTTTCCAAAATGAGCAACGGTCTGATCCATTAGACGAATGCAATCATTCTCTTTGCTTACATCGGTGATAGTTCCAATTGCATCACTGCCAAGATTTTTACATTCTTCAACAATGCTGTTCAAAGCTTGTTGATTGCGGGCCGCCAAAGAAAGACTGGCGCCTTTTTTTGCAGCTTCAATAGCAGTAGCTCTTCCTATTCCAGAAGAGGCACCGGTGATGACAACAACTTTATTCCTGATGGTTGACATGGTAAATTTTTCAGCAAAGTTAAGGCTTCTAACGAAATATCAAATCATCAACAGATTATAATCCCATGAGGAGAAATATTGGTAAATTTGCATAAAATTAAGCTATCTATGTTGACCAATAGACAATTGTTTCAGTTGCATCTGGGTTTACCATCCGTAGTGGGTAATCCGGTGGAGATTGTCAGGGCTGAGGGTATTTATCTGTTTGATGATGAAAATCATAAGTACCTTGATTTGGTTTCTGGTGTATCAGTAAGTAACGTTGGTCATCGTCACCCAAAAGTTATTGAAGCTATTCATAAGCAGTTAGAGTCGTATATGCATGTAATGGTTTATGGTAAGTTTGTGCATTCACCACAGGTAAAGCTGGCTGCAAAATTGGCTGAAAATCTTCCTGGTAGCCTTGATACAGTTTTTTTTGTAAATTCGGGAAGTGAAGCCATAGAAGGAGCATTAAAACTGGCAAAAAGGATAACCAACAGAGCTGAACTTGTGCATTTCCGAAATGCGTACCATGGAGGCACTGCAGGAGCTTTAAGTATGCTTGGTGATGAAAATATGAAAAATGCTTTTCGTCCTTTGGTTCCTGGAACACGTTTACTCGATTTCAATAATTTTTCACAAATAGACGAAATTACACACAAAACAGCAGCAGTACTTATTGAACCCATTCAGGCAGAAGCAGGCATTATCCTGCCAAAAAAAGGCTATTTGGAAGCTATTCGTGATCGATGCAATAAAACAGGCAGTCTTCTCATTTTTGATGAAATTCAGATGGGATTTGGCAGAACTGGCAAATTGTTCGCTTTTGAACATTTTAATGCGATACCTGATATCATCTGTCTGGCAAAAGCAATGGGCGGCGGAATGCCTATCGGTGCATTTATTTCTTCTAAAGAAAAGATGTTAGCGTTTACACATCATCCTGAACTGGGTCATATCACAACCTTTGGGGGTCATCCCGTTTCATGTGCAGCTTCGTTGGCTTCACTATCGATTATTTTGGAGGAGGATCTACATACAAAAGCAAATCAGAAAGGTAAGCTTTTTGAAGATGCATTAAAAAAGTACTCTTTGGTGAAAGATATCAGGCGTGCAGGACTTATGCTAGGTGTTGAAATTGTTCCCGAAATTGAAATAGGGCAACTGATGAAAAATTTCAAGAAAAATTATCTTGTTGTTGATCAATTTCTGTTTCACAGTAAAGCCTTCCGAATTGCTCCTCCCCTTACCATCACGGAGGAAGAAATAAATGAATCAATTCTCCTCATTAAAAAATCATTGAATCAATCAATACCTCTGTAATATGAAAAATATCAGAATCCTGTTTATTTTCTTTCTTGGAATTAATGCACTGGTCGCCTATTCACAGGATCGAATCAGCGGAAGAAATTTTTCCAGTCGTTCAGAAGTGATAGCACAACAAGGGATTGCAGCAACAAGCCATCCTCTTGCCACTCAGGTAGCACTTGATATACTCAAAAAAGGTGGCAATGCAATTGATGCAGCCATAGCAGCCAATGCCTTATTAGGGCTTGTAGAACCTACAGGATCAGGTATAGGAGGTGATCTTTTTGCTATCGTTTGGGATGCAAACACCCAGCAATTGTATGGCTTGAACGCGAGTGGCAGATCGCCTAAAAACCTTCAGGCCGACTATTTTAAAAAAAGGAAAATGGATGTTATTCCTTCATTTGGCCCACTTCCCGTCACAGTTCCAGGTTGCGTTGATGGTTGGAATGAGTTGCACCAAAAGTTTGGGAAATTACCCATTGAGGATATTTTAGCACCTGCTATATATTATGCTGAAACTGGATTTCCACTTACTGAGGTAGTAGCCTATTATTGGGAACTAAATTCAAACCGATTGAAAGTCTATCCAGGGTTTTCTGACATTTTTATGAAAGAAGGAAAAACACCGCAAAAGGGCGAAATATTTAAAAATCCTGCATTGGCTGACACCTATCGTAGTCTTTCAGTACAAGGATTTCGTGCATTTTATGAAGGTGAAATTGCAGACATTATTGACCGATATATGAAAGATAATGATGGTTTTCTTTCAAAAGAAGATTTGGAATCACATTATAGTGAATGGGTTAATCCGGTCTCTACCAATTACAGGGGCTATGATATTTGGCAGCTTCCCCCAAATGGACAGGGAATAGCAGTGCTCCAAATGCTCAATATGCTTGAGCCTTTCAACATCAAGTCAATGGGTTTTGGCAGCAAAGAATTTATCCATCTTTTTGTTGAAGTGAAGAAACTTGCGTTTGAGGATCGTGCAAAATTTTATGCTGATCCGGCTTTTGCTAAAATTCCATTGGAGAAACTGATTTCTAAATCCTATGCTCAGGAACGGTTAAAACTTTTTAGCAAAGAAAAGGCTTCAAAAAGTTTTCCTCCCGGCATAAAGGAAACTGATAATACCATTTATCTTACTGTAGCAGATGCTGAAGGTAATATGGTATCATTGATACAAAGCAATTATAGAGGTATGGGATCGGGAATGACTCCTACGGGCCTTGGTTTTGTTTTGCAAGATCGCGGCGAGTCGTTTTCTCTTGATCCTAAGCATCTAAACGCCTATGCTCCAGGCAAAAGGCCTTTCCATACAATTATTCCTGGTTTTGTCACCAAAGAAGGTCAACCCTGGTTAAGTTTTGGACTTATGGGTGGTGCTATGCAACCTCAGGGTCATGTGCAGATACTTATAAACCTCATTGATTTTGAGATGAACCTGCAGGAAGCGGGAGATGCCATGCGCATAAGCCATGAAGGGTCAACTGAACCAACTGGAAATCCAATGAGTGACGGAGGTTGGGTAAATCTGGAGTCAGGATTTAATTATGAAACTATCCGCGAATTGATGAAAATGGGCCACCGAATTAAATTTGATGTAGGTGGATATGGCGGCTATCAGGCTATCCTTCGTGATCCTACGACAGGTGTTTATTTTGGTGCTTCAGAATCAAGAAAAGATGGGCAAGCTGCCGGTTATTGATTGACATGCCTAAAAATTATTAGATGGTAAATTCGTTTTTACATGTGTGAGAAATGCCATAAAATGCACCATTTTCTTTTACCCTGGTTATCTGGAAAGATAATCTAAGGCCATATCTCATGCGAATTTTTACTTTTAATGCATATTATGTATTAGAATATTACAATTTACAACAAACAAAAATGTACAATCTGAAAGCAAAATCATTTCTTTATCAAATTATTATTTTGCTGGTATTTTTGAATACAGAAACATTTAGCCAAACCTATGATACCATCTCCAATTGGGATGGAATTGTCCAGAACTGGTATGTTTCATCCTCTGGCTCGGAGGTGATTTCCAACCCATCGCCAGACGAAATCAATATGTCGGAGCATTGTTTTAAAGTTGTTACTACCAATGGAATGTGGGATCATATGAGTTATAATTTAACTGAACCTGTAAATTTTGATTCCTTTCCCCGTTATCGTTTAAAGGTATTGGCTCCATCCACAGGTGGTGATGTAACATTGAAATTTGAGAATAGCGACAACACACTTTCCTATGAGATTGTCAAATCGGCAGTGCCAGGCCAATGGGCTGATCTTGAATACGATTTCTCAGGCATCTTTTTCAATAGCCTGACTAAGATGGTTGTTTTCTTTGATTTTCAAGGATCAACTGCTGGTATGAACTGGTATTTTGACGATATTTTGAAAGAAATACCAGGTCCACTTGTTTTGGAGTCAAATCTTCCAATTGTTGTAATTAATACATTCGGCGTTTCAATTCCAGATGAGCCAAAGATTGAAGGACACATGGGTATTATTCATAATGGTATAAACGCGACCAATCACCTGAATGATCCATTCAACAACTATAATGGCAGCATTGGTATCGAAGTAAGGGGGCAGTCCACCCAAATGTTTCCTAAAAAATCTTATGCTTTTGAAACACGTGATAATGCAGGTGAAAATCTCGATGTTTCTCTTCTTGGCATACCGGAAGAAAATGACTGGATTTTGTATGCACCTTATACGGATAAATCAATGCTCCGCAATGTTGTGACATATGAGCTTGGACAGAAAATGGGAGGATATTGTACGCGCACGATATTTTGTGAGCTTGTTGTAAACAATGATTATAAGGGGGTTTATATTCTGATGGAAAAAATTAAAAAAGACGAAAACCGTGTTGATATAGCTACTTTAAATCCGGATGAAGTTTCAGGCAACGATTTAACCGGAGGGTATATCTTAAAAGTTGATAAAATTGATCCGGACTTTGTTTATGATACTGACGGGTGGTTATCCAATCCTGTTCCTCCATATCCAAACGCAATGGATATAACTTTTCAATATTATTATCCGGGATCAGATGTAATTGCAAGTGAACAAAAGACTTACATAAAAAATTATATAACTACTGCCGAAAATATACTTACTTCACCTGGTTTTGTAAATCCTGAGGATGGATACCAAAAATATTTTGATTTACCCTCTTTTGTTGATTTTATGCTTTTGAATGAGATATCAAAAGAAGTGGACAAGTATAGATACAGTTCTTACTTCTTTAAGGAAAAGGACAGCGACGGAGGAAAACTTTTCGCAGGCCCAATCTGGGATTTTAATCTTGGATACGGGAATGTTGATTACTGGCCACCAGGAATTGATTACAGAGGTTGGGTATATACCGACGTTCAAACCTATTCTTACAGTATCATATTCTGGTGGAAAAGGCTGATGGAAGATGCGTATTTCCGCGATCTGGCAAAAACCAGATGGGTGGATCTCAGGCAGACTATACTAAAGGACGCTGAAATACATACAGCTATTGACTCAATTCTCACTCATATTGATGAAGCAAAAGATCGAAACTATGAGCGTTGGCCTATACTTGGCCAGTATGTATGGCCAAATTATGACTGGTATAATAATACGTATGATGATGAAGTAAATTACTTTGAAACTTTTCTTTTTAATCGCCTCGGTTGGATGGACTATAATCTTCCCGGAAGTGTTCTGAGTCCAGGAGCAGGTATTTCAAGCGAAGTCAATAAAATCAATATAAAATTATACGATGACTATTTTCGTAACAAGATATTAAAAAAGAAATACTTTCGTTTGAATGATGCTCCAATCGGAATTATGATTCAAAGTGTGAGTTTCAAGAATAGCTCTGAATGCACATTAATTTTAACAGACAATGCATCAGGTTTTCCTGAGATTTCTGTTACAATAGATGAAGAGATACTCAACACCTGGGAGGATATTACGAGTAACAAACTTGAATCAGCTGGTTTAAATGATTTTGATGATACCCGATCCATCCTTCGTATATTTGAATCCGACAATCAGCTTTTTGTCCATTGTGAAGATTCGGAAATTTTACCACAACAAATAAATATTATGAATCTCACCGGTCAGCATATTGTAACCTTTGACCTGAATAATAGCATGATAAATATTCTGCCACATCAATTAAAATCTGGTATTTACCTCGTGTTATTCGAAACTACAAAAGGTCTGCAAGTAAGGAGGTTTTTGGTTCATTAAATGGTTAAGGTGCTCTATTTTATTTTTTGGAATCTTGCAAAAAAATAAACGTAATATTGGATTTTCATCGATGACTTTCAACAAATGAGGGTTTTTCACTAACCAGTTTAATCAAAAAAGCAGCAAACCAATTGGTCTGCTGCTTTTTATTTTAAGTCTCGAAGAAAAAGCTTTACTGCTTATTCAGGGAATTTTGTTTCGCTTGACAAAGCTTTGTATAGGTCTTTCATTTGTGCTTCAGTCATTGTGGTTGCTCCGACCATTGCTGAACCAAGCTGACCAAACTTTACCTTATGCTGAACTTCATATGCTTTTTTTCTGGTAAACTTACCAACCGACATTTCTTCCATCAGAATCAATTTACCATCAGAACCGTGACAGCCAGCGCAGTTATTTGCATAGTAAGCATCACCGCTTGCAGCATTGCCATCTTTTCCTAAGTTAGCATAAGTTGCAGTACCCGTTGGATAAGCACCAGTATAAGTTACATCATATATTTTTGTTACATCAATGGCTCCTTCTTTCATGAATTTCACAAGGTCCCACATTTGCGCATCGGTTAAAAGTGCCGAGTAATCTGGCATTTTATTGCCTTCAGTAGCATTTGATGTCGGATCATAAGTTGATAAATCATAAGAAACAGCTCTTCTTCCAGTTGTTTTTTTCATAGCATCAAACAATTCCTGCTCAGTCTTGGAATGGGCAATTTGGAATAAGTTTAGCGGTGATACATCTGGTCTGCTTGTTTTAGGACCTCTGCTGATGTAGCCACCGTTTGTACCTAATAAATCCCAACCATGACATTGTTTGCAGCGGAAAAAGTCTGCTTTCGCATTAAACGTGGTAAGGTTGGCGCTACTTTGGTCGTAGCCAGCTTCTGTTGCCCAGAATTTGTCATAAAGGATTCCTCCTTTACCAGCATCTGCATTATCATATGCTGTTGGTTCAGGATCACTTTTTTTGCATCCTGTAAAAATAACCACCAGGGTTAAAAAGCTTAAAATTAGTGATTTAGTTTTCATAAAAAATAATTGAAATTTATAAAATGTTAATTTAGGGTTATTTAATATAATTTATTTCTTGTTTTCGAGCAATTGGTAAAGTGTTGTTGCCTTCATTGTATCCTTAATTGTTTTATTAAGCATGAACCAATAGTCTTTCGTCGGACAATAATCGCTTCGTAAACACTCATTTGCGTCACAAGAACATTGTACCAGCGTTAAATCAGCCTCAAAAGCCCTATAGATATCATACACAGAAATATTCTCAGGTGCTTTTGCAATAAAATAACCACTTCCTTTTCCCCCAGCATTTATTATTAATCCAGCACCCCTTAAACCTGATATTATTGAATCAAGATAGTTCAACGGAATATCTTGTTTCTCTGCTATTTCCTTTTGTAAAATACCTGTAAGATTATCTTTCTCCGCAATCTCTATCATTGCCCTGAGCCCGTATCTTACCTTTGTATTTATTTTCATAAAATGAGTTATTCAAGTAATTCTATTGAATTAGTCGAATGCAAAAATATACATATATATGTAGTGAAATACAATCATGCTCAATTTATATAATTTCTAAATAAACTGGAAAAATTGTTTTAACATTTTAATTACAAGCATGTTAATATACATCGTTCAATCATAAGCAAAAAATATTTTTAACATTTCTGATGTTCCGAAAACAGATTAAGAATAGATGCATATATCTTTTACGTTCGGATTTGGTGTAAATTAATTTTAAATCTATAAATGATCAATCTGCAACAATACTATTCTACAAAACCATTTCATTCATTTTGAGACTGAATAATGCTTTGTTTTAATTGAATATGCAACCATTGCATGCTACTTTGTATTTCTTTTAGTGCATATTTTACCTGAAATCACTACTTTAGCAGTCTGTTTTAGCCAAAAAACTATTGTTATTACCGAATACTATCGCATATGAAGACAATGCTACGCTATCTTTCTCCTTTTATAATTCTTATTTTGTTATTTGGTTATCAACTTATTGGGCAAGTGGCATTATTCAATCCTGCAGAATTTGAGAAAAATGAGGGGGTCATGTTGGTGTGGGATTACAACCCATCCCGCGATTCCATCACCGCAAATATTGCAAAAGCTGCTCAACAGGCTGGCAAGGTATGGATTATCTATTATCCGGGGCCAGCGCCTTCTGATACGACTGAAATAAAAAATTATTTACTCAGCCGGGGAGTTCTTCTGATGAATCTATTTTTTATTCCTTCTTACACTGAAACGTTATGGATCAGAGACTTCGGTCCAATGACGCTTTATGGTAATTTTGGTCAGGGCAATGAACGCTACATCATTGATATGGGATATGGAAATTACAACAGACCTAAAGATGACTCCATACCAAGACAGATTGCCAGACTTTGGGAATGGCAGTATAGAGATCTAGGATTGGAAATTGAGGGAGGCAATCTGATGTTTGATGGATTGAAAAGAGGTTTTGCTTCTACGAGGGTTTATGAACAAAATCCCAGTTATACTCCCGCGATGATTCGAAACATTCTGATAGAAAAATTCAATCAGGATGACTTTACTTTTCTGGAAAGTTTGAACAACAGCGGAGGTGGCATTTGGAAACATGTTGATATGTTTATGAAAGTAATTGATTATGAAACTATTATGGTATCATCTTACCCCGATTACCTTCCTGATTATCCAGTAATTGAATCAAACGTAACAATACTGGAAAGCCTTACCAATGCTTTCAACAAGCCTTACAACATTATCAGGATTCCAGCACCTCCTAAAGCAGATAGTACCTGGGCTACCACACAGGATGATGAAATGAGAACCTATACCAATTCATTGATCATTAACAACACTGTCATTGTTCCTTCCTACGGAATACCAGAATATGATCAACAGGCGAAAGAGATTTATACGAATGCTATGCCAGGATACAAAATTATAATGGTGGATGCACAACAACTTACGCCACTTGGAGGTGCCATTCATTGTATAACAAAGGAGATTCCCGCTCCGCACCTCGTTAGAATTGTGCACAGAAAAGTCACAGGCAGACAAGAATTTACCCCGGAATTTTATCTGTATTCCAACTGTGAATCATCTTCAAACTTGCAACAGATGTGGCTGTATTATAAAATCAATCAGGCTGAAACTTATACCCGTGTGCCGATTTATATTGCTTGTCCGCAAAACATCGGCATCATTGAAGGTTTAATGCCAGGAGATACTGTCCATTATTACATTGAAGCCATTTCGCAGCAGGCCAACACAACCTATCCCCTCTCTGCTCCAGCAGGCTATTTTACTTTTTGGTTTGATCAGGCTGTTGGTCTGGATGATTTACATCAGGTTGACAATGATTTGCAGATAATACCGCAACCCAATGACGGAAATTTTTACATACACTCAGATTACACCAACGAACTCAAAAAGTTTCTGATCTATAACAGTTCTGGAAAATTGGTTTTTAAAGGAAATACGCAAAATCAGCAGCAGATAAAGACCAACCTTCCAAACGGTTTTTATATCTTTGAAATGGAATCAAATAAAGGTTCTTTACGCACTAAAATGATGATTGCAAAATAGGTTATGTATATTTATCAGCTTGGTACAGCTTTTGATTTTCCTCCCGCAGATTTAGCCCTTCAAGATGGAATGTTAGCTATAGGTGGTGACTTAAATCCACTTAGGCTTATAAGAGCGTATGCAAAGGGTATTTTTCCGTGGTATGAGGAAGGTCAACCAATTCTTTGGTGGTCGCCCGATCCGCGCATGACATTAAATTTGAGTGAACTGTATGTATCAAAAAGTCTGAAAAAAATACTACGTGATGAGATTTTTGAAGTTAGGTTTGATACAGATTTCAAGAATGTAATCAACGCCTGTGCAAGAACAAAACGAAATGGTGCAGCAGGAACCTGGATTACAACAGATTTAAGAGATTCATTTATGGATTTGCATAAAATGGGTTTGGCCCATTCTGTAGAAGCTTACAGAGAAAATAAACTAGTTGGAGGCTTATATGGACTTTCTTTGGGGAGTGTCTTTTTTGGTGAATCAATGTTTCATCGTGAAGACAATGCTTCAAAGGTTGCATTCGTTTATTTGATTCGCTTTCTTCAACATAATGATTTTGATCTTATTGACGCTCAGCAAGATACTGATTATCTTAGGAGTTTTGGAGGCAAAACAATGAAAAGAAGGGATTTTCTGAGACTTTTGGAAACCTTTACCTCTAAACCTGGTTTGATAGGAAACTGGAACAGCAATGACTGCAAAAGAGAAATAACATCGTTCAATTAATTGAATATGGAAGAAAAAATGATAAAAAGACAAAAATTGACCTTTATGAGAGAAGCCATAGCATTGGCTAACAACAACCTTCAAACTCTAAGAGGAGGTCCTTTCGGAGCTGTGATAGTAAAAGATGGAAAAATTATTGGTCGTGGTTCTAATGCAGTAACCTCAGAAAACGATCCGACTGCTCATGCTGAAATAATGGCTATCAGGGATGCATGTAAAAATCTCGGTAGTTTTCAGCTGGATGATTGCGAAATATATTCCAGTTGCGAACCTTGTCCCATGTGTCTGGGAGCTATATATTGGGCAAGACCTTCAAAATTGTATTTTGCTGCCAGCCGCGAGGATGCAGCTATAGCAGGATTTGATGATTCATACATTTATCAGCAAATTCCATTGGAACCATTAAAACGTGATTTGATTTCGGAACAGATAATGTCTGTCGAGGCTAAACAAGTTTTTAGTAAATGGGTGGCGATGGATCAGAAAACTCCTTATTGAATCAGATGTTGACAAATACTCAATCTTTTGTTGAAAAGGCAGCCCAATTAATTCTGGATAGCAATTACACCTGTGCTTTTACGGGTGCAGGGATTTCAGCTGAAAGCGGAATACCTCCATTTCGTGGTGAAGGTGGGTTGTGGAGCAAATACAACCCTGAAGTTTTGGAGATGAATTTCTTTTTTGCACATCCTCTTGCATCATGGACAGTAATCAAAGAAATATTTTACAATTTTTTTACCGGTGTATCGCCTAACCATGCTCATTTGGCATTAGCTGACTGGGAGCACAAGGGTTATTTACAGTCATTGATTACCCAAAATATTGATCAGTTACATTTTAAAGCCGGAAATAAAGAAGTGTATTCATTTCATGGCAACTCATCGCAACTCATCTGTATTTCATGCCATCAAAGCGTTGAAGCAACACCAAACCTGCTTTCGGTTTTACCCCCATTGTGCAATATTTGTGGATGTGTTCTGAAACCTGATTTTATTTTTTTTGGTGAAGGAATTCCGGAGGAAGCTTATCGACAGTCCGTTAAAGCAGCGCAAAAATCTCAACTTTTTTTCATCATTGGAACTTCAGGCGAAGTAAGTCCTGCAAATCAAATACCAGTTATAGCCAAAGAATCGGGTGCAGTTATTATTGAAATAAATAAAGACAAATCACTCTATACGAATAGAATATCAGATTTTTTTATACAAGGAAAAGCGGGAGATATTTTACCTGAGATCAATCAATTCATTTTACAAACTAAAGCAAAAACATTATGAAAGCTGTTTTAAAAATCTTTCTTTTTTCTATTATGCTTGCAATAGGATTGCAAGTGCAGGCTCAGGTGCATCGTTCCAAAATTGAATACCTTGACCTTTACTATCAAAAGGCAATGGAAAACTGGAATGTTCCTGGAATGGCCATTGCTCTGGTCACAAAAGATTCTTTGCTTTTTGCAAAAGGATATGGAGTTATCGACATTTATACCCAACAGCCTGTGGACGCACACACTCTTTTTGCAGTAGCAAGCAACACCAAAGCCTTCACTTCAACAGCTCTTGCAATGTTGGTCGATCAAGGAAAAATTTCCTGGGACGACAAGGTTGTGAAATATTTACCCTATTTTGAACTATACGATTCCTATGTAAGCAATACTATGACCATCCGGGATTTGCTAACACATCGCAGTGGGCTTAAAACTTTTGCAGGAGATTTAATTTGGTATGGAAGCAATTACAGTCGTAAGGAAATAATATCTAAAGCCAAATATCTGAAACCCACCTATGGATTCCGGGAACAATTCGGTTATTCCAATATAATGTATCTTACAGCAGGTGAAATCATTCCTGTTGTTACAGGACAAAGCTGGGATGAATTTGTTTATGAAAACATTCTTCAGCCGTTAGGAATGAATCGTTCTACACTGCATGTAAAAGAACTTATCAATCGTGACAACGTTGCACAGCCTCATACCTATGTCAATGGAAAATTAAAAGCAATTCCCTGGCTTGATTGGGACAATATAGGTCCAGCCGGATCACTTATTTCAAGCGCAAATGAAATGGGAACATGGTTACAGATGAATCTGCAAAAAGGCATCTTTAATAATGACTCTTTACTTTCTTCAGCAAGAATATTTGAAATGCAAAGCGCCCAGACAATCAACAACGTTTCAATGTCATCGGTAAAACGTTTTCCTTCAACTCATTTCAAAGCTTATGGACTTGGCTGGAGTTTGATGGATTATATGGGCTATAAAATTGTTTCTCATAATGGGGGTTATGATGGCATGATATCCCAAACCCTGTTTATTCCAGAAAAAAACATTGGTTTTGTGATACTTACAAATTCTCTTTCGAGTTTATATTACCCTTTAATGTATCAAACATTGGATGTTTTGCTAGGAAACCCTGTTGAAAAGGACTGGAGTAAAGAGATTCTTGAGTTGATGAAAAAGGGAGAGGAAATGACGAAAAAACATTTAGAAGAATTATCCGCATCAAGGGTTAAGAATACCAAGCCGTCATTAGACCTGCCAGAATACTCTGGAATTTACAGTTGTGATCTCTACGATTCAGTGAAGGTTTTTGAAGAGAAGGGGAAGTTTTATGCGCAATTCATGCAAAGCCCCGATTTTATTGGTGAAATGAAGCATTGGCATTACGACACATTTACAATTGATTTTCAAGCCCTCCCTTCTCTGCCCCAAGGATTTGTAACTTTCAAACTGAACCGCGCAGGAAAGGTTGACTCAATGGAAATTTTTGTTGATAACCCGGATTTTGATTTTACAGAGTTTGATTTCAAGAAAAAGTGAACGATATTCTGAGCAGATGAGTATTTTGAAACCATAATTCAATGAGACATTTCGAATTGATTTGTTTTAAATTATCGTTCATTTAAATAATGAATCAAACATTTTCTCTAGTAATCTGTTTATAGCTTATAAATTAACAAAAAGCTATGAAACATTTAATGCTCATTTTTATCCTAACAATGACAATATCAGGAGTTAATGCCCAGAAGAATTTTTACGATTTTGTCGTTCAAGACATTGACGGTAAAGATTTCCCCCTTTCTTCGCTGAAGGGTAAGAAAATCATGGTGGTTAATACTGCCTCAAAATGCGGATTGACGCCACAATATGCAAAGCTTGAAAAGCTTTACAGCGAATATGGCAGCAATAATTTTGTAATTATCGGTTTTCCTGCAAACAATTTTATGGGTCAGGAACCAGGAAGCAACGATCAGATCAAATCATTTTGCTCCAACGAATATGGAGTGACTTTTCCGATGATGTCGAAAATTTCAGTAAAAGGAAAAGATATGCACCCTTTATATAAATGGCTCACCGAAAAGGATTTAAATGGCCTTGAAGATTCAAGTGTGAGTTGGAACTTTCAAAAATATCTTATCGATGAAAATGGTAATCTGGTTAAAGTATTAAGTCCTCGCACCGACCCATTGGATGCAGAAGTGACAGATTGGATTGCAAACAAATAAATTTAGAATTTATTTCCTCAAAGGTCGGTTCATACAATGAGCCGACTTTTTTTTACCCAAAAACACCCTGAACCAATCCTCCATCATGGCTGAATGTTTGTCCCGTAGCATAGCGCGAATGGGGTGAAAGTAACCACAGGACTAGGGAAGCAAGTTCAGAAGCCTCACCCATTTTTTTAACTGGAATATCCCTAACAAAAACTATTTTTGCCTCTTTAACCGAAATATTACCTGTTTCAGCTTTCTTTTTAAAAAGACGATCCATTGCAGCAGTTGCATGATATCCGGGAGCTATTACATTGACTGTAATGTTTTCTGAAGCAATATCCTTTGCAAGACTCTTTGCAAAGCCAACCACGGCAAGTCTGAGGGAGTTACTAAGCACAAGGTTTTCAACCGGTTGTTTCACTGAGACACTCTCAACGAACACAATTCGTCCGTATGCTTGTTGACGCAACAATGGTATGATTCGCTGCACAAAAGCCACTTTCCATCTCACCAGCAAACGGTATGCTTCATCCCAGTCGGCAAGTTCTGTTTCCATAAATGCTTTCGCAGGAGGACCACCGGCATTTATTACAACACCATCAGGAATATTATTCTTACAATGCATTATCACCTCAAGCTGCACATTATCTTGCGTTATATCTCCAGCTATAATGTCAAGCATGCCAGCATGTTCTTTTTGAAAAGCGACGAGTACTTCTTTTGTTCGGGCAACAGCCAATACTTGCGCACCTTCAGCTAATAATACCTCTGCAATTGCGCGGCCAAAACCGCTACCAGCACCCGTTACAATGAAAAATTTGTCTTTAACTTTAAAATCCATGGTATGACTATTTGATACCAAAAATACAAAATACAACACAGACTACTCAAATGATTGATTGTTTATTAAAGACATTATATTTCCAACAGGTAATTATTATTTGCTTTTTTGGCCATTAATGGTTTTCTTTGATTAAAGTTTTCAATGTGTAAGTGAACAAAATATCTTTTTAATAGAATCAAATCATGATGAAAAATAGTATTATTTTCAGTTTATTCTTTGGAGTACTGATTGCATTAACAAGCGTTAATTTAACATTTAGTCAGGTAGTTATCAATGAATATTCCGTTTCAAATCTTTCTGGATTTACGGACAATTACGGCAAATATGAAGACTGGATTGAATTGAGAAATACGGGTAACTCTATTGAAAGTCTGGAAGGCTATTTTTTGAGTGACAATCCAACCAGCCCTATGAAATGGCAAATACCTTCAGGAGTTAACATTATTGCAGGAGGTTATATAAAAATATGGGCTTCGGGTCGAGATGAAGTATCCGGGGGTCATTATCACGCAAATTTCAAGTTATCTCAAACCAAAGACGAAACAGAATATATTGTTCTATCAAACCCAAATGGTGAAGTAATCGATCAAACACAACTTATAGTGACACAATTGGAGCACTCAAGAGGCCGAACACTTTTTGGTTCGGATACTTGGAGCATCTTTACCAATCCGACTCCTGGTGCAGCAAATTCAGGTGCTGGCGCTTATGCATCCTACGCTGCAAAACCTCAAATGAATCAACCTGCAGGCTTTCATACGGGCGCAATTACCATTCAGATCACTACAAGTGAGCCTGACGCACAAATTAGGTATACCCTTGATGGAAGTGAACCCACGCTGTCTTCTTTGCTTTATGCTGAGCCTATTAATGTTACCCAAACGACCATTGTCAATGCAAGAACTTTCAGTAATAATCCTGCCATTTTTCCGGGACTAATTGAGTTCAACAGTTATTTTATCAACGTTAATCATACAATGGCAGTGATTTCTGCCTCAGCGGCACAACTAGACAATCTCCTGAACGGAAACCAGTCATTGAAACCGTTTGGTACGTTTGAGTATTTTAATGCAGCCGGCGTGAGAACTACCAAAGGATATGGAGAATTCAATGAACACGGTCAGGATTCATGGGTACACGATCAACGTAGCATCGATTATATTACACGGGATGAGTGTGGTTACAATTATGCCATAAGAGATACGATCATTCCTTTAACAGACAGGAATGAGTTTCAGCGTATTATTCTCAGGGCTGCCGGTGATGATAATTACCCTGGCATTGATTCAAGTGCCCTTTTAAGAGATTTATTAGTTCAAAATACAGCATGCCGCAACGATATGAAACTGGATGTAAGGAAGGGTGAAAAATGTGTCATGTATGTAAATGGTGAATATTGGGGTGTATATGGAATCCGTGAAAAAGTAAATGATCATGATTTCACTGAATACTATTACGCTCAAGGTAAGTACGATATTTATTTCTTGCAGCTTTGGGGTGGCAGCTGGGCTGAATATGGTGGTCAGGCAGCATGGAATGATTGGCATGAGATTCGAAACTTCATCAAAAACAATGACATGAGTAATCAAGAAAATTTCGAGTACGTAAAAACACGATTTGATTATACAAGCCTGGTTGATTATATTCTAATCAATTCATTTGTTGTTTGCTCCGACTGGATCAACTGGAATGTTGGCTGGTGGAAAGGAAATAATCCCGAAGGAGGACACCAGAAGTGGGGTTACATTTTATGGGATGAAGATGCTACATTTAACCACTATATCAATTATACCGGAGTGCCAGGAACTCAGCCAACCGTGCCTCCTTGCTTTCCGGAAGGTCTTACATCAGATCCTGAACAACACATTGTGTTGCTTAACCGCTTGCGCAACAATGCAGAATTTAATCAATACTATATTTCCAGATATATTGACCTATATAACACCGCTTTCAAACCTGAAAATATCATCAGCTATCTTGATGAAATAGCTGGAAAAATGGCACCAGAAATGCCGCGGCATATTCAGCGCTGGGGAGGAAATATCCTGCGCTGGGAGAGTAATGTTCAAAAAATCCGTAATTTCATTTATGCCCGTTACAATTATTTACCACAAGGTTTAAAGAATTGTTATAACCTGACTGGGCCATACGATTTTACTTTTTCTGTTGAACCTGAAGGATCAGGAAACATAGAACTCAATTCGTTGCAATTGAATGACTTTCCGTGGCAAGGTGATTATTTTGGAAATGTTGAGGTTCAATTGAAAGCTGTTCCGTCAGATATTAGTTTTGAATTCGACTATTGGGAACTCGTCAACCATACTCCTACTCCCGGCATTTCAGTTAGTGAAATAGCAATCAATCCCAACAATTCGGACAACATCGTTGCCCATTTTAAGCCTAAAGTGTTTTCTGACTCATTGGTAATCAATGAAATTTGCTATAATCCTGCTGATGACTTTAATACCGAAGACTGGATAGAGTTATACAACCCTCAACCTTATGACCTGGACATATCAAATTGGATTTTTAAAGATGAAGATGATACCCATGCTTTTGAATTTCCTTCAGGAACAATCATTCAAGCCAATGGCTATCTGGTTCTATGTAATGATCAAGCTGCTTTTACATCCTTTTTCCCCGAAGTGACAAATATAATTGGTGATCTTGGGTTTGGGTTAAGCGGAGGCGGCGAACTGATCAGGCTTTATAATCAGGCAGGTGCATTGGTTGATCATCTTACTTATGAGGATAAACTGCCTTGGCCGGAAGAACCAGACGGTAATGGACCAACACTCGAACTTATTAATCCTCAGCTTGATAATGCTTTGCCAGAAAGCTGGATGACCTCACCAGAACACGGCACACCAGGCGCAATGAACAGCCAATTGGTTAGCTTGCCTGCTTTCGAAGAAGAACAAAATAATGTTTCGATCACTGTATTTCCAAATCCTTTTCATCAATCTGCAACCATTCATATTAAGGGTCTACAAAACAGTCAAAATGGTAAGCTTGATATTTTCACCTTATGGGGAATAAAAATTAAATCGTATAACGATTTGAAAAGTAATTCATTACCAATTGACAGAAGTGAATTGTCCACTGGAGTATATGTTTTAGCATTCACGGATGAAAATGGAACTCAATCCTATGGAAGGATGATTGTTCGCTGATTTGCAAAATATTATGTTAAAGCTACAAGCAAAGAATCAAAACAACCTCATAAGGCTTTCATGCTGTTTAAATTACTACTTCTCAACGGCAGACCTTTGAGACCTCCATTTTGTTACTTTTGCAAAAAAATTGATTAAGATGACAGATAGTGGTCGGATGAATATTATCAAAGGTTCAGTTGCAGTAGGTTTATCTGCCATTTTATGGGGTTTTGATGGAGTGGTTCTTACTCCTCAACTATTTAAGATGGAGGTTGTGAATGTTGTTTTCATTCTACACCTCATTCCGTTTTTATTAATGAATGTTTTTTTATTCAAAGAATACAGTCATTTAAAGACCATGTTAATAGCTGATTTGGTAACTTTTATTCTAATCAGTTTTTTTGGAGGGTCAATTGGAACATTGTCTATTGTAAAAGCATTATTTCTGCTTGATTTTAACCATTTGTCTGTGGTTGTTTTACTTCAAAAACTTCAACCTGTTTTTGCTATTTCACTTGCAGCCATACTCTTAAAAGAAAAACTGAAAAAGCAGTTCTTACTCTGGGCTTCAATAGCTGTTGTTAGTGGCTATTTTCTGACTTTCGGATGGGCATTGCCCGACATGAGCACAGGTGAGAAGACGATTCAAGCCTCTTTGCTTGCTTTACTGGCAGCCTTTTCATTCGGAAGTTCAACTGTTCTATCCAAGAAAATACTCACGAACTACAACTTTGTAACTTCAACTTTTTACCGTTATGGATTTACAAGTGTAATTATGATACTCATGATGCTTGTTTTCGGTAATTTTAATTTTATTCTTATAACCTCTAATACCCAATGGTTCTATATCATTTTGATCAGTTTAACAACCGGTTCGGGAGCAATTTTCCTTTATTATTTTGGACTGAAGAAAATCAAAGCAATGACGGCCACAATCAGTGAATTACTATTTCCAGTATCTGCCATATTATTTGATTATCTTATAAATGACAGTCTTTTATCAACTGTTCAATGGGTTGCAGCAGCAATAATGGTTTATGCTATTATACGCCTTAATACAGCACCGAAAAAAATATCAAAAATGGTTGATTCTTAGTGTCTTGGGACAATAGTCAAAAATTTTATCTATAAATCGAGTGTTAAAACTTGTTATATTAAGAAAAAGTAAGGACCTCTTTACATAATCGTTGCCTTTATGCGTATCTTAGCAGGTGATTGGAATAACTCAATCATAAAAAAGGAGGATGAAATGAATAGTGAATTGGAAAACGTTTACACAGGGTCGATTGTTGAAGCAAAGTATCTTGTTGAACTACTGAATGAAAATAAAATTGGCTCTATTCTAAGGGATTCCCTGAGTGAAAGTGTTGTTGCTGGCTGGGGTTCGGGGTCGCCTGAAGATGCCGTTACAATTTCAGTTGAAATGGTTCACCTGGAAGAAGCTACAAAAATCATTCAGGATTATTTTAAATCACGTTAAACTGAATGGAAGAATGTCTTCATATGTATTTCATTGAAAATGATGAAATAAAGAGCAGTTGCGATTTTAATTCAGAAAAGTTTGAAGCAGGCAGTTTCGTATATGAAGTCATTCGGGTATTGAATGGGAAACCTCTATTTCTTAATGATCATATTAAAAGGTTTAATGAATCTTTTTCTTTCGATGATCTTGTTAGTCCGTTTAATAACAAACAGATAAGACATAGCATAAAAACTCTGATTTCAATCAACAAAATTGATACGGGTAATATAAAAATCATGGCTTACAGCAGGAAAGCAAATCAAGCTTTGTGGTTTGCAGCCTGGTTTATTCCATGTTATTATCCATCCAATGAAATGTACCTTCAGGGTGTCGATGTTGCACTCTTTGATGTGCAACGCCCCAACCCAAATGCGAAAATTCAAAGACAGGATTATAAGCAAATGATTTCAAGTCAGATCAGTAAACTTAACGTATTTGAACTTCTTTTAATTCATAATGGAACTATCACTGAGGGTAGTCGCTCCAATATATTTTTTATTGAAGACAAATATGTAGTAACAGCCCCTGAATCGACTGTATTAAAGGGTATTACACGTGATAAAGTATATAATATCTGTTTTGAAAAAGGTATTATGCTGAAAGAAAAAGAGATTCTGGTTGATCAATTGCCTTATTATCAATCAGCATTTCTTACTGGAACATCTCCAAAGGTATTGCCAATCCGACAAATAGTTGGCTTTCCTCCTTTCAGCACAAAAAATGTTCTGATCGATTCCGTCAGTGCAGGTTATGAGGATATGATCCGATTAGATCAGAAGTCATTCGTTTGGGAGTGAGAAAAAATGTTTTGATATCTTTGCTTCAATAAACAATATTAAAAATGAACAACTTAAGGGCTACCTTTAAAGGAATACTATTCGTGTTTTTTTTATTACTGGCAATATGGGGAAAGGGGCAATCCACTTCTCAACAATCGGTTTGTTTGAACAATGAGGAGATGAAGCTGGCAGAAAAAATCAATACTTTTCGAAAACAAAACCGCCTCCCTGAAATTGTACTTTCGCTTTCGCTTTCGTTTGTCGCAAAAACGCATGTTGCTGATCTTCAACTCAACAAACCTGATACAAGTATTTGCAGTACTGCAAGCTGGTCAGATAAAGGAAAATGGACCCCTTGTTGCTACAACAGTTATGTGTTAAAGAACGCATGTATGTGGGACAAACCAAAAGAAATCACCTCGTATCCTTACAGGGGTTATGAATTGAGTTATTATGAAGAAGGCATTGTAGATGTTGACAGTGTATTTCAATTGTGGAAATCAACAAATGAAGTAGCTGATATGCTACTTTCACAATTTGCGCACTCCGACAAGAAATGGCTTGCAATGGGCATTGGTATCAGCGAAAATTATGTTTCTGTTTGGCTGGGTCAAAGAAATGATCCGGCTGGAAAGCCTTCTAAATGTAACAAAGAAAATGAAACAATTTTTCAACCAACTTTTGCTGATACTTTAAAAAAAGAAATTATTTCGGAAAACAGCGCTAAATATTATCTTATTTATGGAAGCTTTACCAATAAAGCAGATGCCAATGAAGCCATCAAAAGATACCGCAATGCAGGGATGAAAAATGTCCAACTGCTTGTAAAGGAAGGACGGTTCAGGGTTGCATTGGATGTTTTCATTCATTTGAAAGATGCCATTGCAGCAAAAGAAAAACTCCATCCCTCCTATCCCGAAGCATGGATTTATAAAGAATGATACACCTTTCAAACTTTCCTGTTTACTATTTGTTTAGATTAAAAAAAATATGGTCAATATATTCTGGTTCAGGCGCGATTTGAGGCTCATGGATAATCATGGGCTTTACGAAGCACTTATAAATGATCCAAAAGTTTTACCAGTATTCATCTTTGATTCAGAAATTATAGACAAGTTAGAGGATCGATCTGATTCCCGCATTCAATTTATTTATAATCAATTACAATATTTAAATAAAGCTTTACTTCATTATGGATCCAGCTTGCTTGTGCGATATGGAAAACCGATGGATGTGTTTAATCAACTTTGTTCAACTTATAAAATTCATACTGTTTTTACAAATCGTGACTATGAACCTTATGGGATCAACCGAGATCATCAGATACAATATTTCCTAAAAAATCAAGATGTTAATTTTCGTTCTTTCAAAGATCATGTTATTTTTGAAGAGGCAGAAATTATTAAATATGATGGAAAACCTTATTCTGTTTTCACTCCTTACGCACGAAAATGGAAAGAATGCTTTGATAGATCATTGACCACTCCCTTTCCATCCGAACAATACCTGCATAACATATATTCCTTAAATCACCAGCTACCATCTCTTGCAGAGATCGGGTTTTCGCAATCATTGATCAAGGTACCGAATCCCACAATACATTTAGTACAAATTCAAGGCTATTCCGACACGCGCAATACACCATCCGCAAACGGAACAACTTTGGTTGGGCCTCATCTTCGATTTGGTACGATGAGTATTCGTTCGTTGGTTCTCAAAGCACTCGAAACTAGCGATACTTATTTAAACGAACTGATATGGCGTGAGTTTTTTATGCAGATTCTTTTTCATTTCCCGCATACCGTGTCGGAGAATTTCTACTCAAAATACAACTATATTGAATGGCGCAACAATGAGACAGAGTTTCAGCGCTGGTGTGAAGGAAAGACCGGCTATCCTATTGTAGATGCGGGCATGCGCGAGCTGAATGCAACAGGCCATATGCACAACAGAGTGCGAATGATAACAGCAAGTTTTTTAACCAAGCACCTGCTCATTGACTGGCGTTGGGGTGAAGCCTACTTTGCTTCAAAGCTACTTGATTTTGAACTTTCTTCTAATGTTGGTAACTGGCAATGGTCTGCAGGTACCGGCTGTGATGCATCACCTTACTTCAGGGTCTTTAATCCGACCGAACAAATGAAAAAATTTGACAAGGATTACAACTATATTCGCAATTGGGTGCCTGAATTTCAGGATTTCATATATCCTCAACCTATGGTTGATCATGTCTTTGCAAGAAACAGAGCTGTTGATACCTATAAAAAGGCGCTTGCTAAGGTTTAACGAATCCTATTTTTTCGTTTATTTGTAATCAAATAAATGATTCAGTTATGCAACAATTTCAATTGGTTGAAGTAATAACTAAAAAGCAAGAAGCAAAATGGCTTGCTTTTCCTTCAAAGCTCTACAAAGACGACCCCTACTACGTGAGGCCTCTCGATCAGGATATTAAAAAACTTTTCAATAAGGAAAGTAATAAACTCTTGCGTAAAGGTGAGGCCATAAGGTGGGTACTCCTCGATGAGAATAAAAATATCATTGGAAGAATTGCAGCTTTTATTGATCCATACACAGCTAAAAACAATGACCAGCCAACAGGAGGTTGTGGTTTTTTTGACTGCATCAACAATCAGGAGGCCGCCAACACTTTATTTGACGCATCAAAATCATGGCTTGCAGAAAGAGAAATGGAAGCCATGGATGGACCAGTAAATTTTGGAGATCGTGACAGCTTCTGGGGCTTGCTCGTTGAAAATTTTGTCGAACCTGTTTACAATATGCCTTATAATTTTCCATATTATATTGCGCTTTTTGAGAACTATGGGTTTAAGAATTACTTCAATCAATATACATTTCAGCGTCCAATTGACGAAACAGGCTTATCCGAAACAATGTATAACAAGGCTTCCAGGATAAAAAAAGACCCGGATTATACTTTTGAATCTATCGAATGGCGGTCGAAAGAAAAATATGCACTGGATTTTATGACCATCTACAATAAAGCCTGGGGTGTAATCCCGGGCGTGAAAATGATCACCCAGGCACATGCCATGGCCTTGTTGAATCAAATGAAACCCATTCTTGATCCACGTCTCGTGCATTTTGGATATTATAAAAATGAGCCCATTTCATTCGGTATTATGATGCAGGATTTGAATCAGATTATCAAAGATTTTGATGGAAATTTAAACTGGTTCAATAAACTTAGGTTCATGTATCGACTTAAATATCAGCAAAGATGTACGCGCGTTATTGGAAGAATTTTTGGTATTATTCCAGAACATCAAGGGAAAGGTGTTGATGGTGCTTTAATTATGCATGTGAGAAACTATGCCCTCAAGAAAAGTTTTCCTTATAAAGAAATTCAAATGAACTGGATTGGTGATTTTAACCCACCTATGATGAAAGTTGCAGAAAATATGGGTGGAAAAATTTTCAAAATCCATGTGACCTATCGTTTTCTTTTTGATCGGAATAAACCTTTTGAGCGAGCCAAAAGACAGGAAAAGCAAGAAAAAAAACTTGAGTAGTCAATTAATCTAACTTTTTTGATATTTCTGGTATTGTAATTCAGATCTATAAGGCATTCAAAAAATCATACAAATCTTCATCTGTTTTAAGGCTGAGTTTCTTTCTTAATCTCGACCGACTTATATAGGAACTGGAAGGTTGAATATTTAAGATTTCTGCAATTTCTTTGGAATTAAGTCCGATTTTTAAATAGGCACACAACCGCAAATCGTTACTGGATAAACCTGGAAAATTTTCTTTCAATTTTTTAAAAAACTCCTGATGTAACTCATCCATTTGAATTTCAAAAGTTTTGTCTTCTACGTTTAGATAGGAGTCTAATAATCGCTGCATTTCATTCCACCTGATTTTTGATGTCGAAGGATCTTTTTGAACCATATTGCATTTGTCTTTCAGAATAACGAGTAAGCGGTTTTTATCCTCATTATCTTTAGCTTTGTTTGCCAATTCAATAGTTTTAATTTTTAATTGTTCTTTAATTTGATCATATTCCATTTTTATACGTTCCTTCTCCAAAAGCACAATTTCATTACGGAATTTTTCGGCTTGCATTTGCAGCGTGTTTTTCTCTTTGATTAAGAATAACTTCTTTTGTCTCTTTAAAGATATTATTTGCAAGACACGTGTGAAGTAAAATGCCAAAACAATCAACAGAACATAAGTCAGGTAAGCGTACCACGAGCGATACCATGGTGTAGCTATACGGAATGATATTACCTTTTCATCTGTAATTTTTCCATGTAAAGAGGCTCTTACAATAAGGCTGTGCGATCCATGCTTTAAACTTAAAAAAGTAAACGTGTTGTCAGTAACCCATTCACTCCATTTATCACCGTCCTTGAATTTGTACTGATACAATACATCGTCTTGATTTGGAACAATAAATTCAACGTTGATGTGATTCATATCGTAAGGGACTGTTGCATCAGGAAAAAGCAATAGTTTTTCATCATTATTAAAAGCTTCAATTTTTTTCGGAATCAATGTGAACTTAATCGGATTTTGTTTTTCACTTTGCCTAAGATATTTTAGTGCAAAACCGTTGTAGATAGAATAAAACTCATAATCAGCATGTAGATTAGTATTTTGATACACGACTGACAATAAACCATTTAATTTAGAATCGTTTGTAATTTTAGTCTTATCTGAAAATTTCTTATCCGTTGAATTGTAAGTATATTGAAACTTATCAGTAATGACTTGTATTTCATCATTGCTCTTTCTCAGATACAAATTATTACCATCAAAATCCTCAGCTGGAAATATCAATCTTTCCTCAGGGGATAGATTCTCGTCAAGAACAGCCCTGATAAAACCAAAGTTTGGAATATTTACCCACAAAATATTCTCTTTTTCAATGATTAATTGATTGCACGAACCCAATATTAGATCCATTTTTTTTAGAAAAGTCCAAATGTTTTCTTTTTTTTCAAAAATTAAGATGCCTTTATAATTTCCTGTCAATAAATAATTCTGATAAGGTAAAACTGTCCAAAACCCATGGTGATCACTTATTTTTTGAACAGCATTTTCTTTTAAAGTAAATAATCCCTGATCGTGCCCGATAAACAAAGTGTTATCAACATTCATTAGTGACCAAACCTGCCCCTCGGTTCCAGGGACAAGCTGAAACCTATTAAATTCGGCATCGTTATTTAAGTCAATCCATCTCGATCGATATAAGCCTTGGTTGGTTCCTAAGTAAAAGATTTCATCCTTTACCAAGGCGGTATAAGCTGTTCCAAAATCTCCGGTGTAATCATAAAAATAGGTCAGTTTATTTTTGAGATCAATTGCTGATACACCATAGTCCATTCCCATCCACAACTTTCCTGCTGGACTGTAATGTAAACTTAAAATAGTACTATTGGGTAGCCCTTTATGCTTGTTAATATGATGGATAATATTACCTTTTAAATCAGTAATATACAAACCTTTAAGAACTGTACCAAAGGCTAAATAAGAGTTTCCAATTGGCTCAAAACTGAAAACTTTGGCAACTTTCAACTTATTCGAAAAATCATTATTCAAAACCTTTAACTTTCCTCCAGAATAGGAATAAAGACCTGAATTTTTAGTAACCAATACTAATCCTTGCTTATTTTGACCTATTCCCAAAATATCTAAACTGTTTTCAACAGGGTGATTAAAAAACTGATTCAGAGAAAAGCCATCAAAAATCAAGAGCCCATCTCTTTCATCTACAAAAAATAATGTGTCATGATCAACAAAGCTTGCAGTAAACTTATATGGTGCAGAAATTCTAGTAAGTTGCTGATCTTTATATATATATAAATTTTGAAATGAAACAAAAATTATTTTATCATTTAGTTGATGTACATCCCAGAACTCTTCAATAAAATCGTTGACATCTTCTTTGAACGGGTACAGCGAAGTGTATTCAAAGGCTTGATATCTGTTTTTCCGCCAAATTCCAAAATCTAAATCAGAACCCGTATAAATAGTAGAATCATTCACAAGAAGCAAAGAACGCGTAAAACCCTTACTGCCTTTAAAAGTGTTCCAGATTTTTCCGTCATATTCAATCAATCCTTTATCAGCTGCCATATAAACAATTCCACTTTCAGAAGACTTAATATCCCAAACCTTTCCCATATTTTGATAATGTACCGGTGTGTAGTTTTGTATCAAAGGCACGCCTTTTTCCGGCATCTTTTGACCAGAGGTAAAAAGAATTTCAAAAATAAGAAGCAAAATATATGTAACCCTCGCTTTCAAATGAATCTTTTAGAGAAAAAATATGTGTTAACAAAGTTAAAAAATAAAGCCGTCCTTTTACAGACGGCTTAAAAAACACTAAACTTAACCTAATTTACAAATAGTTTTTGCTTTTGAATACTGCCATTCTTAGTTTGAATGGTCAAGATGTAGATTCCCTGTTTCAAACCTTCCGTGTTTATTGTAGTGGATTTGGTGGACATAATAAACCTGCCACTGTGGTCATAAATAGTGATTGGTTCTGCTTCAGTACTGAGCTGAACCAGACCACCAGCTTTAACAGGGTTAGGATATAGTTGAACTTTATCCAATAGATTTGCGTCAACTGAAGAAATATCTCCGGAAAAAAAATACATATTGTCGAGATAAATTGTCTGTGAGCCAGTGCCACCATCAAACTTAAATTGAATAATATCAGCCATATTAACACCTGCAAATGCAGTCAAAGGAATGTTATAGCTAACCCATTGATTGGGTGTAATTGGCAATGAATATGGCGTTTCAACCGGACCAGTACTAATAAGAGAAATGTTAACTGTGGTAGCGTTGGCCGTCCACATGTCAATGTGAAGCGTCTCCAATGCTGTTACATTCAAAGGACTTGCAAATTGTGTACCCTGATAATTTAAATTCGCGTATTTTATGGTTTCATTTCCTTCAATTTGCACGAAAGTCACGGCCGTTGATTGTCCCCAGTTTGGATTAAAATCAGTATTTAATACATCAGTATAAGCATGACTGTAAACTGACAGAACATCAGCAGGATCACGTTCTGGAGGAGTTGGAGCAGCAACAGTTGGTACATCTGATGTAGCACCTTGTTCGTTAAAAGTAATATTATCAAAATAAACTACATTGTCCTGTGTTCTTCCTGCCAGATCAAAATCAGGAAATACAACTATTTGATCTAATGCACCTTCTGATGAAGGTGGGTTTACAAAACTGGAAAAATTAAATGTGAGTTCTTCCCATTGGTTAACCAAAGTATTAGCCACTTTAATTTCTCCTTGTGACCAACTCGTTGTGGCCACTAACTTAATACCTACATCACTGATTACAGATTTCCATACCATAATCTTAATGGAAGAGTTTGTGGCATCGAGTACAAATGGTCCCAAGTCGGTTGAGCCATGAGCTGATTCGCACCCTGCCCATGGATTTCCGGCTTGCAGAGCCGTAAACTTAGCTACAGTAGCAGATGTGTTAATCCCTGATTGATCCGGATTAGCAATAATTTCAACAGGCGGATTGGCATCGTTTTCAAAAACTGTCCAAGTCCAATTGGTACCATAACCGCCAGTTTCAAAATTGATAGGGGCATTTTGAGTAAAACCCACTGATGTGACAAACATCAACAAAATAAGAGTAAATTTTTTCATAGTAGTTTAATTTTTAGATTAATTTAATTTATAAGCGGTTTGGTCTATTCCTTTAAGTAAACAATGATTATAATTATTATATATTTTTTCCTTTTAAATACTTAACAGCCATCTTTGGAGTTCGGTCAATTTTGAACAATCCCCAATGCTTCTCTGGTTCCAAAGGTTCTGATGATCCTTTCCAGGATTCATCAAATGCTTCAAAAAAGAAAGCAAGAATATTCTCCCTTTCAACCCATTCCATGAGTTTCTCAAAATAGATGTTCTGAAATTCTTCATTTACTTGCTGGGGATTAATACCTCTTCCGTTTGAATTGGTTGCCCAGCCCGCTTCTGTAATTACTATCGGTTTGTCAGGATATTTTTTAGCAACCGAATAGTAATTTTCTTTTGAATATTCGAGGGACTCATTGATGTGCTTGTATTCCCATACCGGGTAGGTATGAATGGAAACAAAATCCAGTTCAGCAGCTAACTTATCAAGTTTTAACAGCCAGGGTGCATAATTTTCACAGAAAGTTACCGGCTGTTTTGCTTTTGCTTTAACCTTTCTGACGTAATCCAGCACCCTGCTTTGCGGAACATAATGATCAGTCCATTCAACACATGCTTCATTGCCCACCGAAAGTGAAAAAATAATGTCAGAGTATTGATTGCCAAAATCAATCAACTTATTTATTTTTTTCTCGTTGCTAACACAGTTTTTTGCAAGTTGCTCTTCAGAATGCACTCCCCCGTTCCATGGGCAGTTGAAATTGTTCATTTCGGCTTCAATAAAAGCACCCAGCATTATTTTGAAGTCAAGTTTTTCGTTGGTAATAACATCCAAAACCATTTGGGCATGTTGGTCACAATCAAACAGCCGCAGATATTTCCAATGATTGCTGAGGATTAAAAGATCTTCCTTTATCTGCTCATAATCAGGATAATCACCTCCGGGTTGTTGACCTTCCCTGAAACCGGAATAGCAAATGGCTTTACCGGGGATTATGCCCAGTTTTTTAAATGTGTTCATCTACAAATTTTAATTTTTCTGACTTATCCCAGATACCCCAATGGGCGCCTACATCTCCTTCCGGGCCAACCTTCCACGATTCATCAAATGAGGCGAAATAGAAAACTTCAATATTTTCATCCATTGCCCACAGATTCGTGTTGATGAAGTACTTCATGGCATTTATAGTCGAAGGTACTGCTACTTCCAGGGCATCTCCCTGACTTGGCCAGCCTGTTTCAGTAATGATCACTTTTTTCCCGTTAGCCGCCATAAAAGCCTGAAGATACATCTGTTGCATGTGCTCAAATGAATCGTTGAAGCTAGTACCTTCCCAGAAAGGATAGCAATTGCAAAAAATCACATCACAAGCTTCTGCTATTTCCGGTCTTTGCACAAATTCATAGTATGCATCAACATAGCCAACAGGAATATTTGGAATTTCTTTTTTCACATGATAAATGATATCCAGAAGTTGATGTTCCGTTAAATCTTTCCTGTAGAGTACTTCATTGCCCACCGCAGCATAATCAACATATCCTTCTTTGGCCAGTTGAATCAGATTCTCAATTTCCTGAAGGTTTTTTTCTTCATCAGTTCCTAACCAGGCACCAACAAGTGTTTTCATGCCAAATTCTTTCGCTATTTTGGGAACAAGCTCATTTCCCTCGATGCAGGAAAAAGATCGCACACAATTGGCATAACGTTTAAGGATTTGCATTCTTCTTCTCACCTGTGCTTCAGAAATCTGAGTTCCAGGTTTTTGACCATCTTCATAAATGCTGAAGCAGAATCCACTTACGCCACCGTGTAAAACTTCCAGAAACAAATTCCTGATATCCTCAGCAGACTTGTCATCGTACAACAACTCCTTCCGGATGCCTTCAGGCCTCTTATAGTTAAGTAATCTTTCTTTTCTGAATGACATATTTCAATTTGTTAGGTTTATTTTCTATTCAAAATTCACTTGTTGGTTATAACTCTCCCCTTCGATCAATTAGCTCTTCTTTAATTTCTCTTGCTTTTGCTTCAGTAAGGTCATATTTCCACATGACCCAAATTGCCAAAGCCGCGGTAAATGCAGGCACAATAATATCTGCGAGCCTTAGATTTGTAATCGTATCGGCGGTTTGCTGTGCGGCATTCTGGTCGAAACCTACAAGCTTAAGTACCAGGCCCCCCAATACCAAAGCAAGACCTTGCCCAAGTTTTACCATCCACCAGTAAATGGCACCGAAGGTACCTTCCTTGCGAGGCATACCATTGTTTAATTCGTCGAGGTCGCATACATCGGCGGTCATGCTCATCATGAGGGTGAACAATCCACCAATTCCGAATACCATAAAGGGTAAGGGCATAAAAATCAACCACGGATTATCAGGATTAAAACCCCACCATTTGAGGGCGTAACCTACAATCGAAATGGCTGTGGCATATATGAAGGCCTTTCTTTTGCCCCATCTGTTTGCCATCCATGTAATTACCGGTATTATTAAAAACGCTGTGAACATTGCACTAATTGTAGAGAACCAGGCTGGCCATGTTCCTGCAAGACCATAGTCTCCCTTGAACATGTAGAAAACAATAATAAAATAACTGAATGATGCTACCATTTGAAAGCCGTTGAATACCAGAAAAGTTGCTGTGCAAAGTCTTACAAATGTTGTGTTTTTAAAAATCAATACCATGTTATGGATCAAGCTCTTGAAATTTTTGGCAATGTTTTTCAATGTGAGTTCATCTCGGTTGGTAAGGTTAGTCTGGTCAATCTCTTTACAGAATAAGGCAGGCAAAATGCCCAAAACCATACAAATTGCCCCGACAATAACAGACAACCTTCGAACTCCAATAGCTTGAGAATCAAATATATCTGGATTGGCAATAATTACCCAGAACCAGGGTACAATCATCCATGCCATTTGTCCCATAGTTTGCGAAAAACCCATCAAACGCGTACGTTCGTTATAATCAGAAGTCATTTCATAGCCCAGTCCGATTAGCGGCGTTGAAAATATGGTATTACCGGTTAAATAGACCAATGATAAAATCAGAAAATACCAGAAGTTATACATTTGTGTATTTTCGGGATTGAGCTGCCATAAAACAGCAAACAAAACGCCGCTGAGAATTGCCCCTATAAAAATGTATGGTTTCCGTCTTCCAAATCTGGATTTTGTATTATCTGAAATATAACCCATTATGGGATCGGTTATGGCATCAAAAAACCGCGGTAAACCTCCGAGCAAACCAGCAAGGAATGGGTCCATTCCAAAAGCTGTAAGCAAAAAGAAGGCGAAAACCCCAAGTGAACCAGGTAATAGGTTATTAACCAAATGGCCGGCTCCAAAAGCTGCTTTTTGCCTAAAGGGAACCCTGTCTTTTAGTGGCGTTTCGTACGTTGACATAATTTATTGATTTTTAATTATTCAATAGTTTAGGAATTATTTTTATAACCCTTTAATCAAAATGGTTTGTATTGATGTCTCATTAATAGAGAATTCGACTGATTTTTCTTTTAATGAAAGCCGGATTCTTTTCGCTTCTTCATTTGGATTAAAAATAACTACGGCAATGGAGCCATCAGGATTTTGAGTAGCAGTAACCATAATACTATTATCAGCATTTTCAAATCCTATTCTAACAGCACCCGGTCTGATAAATTTACTGAAATGAGCCATGGTATAATACAAAGGTGTAAAGTAAACTTCATCCTGTTCAGGGTCAACAATAACAGGTGCCACGCACCAGTTTTTAGCCCAGTTCGGACCGCCTTGTTTATCTAAAACCATGTTCCAGTCGATCCACCCATCAACCCAATTGTTCAGGCAGCCGATGATGTCTCTGGCATAACGAAATACCGGTACATATTTGGGATGCAGATATTTTTGATCATCGGGAGCCCATGTCCAGCCCCAATCAGTGGCTTCTTTTGACCAGTACCAGGCATCGTCTTTCCACCGGGGAACCTGGGCATCAACACAAGCTTCCGTTTGTATCAAATGTTTGCCGGGAGCTTTTATATAAGCGTATTGCAATGATTCTGGAAAATAATCATAGGTACTTGCATACCAGTGAATTGCTGTACCATCGTAGTATTGATTAGCATCAACATCATCAAACATGACATCTACCCAATTTTTTAGCTCTTCTCCACGATTTTGATCAAAACCCAGAATTTTTACTTTATGTCCATCGGCATTCAATCTGGGACCTAAATGGTTTTTCACAAATTCATTCATTTCCTGTGGGCTATAATGCATACTTTCCCAATTACTATCATTTCCCAACGGTTCATTTTCAACTGTAAATCCCCAGATATCAATCCCTTCCTTCTTGTATGCATCGATATATTTTGAGAAGAACAAAGCCCAGGTGTTATAATATTCAGGCAATAGTTTTCCGCCGCGCCAGTCTTTGTTGTCTTTCATCCACGGAGGAGCTGTCCAAGGCGATGAGATAATTTTAAAACCATCCTTTGAAAGGGATCTGGCATCTTTGATCATGGGGATGATGTCATCCATATCTTCCTGAATGGAAAAATGCTCCAATTCCTTATCCCCCTCAACAGGCGCATAGGAATAGTTGCCCAGGGAAAAATCGCAGGAATTCATGTGGGTACGCGTCAGTGAGTACCTGGAGCCCGATTCTCCAAAATAAGCTTCCAGAATTTTATCGCGGTTCTCCTTATTTAACCGGTTGAGCAGGTGAGCAGAAGCTTCGGTAAAGGAACCTCCGAATCCGGTGATTAACTGAAACTCTTCGCCCGGCAAAACAGAAATTTTTACGATGGAGTCTGCTACAGGAAATTCAGCTAATCTGGTCAGCTGATTGCCATTTGCCGAAGTCTCAAAAATTTCAACCTCCAGTTTTTTTGAATTTGAACAACTACTCATCAGTGTAATTATGAGAAAAAAAACAGACAGCTGTTTTACAAAAGCTTTCATATCATTAAATTTTAGTTACTTGCGCTCCCCGATTTCCTTTGCAGTAGGCGGTAGTTTCACTTCCTGCATCATGGTGGCTTTGTCGCCATTAAATGTTTTGGTGATGGGTTTTCCGTCACGGGTCAGACCCTCAAAAACGCCAGCATCCACCAAATCCCATAAGGCGTATTTGGCCTGAGATTGAAGGTTTATCAGCCCGAAATGGTTTTCGGAACCCAGCGGATTTGCAGCATCTTTCCATTGTTCATCAAATGCTTCAAAATAGAAGCAGGTAATGCCGTTTAAGTTTGTCCATTCCTGCATCATATGGAAATAAACGGCCGACTTATACTCATCACAAGCCCTGGATCCTGTATTGCCATAAAATCCACTGGATTGAGTTGCCCAACCGGTTTCACCAATATGCACGGGTTTATTCACGCCAAGGCTTTGCATGTAGGTTACCACACTTTCGTATTGAGAGATGGCATAATCTCTTGCCCGTATCATGGCCGAATCAATTTTTTCCATGTCCGTTAATGCTTCCTCATCTTCGGGTACTCCCCAGAAATCGGGATTGTAGTGGGTGTCGTGCATGGGGTAAGTGTGCATCGAAATGTAATCAACCGACCGGATGAGTTCGTTCAGCTCTTCCAGATGATATTCGCTTCCACCGCCACCCCACGATGCAAAATTGTCAGAACTCGTGATCCACAAAGTTTCGGGCAAATCGCCGTTTTTCTTCAGTTTTTGTAAATGCTTTACCCATTTGAGGATGATGCCTGGTTCAACGTAATAATTCCAGGCCCAATGCACCATGGCTTCATTACCCACGGCAATAATTTTAACAATATCAGGATATTGCTGAGTCAGCTCAATCGCACGATCTATTTCAACAGCATTCTGGGGGCTTTCTTCGTTTCTTATGCGGTCGGGAAGCTCAGTAAATGCATTTTTACAGTCAATCCAGGCGCCAAGCATCACATGCATTTCAAAATCAGGATCGTCCTTTTTAAGCTGGCTGATTGCTTCAAGCAGATTGGCGGCCTCTTCATGATGAACATTATAGGTGCGCAGCACCTTAATTCCCATTGCCGACAGAATTTTCATGTCTTCTTTAAGCTGGGGGATGGTCGGTTGTTCTTCTCTTGTCATTCCCCGATAACCTCCATACGAAATGGCCTGGTAGTCAGGGTTACCCAGAATTTCGGCCGCAGTTTTGCCGGTGCTGACCGGGCGAAGCGAACAGGAAGCAACAAACAAAATTGATAAAGGCAAAACCAGGAACCGAAGAATCCTTTTAACCGATCTGTTGATTTTATTGATTTTGATTGATTTCATAGCCGTTTTAATCATTAAATTGTGAACCTTTTCTTCGTTGCTCCAGTTCCTGCTGCATCAGAAGGCAGGTTTTGTGGTCAATGGCATAGTAATACAGCAGAATGGCGCACGACATATAAAGCACGCCCGGGAAAACGGAAATCATCAGTTTTATTCCGTTGAGCGAAGTGGCCGATTGCTCAGCATTGGGAACAAACTGAAACAAAAATAGAAACCATCCGGCCAGCGCACCGCCAATACCCCAACCAGCCTTTTGTGCAAAAGTGGCTGCTGAAAATACCAGCCCGGTGGCGCGGCGGCCAAATTTCCATTCCGAGAAATCGGCTGTGTCGGCAAGCATGGTCCATAGCAATGGAACGGCAGGGGCATAGGTAAATTTGGCCAGAATGTTCAGTATGTAAATGGAATAAATATTTTCGTTCCCGGGAAGATACAACAAAATGAAAAACAGACCGGAGAGCAGTGAACTTGCGATATATACATTGCGTTTTCCAAATCGTTTGGCCAAAGGTTTCGAGAAAGGGATGCCCGCAATGAGTGCAACAGTGCCGATGACATTAAACAGCTGCACATTTTGCTCCTGCCCGATGTAATATTTGAAATAATAGGCAATGGACAGATTTTGCAGGGCAAACATGACAAATGAAACAATACCTACAAAGAACAGGATAACCCAGGGCCGGTTCCTGAACAGGTTCTTGAGATCCTGTTTTAGATTTTGTTTCTGCTCCGGCGGAGGCAATACTCTTTCCTTTGTTGTTCTGAAAGTAATCATGAACAGCACAAAGCTGATGGCCGCAAACAGCATTAGTGTGTATTGATAGCCTTTGGCATTGTCGCCCTTGCCGAAATAATTGGCAAGATAAAGTGCGGTGCCGGTAACGATGAACTGCCCCACAAAAGCAAATATAAAGCGGTATGAATTTAATCCGGCCCTTTCGTAAGAGTCGGAAGTCATTACAGCACCCAGCGAGGAATAAGGCAGATTTATGGCTGTAAAAACGGTCATCAGCAACAAATAGGTAACTCCTGCGTAAATCACTTTGCCGGTTTGCCCGATATCGGGAGTGGAAAAAGCGAGTACTGCAAGTAGGCTGTATGGAAGTGCCATCCAGAGTAAATAGGGACGGAACTTGCCCCAGCGGGTGTTGGTCCTGTCGGCAATAATGCCCATGATAGGATCGCTGAGCATGTCCCAGAAGCGGGCAATAAGCATAATCGTTCCGGCAGCTGCCGCAGAAATTCCAAAAGTATCGGTGTAAAAAATTAAAATCCAGAAGCCAACCATGTCCCACACAAAGTGCGAGGCTGTATCGCCCAGTCCATAACCGATTTTTTCCCTTACAGATAATTTTGTAGTGTTGTCGCTCATCATTTTCTGTTTATTGATACTTCAACTTTCTCAATTGCTCCGGTTCTTTTGAATATCAGATTGCTGATTTCCTGATTTAAGGTATTGCCTTCGATAACCTCTTTTTTATCTCCGTTGGTATAAAAAACTGTGATGCTGTTGGTTTCGGAAAGAGAATACACCACTGGTGTCTGGCAATAGGTAAATGCCAGTTGGCGGGGAGTGAGTTTTATTTTATCGTTACCATCGGTGCTTTTCCTGTATTCAAATATTCCGCCATCAGCAAGAAACTCTTCGTTTCGGAGCAAACCTGGGTTGAAACACAATTTCCCTTCGCTAACAAATACCCCCAACTCACCAAACCTGACCAGAATATCTTCCTTAACCTGACCGGTCATGCCGGGTTGCTGGGCACCCCGGTGCAGCGGGGTGTGCGAATACGGATCGGTTGGGAAGGCACCATAAAGCTCAGGAGATTTATGCACTCCGATTCCTGCTTCAATTTCGTAATAGTGGTCTAATAAACGACCAATGACTTTTTTATCGGCGCCTGTTTCAATGGCTTTCAGGCAACATTCCTGAACCGCCAGATGAAACTTCGATACCATATGCCAATATATGGAACCGAGTCCTTCGTAAGAATAGAAAGTGCCCGACCTTCCTGTAAAAGCTTTGTGGTGGAATACTTCTTCAAAAATATCCATAAGAAGTTTTCGGTCTCTTTCAATAAGTTCATGGTAAACACTTTCAGATAATTTGTTCAGAGCCGCTTCCAGATCAGAAGCATTTTTGAAATTTCCATTGAAATGCAAGCCTCCCTGAATATCCTGATCAACAATTTCATTATTTCCATCATAAACCAGTTTTTTAATCAGTTCCGATTCCTGCGCTCCGGCGGAAGGAATATTGTTCTTTTGCAAAAAGCCGGGTAATTTTTTGTTGGGGTACAAGATATAGCTGTATTGATCCTGTCGGAACAATGCACTGCTTTTTAGTGCATCCAATACCTCCAGAGCCTGCTCAGAAGTTAAATAGCCTGAACTTAACACGGCAACCTGGCCTTCAAGCATTTCGCTCAGGTGTGAACAGGAAACTCCTGTTTCTGAGGCAGTCATCAGATTGTAGGCATGGTATAGTTTGTCGGCTCGTTGGTTGGCGCGGATGGAATGTTCGATGAAATCGAGGCAAACTTGCGTAAATATTTTAAGGCCGGCCATTGAGGCAGTCCTTTTCTTACCCCAGAAACCGCTTTGGTAAATTTGCTGCCGGTAATCTGAGGCAGCCTTTCCCAAGCGATCCAGAATAGCTTTTCTGTCTTTATCGCTGAGGGATTTTGACAACATGGGGCTGAATTCCTTAAGGGTTTCTCTTACACTGTGGTAGAATTCAATCAGTTCGCCTGATAATTTTATGTTTTCAAGTTCTGAGCGTTCAACAATTTGCTGGAAAAACTTCATGAAACGGTGCAGATAATAAAGCGTAACCATTGAAACACCATTGCCTACCAGGGCGTTGTTGGCATCGTTCCATTCAGGGCGTTGTGTGTTCATCCAAATGCCGGCTTCAGGTATCAGGTTCGACATTTTTGCCAGCACTGTGGCGAGGATTTTTTCAATGAAGTTAACCCGGTAGATATCCTTGTTATTGGCTGTTAGCAGTGCTCCGTCAGCCCCAAGTAAATCGCGTTGTTTTCTGATGGCATCATCCCATTTATGGTCAAATTCAATGGTGTCTTTCGGGTTTTTTAAAATTTCGCTGAAAGGCTTGATTTTGTATGGAACAGCAGCATAAACAAACCATTCCTTGTCAAAAAATGACTGCAAAGTGCCTGGGTGGAATTTTTCTGTGATTTCGAAGAATTTCTGTAGGTAAATAACCTGATGATCACCCCAGTATCCGATATATGACCATGGATTGTCGGGTTCAATGGTTTCCCAGTCGAATCCATCTTTGGTGACGCGGTAAGGATTATAACCATCGAATGTGGAAGCATTAAGAAACTTGAAAATCATACCGGTTACAAATTCGGGATAGGAGTGAGCCAGCGCTTCCCAGTTTTGGAAAATATCCCTCCAGTTTCCCTCATAATCCAGAATTTCTGATCCGTCGGTTTCGTTTTGAATATTGATGGTAAAATAATTCCAGGGACGGCTGGGATCACCGTGTCTGCGGCTGAATTTTAAAGGCAAATACTCGACGGATAATCTGATCAGATCAGCATCTTTACTTTCTGACAAGAGATTATGCAATTCAGATTGATTGAAAGTATTCTGAAGGTTGCCGAAAAATTCCTGATTTCTTATCGATACTTCCTTATTGGCTTTGGCCAGATAATTAACAAAATCCTCTTTCTTAACCAGGTATCCATCATCAAAAATACCTCCCCGCATGATGTTGAACAGTACATTGGAAAAGTGGCGTGAGTCATTCAGTTTTTCGGCGGTGAATTGCAGTCCATCAGCACTTGCCACAAGATTGATTAATTTTCCCGTTCCTGAATTAATATCGTCCTGAATTTGCTTTTCAAGAGTGATAGTGTCCTTTATATTTTGAGAAAGTCCGATAATCTGCGCGTGATTCTGATTGACATTGGTTATGAGTTTCCAGTTTTTCTGGCTTTGGGCAGATAGCAGAATTTCAGCAAAAAGAAAATAGGCTCCTTTTTCTCCTTTAATATCTGTTTCATCTGCAACTTCCCTGTTCTTTCTGAAATTATCGAGTTGCAGAGAGGACAGCAGATGTTTTGGGGATTCAAGTCCCAAAGACCAGACAATGTTCGCTTTCAGCGCTTCACTAGGCTCAGCTTTGTCAACAATAATGGCGCTGAGGGCATAAATCCCGATACCGGACTCAGGCTCCAGTTCACTTCTTTTGTATGCATCAACCAGATTGCTGGTCGATCGTTGCAGGTCACTGGGAACACCAAAAGGCATTATATTTTGTATTCCATCCAGCAGAGTGATCTGGTAATCGCAGTCCGATGTGTTAATTAATTCAGCCTTTCTGACAAAACCATATAGATTCGATGAGTTCCACTGATATCTGAATATCAGGCCAAAATCATGATTGATTTCTTCAAATATGATTTTATTGCCATAGATACTTTTATACAGGTTCCGGCTTATGGAATATTTTCCGGTAAACCTTTCAGAAAATGGTTCCCAAATCCTGACATCGCCATTTGTTTCTATCCGGAAAATGGATTTACTTCCGGTGATGTCGGCCGATTCGATAATTTTGTCATCGGTATAATAAGGAAACAAAGCATATTCGGGGTTTTTTCGCCCGGCAGTTAGTCCTCCGTTACTTGCAATAAACATCCAGTGATTCGAATCACTTACAACGCTCATAAAAAACGGGCGCATGGTATCTTTCATTTTCATGCTGAACTACCTTCATTTCGATTGTTTTCTTTGCAACATTCATTGTGTTTTCCGGATATGCTTTGTTCATTAGCTGAGAAAAAGATTTTTAAAGATGATGCTGTCTGTTGAGTTTTTCTATTTAACCTCCTGATAAACCCTCACATAATCGATGATCATTTTTTGCGGAAAAGGGGTTTGGGCAGTAGGAAATCCGACATAATTTCCGCCTACCGCTACATTGAGCAGGATGAAAAACGGTTGGTCGTAAACCCATTCACCAGGAACATCACTTCGTTCAATGCGCTGATAAAGATAATCATCCACAAAAAAATCAATCTTATCTTTATCCCATTCAATGGCATAAATGTGGAAATCAGTGTCGAACCGGTCGTTAACAAGGGCATAACTTTTCGTAATGGGATTTCCGCCCGAATATCCGGGGCCGTGAAGGGTGCCGTGGATAATGTGAGGTTCCTGCCCTCTCAGTTCCATAATATCTATTTCGCCACATTGGGGCCAGGGCGTTGTTTCAATGTTTTCACCCAGCATCCAGAAAGCAGGCCACAATCCCGGTCCATAAGGGGTTTTCAGGCGCGCCTCAAAACGGCCGTATTTCTGAGCAAATAAGCCCTGAGTTTTTATTCTTGCCGATGTAAAATTGCCTTCCCTGATGGCGGTAATTAGCAGGTTGCCATCGCCATCGAGCGACACATTGGCCGGACTATTGGTATAACTTTGCAATTCGCTGTTACCCCATCCATCCTGACCTGTGCCCAGATCAAACTTCCACTTTGCAGCATCAGGTAATTGACCGGCAGTGCCGTTAAATTCATCGCTCCAGGCTAATTGCCAATTGCGTTCATCCAGTTTTTGGAAGTTGTCGCGCTCACAACCCCAAAAAATAACCATCACCAGCAAGAGTATGGATTGGATGAGGATTCTCTTGAATTTATTTATTTTATTCATTTTTGTAAGATTTAATGTGTACAAGACAAGCCCTGTTATGATTAATTTTTCCGGAAGTAAATGTTATCCAGATAGATGTCACCATTCCCTTCGAATTTGAGTTGAATAACATCGCTTAGACTCACCGGTGCAAAGGATGATAGCGGAATGTCGATACTTGTCCATCCTGATGTGGGAACTGTCAGAGAATAAGGAGTTTCAACAGGACCGGGACTGATCAGATAAATATTGAGCACCGTTGAATTCGCGGTCCAGAAGTCCAGATGCAAAAATACCATTGACGAAACATTCTGGCTTGCACCCAATTGAATTCCCTGATAGTTGAGGCCGGCATATTTCAAAGTGTTGTTTCCCTGAATTTGCACTGTTGTGACAACCGTAGCCTGTCCCCAGGGAGGATTAAGGTCGGTTCCAGGAATAGCTGTATAGGCATCGCTGAACACCGAAATCACATTGGCCGCCGGATGGGTTGGAGTTGGCGCTGCAACAGCTGGTTCGCCGCCCGGAGGAGGTGGGGTTCCATTGCTGTAGAAATAAATATTATCGGCATAGAATCCTGAAATCATATTGTTTTCGTTCACAAAAATGATCTGCATCAGTTTTGCGGTGCTGCCTAATCCGGTAAATTCGGAAAATGGCAAATCAAGACCAATCCATTTCTTTGACTCTGAAACAGGGATATTGACAATATATGTAGCTGAGCTGGCGGCGCCTTCATTCACCAGTTCTATTTTCAGCTGTGCATCTGCTGCGAGGGTATTCGGTATATAGATATCCAGGTGCAGGTGAGTCATTGCTGTGGCATCCACGGTTGGGGAGCTGAATTCAATACCCACAAAGTTAAAATCAATATATTGAAGAATCTGATCTCCGTTTACCTCAAAATCGGCCGACAAAGTGGTTTGATATGGCGCCCAGTAACCATTGTAGTAATTCACAGGCACGTTGGTATATGCATTGCTGAAAATGGAAATTACGTCATCAGCGGCATGAACCGGCAGAGGGGCCTGCTGAAAATTGCCTATGGATTGTAAAGTGAGTGAACCCAGGGTAGCGGCATCACCTACCATAGCTGTGATTTCGGCACTGCCGGGGCCTCCCGCTACGCTAACTTCACCAGCTTCATTAACGGTAGCTATGCTCTCGTTGGATGAAGTAAAAGTAAAATATGCCGAAGCAGCATTTACCGATTGATTAACTCCTTCAGGCAGGTTGTAGATTGCCGTTAATCCAGTGATCTTTTGTGTAACTCCTATAAATGTTGTTTCTACCTTGTCTTCACCATTAAAAATAGTAAACTGCGGATGGGCAATGGTTCCCAGATTTTCAAACTTCACTTCATCTATCCAGAAAGAATAACCTTTACCATCTACTGGCCCCGTTGAATAGAAAAACATCCCTCGCTCAGCAGTAAGTACTGATGAATTGGGCAGTGGGATATAATATTTTTTCCAATTGGTACTTACCTGTAAACCTGAGATGGTTGCCTGGTATTTGGATGCCCCAAGGTCGTTCCCAAAACCCACCACATCAATAACTGCTGACTCTGAAGCTTTTGCCCAAAATGTCAGAACATTATAGCCCGATAAGTCTCTGCCCACTCCGGTAAAGTAAACACCTCCGGCATAAGCTCCCCTGGGATCCCCTGCGTTAGGAACATCAATTCGCATAGAAGCTTTCGAATTGTTGTATGTTTCCTTTGTATCTACATCAAAAGCGGTTGGCACTGAGCCTCCGAAGGCAGCATAGTTAAGTCCGGCACTAAACCCGTCAATAAATACTTCGGGAGTATCAGGAAATGTAGCCGGTTTCAGATCGCTGAGTTCGCGTTCGCACCCCATGAAAAGTAAAACAAGAATACCTATGGGGATATATTTCATTAAAATGATGAGAATATTTGTTTTCATCTTTTTGTGTTTTTTTATTTACCAATATTTATACGCACATAAGTCCTGATTTCCCATTCATTGCCATTATCAAATCCAACAGCCTCGGGATCGGGAACCAGCATTCCACTTGGGTCAAGCTTTTGGGTTGGCGAGTAGCGGGGAGAATATCTGTCGAGGGTACGGTATGTTGCCCGTAATCCAATTTCAGTGTTAGGAAGGTCAAACCAGTCGGGTTTTCGCAAAGAGGTTGAAATGTCAGCCATAAGTTGAAGCGGAAAAGTAAGGTTGTAATCGCGATGATAGTCGTAAGGACCCCAGTCGTTAACCCTGACGAAAGAAGTGAGTTTTACTTCTTTGTAAATCATACGTAAATCCATACTATAGCGCCTGATAAGCCTGGAATCACTCCCATTTCCTTGAGCATCACCGGCATATAAGTTGGCAATAAAACCAAAATTGCCACTTACTTTTGAAACCAGTCTGGAGTGGATTTCCCATAAATCTTTGGCAGGGGCAGCGCCCGGAAAAGCGAAAGTTGTTCTGCCATCGGGTAAAATTCCTATAGCAGCATCCTGTGTAGTTGGCAAATGCCGGTATACAAAACCTAAACTTACGGCAAGTCCTGCATCTTCTGAGCGGTCACTATCCCAGTTGTACATCCAGGTACCGGGTGCAGGGTCGTAAGTAAACAATATTTCACCTGCTACCTGTTCCCTGTTGGCTCTTACCACAAACGGATCATCGAGGATGTTCCTGGGTCTGCCTGGGGCATTTACATCAGCAGGAATAGGACCTTCGATGGGTTTTTGCCACAGGAAATTCGGGGCCACCTGAATATCTCCAATCATATAGGTAAACCCTGACAGAAAATTATACTGGTTTCCACTGCCACTGTCTTTTAACTTCCAACCTGTAAAAGTAATTGTCTGGTCTGCACCCCCATTTGCTACCAGACCCATTGCAGTTGATTGGGCATACCAGTTGAACCTTCCTCCAGTGTATGTAAATTTAATTTTGCCACCGAAATTATCCTGTGACTTAATTTCATCTTTATAAACAGTATAATCTCCTTCTTCGCCTCTCACAACCTGAAATTCTCTGCCCTGCAGTGGTTGCCCTGCCCAGATTCCTCCCACATTTACGCCGAACTTGCCAAATTCCCTGTTCAAATGTAAGGTCAGTCGCCTGGTTTTGGGTTGCGGAATGGCAAACGAACTTTCTGTCAGTCCAAGTTGCGCAAGGTCCTCATGATAAATTCCGGTGAAGTTTATTTTTGCTATGCTTTTACTGTATTTCAGCAATACTGCAGGGTTAGCTCCCCACCATAACTGTGGTCCAAAAGCCAGTTTAAAATCACTGAATTGTTTCTTGCCTTCCATTTCAAATCCAAAAGGTGCAATTCCATTATAAATATCAATATTAGGTCCGTAATTGGCTTCGGGGTAAAGTCCAAAGAAATCGCCTTCATAGCCCCAATGGTAATGACCGGTGCGATAAAAACCATTGATTTTAAACAATTTATGATCCCACTCATAGCTTGCCTTGTAAATCTGAACCCTGTTTATTGACTCAATATTCAGGTTACCGTCGTCACCAGTCACTTCAATAGGACGACCCCTGTTTTCATAAAAGATCTGATCAATTGGATTCTGCGCAACATTTCCCAAAACATTTACCTCTACATTGGCTCTGAAATTGGGCGCCGGATTGGCTTCAACACCAAAATAAAAGGATTGCATCTGATCAAAACCCAGCTGGTTCGGGTATGTATTACTTCCTGGGGCAGCATTCTTAGGTGTTGAGATTAAATCCCCACCGGTATTAAATGTTGTGTATTGTGCTCCTAATCGGCTGAGGCTTATTTTTTTTAATTTTTCACCTTCCTGCGCCGCCTTGTCACCCCTGGCCTTCAGAAGCGATTCCACCACCTGAATGTTACTAAAGTGTTGCTGTATGGTTTGTAAATTGGTGCCATCGGCATAGGGATTTAGTTGGTGTGCCTCTTTCAATGCATAATAAGATGCTCTGGGGTACAATTGATAAAACCCTTTTGTATTGGTTGGGCCTTTGGCGCAAATTCCAAACCACTCCTCATTCATATTGTTCTCGCCCGCTTGGTAATCAAACAAATATCCACCGTTTGCCCATGAAGCGTGGGAATCATGCACATCAAGGAAATCGGTTTGGCCGTACTTCCACCAACCATCACTAAACTGAAAAGTAAAACCTCCCAATGAATTACCTGCTTTGCCCATTCCGGCAGCATTTTCATATATTTCTTTCCAATTGGCTACGTTGTATATTGCCTGTTCTTTCTGAGCCTCTTCCATGGTGATGGCATTAAATGCATCAGACCCAAATTCAGACAATAAGACAGGCTTTCCATATTCTTTTTTTACCCTTTTAAAAAGATCGGTAAATGAAATGCCCCTGTAAACATTTATGCCAAATATATCCACGTCTTTACATTCTTCCGCGATGATATCAAGAAACAGTAAATCGCCATTGCAGATTGACACCGGATGATTTGGATCAATGGCTTTCATGGAAAGGGAGGCTTCGTTGAATAATTTGTAGAGGTAACGAGCCATTTGTGTCGATTCCCTGTCTTCCATCGGAATATCCTCAGTTTCGGCACCACGCCAAAATAATCCATAATTGTTTTCATTACCCAACAGATATAACAAAAGCCCTGGGGTGTTCTTATATTCTTCCACCAACTCGTTTACTTCTTTTAAGAGGAGTTCTTTTACTCGGGGATCAGCATAATCAGTGTTTGCTTCCCATGCCCCATTAAGTGTAAGCCCATATCTTCCAAAAGAATGGTTAAGCATGGTATAAATGCCATAATTTTCATAGATATATTTAATCCATTTGGGTTGAATTCCTGAATAAACACGAATGGTATTCACATTCATGTTTTTTAACAACGTCATTTCATCATCAAGCGCCTGCTGGATAAAGTCGTCGGATTGAGTCCATAAGCTGTAGGAGTAATTGGTGCCAATGGGGAAATAATCCCAGTTTATGCCATTTATCATTAAAGCTTTTCCATTGACAAGGAGTTTAGCTCCATTATCATTTTCTTCAATCACAACCTTATCAGCTTGTGCCAAAATTGCCATAGAAAAACATAAAAGAATTAGTAAAAAAATAATTTTTTTCATAGACTTTTTTATTTAAATGATAAATTCTGTTAAGAGCTGAATGTATTTTACGATAAGCATGCTGTAAAGATAAGGTGCAAATGATCTGAATCCTACATATACAATTCATATACAATGCAATCGGTTGCAGTAAATTTAAGAAGCGGAGAAACGTATTATATTCTATATTAATATATTATAAAATAATCATTTTTTGTAAACATCTTTACTGAATCTGAAACTGTATATACTTTATTAATAAGACTTGACGAAAAAGCTTTTAGATGAATCCTACTATGACATGAAATTCAACTGAAGTGAAATTCCCTATGGGAAACCAGATGAATGGTAACCCGATTTGCTATAGATATAAATGCCCTACGGGCAAATGAATCGAGCTTTATGACAACATTCAATACAAAATAAATAATCCTATCCTCGCAAGAGAAGAATCCATTAGCACGTAGGGATTCAATCTCGATAAAAATAAATGATCAAAAGAGTTTTATTGTCCGTAGGACATCAACAAAACAAGAAAAAAATGGCTAATACCTATACCCAATTATATGTGCATTATGTTTTTGCTGTTCAAAACCGTTTATGCCTCATCAATCACAGATGGCAGGATAAACTTTACAAATACATGAGTGGTATTATAGATCAACAAGGTCTAAAGCTGTATATGATAAACGGCATGAGCGATCATATTCACATTTTAAAAAGCATGACCCCAAGCAGGCTCCTTCTGAATTAATGTATCATTTGAAAAGAAGTTCATCGTGGTGGATAAATCAAAGCCGGCTTTCGGATAGGAAGTTTTCGTGGCAGGAAGGATTTGGAGCATTTTCTCTGGGGAAATCACAATTACCCGAAAAAAAAATACATGTAGAACAACAGGAGCATCACAGAAAAAAATCCTTTACAGAAGAATACCTGCAGGAATAATTGTTTTTAAAAATTTCCCTTTAACCTTAGAAAACCCATATAGTAATTGACCCTTTTATTATTTCCAGAAACTGAATCAGGAAATTCACCACTAAAAACCTGACCAATGAATGAAATATCCAGATTGTCTTTTAAAGAAATTGAAATTGTTGACCCTGTATAGTATCCCTTTATTTTTGGCATATACATCCCGGAAATGGTCAGGTTTACTAGGGTTGATATTGGATATGAATATTGTGATAAGATGTTATATTTTGTAAAAGAAAGATTTTTAACCGAAGCAGGTGCAGCATATAAATCCATAAAACCTGAACCGGCATTATTCGAAAAATTACCATAAAGCCCTTCCACAAGTATCATAGAAGAATTTTTAAAAGTATAGTCAAAAGATAATGTTGCCATTGCTAATCCACTTGTATCTGCGAAATTTTCTTTTGGTTGAAAAAAGGAAAATTCGCCTCTGAAACTAATACTTTTTATTGCTCCCGACCAACCTGCACCAAAAAAAATGTCCTGTTCATTTAACAATCCCCCGATAAATTGTATGTCGTAATTCCATTTATTAAAGCGATACAGAGCAGCTGTAGTTAGTTCTTTGTTACTGTTTATTTTTGCAGTAAACTCTATTGTTGATGAAGAACTGGGATAATATTGCAATCGAAAGGCATCACTTCCGGGACGTTCAATATAATCAAAATCAAAAAATGAATAATTGTTGAAAATATCATTTGGATTCCATACCATGGTTTGTCCCCAGTTTATGCGCTGTCGACCCAATTTAAAATCGAATTTTCCTTTTGAAAATTGAATAAATGCTCTTTCGATAGAAGTGTTGAAAACAAAAGACTGCTCATCAAATACATTCCAGGATAATTTTAAATAACCATTGTCCTTTGCAATTTGTTTACTGTAATTAGAATTATATTTAACTGATTCTCCCCAGATAAATCTATTCCTTATTTGAATTGTTGCTGTAAATGTTGGAGTCGGAAGCCAGCTAAAGTTAAGCCTGTTATGCAAAATATTATCTGAAATCCAATTTTTATGAATGCTATCGAACATTACACTTTGCATGTTACTTATATAACCATCCAATGCGTAATTTTTTATTCTTTCGGTAGTAGAATCTTCCTGACCCATTGCAGAAAAGCATATGAGAACAAAAAGAATAATATGTATTAATTTTTGTTGCATTAACATTTTTCATCAGAAACAACCTTGCCATCTTCAACTGTTATAACTCTTCTGGCTTTTTTAACTACTCTTGCATCGTGAGTAGAAAAAATAAATGTAATATTCTCTTCTTTGTTAAGCTTTTCCATTATTTCGAGAAGTGTTTCAGTAGATTTTGAATCGAGGTTTGCCGTAGGCTCATCTGCAAGAATAAATTTTGGTTTTGAGGCCAATGCCCTTGCCACAGCTACACGTTGTTGTTGTCCACCCGATAATTTATTCGGACGACTGTTAGCTCTGTCATTTAAGCCAACAGATTTTAGCAGTTCTAAAGAGCGTGAATCTTTTTCAACTTTAGACCGTCCTTGTAGATCCATAATGAATTCGATATTCTCTTTTGCCGTCAATACCGGAATAAGGTTATATGCCTGGAAAACAAATCCTATATTGTTTAACCGGAAGTCGATCATTTTCGAAGATGATAGCGCCCCGATATTGGTTCCAGATATGATTATTTCACCTGAATTAGGTTTATCGAGACCACCAATTATATTTAGCAAGGTTGTTTTTCCAGAACCAGATGGCCCGACAATGGCAACAAATTCACCTTGTTCAAAAGATAAGTCTATTCCATTTACGGCATGAACAGGAACAGTTTTTTCGTCGTAAGTTTTTTCGATACCATTTATTTCAATAACTTTCATATGATTGAGGTTTACGTCATTGTATAATTAAATTTCTGTTCTTACTGCTTCGGCAGGATTTAGTTTTAATGCTTTTCTGGCAGGATATATAGAAGCAATTATACCAGTTAAAATTACCAGCAAAACTGTTCCTAAATAAAAATCCCATCCTATGCTTGGATAAATTATAGCGTCGTACCCTATATCACTAAACCCTTCACCATAAGCTGATACATCGATTCCACTATATTGAAAAATCTGTATTAATACTATTCCAAATATTAATCCGGCAATGCCGCCGGTAAGTGAGAGATAAATGGTTTCAAGCATAATCATTTTAAAAATTCTCGCTTTATTCATTCCAATAGCCATCAATATACCCAGTTCTTTTACTCTTTCGAGCACAACCATAAGCATTGTATTAACGATTCCAAAACCTAAAGCAAGTAATATAATGATTAAAGAAAAATAAAGCATTATGTTAAGAAATTCTACGGTCATCCCAAGGTCTGGTTGAATTTCTTTCCAGGTCATTGTATCAAGTGTTGAAAATTGCCTGGAAATTTTTAAAGCAAAATCATCAGATAGTTTTGTGTCATTGAGAAGAATAGCAATCTCATGAGCATTGTTTATATCAAATGACGTTAATCTTGCAAGATCGCTAAATCTGGCAAAAATGTTCAATTCGTCAAACATAGAGTTGCTTGTTTCGAATATCCCTGCCACTTTAAAGGCTCCACTTACCATGGTTCCGTCAGTAGCCTGTATGGTAAGAATAACTTTCGATTTAACTTTGATCTTAAGTTTTTCAGCCAATTTCTGACCAATGACAACCGGGTTATTTTTAACACCATCGAAATAAGTTCCGGAAGAATCCAATATTTTGTTATAAATACCAGTTACAAGCTTTTCTTTTTCTGGCACTATACCATTAACCATCACTCCAGTACCAGATGAGGAAGTGTTAGCCATAGCCATTATTTTCAATCTTTTGGACGCCGATTTAATTTCAGGCATTTTTTTTATTTCAGCAACCAGACTGTCAGCATTATTAATAAAATAGTATAAATCTTTATTTTCGAGATATTTTGGATTATGAATTTGAATATGAGAAGTTTCCAATTCAATTGCTGAACGCAAACGCCTCTCAACCATTCCATTCATTAAAGCAGCAGAAAACACAGCAGCTAGTATTCCAAATGTTACAGCAGCGATTACAACTAAACTTCTCAGTTTATTCCTCCAGATATTTTTCCATGCTATTGAATTGATCATATATTGATTTTCATTATATTAACCACGCAGCGATTTCATGGTATTTATTGTGAATACTTTTGCTAAAGGGAATAGTATTGCAATTAAAATAATAATTAATACAGAAGAGCTTTGAGCCAAGAAATAGTCGAATTGCCATGCAAAAGGAAGAGTAGGCTCAATTCCAAAACTTTCCATCATGTCGGCCATGCTTCCGGTCAATTCAATGGGGTTTACAACAAAGTATCTGATTATTGGCAGACTGATAATTATACCTGCAAGGATTCCGATAAAAGAAAGTATTAATAGTTCAATAAAAACTATAAACCCAAGATTATATTTTTGCAAACCGAGAGCAACCATAACACCAAATTCTTTTTTACGCTCTGTGGTCATCATAAGAACCGTTCCAAAAACGCCAAAACCTACAATTATATATAAAATCCATAACATTATCAGTCCACTATAATTATCGCTTTCAATTTGCTGAACAAGTATTTTATTCATTTCTTTCCACGTCATTACTTCGTATTTATCGGAGTGCAATGCTGAAATAATTTCTGCCTGAGTATTCTCCATTTCGGTAGGGTCTTTTAAATTAAGGGAAATGGATGTAAGCATATTTTCTGCTGAATACAACTTTTGACACTCGTTTAGCGACAAATAAATAATAAGGTTATCCAATTCAGGATTTGGAATTCTTACGATACCTCTGATAGGATATTTTCCTGCTACACTTGCTCCATGATAACCTTGTCCCATTAAAACCAATGTGTCACCAACGGATAACTTAAGAAAACCAGAAAGTCTCTCACCAATTAAAACTCCAGCATCGTTTTTTGAAAGATAATCACCTTCAATTTTTGTCCTTTTAAGTATTAAATCCAGATATTTTTTTGTATTTTCTTTTCCAATGATATTTGTTAATTTTTTTTCAGCATCTTCCTTACTTGTATAAGATTTTTTTCGTGATTCATTAATTTTAACAATTAATTCTTCAGAAAACCCAGAGACAGTAAGTTGTTTTTCAGCATCTTGGTCAAGTTTGTAATGAATTATTTTTTCAGAAAGCTTTGACATTCGATTTTCTTTTTCAGGATCAATTCCCATAACAACAGCTACTTTTGTTTGCAGTCCTGCGGAAACCAGGGCGATGGATTCAAAATGCGGAGCGATCAGGCTAACATTATTAACAGAAGATACCTTATTAATGAAGTCCTCATTTGTTTCAAGAAGGTAATCCAGCGTTTTTTCGTCCCAGTAATCTTTTGCATGAACCTGAATAAATCCCATGTATGTTTTCACTACACTATCTGTCATGCTTTTGTAAATGCCTAACTGGTATGATCTCATTACAAGGGCAAATAAAACAGCAAATAGAATGGATGAAGCTGTAATTAAAGTTCGTCGTTTATTTCGCCAAATATTCCTCCAGGCAAGTTTACTATATGTATTCTTCATGTTTATCGTTTAACTACCTTATCTTTTTCATACTTTGCTGTGAGAAAAAATCATCACTTAATTTGACATCAAAGTCAATGGATTCAATTGTCACTATAGTTTTATTTCCTTTGTTATCCTCTGGAATGATTTCAATTTTTGTAGGAATTTCCCGATCGTCCATTTTTTTTATTTCTGAAGCTATTTCAGTTTTTATTAAAGTCTCATCCTCATCAAAATACTGGGTTTTTAATTGCAAATAGGAATCTCTTGAAATCCATTTTATGATGCTCCCCCAAACTACTGCAGCATCTTCTTTTGGCATCAAATTTATCTTAAAACACTCTTTTCCTTCAATATTTTCACTTCCAATTAACGAATGTTTATAATCAACAATGATAGAGGATTCTTTTAAAATATCATCATTTGAATAATCAGAACCCATCCATCCCTGCGACATCATTGACGGAGGAAGTTTTATCATTCTTTCGATGGTCGGATTCCAGCTCCACAAATCGTTTTGTCTTTTCAGAAATGTTTGTCCCTTTTCTTTTGCAGGAGCAGTAACAATGGTTAAAGAATAATCTACTCCTTTACCCCACGTCTTAAATGATACCGTTCTTTCCCATGTTGGGCGGACGATTTTCATGGTCATGGTTGCAATACTTGATGAACCCTTCACTTTATCATCAGCTTTTTTAATTATTTCAGTCGCATCCTGAGAAAATACCTGGATTGAAAGCAATACAATAAGAATTGATACGATGTGCTTTTTCATTTTAAGAAGTATAATTAATTCAACAGTATTTTTAAACAATAGCTTTACTTGATATTTTATATACGCCTTAGTTTTTTTTCATGTTATCTTACTCTAACTATCTTTTTCCTATAGAATCATTTTGTCAATATATTACAATCCAAAGCGCCTTATTAGTCAGTCCAAATTTATCAATTTGTTTTTTAATACGCTTTACCAAACCAAGTTTTCTTTGCTTCGACTTGCTCAGCACAAGTTTTGGTCTAAAAAGAGGTATTCTGCAGGGTTGTGTTAAGGTATCCTTTTAAACACCAGGTTCCAGATGATGAAGGATAGCTTTCGTGCTGTGGCACTGATTTACGGAAAATGATTCTTCGATACAAGTCCCTCAAAGGGATTGAGACTTTCAGGTTACAATCATAGAATTTGGTGACATTTTTGGTGATATAAAAAAATAGGGTTACAGAATAAACTGTAACCCTTTGATTTTGAAGTGACCCCGGAGAGACTCGAACCCCCAACCTTCTGATCCGTAGTCAGATGCACTATCCATTATGCTACGGGGCCATTTTTAAGGCTGCAAAGATAGAAATTAATATCCTTCAATTGCAAACTATTGTTAGAAAAAAACATGATATGAGCTTCAGGTTTTAATGACGGGTAAGCAATTTAAAAGCAACGCTCTTGCTTGCTCCTTCTTCATCGACAACAGTAACCTGATGATTGCCTGTTTCTGATCGAATGATCATTTGGTGAACCGATCCATGCGTTGTACCGATGAATTTTTCATCAAGATGCCAAAACAAAACAGCATTCTTATCACGATGCGTGACTTCAAAAATCAATGGATTGAGTTTGCCGGAAAAATCGGTAGGCTGGTAAATCTGTGTTCCTGGAGGAGGATAAATGAAATCCATCGTTTGTTGTTCCTCTTGCACACAACCTGCTTTTAATGGCGGTAGTGGACGAAAATTTACATGGCTTTTTTCATAATAAAACTCCATAAGAGGTGGCAACACAAACCAGGGTTTTGTAACTGCCTCATCGTCAGGAAAACAATCTGAAGGGAGTCGGTACTTTAAAGTAGTATCTGTTCTTAATAGCTGGTGATAAGGGCATATTTTTGCTCTGAGTCCGGCTGGATGTCCTGTTATCGCAATGGTATGAGGGCAGTTGATTCCTGATAGAAAACCACTCTCAGAACAGACATTTATTGTTTCGAGCTGACCAAGGGGTGTTTCAAATAATTTTGACTTTACATCCAATAATTGTGCGATATCGAAAAGTACAGGCGCGGCAGCAGCGATCCCGGTAAGGCCGGGCCTTCCTGTGCCATCGGCATTTCCTGCCCATACACCAATGACATAGTCGGGAGTATAGCCAATGGCCCAGGCGTCTCGAAAACCAAAGCTAGTGCCAGTTTTCCAGGCTATTTCTATAGCACGGCCGGAGTAATTCCAGCCGCTTTCTGTTTCCGGTCGATTGAGCGACTGTAACACATTGCTTGTGAGCCATATCGCCCCTTTATCGATTGGAAATTCCGATTCTTCTTCATTCAGCATCCCTTTGGCCATATTTCCATATACTTCGGTTAGTTCCCACAAATTGACCTCCCCTCCTCCTAAGATCATCGAAAGACCATAGTGACCGGCATGCTTTGTGAAACTTGTAAAACCTATTTGTTTTAAAAGTAAATAAAATTTCTCAATCCCAAAACTGCGCAAAAGATGCACAAAAGGCACATTGAGGGATCTGCGCAATGCCTCATCAGCAGGTATGGCACCTTCATAATTTTCATCGAAATTTTTTGGACTGAAGCCTCCAATCCAGGTTGGGATATCTGGAAGCATACTTCCTGGTTGAATCATTCCCTCCTGTAATGCAGTAGCAAAAAGAAAAGGTTTTAGAATGCTACCCGAACTTCTTAATGCTTGAACCATATCGTTATGGGCATTTTCGGTCGCAAATGAAAAAGGGACATTCCCATGATAAGCCAGCACCTTTCCTGTTTCTGTTTCTCTGATGATTACTGCAAGATTGTTGATTTGATTGTTTCTTAGCATCCGATGATTAAACAACAAGATGTTTGATGTCTGTTTTTGAAGTCTGATTTGTATATCCGAAATGAAAAGCCGATCTCCATGCTTGCTTCTGAGGTATTCCAGATAATGAGGTGCAAGATCAGGCAGAGGCTGAGGCAATTCGGGCAGTGGCTCTTTGATAGCCAAATCGAAAGTAAGGGAGTCAATAATTTTGGCATCAAACAAGCGAGACAACAAACGATTCCGTTTTTGTTCAAACAAAAGTCTGTTGCGCTGCAAAGAAACCATTGATGGCGCATTGGGAAGTACGGTAAGGGTAGCAACTTCTGCCCATGAAAGATCATACAGAGGGCTCCCAAACCACCGCCAGGATGCAGCCTCAATGCCAACAACATTACCACCATAAGGAGCATGTGAAGCGTAAAGCATCAGAATTTTATGCTTACTTAATTTTATTTCCAGTGCAATAGAATAGGCAACTTCAATGATCTTTTCACCGATTGTACGTCTTTGCCCTTTTCTCGAAAGACGGACCACCTGCATCGTCAGGGTTGATCCTCCGCTTACAACAGATCTATTACGAAAATTCTGTATCGCTGCCCTTAACATTGCCAGCGGATCAAAACCAGGATGATAGAAAAAACGCTTGTCTTCGAACATGAGCAGTGCTTTTTCAAATTTCAACGGAATTGAATCAGGTTCCGGGAAACGCCATTGTTCATCCGCTGCGATGCGGGCACCCAGTAATCTGCCATTCGCATCTTTCAAAACTGCACTGTACGGATCATCGAAAAGCTTGTATGGTGTTATCAGAAGTAATATTAATACAGCGAAAATCGTTATCAAAACAAGCTGAAAAATCCTGCTTTTTATCAGATACTTCATTTGAAAATATCCAGATATTCCAGGTTCGATATGCCTAAATTTCATGGATGGCCACATAGGGTTGTGGGTTGTACGATGTCCGTATCCATAACGTTTAATAAAATCTACTTCCTTCTGGTGATTTCAATCCATCGCCCGGCAATAGCAGCACCCTTATCAGGATCATACATGGCTTCGCACCGTTGGTTAGGGAACAGAAACTTTCCTTCGTAAGTTGCAATCAGCTTTGTTTTAAACGTTCGGCTTGAGCCTGGCATCAGGTCAAAGAAATAAACGATTCTGTCATCTCTAACATCCATATAATCAGCAGATTCTGTACTTTGGTTCACATCAGCATAAAGCCGGCTGTTAACAATTTCCCATCCAGCAGGTACAATCTGGTTGAGGGCAAGATAATCAAGCTTTCGGCTTCCCGGATTATATACTACAACTTGCATGCTGAATGCGGTTCCCTGTTCAAGCGTGTTTATGTCAATGGGGTTATCCTGGCTGTTAAGAAACTGAACTGAGAGTGTGATATCTTTTTCAAAAGATATGAACTCACTTGAGGCTGGTATCCCTGAGGTCATCCAACTCACGAAAATTGGATTTTCACCTGTATTGCTTATTTCAACCTTTGGAATCGCAACATCCAGGTCTTTGATTAAGGACTGCGCTTTCAATTCGATGCTTCTTGATTGCTGCTGACCCCAGACAAAGCTTGTTTTGCCTTTCTTACTGTGTTTTTTAGCGTATAATTGCCAGGCATACAATCCATAAGCTGTTGATTGGGTACTAAACCACTCATCACTTCCTAAAGCTTCTGAAAGTTCTTTAATGAGCGGAAAAGCCAATGTCTCTTCGTTGAGCAACAACAATGTTTCAATGCGCATGGCTTTGTCACGAAGGTCAGAATCAAAATTACTTTGATGGTTCATTTTAAACACTCTTTTGCTTTTTCCAAGAGCAAGCTCGCGGGCAGCACTTTCCTGTCCCGCAATGGCATAAGCCGAAGCCAATATATTTGCAGCCTGTAGTGACAAACGATTATTTTCGCGTAAGCGATTCATGGCACTGAGCAGATTTTCACCTGAAATTGTCAACGCATACAATCGATATGCCTGAATCATATCATTAAGCAGACGATCACCATGAACTTCGGGTTGCCACTGCTGCGCCTTTTTCTTTTGGTTGGTCATCCATTGATTTAGAAACAGGGAAGGAACTGGCTTGTTCTCACGAGCTGCCAATGCCATAAAATGTCCTGCGTAAATATCAGACCATTCGTTTACATAATGTGAACCTGGCCAATATGCAATACTGCCATCAGGTCGCTGCCTGTTCACAATTTGTCTTATTGCGCTTTGTAATGACTTTTGCATATCGATGCTTTCATCGGCAGACAATGACACAACTTTATCAAGATAGAGTTGTGCAAACCCTTGCGATACAATTTGTTCAACACATCCATAAGGATATTGAATCAAATAGTTAAGTCGGCGCTTTAGATTTACAGAAGGCAAAGCGGAAACTTCCATCGTGGCTGAGTGCGTGTTTTCTTCTCCGAAGAATTGAAGCGTATGCGTGTATTTTTGCCCTGGTTGAAGAAATGTTTGATTGGAAGCGTAAACCCTTGTGTTTGGGTTTTGTACAGCGATTTCAACTTCATTTGAGGCAGTTTCACTCCCGCTTGATGCTGATACTTTAACCTTTACTTTGCCGTTGTTTTCGGAGGCCTTTACATCAAAATAAAGCATTTTTTCGCCTTCCTTATCAAACCTGACAGTTTGTTGGTTAGATCCAATCAGACTTAGAGACCCTTCAATACTTAAACTCACCTTTATCTCATGCGCCCCTTTCAGAGATGAGAAGACGGTAACAGGCATTGAAAACGCATCATTCGGCCGCAGCAATCGCGGTAAAGTAGCCAAAACCATCAAGGGTTGCCGGATGGTCATTGTTTGTTCTGCATTGCCGTAAGCTTTACCTGAAGAGGCTATTACCATCGCTCTAACCGACCCAATGTAGTTCTCGATGGTCAAGCTATGATTCATACTTTTCCCGGCCTTCAGAGTAAAAGGACCGATGACTTTCACTACAGGTGTAAAACGCGACTGGCGGGCTTTTTCCCTGTCAGGTATGGATTGATCACCACCAATTAAAAAAACCTGTTCTATGCGACCACCATAAGCACCCAAAACAAAGTCATACATATCCCAGGATTTTATTCCCAATGCCTCTCTGCCATAAAAAAGCGAATGAGGGTCGGGGGTTTTAAAATTGGTGAGATCGAGTATACCCTCATCCACAATCGCTAAAATATAAGTCATTGCCTTGCCGTCTTTTTCACTAACCATTACATCGAAGTTAGTACCTGCTCTTGTTTCTTTTGGAAGTTTTATTTGTGGATGCAATCGTGACTGGCTGTCTTCTACCAAAAGTGGCACAATACCGTATGATCTGACAGGCATATCATTCTTTAGTTGCTTCATGGGTTGAAGAAGCGTGATATGTGCATAAACATTAGGGCTAAAAAGTGAGGTGAGCGGAATACTTATACTTGTTTCCCCCGCTTTGGCATCAACCCACCAGGATTGCAGCTGCCGGCTTCCATTTTCGATGCTGATGAGTGCTCTTCCCTCACCCGGACTAACGAAACTTATTATTGCCTTCTCCCCTACTTTGTAATTCTCTTTGTCAGTACTAATCGATAAAAGGCTGGCGCCCCCCTGTGTATCACGTCCTGAGCGGGAATACCAGTCCGGCCAGTCAATATATAGTACTTTTCCTGTACTGTGACCACCAGATTCATCGCTGACCCTGATAAAGAAGTTTCCCCACTGTGGATGTTTTGGTTTCCATGAAAATGAAGCTTTTCCTTCTTTAAGTACTATTGTTTCATCATGAATCAACATTGCATTTGAAGTACTTACATAACCTGCCTGTCCTTCTCCATCACCAGACCACCACCATGACCAATCAAGCTTAAAAATTTCAACTTTAAGCGACTGATTTCCATAGGCTTTGCCAGCAGGACTTAGACTTACAACATCAAACGTATGTTCTTCATCTGTAATCAAATAGCCTGCTTTCGAAACTTCAGGTGCTCCAAGACCAATATAATTTTTGAACGGGTGGTATTCCATACTATGGGTGGAAGTGGAAAAATCGCCACCTGGTTCCATTACTCTTGCAAGGTATTTCACAATCAGTTTTCCTTGTGCGGAAGAATAATCAGGAAGGTTCAGATTGAAATTCCATTTACCCTCTGCATCTGTTTTGCCATTTATCACGGTCTTATCATCCGGGGAGAAATATTTTCCAGGATCATTGAAAACATAACCTGCATATCCTTTAAATTTCATGGTCGCCGGAAATACTGAACGCTCCAGCATTGCATTGAGATTTGCTCCATTGCTTCCATGAAGCCAATTTACGCGCAGACTGACTGCTCTGTTTTTCTCTTCGACATTGATTTCGTTTTTACCAAAATCAAAATTTATTTTTAATCGGTTTGGTTTCACAGTTTCTACCAGAATGCGTTTACTAAAGACAGCATTACCTGCTTTTATTTTTGCTGTCCATACTCCGGTTGGAGCTTCTGCTGAAGTTGATACTTTAAATAGACACATCCCATCCATTAATTGACGCTCTGTCTGACGCGCAACAATCTGGTCTCTTGCGTTGGAGAGCTCCAGAACAACCGGATAGTTATCGGGTAATTTTTCAAATTTATTCTCAAGTATAAAGCCAATAAAAAGTGTGTCACCTGGCCTGTAAACACCTCTTTCAGTAAAAACAAAGCCTTTGGTTCCTTGCTCGATCGCATTGCCGCCGACATCAAATCTACTCAATGAAAGTGCAGAACCTTTGTCCAATTTAAGATAGGAACGTTGCTTTCCTGAGGAAGCCACTGCTGCAAAAGGCTGAATTTCAGCTAATTTCAATGTTGCCATTCCAAGCTCATTCGTTTGAGTAAACCCAAGTGACTGCTGTTGATAATCAAAAAGCTCGACTTTTACACCTTTCAAAGGTTCTGTAGTTTCAAGATTATTTACGTAAAGATGATATTCTTTTTTTGCGGGGTCAGCTTGCTTTGCAATGATTCCCATATTGGTAGATAGAACGTTTCGGCTAACAAATCTCTCATAATAATAATAACTCTCATCACAGGGATCGTCGCGTTTTGACCAATTGAAATTATCGGGGTAATAATAATTAGGTTCAAAATAATAACTTTCGCCCCACGACATGAGTTCCTTCTCTGTCAAAATGGATGTTTCCTGACTCAGGTTATCTGCACTTCCATTACAAAACCCATCTGCATAATCTTTCTTAAATGTGAGATATATCCTGTAAAGAGCAGCTTCATCTTTTGCGATAATATTGGTGAGATCAACGGCATAGGTCTGCCACCGCACATTTTTTGAAGTACTGTTTTTCAATAACTGTATTTGTTTACGCGCAATGAGACGACCAACTCGTTTTATGTCAGAACTGCCATCGAGTGCATTCCATTGAAGAAATTGCAGGATGTTATTTTCAAAAATCTTGACTACCTGAACATCAACTGCCCTAAGACCAACAGCCTGAAAAGGCAAAATCCAGTTTTCTTTGCCTGCCATGATCGTACCTTTTCCGACAAACTTCACTTCGGGTTTCATTTGTTCAAAAGAAACTTGCTGAACAAAATCTTCTTCCAGCGCTTTTCCAGATAAGTTCTTAATACCGGCTGCAACCCTTAATTCAAAATCACCTGTGATCAGTTCTGCCGGGAAAATCGTTATTGCATTGTTCGATCGGTTGAAGGTTACTGATTTTTCAGGATTCAGACCGATCATGCCATCAAGGAGCTGCTGATCGTCAAGAAAATCAGTAAACCAAACATGAATGGCCTGAGAAGGGAAGTTTACAACTTCTATTTTCTTTACCTCAAAAGAACCCAGAGCAGGTATTCTAACACTTTGATTCCCCTTCATTTTACTCCCAACAGCACCTCCATTCCATTCAATCAACAAGTCATATTCTTCCTTTTGACGCAAAATACTGTCAATCCTGAATTCAAAATTATTTGCAAAAGTGCCTGATGAAAAATATATTTTTCGTTTGGCTCCCTTTGTGCTGGCTGCGAATACTTTTGACAGCTCATTTTCTTGAACACTTTCTGAAAAAAGCACGCTTCCTTTTAACTGATATAAATCTGGTGATGCTTCAGAAAACACTTCAAGCGTGGTCTGCAAAATCTCAAAGGTTAGTGGTAATGTTTGTATTTGGAACCTGAAAATATGAAAGGATTCAGGTACACTCACCAGTTTATTGAGGAATAAGCTTACATCAATCATCCGGTCGTGTGGCCAGTTTTCATTTGGGATAAACCTAATCGTACGTGCGTCAATCCAGTATGATTTACCTTTTATAGCAGGATTAAAAGTAAAAAGCTCTTCTGATATTTCAGAACCACTTTCCCCCGGGTTGTTTGCATCACTCGCCAAAGTGATATTCAACGGAGCATCGGGAGCGATCAGACCGTGCGTAAAATGTGATACATACGCAGCAAATTCCGGGTCCGGCAATTTTTGCTGTTTTTGCTTGTCGCAGGACAAAAAACTGACAATCAACAGCAACACGATAAGTCTCAGAAAAATGATTGGTTTCATAGCAAAATAATTTGAATCTGCTAAGGTAATGATATTTACAGGGCAGACTTCAGACGCTCTTTATTAGAATAGTTTTTTTAAATTCTATATTCTATTCAAGAGAAAATCTTGTGGTAATGGCTTAACCGAAAACCACAAATTACAAGTTTTATCGTCAGATAGAAGAAAACTTATGGGATAACAATTATATATACAACTGTTTGCGTTGCTCTTTCAAGCTTTTATCCGAAATATAATCATCGTAATCCATCAACTTATCAATCATTCCATTAGGACCAATCTCAATAATACGGTTACAGACTGTCTGAATAAATGCATGGTCATGCGATGACATTAAGATATTTCCCTTAAACTTGATAAGGGTATTATTAAAAGCCTGAATTGATTCAAGATCGAGATGATTTGTAGGGGTGTCGAGCATCATTACATTTGCATTTCTAATCATCATACGTGCGATCATACACCTCACTTTTTCCCCTCCTGAGAGAACATTGGCTTTTTTATAAATCTCTTCTCCGGAGAATAGCATTTTTCCCAGAAAACCTCTCAGATAAACCTCAGTTGTATCCTCTGAGAACTGCGCAAGCCAATCAGTAAGTGTCAGATCATTGTCGAAAAGATGTTCATATTCAAGTGGAAGATATGCCTTTAAAATTGTCTGGCCCCAAATGAAATCTCCACTATCCGGTTGATCGTGATCTTTTAAAATTTCAAACAATGCAGTCATGGCACGGGTATCTTTCGATAAAAAGATAACTTTATCATCCTTTTGAAGCGTAAAACTTAAATCTTTGAATAAAAGCTTGTCATTGATGCTTTTACTCATAGCATTAACTTCCAGAATTTGATTTCCAGGTTCCCTTTCAGGTGTAAAGATGATACCTGGATATTTACGTGTTGAAGGCTTTATCTCTTCAATATTTAGCTTCTCAATCATCTTTTTCCTGCTGGTGGTCTGTTTTGATTTTGATGCATTTGCGCTAAACCGTGCAATAAATTCCAGTAATTCTTTTTTTCTGTCTTCAGCTTTTTTGTTTTGCGTAAGTTGTTGTCTTAATGCCAGTTGACTCGACTCATACCAAAATGAATAATTACCCGCAAATAGCTGAACTTTGTTAAAATCGATGTCAACAATATGTGTACATATTGAATCCAAAAAGTGTCTGTCGTGGGAAACTACAAGCACTGTATTGTCGAAATAAGAAAGATAGTTTTCAAGCCAGTTAACAGTTTCAAGGTCAAGGTCGTTGGTTGGTTCATCCAGAAGCAAATTGTCGGGTTTGCCAAATAGTGCCTGAGCAAGAAGCACTTTCACTTTTTCCTGACCACTCAATTCGCTCATCAGCCTTTGATGTGATTCCTCTTTAATACCTAATCCACTCAGGAGATTGGCGGCGGCACTCTCGGCATTCCATCCATCCATATCGGCAAATTGTTCTTCCAGTTCGGATGCCCTATGACCATCAGCATCAGAAAAATCAGTCTTTGAATAGATATCATCTTTTTCTTTCATCACCTTCCATAGAAGCTCATGACCTATCAAAACGGTTGATAAAACAGTAAAATCGTTGAACTCTGAGTGATTTTGCCTAAGAACAGAAAGACGTTCGCCGGTTCCCAAGGTAACATTTCCCTTGCTAAACTCAATGTCGCCGGATAGCATCTTTAGGAAAGTGGATTTTCCGGCACCATTGGCGCCAATAATGCCATAACAATTGCCAGGAAGAAACTTCATGTTCACATCCTGAAATAAAATTCTCTTCCCGAATTGAATACCCAGGTTTGAAACTATAATCATTTAAATCGTTGTTTGAATTGTTGAAAAGGTGTCAGTAAATACCAGTTTGCAAAAGTACGCTAATAAACTCATAATGTGAAATTTCAAGTGAAATTAAGAGTGGTATTGTAGCAAAACACCATTTTTGAATTGAAGATGTTTGAAATGGAACCATCAGCAGGCAGTTGCAATCGTGTTTGATTCAGCTTACCTTTGTCGTATAAAACCATTCACAGATGCGATTCAATTTTCAAAGTTCCGATACAATTTGTGCTTTATCCACCGCTCCTGGTATGGCCGCAATTGCTGTAATCAGAATTTCAGGGACTGGCAGCTTCAAATTGGCAGAAAGGTTTTTTAGAGCCAAATCAAAACATTTTTCATTTGAAAAAGCCCAAAGTCACCATGTTTATTTCGGACTCCTATTCGAAGGTGATGAATTGGTTGATGAGGTTTTGCTTAGTGTTTTCAGAGGCCCGCACTCATACACAGGAGAAGATATGGTAGAAATCAGTTGTCATGGTTCTACTTATATTCAACAGCAAATATTAAGAATGCTGTTAGAGCACGGAGCAAGGCTTGCAGAGCCAGGTGAGTTTACATTACGAGCGTTTTCACATGGGCGCTTCGACCTGGCGCAAGCTGAAGCCATTGCTGATTTGATTGCAAGCAATTCAAGAACTACACACGATTTGGCAATGAAGCAAATGCGCGGAGGATTTTCTGACAAAATAAGTCAGCTTCGGACTCAGCTGGTAGATTTTGCTTCGCTGATTGAGCTGGAACTTGATTTTGCTGAAGAAGATGTAGAGTTCGCCAATCGAGAGGATTTTTTTAAACTGTTAAAAAATCTTCAACTTGAAATGGGAATACTCATTGAAAGTTTCAAAACCGGTAATGCTATCAAAACAGGAATCCCTGTAGCCATAATTGGTAAACCTAATGTGGGTAAATCCACTTTACTGAATGCTATTCTCAACGAAGAAAAGGCCATTGTAAGCGAAATTCCCGGAACAACCCGCGATGTGATTGAAGACACAATTATCATTGATGGATATAATTTCCGTTTTATTGATACAGCGGGTCTCCGAGAGTCAGATGATTTAATCGAAAACATGGGTATTGAACGAACCTATGAGAAAATAAATCAGGCTTCCATCATTCTATATATCGTCGATATTGCATCTTTTAAAGGAGAAATGGCAGAGGAGATTCTTGAAGATTTCAAGTCGTTCATTGAAAATGAAAATAAGCACTTTATTCTTATAGGGAACAAAATTGATATGATGGAAGAAATTCCGGGTCATTTTCGTGAAATGGTTGAACTTGAAACAATTTTTGTATCCGCTAAACGAAAAGAAAACATCCATCTCATTGCAGACAGTCTTGTTAAAGCGGTTAAAAATCTTACTATTCAATCAGATAGTATAGTGAGTAATACGCGGCATTATAACGCCCTTAAAGAAGCATCCTCGGCACTTATGGAAGTTGAAAAGAATTTCAGGGTTGGTCTTCCTTCGGATCTTATTGCTATTGATATCAGAACTGCTTTGCATCATTTAGGCAGTATCACTGGTGAGATTTATACCGAGGAAATTCTTGGTAATATTTTTAGTAAGTTTTGTATTGGAAAGTAACTGCTGTAGTACTTTATTTGATAAAAACCAATTGATTTTTCCTTTTCAGTATGGTTTTTTCTTTCAAAATTTTTCGATAGAAGGCACACAAAAAGCAGCAATAATCTGGATTTTATTTCCTAAAAGAAAAAGAATTTTGGATTTGAGATTATTTTGTGTAAAAATTTCATACTTCATTGGTATATATCAAAATGAATGACTGTATATTTGCCTAACTTCTAAATATTGAAAATGCATTTTTTTTATAAAGAACGATTGTCGTTTAATATATTCTTTTCTTTCATATTAATAGCTGGAATCGTCTTCCTGAGCCCACTTCAATTGATTTCAGTCGAAACAATCAGCCCAAAAACTGATTCTAATGATTCGCTTGTAGAAAAAGCATCGTTATTGCTAAAACGCTCTGATAAAATTTTTGATTCCAAACCTTTTGAAGCAAAATCCTATGTTTTTGAAGCAATATTACTGGCGGATAGAATAAATAGTGATTCGATATTTGCAAAAGCAAATCTAAATGCCGGAGGAATCTATCTCAATCTTAATAACACAGATTCAGCACACTATCATCTTCGAAAGGCAGAAAAATATGCTGCCAATTTAAATAATATTTTGCTTAGCTACAGAATTTATAATGAATTAGGTAGGTTTCACCAAGTAACACGAAATCTGGATAGTGCACAATACCTTTTTGAAAAGTGCCTTCAAATAGCGAATACTTTAAAAGATACCATGTTTATTGCAGGTGCGTATAACAATCTTGGATTGAATGCAGATAATAAAGGAGATTTGAAAAAAGCGTATGAATATTATATGTTAGCTCTCAAAAGTTTTGAAAGCATCAACGATCGCCAACATGCTGCAATTGTACTGAATAACCTTGGATTAATTGTTCATGGTTTAGGCGAATCAGAAAAAGCAATTGATTTTGTTAGCAGGGCGATCATAATCAATCAAGAACTTGATCGACACTTTCATTTGAGTATGAATTATGGGAATTTAGGTATATATTATTCTAAACTGAGTCAGGATGAGCAAGCGAAAGAAGCATATGAAAAATCTCTTCAGATTGCAATTGAACATAATTTAACGCTGGATCAGGCACGTGCTTATCTTAATATTGGTTACATCTATGCTAACGATAAGAATTTTATACGTGCAGAAGAGAATTTTACAAAATCATTGGAATTGTGTCAAAAACACAATATTGTTTATGGAGTTATCTTGTCCAACTCAGCATTAGGATCGCTCTATCAAGATAAAATGGACTATGCAAAAGCAGAATTATTTTTCATGAAAGCGCTCATTTTGGCAGAAGAGTCTGCACATACTGTAGTAATGAAAAATTTATATCAGCAATTGTCAAAAGTATATGAGTCAAAAGGAGCGTATAAATTAGCATTGGAGTACAGTGATAAATATATAAATCTAAGCGACAGTTTGAGTATTCTCGATAACAAAATTGCAATATTAGATCTGCAAACCAAATATGAGACTGAACGAAAGGATTTAGAAAATCGGAATTTAAAAGCTGAGAATGAAATTAAGAATCAAATCATCAAGAATCAAAGACTCACAAATATTGTAGTCATTTTTATACTGTTCACCTTAGTAGTGTTTACGTTGATGATTTTGAAAAGCAGGAGAAAATTGAATGCGGCAAATTTGAAACTGAACGAATTGAACAATCAGGTGCTTGCTCAAAACAAGAGCTTAAAGGAATTAAATCAAACAAAAAACAAATTATTCTCAGTAATTGGTCATGATCTAAAAAGTCCGTTTAACAGTCTCCTTGGTTTTTTGCAAATACTTATTGATGATTTTGAATCAATTAAGGAAGCAGAAAAGAAAAAAATTCTTGAAACCCTTTATCTGCAAAGCAATAATACCTATGCAATGCTTGAAAACCTGCTTCAATGGGCATTAAGTCAGCAAGGTCAAATTAAATATACTCCTCAAATTGTTGATTTTCACAATGTAATTCAAACTGAAGTGCTCTTTTTAGGATCAAGAGCCGAAAAGAAAAAGATATCAATCAAAAACGATGTCAAACACAGGACCAATATCTGGGCTGATAAAAACATGGTTCAAACTATTTTTAGAAATATCATAAATAATGCTATTAAGTTTTCTGATGTTGGAGGTTGCATTAATATTGAAAGCAGTGAGAATGACGGTTATACTTTTTTTCATGTCACCGATACTGGCATAGGAATGACGCAGGAAACCATTGATACCCTTCTCTCAGAAAATATTTTTTATACGACCGATGGAACCCAGAATGAGAAAGGGACAGGACTTGGGTTGATGATTGTTAAAGATTTTACTGCCTTGAACCATGCTGAATTATCCATTCAAAGTACGCCAGATGTTGGTTCAGTCTTTACACTGAAGTTTAGTTCAGACCACCCGTTTTCTGTTTAACTGCATCGTTGGTTTACAATATAGAGTAGTTGAAATTGCAAACTTTTTTCCGTTATATTTTGATTTAACACTTGCATGTTTTAGAAATTTTTATGCAAAAGAAGAATTGATTTAATAGCATCTATAGCTGAGCATATTTACTCAAAAGTGCCAATAAATCACTTTTGCGGATTGGCTTTTTAATGTAATCATCACATCCACATTCGCGAATAAGTTTTTCATCTTCGGGCTGAGCATAAGCAGTCTGGGCGATGACGGTCAGATCCGGGTAAAGTGTTTTAATTATTTTCGTTGCCTCAAACCCACTCATGACAGGCATCTTTAAGTCCATTAAAACGACATCGAATCGCTCAGATTTAACCTGATTTACGGCTTCTTCACCATTTTTTACCCAAACAAACTTAATTTTTTCTTTAAGAAGTATATGTTCAAGGTATTGAAAGTTGGATTCAACATCTTCAGCAATTAATATCTTCAAATGATTGATATTGATGTTATTACTTTCATTCACTTCATAATTAGAACCGGTTTCACCCCATATTGTAATGTTATCTTTTGCCGGAATAAAAATTGAAAAAACAGATCCGGAATCAACTTTTGATTGTACAGAGATATCTAGTCCAAGCAATTCTGCCAGACCTTTGGAGATGGACAAACCTAAACCGTTTCCACCATAAAACTCTCTACTAAAAGCTTCTGCCTGCCAGAATCTTTCAAAAATATTTTCCAAATATTTTTCCTCAATGCCAATGCCGGTATCTTTAACATGAATAAATAATCCTTTATTGCTTTTTCTTGCAGACAATTCAATCTCACCATGATGTGTAAATTTTATGGCGTTATTGATAAAGTTAGTAATGATCTGAAATAATTTATCCTTGTCCACATTCAAATTTACAAAACCAAGGTCCTTTGGCATGTTTGTTATAAACCTTAGGCCTTTTGACTCTGCTTTTATATGATATAATGTATGAAAATACTTAAATGAATCAGAGAGTGAAAAAGTGGATCTGTTTACCTTAAGTGAGCTACTATCAATCCTGGACATTTCAAGAACATTATCAACAATACCTAAAAGCCGTTCAGATGAATTCAAAATTATATCAATAGCCGTGGTTTTCTCTTCATTGGTAAGATCTTCGAAATCCTTTAGTATTTCAGAGAAACCCATTATTCCGTTCAAAGGTGTCCTTATTTCATGCGACATATTTTGCAAAAAAGAAGTCTTAAGTTTATCGCTTTGCTCTGCTTTCAATTTTGCAGAAATCAATTCGTCTTCTGCGCGTTTATTTTCTGTAATATCTCGTGCAATACCTTCGAAAGCAATGAGTTGTCCATTTGAATCATAAACGGGAATATTTCTGTGTTCGGCATAAAGAATGCTGCCATCTTTTTGAATCCATCGAATAATGATAGGTTTCCTCATTTCTTCTTCATCGCCAATCAATTTGTCGAGCAAATGGACATCTTCCTGATAAATAATTTTTTTTGGTAATTGAGGGTCAGCATAGAAGTCTTCTGGTGTATAGGTTGTAAATCTGCAAACAGCAGTGCTCATGTATGAATAGTGAGGAAAGGGCAAAATCTCAAATCGGTAAATCAGATCCTGCGCATTTTCGGTTAATCGTTTAAATTTTTCTTCGCTTTCTTTTAATGCTTTCTTTGCTTTAATTTCTTCAATTTTTACTTCCTTTTGTTCCAGAGCATTAAGAATAGCTGGTCCTAATCTTTTGATATGTTCTTTGATGACATAATCCGTTGCACCTGCTTTCATACATTGAACAGCAGTATCCTCGTCCATCGAGCCAGTAAGTATTATGACAGGTATTAATGGATTTTTAGCAATAGAAATATTCAAAGCCATCATCCCAGTAAAGCCAGGCATTTGAAAATCAGAGATAACGATATCGGGATCAAATTCATCAAGTAGCTGACGAAAATCTTTTTCGTTATCGACAACCTTTTTAGTATAGTGTTTAATAAAACGTGCAATTTCCCAGTCTGCAAGAGCAACATCCGAAGGTAAATCTTCTGCCATAAGTATTTTAATATAATCCTGCATCCAATCCTAAATTTTAATTACGAAATCAACCAATGTGAAGAAGTTTATCTAATAATAAAAATCAAATTATTATTCTTTGTTTATTTCATGCAAATAAACATCATCAAAACAGATTTTGCTTCAATATTTGTCTATACAGGTGGCTGATTTAAAACAAGCCAAAACAATCCAATTTCTTGAATTGAAGCTACAAAATCATCAAAATTAACGGGTTTAACAACGTAACTATTGGCGCCCAATTCATAAGCAGCTTTAATATCCGGATCTTCTTTAGAAGAAGTAACAACAACCACCGGAATCTTTTTTTTATCAGGATGAGATTTGATGGCTGCAAGTACTTCAAGGCCGCTTATTTTTGGCAACTTCAAATCGAGGAAAACAACTTTTGGTATTTTATTTTTATTCTTATGCGCATATTCCCCTTCACAAAAAATAAAATCTAGTGCTGCTTGTCCATCTTCAACCAAACACAATTCATTCAGCAGGCCCTGTTTCTTTAGTGATCTGATCATTAATTCAGAATCTGCAGGATTATCTTCAACAATTAAAATTTCGATCGGGTCATAATTCTTCATAAAGCAAGTTTTAAAATGGTTATTTGTGATTTATAACTTATTACAAATATTTTATTGGCGAATCGAAGAATGAGTATTTACTCCACGTTTAAAAGTTGAGATAAAGATACAATAGTTTTTTTTGAATCTGCGACTTTAAGGTTTATCTTCTTATCCGAATATTTACTTTCGATACAACACTCGTTTTCAGTCTAATGATATGTTGTTTCCATTAATTGGTAATGAAAAATAAAATGAAGCTCCTTTTCCGACTTCACTTTCAGCCCAGACTTTACCACCATGACGGTGAATGATACGTTGAACAATAGCCAAACCAACACCAGTGCCTTTAAAATCTCTTTCATTATGCAGGCGTTGAAAAACACCAAATAGTTTATCAGCGTATTTCATATCGAAACCTGTTCCATTGTCCTGAATACAATAAATAAGATTTTCATTCTCCTTGTAACTGCTCACAACAACTTTGGATACATCTTTTTTAGAAGAAAATTTAATGGCATTTGAAAGCAAATTGATCCATACCTGCTTTATAAGGTTTGTGTCACCAAAAGCGTTTTTAAGCTGGCCGATTGATAATTCTATTCTTTTTCTATCTTCTTCTTCAGTAGTTTCATGGTAAATAGAAATAACCATGTTTTCTATATTAATTTCAGAGGAATGCATGGAGTATCGGTTCAAACGCGAAAATGCCAAAAGATCATCAATAAGTTGTCCCATCTTTACAGAATTGTCTTTGATGATATTGCAAATACGTTTACCTTCATCATCCAGTTTCACAGCATATTCTTCCATCAAAATCTGGGTAAAGCCAAGAACTCCCCTCAAAGGCGCGCGTAAATCGTGTGAAACTGAATAACTGAATGCTTCCAGCTCTTTATTAGATGCTTCGAGTTTTTCACGTTCCAATTTAAGCTCATTGGTTACGGTATTTAAATCTTCAACCATGTAGAGCATAGCCTTTTGGCTTTTGTTGAGCCTCAAAACTTTTTCATGTAGTTCTTTTGTGCGTTCCAATACAATGATTTCCAAATCATTCTTTAATTTCAGGAGCTCTTCTTCTGATTGTTTTTGTTCAGTAATGTCTAAAATGTTACCTATCAATCTAATAATTTTCTCTTCTTTACGCTCAGGTTTGGCTGAGGTTCTTATCCATTTGGCTTTACCGTCGGCAGATTTAAATCTAAGATTCAGGTCGAAGGATGATCCATTCTCAATGGCTTGTTTAAAAGCAAAATCAACTACTTCCTGATCTTCTTTATCATAGAATTTAAATTCAGGATTCATTTCAGAAGGATTGTAGTCTTTTTTTGAAACACCATAGATTTGATAAACTCCATCCGTCCAAACCATCTTTTTTGTTGCAACATCATATTCCCAACCCCCAACCTTTGTGACTTTTTCCATTTCGGAAAGCAACAATTGCTGGCTATTCAATGTATTCACTGTTTTTTGGTGTTCAATAATTTCCTGCTGAAGGCTGTTTGTTCTCAATCTTACAGTACGACGCAAGAAAAAAATCGCAACAATTGAAAATAGAAAAACAAAAGGAATTAAGAAGTATAAAACATATTTAATGACTTCGAAGTACGTAAGCCTTTGTTGATTTACAGGCCCAAACCATCGAAGATGAATAGCATCAAAGGTTTTGTTGGCGATTACGATAGAGAGACCTTCATTCAGGCGCGACAACAGTTCGGTATCTCCTTTTTTTACCGCAAAACAAAAATCCTGTCTGAATTCATTAACTGGAAAACTTAATGGAACGATGGTTTTTAATTGAAGTGATTCGATAAGTTTAATGCCCATGACTCTTTGCGTTAAAATGGCATCCCCTTCACCAGAGGCCAACCTTCGAAAAGCCTCTTCGTAGGTATAAGTTTGAATGATGTTTTTAGTGATTTTAACACGATGCAAAAACTCCTCAGCATTATCGCCTTTCATAACCAGGATATTCTTGTTTTCCAAATCCTGAATTGAAAGGATATCCGTAGTACCCTCTCTAACGAAAACAGCGCCATGCAGCGATAGATAAGGAAGCGTGAAATCATAAAACTTTTCACGTTCCGATGTTCTTCCAACCAACGGAAGGGCGTCGATAGTGCCTTCAGAAAGGTCTTGCTTTATTTTGTTCCAGATACCAATTTTAATTTCAACATCCATATGGACAGCTTTGGCTGCTGCTATAAACAATTCAACTGAAAATCCATCTGCATTGCCATTCTTATCTACAAAGCAATAAGGCGGATAATCCGGTTCGGATGCAATAATGATTTTATCAATTTTTAAAGTCGTATCCTCTTTAATCTGAATTCCTTTAACTTCCATAAAACATCCAAACGAAAGCAGAAGAAGTAAAAGGATATTTAAATTATTTAGGCGAAGCGTTTTCATAAGCATACAACTTGTATTTTTTGAACATTCAGGCATCATTGAGTTGATTTCAGGCGGGAAATTTCATCTCTAAGTTCTTTCATCCGAAGTTCGCGGTCAATGGTGGCATCATGAAAGCGCTCCAATTCAATAACCCTTTCTTTCAATTCATTGGTTTTTTCAATCACTTTTATTTCCAATGCATCCTTTAAATCAATAAGTTCATTTTCTGCTTTTTTTCGATCGGTCAGGTCAAGGCCACATGAATACCCCTTTTCACCAAGAGAAAAGTAGGCCCATGAAACATACTTTTTAGAACCATCCTTGCATGTAATCACAACATCCATTGGTTCAATTGTTGAACTATTTGCAATGGCCTCGCTGACGCGCTTGGTCCATTCCTCGGCAATTTGAAGCCGGTAATTTTCATCGGGATAAGCCAACACCCACCATTGTTCAAAGGAGGGCAAATCTTCTATGGTATAACCAAACAGGTTAACAAAAGCAGGATTTATGTATTCCGTAACTTGCTTTATACCAACAGAAAGATGAATAGCCAAGGGGAAGCTTTCAACCATTTTTCTAAATTTCTCTTCATTTTCCTGCAAGGCTTGTTCTGCTTTTTTCCTTTCAGTAATTTCAAGAAAAGCAGCTACAAAATGATCGGGTTTGTATTGGTAACCTACACAATCATACCATCTGTCGTTTACTTCCAAATATTGTTCAAATCTTATCTCAATTCCATTTTTGGCAACATTGCCGAAAGTGCCGATCCAATTGAAGGGATCGTTTTCAATGCCTGGAAAAGCTTCAGTTACCAGCTTTCCAATGGGGTTGACACCCGTAAGCTTTTGATAGCTTTGGTTTGCGTCCAAAAACAAATAGTTAACGGGGATTCCCATTTCATCATAAATCATTCGATGATAGGCAACTCCAATAGGTCCTTTTTCAAAGAGTCCCCGAAAAGTGAGTTCACTTTCCTTAAGGTCTTCTTCCATCTTTTTGCGCTCGGAAATGTCGTTGACGTTTGTAATAAAATAAAGCGGATTTCCATTGCTGTCCCTTTGCAGGTTTGTGTTCACCTCAGCCCAAATGTCATGCCCATCTTTATGAAGGTATCTTTTTTCGTAGCGATGCGATTCCTCTCTGCCAAACAAAATTTTACTTACAATTTCTTCACTTTCTTTTATATCGTCAGGATGCGTAATTTCTTTCCAGTTTTTATTTTCTAATTCTTCTATTGAATAACCGAGCATTTGGCAAAACGCCTTATTCATTTTGACGACACCATCAATCGAAGTCATTGATTTCCCCAAGGGAGAATACTCAAACAGATTTCTGAATTGTTCTTCGCTTTGTCTTAAATCTTGTTCAATTTTAATTCTTTTTTCAATTTCAGAAGTTAAATCATTGATCAGGTTTAATGAAGCATCTTTGGCAGCTTGCAGTTCACCAATCATTTGTTGCAGATCAGAAAACCTCTCTGCAGCTACTTTTTCGAAAGCATCGCCCTCCATTTTGAGTCGTTGATCGAATTCGAGATGATCAAGTATAGTTGCCAACATTTGAACCGCATTATGCAATTGCGTTTTGGCTTCATTCTGTGTTAGAACAAATGATGAAACACCAATATAACCATAAGTTGCATTTAGGGTGCGTATTTCGAGCAAGTCCTGCTCATTCTTCTCATTGTCTTTCACAAACTTAAAATGAGCGGGACTAAATACTTCTTGCATGCTTTCAATAAAAAGTTGAATAATCTTCTCTTTATTTCGAAGTTGCGACAGGTTGACCATCAATAGAAAAAGATCATTTGAAAATGTCATTTTAAGAATTATTTTTTGCAAATTGAGGAGCGTTTTCACTCAACCATTCGTCCGGATTAATATAATAAGGATTTTGAGTTATCACGCCGCCTGAGATAGTATATGGATGGGTGCGCAAAACGTTCATGATTATTTTTCCGGAGAATTTTGTGATGTTATACAAACAAACACTTATCCAGGGTTTGCCGGGAATAAAATAGTTCAAACGTGATTCATAGGCCATCAGATACTCAACACCAGGAATGGCCTGCAAAGCCCAAACCATTTCGGCAGTAGCCCGGATGTTACGTTTTCCATTTTTTTGCGACTCAACAAAAAAAGTATTAAGTCCTTCGTCCATGCTGAAAGGCGAAAAAGTACCATTCGGATAATAAAGTTCCCGGGCACTATTGATTGCAAATAAAGTTTCATCATGCGTATGGTGTTTACATTCAGGGTAGCGATTGCTATATTCTTCGATGAAATTTTCTTTGGTACGCTCTGCCGGGCAATACAATTGCATGTCTTTATGGATATCTCCTTCATGCAAAAATCCAAAAGCAATTTCATCCCGCTCCTCTTCATCCTCGTAAAGGCCACAAATATGAAGCCCCCAGTTACACGTATAACCACCGAATCCAAGGTTCAGTTTCTCTTGATCTGAAGTGTGAAAATGCATACACAATCCTCCTTTATTAAAATGAACAAAATATTTATTCTAACTCTTGCGGCGGGTCGTAGCGAGAAGGTAAATTGAGCTGTGCGCATAACGCATTGATTTCGTGCTTTAGCGAAATCATTTTATTTTCTCTACCCACCATCAAAGCATTAAACTTCTCTAATTCTCTCATTTTCGTGATTAAAGCCTCTTCAGTTCTTTTTCGCTCTGTAATATCTTCTGAGATACCAAGCAGAAACTCAGGTTCACCTTTAGCATTGAGTACCGGCACTTTACGTGTGTGCAAAACGCGAATTCCTTTGTGTTTGGTTTGAATCGTTTCTTCCGGAATATTCAGCAACACTTTATTTTTAAGTACCTCGCGATCCTTTTTAATAAAAAAATCCGCCTGTTCTTTTGGGAAAAAGTCATAATCATTTTTACCCACCAATTCAGTATTGGAATATCCCAAAAGTTCTTCGCCAGCGCGGTTGAAACGCACATAACGGAGTTCTGCCGCCTCTTTTATAAAGAGCATATTAGGAATATTCTCGATAATAGAATCCAATGAGGCATTTGTCCTGATCAGCTCTTCCTGTGTCTTTTTCTTATCTTCCAGTAACCGTTTGTGATCAAGCACTATTGTAATGGTGTGCGCCAGACCAAGAATATGGTTCACTGTTTTGATCACATAATCGGCTGCGCCCATTTTCATTGCTTGAATAGCAATTTCCTCAGAACCGGTTCCTGTAACGATAATTACAGGTAAATCAGGCTTCATTTTCTTAACAACCTCCAATACTTGCAAACCATCAAAACCAAGAATGTTAAAATCGCTGAGTATGACATCGAAATCATGCTCAGAGAGAAGCTTCTCAAACTTTTCACGACTATCAGCTTCAGTTAGTTCAAATAAATCCTTCTCTTTACGTAAAACATCTTTAACAAGCTGACGATCGTGGGTATTGTCATCAATATGTAGTATCCTTATTTTTGCTTTTAAGTTCATGCTAACTAATTATTTATATCAAAATTTGACAATTCTTATTAATTAATCCTACTTCAATGGTGCACCAACATTCAATGAAAACCAATATTCGTTAATTTTTTTTACCACTTCAGTAAATCCATCAAACGAAACGGGCTTCATGAGATAACTATTTGCTCCATTGTCGTAGCTTAAAATACGGTCACCTTCTTCTTTGGAAGATGTAAGCACAATTACCGGAATACGTTTCACATTATCTGTATTTTTTACTTGACGCAACACTTCAAAACCATCAATGCCAGGCATTTTCAGGTCCAGTAAAATAAGATCAGGTAAAGGAAAAATTTCTCTTTGAGCATACTTACCACAGCCGAGAAGATAATCAAGCGCTTCCCTGCCGTTGTGGGCAACATGAATTGTATTCTTAATTTTGGCTTCCCTGAATGCATCCAGCGTAAGAACAACATCCATCTGATTATCATCAACCAAAAGTATTTGAGAAGGTTTATAGTTATCCATCCTGCTTATTTTGCAGGTAAATTTACAAAAAATGTACTGCCTTTGCCAAAAATAGATTCCACCCATACTTTACCGTTCATCATGGTTGCTGCTTTTCTCACATTTGCAAGTCCTATTCCTGTGCCGGGGTATTTTTCTTCGCTGTGAAGACGTTGAAATATATTGAAAATTTTCTCGGTATATTCTTTTGAGATACCTATCCCATTATCTGAAACTTTAACTATTACTTCATTTTCCTTTGTTTCACAACTGATTCTTATTTCCAGAGGCACGTCAGTACGCCTGTAGGTTATGGCGTTTTCGATAAGATTTGTAAATATCTGGTGCAAAAGGCTCACGTCTCCAGGAATCTCGGGTAATTTATTTTCTACAATAAAAACAGCTCCTATTTCATCTAATTTCTGCTTAAACTCAAGTTCAATATTCCTGATGAATGAATCAAGTTGTAAAGGATGTTTTTCTAATGATTTACGCCCAAGTCGTGAATAATTAAGCAGATCATTTATTAACTGCTCCATTCGAATACTGGCTTCCACAATGTAATCCATATATTGCTGACCTTCCTTATTAAGTGATTCACGATGCCTTTTTGCAAGAATCTGGGAGAATCCGAAAATTGCCCTGAGGGGTGCACGCAAGTCATGAGAAACAGAATAACTGAAGCTTTCAAGTTCTTTATTGACTGCCTCAAGTTGTGAAGTTCGTTCATGGACTTTAAACTCCAATTCTTCATTCATCCGTTTTATTTCTTCTTCACTATTTTTTCTGTCAGTAATGTTATCAATACTGGAAACAAGGATAAAACCCTTTTCGGTTTTAATGGGAATAATACGACCTTCGATATAACGAATTGTTCCATCGGGCAATTCATATTTTTTTTCCAGCATCTTTCTTACAAAAGGAGCCTCGCCGTTTGCCAATAACTCTGAAATTGTACTTTTATGATTTTCTTTTAATCCTTCAACCCTTTCTTTTTCAGGTATCAATTGAAACTGAACGTCCCAGGCAGTTTTTGCAATCACTTCTTTTGCCTTTAAACCTGTAAGCCGTTCCATGGCATTATTCCAGACGATTGTCTGACCACTTTCGTCAATAATGGAAAACCCTTCAGCAGAATTTTCGATTACACTTCTGAAAAGTGTTTCGCTTTCTTTAAGCGCCTGAACTGCACGTTTTCTTTCTTCAATTTCCACTTCAAGCTGCGCTGCGTAAATCCTTATCTTCTTTTCGGCAGCTTCACTTTTCAGCATTCTTTCTTCCATCTTGCGTATGAGCGTCTCGTTGTACTCTTTCAACAAGGTAACTTCTGAGGAGTCATGTACTTCTGGTTGAAGTGTATTTTTATCTTTAAATTCTTCCAGTACACTGTTAATCATTTGTACGAGCACCTCAGGTTCCTGGGGTTTGATGATAAACTTTTCTGCCCCAAGACTCATAGCGAATTCTTTATCTTTGGGGTGTGTATAGGTGGCAGTATAAAATACGAATGGAATATTTTTCAAATGACTGTCTTTCTTCCATTCACGGCAAAGCGAATATCCATCCATTACAGGCATCAGGATATCAGCAACAATAATGTCAGGAGTATCCTTCAAGGCCAATCCAAGTGCCTCTGCACCATTGTTTGCAGAAATTGTTTTATAGCCATATGCCTGAAAGAGCATTTCCAGCAAATACAAGTTTTCTTTGATGTCGTCAACAATAAGTATAGTTTTCATAAATCATTTCTCCTTTTTAAAAGTTCAGCGGTAAAAAAGGATTCCATTCTGGGAATAAAAGTATCGGGGTCAATAGGTTTTTCAATATATCCTGTTGCTCCTGATTCTAAGGCTTTTTCTTTGTCACCCACCATAGCATGGGAGGTAACAGCAACAATAGGAATATGAAGAAGGTCATTGCGCTTTCTTAATTCCTGTGCCACATGATAACCGTCCATTTCGGGCAGCTGGATATCCAGCAGGATTACATCTGGCATTCTTTCTTTGGCTGCTTTGATCCCATCAATACCATTGAAAGCTTGAATGACATCATAATTGTTTTTTTCAAGTAAAAAACTGAGCATATACATATTCTGTTCATTGTCTTCAATGATTAACGCTTTGAGTTTCATGTTGTGCTATATAATTTGATGTGATGAAAAAGTATTAAAAAAAAAATTTAGTCAAATGATCATATTCTTTTAACGCACTGATACAGGTATTTTGATGAAAAAGGTGCTTCCTTTTCCTGGTTCAGAATTCACGCCTATTGTGCCACCAAGCATCGTCATCAGTTTTTTACTTATCGACAATCCAAGACCTGTTCCATCATGTTTTCGCGCTACTCCTGAATCGATTTGAATAAAAGGTCTGAATAATGTTTTTATTTGCTCTGCTTCTATTCCCGGGCCAGTATCCACAACATTTACAACCACATAACTTTTATCAAAAAATGCTTTTACATTTATACTGCCTCTTTCGGTAAATTTTAAAGCATTGTTAACCAGATTAATGATCACTTGTTGAATTCTGAATTGGTCACTCAAAATAACAGGCAAATCAGGTTCGATGGTAGCAAACAAAGAAAGGTTTCTGCTAATTGCAAATGGAATGGATAGCTCGATAACATTTTCAATAACATCCGAAATTTGAAATTTATCGGTGCTTAATTTCAATTGGCCGGCTTCAATTTTTGAAAGGTCAAGGACATCATTGATAAGTGATAAAAGATGTCGCCCACTTTTTTGGGTCATTTTTAACTGTTTTTTCTGTTCATCATTGAGTGGCCCTGGCAATTCCTGCAGCAACATTCCTGTAAATCCAATGATGGAGTTCAAAGGAGTGCGAAGCTCATGTGACATGGTGGCTAAAAATGCTGACTTTAGCTGATCGGCAGACTCAGCAGTTTCAAGTGCTTTTTTAAGAGACGCTTCTTTTTCTCTTTCTATGGTAACGTCTTCTATCACAGCTACCATGCCTTTTGATGGATCATTTGGGTCAATAGCACTACCTGTGAGTCGCGCAAAGAAAGTCTCACCATTTTTTTTCTTCAGCTTTTGTTCACGTTGATGGGTTTCGCCAAGTCTGACTCTTTCGTTGGCCGAGCCTCCTATTGCGTAATCAGCTTCATCATTATACCAGACACGTGTTGGTTTACCAAACATTTCATCAGGGGCATATCCAAATATTTCTTCAAGCTTTGAATTACATTGCAGGACGATTCGATCCTTTAACACAACAATTCCAACATTGGTTGCGTCGAAAATGGCTTTTAGGCGTTGATTTGCATTGAGTAAATCAGAGGTTCTTTCTTTTACCATTTCTTCGAGGTGAAGACGATGTTTCTTAAGTTCAATCTCTATTTCCTTGCGTTTTGTTATGTCCCAAAAGATACCCTGAACGCCTACTACATAGCCATTTTCATCTTTGACAGGAACTTTTATAATCTGAGTCCAGAAAGTTTTACCATCTCGATGAATTTGCATTTCACTTTCAAAAAGCTTTCCTTCAGCCAGAAAATCAGCATCATCTTTTCTGTACTTATCAGCAATTTCTTTCGAAAAGAAATCATAATCAGACTTTCCTTCTATTTCAGATGGATGGACGTGAAGTTCTTTTGCAAAATTCTCGTTACAGGATACAAAAATCAAGTCACTATTTTTAAAGAAAATTTTCTGAGGGAGATTTTCGAGCAAGGTACGGTATTTGTTTTCACTTTCAATCAGGCGTTTTTCTGCCATTTTTCGCTCTGTAAGTTCAACCAGCAATTGCTTATTTGAATCATTCAATTCATTGGTGCGCTTATCAACCCTGCTTTCCAGTTCTTTGTTAAGTTTTTGTTTGTTTCTAAAGGCAATAAGTAATGAGAAGCCTAACACCCCAACCAAAAGAATCAGAAAAACAAGCACATACATCAGGCTTCTTTGGCGGTCGATCTTCAAATCCTGTATTTGGAGAATTCTTTTTTGTGCTGTGATTTCATCCTGCTGCCTTTCGATTTCATCTTTCTGCAGTTTCAATGTCTTATTCCCGGTTTCCAGATCAGCAGTTTGTTTGTCAATATTTTGTTGCTGTAAATCAAATATCTTTTGTCGTTCTTCAATTTTTTGAATTTGCCTTTTTAATTCATTTTCACGCACTTGAAGCAGAAATGATTGGCTTTTCAATACTTTTTGTTGTTCTACAATCATCAGGTTTTGCAATGCCAAGCTGTCTTTAATTACCAGCGCCTCTTTATTTCTTTCTTCTATTGCCTTTTCAAGTTGACTTAAATTTATTTCGAGGCGTTGAAGATCCTGGGTCAGTTTTTCGCTGGTTTTTTGTTGGCTTCTTAAGTTTTGTTGCCCTTCAAGGTATAAAGCAGCTACATCTATTTCAGTCCCGCCAAGCAAAATCATATCCTGCATTACCCGAAGCTTTTGATTAATGATGTTTGCTTTGTTGATTTCAAACTGAAGGGTTCCCTCTTCAGAATCAAAAAAGTTAATCATAATCAACCGCTTATCAGGATAATGATCTGAAATAAGGAGTATGTTTTTTCCTTCAATCCGATCGAATACATCAACAAGTTCTTCTTCTGTTTTTTCAGTTATGAAAATTAAGTCGATTTTATCGGTATTTTTAAGTCTTATCGTATTCGAGATACGAATCGGTTTATTTCTTAAGGTTTTTGTTTTTGCAAGTTCATTCAATTCATGCAGTACAGATTCGTCCTGTCCAATCATGAGAAAGTGGAATTCTTTCTTATTCTTTTCGTTTTCCCATTCAACATTTTTGGCAAAATTGTAAATGTATGCACTGATCGCAAGAGGACGCTCAACTTGCTGAGCAAAACTTTGGGAGTGAAATAGTAGTATGAAAACAAACATAAAATACATCAAATCAGTCCGCTTATTCATGGGTTTGTATTGTTAATTCATTTTATAACCTATTGATAGCATGATCGTACGCTGAGGTTGGCGATACCTGTCGGGCTCTCTGTTTGAAGTGTGATAATATTCTTTGTTAAAAATATTTTTTAACATTAACTGTGCGTCAAAGCCTTTGTACTGGAGAAATGAAATGGCACCATGAAAAATTAAATAAGAATCCAAAAATCTGCTGTTCGTTGTTTCAATCATTTTCGGGTTTTCTCTTTTTCCAATATAGCTTGCTCGTACATTGAATACAAAATTCTTGTCTAAGGTATAGGTTACATTTGCATTGCCACTGTGTTTGCTTATTTCAGGCACCAATTCTCCTGATTCATTCTCACTTATAGTAAGGGTATAGTTTACAGACGATTTAAATTTTTTAGAAATATACCGTAAATAGAATTCCATCCCGGTGGTAGTTATTTTGCCGCTGTTAATCCATTTATAACCACCCTCAACCTCCTCTTTAATGATAGCATGGATGAGCCTGCTTTTATAACCTATCAAATCAATCTTATAATTGTCTTTAATTGAAAATGAGGCTGCCGCCTCTGTTGATTTCATCGTTTCCGGAAGCAGGCTTTTATTGCCCAGTCCATCCGTATAGTCCCAGGGTTTAGGCGCTCTGAACGCTTCTGCATAGGATAATCTCAACAATTGCTTACGAAAAATATAGCTCAGCCCGGCACGTGGTGTCAAAACCTGATCATAGACACTGCTCTGATCAAAACGTGCACCACCTGAAAGATAAAGATTATTAAAAATGGTGAATCGCGGCTCAATAAAAAGACTGATGAGGTTGTTGTCAACCATGGTGGGTTTCTCTGGTGTTGGAGGTTTTACCAAAGGCGAATCACTGTAAGAAAAAGTATTTTTTTCAGATAAACGCTCAGACTCGAATGACATGCCACCTGTTAAAGAAAAAAAGCGATTGAAGTCGTAATTCAGGATATTTTCAAATCCTATCAAATTATTGGGTCTGAAATAACCGATTTGAGCGGTATCAACAACATAATAAATAGTATTGCTGAGAACTGTTGCATTGCGGTTGTATAAAACTGCTGAATAATTGAGCTTTTCGGTTAAGTTCTTATTGAATTTCAAAAAATTATTGATAAACCGAATGTTCCAGGAAGTGCCATAGTCCCTGAAATCTGAATCCACTGATTTTATCGAAGTTGCAGTTGATGTACTTTTATAAAGATAATTCGTGCCAAAAACAAAATCCTTATATTGAATTTTTAAATCAACCGTATAATCATTCTCAAAGTTATCCATCAAATGGGTCCAGTTATTATCTCCCTCACGGCCTTTCAGATTTGCCTTGTCCGACATTTTAAACATACCTGAAGCCAGCACACCAAATTTTTGTTTTTCATTGACATAGCTATACTTTGTATCACCTTCAAAGGTATTGAAAGTACCAGCCAATGCTTTCAATTCTGTTGAATTTTTGATTGGCTTTTTTGTGATAATATTAATAACTCCCGACATTGCGTTCGTGCCATAAGCTACTGATGACGGACCATAAATGATCTCAATGCGCTCAACATTAAACAGGTTGTATTGTGCGCCGGCATAAAAACCACCCGAATTTAATTCGTTCACCTGAATACCATCAATCAGCACCAAAGTGAGATTGTTTTGACTGGGAATACCCCGTTGAAAAACATAGCTGTTAATACCAAGTATATTTCTGAACTGAAAACCAGGAAGGTCCGACAGGGCCTCTTCAAGTGTAAAATATCCCCTTTCTTTTATTTCTTCAGCAGTTATCACAAAAACAGTAGAGGGTATTTCGCTTATATTCTGAGTAATTTTTGAAGCAGATGTTATTTTTAACTTAGATAATTGACTCAAATTCAAATCGTAAACACTTAGACTATCTGATTGCGCAAAACATGGATTTGAAAATAAAATAAGGCAATATATCCCAATAAAACAGCTTATCTTGATTGTAGTTAAACGTTTCTGAATAATTGAAATGAAATGCATGGGTAAGCTGAATGGAACGCTTGCCATAAAGTTGATTCCATTTTGAATCAATGGAAAATTAAATTCATCTGAACAATAGTCGGTTGATTTTATAACAAGTAATTCGTTTCGACTTACCGTTTCCATGTTTTTTAGTGTCTGGTTTGACCCGAAAAAAATGGAGCCTGTTATCAATGCAAAAAAAATTCAAAAATAAGACCAGGCTTCATCGCAAAGATATAATACAATACTACCGAAAACAATTATTTTTTTGAAAGGTATCTTTACTTGAAATGGACAAAATCCTGAAGCAAAGAATTTAGATCATAAACGGGTCTGGCAAAAAAAAAAGTCCGCCAATGACGAACTTTATAAAAGGTAGAGATTTTGCTTTTTAAAATGTAAAATATCAACAACAATTCTATTTTTTAAAATGCTCAAGCATTTCAACTACCTGATTGAAAACATTTTTTCCGTTGAAGCCAAACTTTTCATTCAAAACTTTTGCTGGTGCTGAATACCCAAAATGTTCAAGACCCCATATTTTTCCTCTGTTTCCAACCAAACCAGCCAGCGTTACGGGCAACCCTGCGGTAAGTCCAAACACGGGCACGTCATGAGGGATAACATCAATTTGGTATTGTTTGTCCTGCTGACGGAAGAGGCCTTCAGAAATTACTGACACCACCCTCACATTCAAATTCTTTTCGGAAGAAAGCAGTTTTGCTCCTTCAATCAGCGTTGAAACCTCAGAGCCACTTGCCACTAAAACAACGTTGGGTTTTGATTTACTATCAAGCACAATATAAGCACCTTTCTGGGCCTGCAATGCATTTTGATATTTAGATAAACCATCCTTCGTAGGCAAGTCTTCAATGTTCTGCCGCGACAAGATAAGTGCAGTAGGAGTTTGTGTATTTTCCAATGCCATTTTCCATGCTACTGAAGTTTCATAGGCATCAGCAGGGCGCAAAGCAAGAAGGCTCATCTGACCTTGATGATTTTTCATTTTTTCCAATAATCGGATTTGAGCCTCTTGTTCAACAGGTTGATGTGTTGGGCCATCCTCTCCTACCCTAAAAGCATCATGCGACCAGATAAATTTGACCGGTAATCCCATCAATGCTGAAAGTCGTACTGCCGGTTTCATATAATCACTGAAAACAAAGAATGTGGCACAAACTGCCCAGACTCCACCATGTAAAGCAATACCATTGCTGATTGCTGCCATCGTTAACTCACTCACGCCTGCCTGCAAAAATGCTCCTGTAAAATCTCCTTTTTTAAATTGTTTGGTATTTTTCAGAAAACCATCTGTTTTATCGCTATTTGCCAGGTCGGCTGAAGACACAATAATATTGTCAAGATTCATTGCCAAATAGGATAAAACAGCAGAAGATGCAGCCCGTGTGGCGATTTCCTCTTTTTGAACGATAGATTCAAAATCCAGTTTTGGAAGTTTGCCGGAAAGAAAAATCTCAAGTTTTGATGCCAAATCAGGTTTTAATTTTTCCCATTCTTTTTGGTTTGTCTTTCGTTTCGCTGCTTCTTCCCTTTTTTGTTTTGTTGAATTTTGATAAAATTCAGCCACCTCAGGAAAAATGGCAAAAGGGTCTTTTGGATTTCCGCCTAAATTTTCAATTGTCTTTTCAAATGAAGCTCCTGCTTCACCAAGAGGCATTCCATGCGTTGAAACTTTACGTTCAAATTCACTACCATCCTCTTTTAAAGCACCTTTTCCCATGATTGTTTTTCCAATAATCAGGGTTGGGCGATCCTTTTCAGTAATAGCATCATCGAGTGCTTTGCGTATTTCATTGGCATTGTTCCCATTTATGGTGAGTACATTCCAATTCCATGATCTGTATTTCATGGCTGTATCTTCAGCCGTTACTGCATTGGTTTCAGTAGAAAGCTGTATATCGTTTGAATCGTAAAACATGATGAGATTGCTCAGTCCTAAAAAGCCGGCAATTCGTCCTGCTCCCTGAGATATCTCTTCCTGAACTCCTCCATCAGAAATGTAGGCAAAAGTTTTATGCGACATCCATTCACCAAAACGGGCACAGAGGAACCGTTCTGCAATAGCAGCACCAACTGCCATGGTGTGACCCTGACCAAGCGGGCCAGATGTATTCTCCACTCCACGCATTTTGTCAACTTCAGGGTGACCGGGAGTGCAGCTTCCCCATTGCCTAAAGTTTTTCAGGTCATCCATGGAATAGTTTCCTGACAAGGCTAAAACTGAATACAACATAGGAGACATGTGTCCGGGATCAAGGAAAAAACGATCGCGGAGATGCCAGCCCATGTCTGAAGGATCATATTTAAGAAACTCAGTGTTTAGGATGTGAATAAAATCAGCCCCTCCCATCGCTCCTCCAGGATGTCCTGATTTTGCTTTTTCAACCATAGCAGCTGCAAGAATACGAATGTTGTCTGCAGCAATTGTGGAAATGTCTTTATGCATGAATTACCTGTTAATCAATGAATTAAAATATTTTTTCTTTCTTACTTTTAAAAAAGCAAACTTACAGAAAATGAACTGATTTACCAGTTTTAAAGAAGAATATTCTGTCCATTTTTATGTTCAGATGATAAATAGGAGCTCATCATTTGAGCAGAACTAAATCGCTTAAAATTCATTTGAAATCAATTAATCTCTAAAGTAAATAGTGATTAAGTTTTTAATAAAGTGCTTTATAACAAGCAAATAAATCCGTATTTAAATAAATTCTAAATAATTGACTTGCTATTCATGAGCGTGTATTTATAGTATTTTTGTGGTACTTCTTAAAGTCACATATGACTTTAATCCAGACAAAGCAGGAGATTCATGGAAACAGTAGCTTACATTCCCACCCTTACAAAAACATACAGACGTTTGTTTGAATGCCTGATGTTTTATAATTCGAATTTTTCTGTTTAAAAACACTGAAGTGATTGAAAATGGTTCCATGAAATCGTTTTCATGGACTTTTGAATTGTGTGTTTGTCGTTATCCTGAAAAACAGTTAAAAAAAATCTCATGTTTGAAAAAATTAAAACGCATACAGTTGCACCTGAAAGAGCGGCTACTTCAGAAGGTAATTTTTATACGAAGGAGCGCAATACTATTGGGCCGGGAATGAATGAGCGAATTCAAAAATTGCGTAAAATAAGCGTTGAAACTGAACCATCTCTCTCAATTGAACGTGCATTGCACGAAACAGAATTTTACAAGGAAAATTATGGTAAGTTTTCAACTCCTGTGATGAGAGCATTGAATTTTCTGAATCATTGCCAAAAAAAAACGATTTATCTGGGTGAACACGAATTGATTGTGGCAGAACGTGGCCCAAAACCCAAATCCGTCCCAACTTTTCCTGAGTTGACCTGCCATAGCGTTGAAGATTTCCACGTACTCAATACACGTGAAATGCAACGTTATACCATCAGTCAGTCCGACATCGACCTCTACGAAAAGAAAGTTATTCCATACTGGCAAGGTAAAACAATGCGTGAACGAATATTTTCCCATGTACCCCATGAATGGAAGGCTGCTTATGAAGCCGGTTTATTTACTGAGTTTATGGAACAACGTGCTCCGGGACATACAAGTCTGGATGGCAAGATTTACCATAAAGGGATGCTGGATTTCAAAAATGAAATTGCAAATAAAATGGCCAGGCTGGATTACCTGAACGATCCGGAAGCGACCGATAAGGCAGAACAGTGGAAAGCTATGGACATATCTTGCGATGCGGTTATTGTCTTTGCTGAACGCCATGCTGCTTTAGCTGAAAATCTCGCATCTGAAACCAATGATTTAAAAAGAAAGGCTGAGCTAAACGACATTGCAAAAATATGTCGCAGGATTCCGGCGTATGCCCCGGAAAATTTTTGGGAAGCCATACAAATGTATTGGTTTGTGCATCTGGGAACTATCACTGAGTTAAATGGCTGGGATGCCATGAATCCGGGCCATTTTGACCAGCATCTTGCTCCATTTTATGAGAAAGAAATTGCAGAAGGCACGCTTACCCGTGATAAAGCGAAAGAATTATTGTCCTGCTTCTGGATAAAAGTGAACAATCATCCCGCTCCTCCAAAAGTGGGAATTACAGCCAGTGAAAGTGGAACATACAATGATTTTACAAATATCAATATCGGAGGTCTGAAATCGGATGGTTCTGATGGGACAAGTGATGTTTCGTACATCATGCTTGAAGTAATTGAAGAGCTGCACATTTTACAGCCCGGAAACTCTGTTCACATCAGCGCGAAAACGCCCGATAAGTTTCTACATGCAGCAACGAAAGTTATCAGACAAGGGCATGGCTATCCCTCAGTTTTTAACCCGGACATCTATATTTTAGAACTTATGCGTCAGGGCAAATCGCTGAACGATGCCCGGGAAGGAGGTTGCAGCGGATGTATTGAAGTGGGTGCTTTTGGAAAAGAAGCATACTTACTTACAGGTTATCTGAACGTTCCAAAAATTCTGGAGATCACACTCAACAATGGAATAAATCCAATAACAGGAAAAATAGTTGGCATAAAAACAGGTGATCCAAAAAACTTTACAACATTCAGTGACCTTTATGATGCATTTTTTAAACAACTCCATTATATTGTTGACCAAAAAATGAGGGTAAGTAACTATATCGATCGGATGTTCGCAAAATATGCCCCTGCCCCATTCTTATCAGTTGTGATAGAAGATTGTATCCAAAAGGGAAAAGACTATTATAATGGCGGTCCGCGATATAACACGAGCTACATACAATGCTGCGGCCTTGGGACTGTAACCGATAGTTTGTCGGCCCTTAAAAAACATGTTTTTGAAAATAAAACAATTGGTCTTGAAAAGTTTTTAAATGCAGTTTTAAAGAATTTTGAAGGTGAAGAGGTGCTCCGGCAGACCATTATAAATCGCACACCCTTTTTTGGCAATGATGATGATTATGCGGATACCATTGCAGTTCAGGTTTATAATGACCTTGTGGCTATCATTGATGGGCAGCCGAATATCAAACCAGACGGTAAATATCACCTGAATATGCTTTCAACTACCTGTCATGTTTATTTCGGAAAAGTAATGGGTGCAACCCCAAATGGTCGCTTAGCCGGAAAATCAATATCTGATGGCACTTCCCCTTCACATGGTGCTGACACGAATGGCCCGTCGGCTGTAGTGAAATCACTCACAAAACTCGATCATGTAAAATCAGGTGGTACATTGCTCAACCAAAGATTCCTGCCCGGATTGATGCGAAAAGAAGAAGATATAAAAAAATTAGGAAATCTGATCAGAAGCTACTTTACCTTGGGTGGACATCACATTCAGTTCAATGTGGTTGATACAGCAACGCTTCATGCAGCGCAAGCCTGTCCGGAGGATTACAAAGATTTGTTGGTCAGGATGGCAGGCTACAGCGACTATTTTAATGATATGAATGCTGATCTTCAACAGGAAATAATTGAGCGGACTGAGAATGATACTTTCTGATAATAAAAATTGAAATGCTTTAAAACTTTTAAAATAACTACAACTTAAAATGTTAACAACATCTCCAGCATATCATGCTTGAAAGTTTAATTTTTGATATCAAACGCTATGCTATCAATGATGGCCCGGGTATTCGCATTGTCGTGTTTTTCAAAGGCTGCAACCTTCAATGCGCATGGTGTCATAATCCTGAAAGTATTTCCGGATCAAAAGAAAAAATGTATTCACCCGTTAAGTGTATCAGGTGCGGGAGCTGCGTGGAGGCTTGTCCCGAAAATGCGTTGGCTTTTACGGATGATGGATTGGTTACGAATAAAGATCTTTGTGTCTTGTGTGGAAAATGTGCAGAGGTATGTCCGACCAAAGCCATGGAGATGTCAGGAAAAAGCAGGTCCGTTGGAGAGATTATGGAGATCATTGAAAAGGAAAGGGTTTTCTTCGATCAGTCAGGTGGAGGCGTTACTTTCTCCGGAGGTGAACCCTTGCTTCACACCAAAATACTGTTTGAAATTCTGGATGAATGTGGTAAGAAAGGTATTCACAGGGCTATTGATACAGCAGGAAATGTAAAAACCGAAACCCTACTTGAAGCGGCTAAACGAACTGATCTCTTTTTGTATGATTTAAAAATGATGGATTCGGATTTGCATTTTGAGTGGACGAAAGTAAAAAATGAAAAAATTTTGCATAATCTCGAAGTGCTTTCCACCGCCGGAGCAAAAATAATCATTCGTATTCCATTGATTGCAGGAGTAAATGACACGGATGAAAACCTCTCAAAAACAGCAAAATTCATAAGCGAATTAGAAGGTGAAAGAAAAGAAGTTCATCTACTGCCCTATCACAACATCGCGCTGAATAAATATCTGAAACTGGGAAAGGAAAATCTATTGGACGCTTTTAAAGCGCCAGGAAATGAAACACTTGCCAACGCAATAATGAAATTTTCAGAATTTGGTATCAAAGCTACTGTTGGAGGTTAAATATGTGCTACCGGTTTTTCTCAACTGTTAGCTTTTTCGTTAGAGCACTATGGGCGGACTACTTAACTTTTTCATGTTAGTAAAAAATCTTTATAAACACCTGATATTGAATGCTCACTTTGTACTCGAACTTTATTAACAGCCATTTAGGTTCTGCTGAAAAACACCTAAGGAATTTAATTTTAATTACTTCCGGTGCAAATGGAGGTGATGGCCAACCAGCGGATCAATCCCGAAGCAAGTTGA
>PHDU01000195.1 GCA_002842755.1 Bacteroidetes bacterium HGW-Bacteroidetes-1 | reverse complement strand
CAAGAAAAACAAAACCTAAATATTGAACGAAATGATTTCCATGGCGAATGGAACTACAAAATATCACCTAAATTGTAAATGTTATTTATTGACAACTCCATAGAGGTAAATCCCCATTGAGCTTCTTGAAGTTTTCTTAGGGAATCAGGCATCGCCAAAAGGCTGTTAAGGTAATAATCAAAAGTAGGCATATCCAAAAAGCACAGCACGCCGTCATTTACCTGCAACAGGTCTTCGGAATCTTTTAAAAGCACGAGTGTTTCTTGTTTAGGGTAGGATGCTTCTTGCTCCTTTTTGCAACCAAACAGCAGCAGTGTCGCTGTAACGATTAGGAAGGAAGGAAGGAAGGAAGGAAGGAAGGCGCGAAACCTTCACCAATGCGGCTTTTGTTATTTGGGTTAGTCGCTGAAAACCCTGATAAAAGATAGGATTTCATAGAGAAATATTTAATTGGTTATGCCTTCAAAGGTAAAATGTTTTTTAGCTGAAACAACATAGGATGGAAAAATTATTTTCAATTGCAGAATTTTTAGTTTATTGGAAATCAATAGTATATATTTACATATATCCATGTTTGTTATCAAATAAAAAGCGGCTGAAAAAACATTCTTACTCAAGCCGTTTTAGCTCGAGTGCTGCCTTTCGCAAGGTGCTGTTTTCGTTGTGTGCTTTTTTGGCAATCTTGGCGGCATTGTCGTATCCGATATGTGTATTGAGGGCTGTCATCCAAAGAGCGGCAGGGCATGCTGGCTCAACTAAATGACTTAAATCCCAAGTTCCAAACGGCAGCAATATAACTACGTGTAATTGCATTATACAAATCATATTGTTGGTATAAAAAACCGTCGCCTCAACTGAATATCACAAACCAAACAATTTATGTATCTTTGGACAAATGATTGGTGGATGGACAAAGCCATAAAATATTGGATAGAGCTGTCAGATTATGATTTTGAAACAGCAGAAGCTATGTATCAAAGCAAAAGATATCTGTATGTGGGATTCATGTGTCATCAAACCATTGAAAAGATATTTAAAGCTTATTTTACAAAACAAAAAAGTGAGCCAACACCCTATACACACAGCTTGTCCTATTTAGCGAAAAAGGGAGAATTCTATGACGAATTTTCCGATCTTCAAAAGGAATTCATCGATCAGATTGAGCCATTGAACATTGAAGCTCGCTACCCGTCGCACAAGGAAAGATTATTAAGAAGCCTTACGGATTCAAAGTGTCTTGAAATTATTCACGAAACAAAAAACTTGCAGCAATGGATAAAAGAGAGGCTATAGCAAAAGTTATGGAGTATAAAAAACTCTTGCACCAGTACTTTTCGTTTGAAACCATTTACCTGTTTGGCTCTTATGCAAATGGAACCAATTACAGCGATAGTGATATTGATGTTGCCATTGTGGTTAACCAGATTGAAGGTGATTATTTTGATATTACACCTTTGCTGTGGAAAATACGCCGTCAGGTGGACGATAGAATCGAGCCAATTTTGATTGAAAAGGATTTTGATGATGCCAATTTTTTAAGTGAAATTAAAAGGAATGGTATAGAAATAAGGTAATACTGAAAGGAGAAATGTAATAGTCCAATTATCGCTCACTCAATTGGCCTAACATTTCTATCCATCGGCATTATACCATTAATGCTTTTGGATTCATCTATAATTCAC
>PHDU01000116.1 GCA_002842755.1 Bacteroidetes bacterium HGW-Bacteroidetes-1 | reverse complement strand
AAAAAGGCTGCCTAATTTGTGGCAGCCTTTTTTAATATTGATGAAGATTAATTCTTTACTATGGTGCAGGTTTGAACGCTTCCTGCTAAGAACAGGTGAATGGTATAATTACCATCTTCTGTAATAGCAATATTGTCGCCACCGGGAACAAGAGCTTCAGGAGTACCACCAAGATTGATATCCCAGGCATCATTAGCTCTGAACTTAATATCGCCAACAACCAGATCAACAGTGACAGTTAATGATTGGTTCACAGCATCCCAGGTCATATCTTGATCGGCATCCCAACCACCCGGGGTAGCACTTCCGATAAGACCCCAATAGTTCGCCGAATAAGTGTAGGCGTTTGGGTTGCTCAAATCGAGTACAAAGTAATAATCAGCGTCAGTAGCAATCGGAATGTTTGCTCCGCCAGCATCAAGTGTAGCATCACCCGCCGTACTTCCATAATTGAAATCCCAGTTATGGTTAGCTCTGAACTTGAACTCATTGGCTGTAAGATGCAGACCACCTCTCCAGGTTTTGGTAAATGGGTCATACATTAATGCGGTTTCATCGTCCCATCCAGATGGAGTCGCGCTACCTATAACACCCCACTCGGTTGCAACAGCAGTATAGGTTAAGGCAGCAGCATCGGCATTGATTTTGTAATATCCTGCAGTAACAATGATATTTTCGCCGGCTGGATCTAAAACACCTTCACTACCTCCATAATTGGGTCCATCCCAATTTGGCTGCGTAGCTAATTTCCATTGGTTAGAAGCGTTAGCCATATATACGTAGCCTTCCAACATATCAGAAGAAGTTTCCAAGCTTTGGATAAAAGGTGAATTGGCAGGATCCCAATCAATCAATCCTGATTCAGGATAACTGGCAGCTACATAATCACCAGGAACATACCAGGTTCTTGTCAGTATCACGATTTCAGGAGTTACAAATGAAATTACTTCGCCATAGGCAGTGCCGGCACTGTTGGTAGCATAAGCTCTTACATAATAAGTGGCATCATCCTGAAGGCCGGAAAGTTCAGAAATAAAAACACCTAACCCAGTTCCATCATTAGTAACCATATGATCGAGAGTAGGAAGACTTTCAAGACTGTAACAAACACCTTTTGCAGTGATTTCGGCACCCCCATTGGTGAGAACCTCGCCACCACATTTAGCAGAAGTACTGGTTATGTCAATTACAGCAGCAGTTGTAATTGTAGGAAGGACTGCCAAAGTAGTGAAGGAAAATTCCTCACCATAAAGAGTCGCACCTCCGGCAATGGCATAAGCACGAACATAATAAGTAGTTGCGTAATTTAATCCAGTGATGACAACAGTAAAGGACGCTTCGTCCAGTTCGCCGTTATAAACAACTTTTTCATTATCAACTGTAGGATTGGTTTGCGTAGCGTAGCAAACACCTTTTTCGGTGATACCAGCGCCTTCAGCAATTACAAAACCAACCACAGTAGCCGACTCGGAAGTGATGGCTTTAACTTGGGCAGTCGTAAGCTGGGCGTCGAGTTTTACGTCGGGGTTTTCCTTGGTACAGGCAACCACCATAAAGGCTAATGTCACCAACAAAGCAACTATTTTAAAAACTGAAATTCTTTTCATAATGATTTATTTTTTGTGATTTTTTTCAGAAACATCAGCTACCCACTGTGCTAAAAGGCGAATACCTGCAAGCACAGTGAGGCTGTCTGCTTTTTAGAATTTAGTTTTGAACGATTGTAAAAGTTCCTGTAGTATCATTGATTATGGTCAGAGTAATGGTGTAATTTCCGGCAGTTACCTGGAGGTTGTCGCCACCTTGTACCAAATTGTCAGCTGTACCGCCTAAATTCCATGCCCATCCATCGTTTTTCCTGAACTTAAATTCTCCATCAATCAGGTCAATGGTAATGTACCAAGTTCCGTTGGCAGGATTGTAATCCATTTTTTGGTCAGGTGAATCCCATCCATTAGGAGTAGCTGAACCCACCAATCCAATCATGTAAGCTTCCATACTGTAAGTAAGTGCCTCTGTATCAACTGAGAGGACGTGATAACCTAATCCGGGAGCAACGATTGCAGCTCCATCGATGGCAAGATTGGCACCATTTGCACCGTAAGTGATGTCAGCATCTGGGTTATGCAAGGTAAATGGCTGGTCTGGGTCTAACTTCACATAACCACTATATTGGCTACCTCCTGAAGCGGATTCAATTTTTTGGTCCATACCTGAACCTATGAGATCCAGTCGAGGCAATCCATAAAGAAACACAGTGGCTGTTTTGGTTTCGGAGATGTATTCCAATGGATCGGCACTGGTTCCTAAAGCACCTGTACCGGCGTCAACAACCAGAAGAGAGCGAATTCTGAAGTCAACCGAAACCTCTGTTTCAGCAGGGAAAAGCTTAAGTAGGGAACCATTCAGGTCACTGACTACAAAACTGATTTCCTCAACGGAAACACCTGAAAATAAAAGAACTGCCTCGGCAAAGTTAGTACCGGCAGCTGCAGCTTCCAAAAAATAGGAAGCAGATGCCTGAAAACCAGGATCAACAGCAGTACCCTTAAAAATTAGGGTGCTTGCTGCCTCAGAACGTTCGAGCAGTAAATCAGGAATGGTATTGAGAACCGGAGGGTTCGGATTGGTGAGCATTACCACTTTTTCCTCGTCTTTCTCACACGCGGAGAACAGGCTTGCCAAAGCAATAACACTTATCATTAAAATTAATTTACTTTTCATTGTATTATCATTTAAGTGTTAATAACCAGGATTTTGTTCAATATTTGGATTAGCGGCTACTTCTTCTGAAGGAATCGGGTAAACTCTCAGGTGGCTGCTGGTTTGGGTTCCGTTAAAAACGCCACCTTTCCATGCCCATGTATAGGTTCCCCCTGTAAACTGGCCTAAACGGATCATATCAGTACGGCGTTGGGCCTCATAATAGAATTCCCTTCCACGCTCGTCCAATAAAAATCTGTCGTCAAGCTGGTCAGCGGTAATATTTCCGGAAGCATCGCCAAAGGCACGTTCTCTAATCCTATTGATGTCGGCAACAGCTCCTGCAACGTCACCGGTTCTGTAAGCTGCTTCAGCTCTCATCAGAATGGCATCGGCATAGCGGAAAATCGGGAAATCTGTATCAGCATAGGCTGGATTGCTTGAAGGAGTTACATCATCACCTGCCAAACGAGCAGTAAATTTGTAAACACCTATACCATAATCACCACTTGATGAAGCACTTGGTATATCTGGACGCTGTTTTACCCTTAGGTAAACACGTTTGTCGTTGCTTTGGGTAAAGAAAGGATCGGTATCCCAAGGCACCGGATTGCCACTATAAGTAGCCAAAGTATCAATCATTACATTAAGGAAATGTTTGGTAGCTCTGTTTCCATTCCAGTTGGTATTGGATGTTAATCCGTGGAAATCTTCTGCTCTTAAATAAACAGCATCTGAACTGGATTCAATGATGAAAGTGGTTCCAACATAACCTTGAATGTTTGTTCCGTCCTGAGCCCAGGCAAAGATCATTTCCTGGTTGCCACCATCTCTTCCGTTATCAGCACCGAAATTTTTACGGTAGTTAGATTCCAGAGCATAAGCACCACTGCTAATTACCTTGTTGGTATAAATCAGGGCACTATCCCATTTAGCTGTTCCGGTGTACACCTCTGCATTTAGATACAATTTGGAAAGCAACATCCACGCAGCTCCCTTGTCGGCATGAGGATAAGAGAAACCGGGTTCGCCTAATTGGTCTTCGATGCTAATGACTTCAGATGCAATGTAATTGAACAATTTAGTACGCGCAATATCAAAGTTGGGATCCAGTTGTGAAGGGAAGAAATTGCCAACCAAGTCATCTTCAGTTGTAAATGGTGGGTTTCCAAAAAGGTCGAGATACCAGTAATAAGCTAAAGCTCTAAGGAAACGAGCCTCAGCATGATAGCGCATAACAGCAGGGTCGGTATTGTCCTTTGTTAATCTGATAAAGTCATTGGCGTAGGTAATACTCAATCCCAAACGTTGGTAAACTGCCGTCAGGAAAGGATTACTGGAACTCCATGTTTGGGTGTTAAGGTCAGCAATGCCCACATCACCCCAGGCACAAATAGCTTCGTCAGTTGGTAATTCCTGAAGATTCCAGAAGGCTCTCATGGTGGTAAAGAAGTTTTCATCAGGTGCACTGATATCAGCTCCGCCATTGGCACCTTGTCCGGCAATGATAAAACTGGCATAAATTTTTGCCATTACCTGTTCCATGTAGGCAGGGTCATCATTCAGGTTGCCCGAAAGAATAGTGTTTGGATTCTTTGGCTTAACATCCAGGTCTTTCACACAAGAAGTGACCAACAACGCGGAAAAGACAACACAAAGGAATAATATTTTCTTTTTCATATGAATTTCTGTTTTTTTAGATTAATAACCGATGCTCACACCTAATAAGAAAGTGCGGGGTCTTGGATAAAAATTATTATCAATACCACCATTCACTTCAGGATCAAGGCCAGTATATTTGGTAACGGTGAACATGTTTTGAACGGTAAAGCTCACACGGGCATTCAACTTACGGTAGATTTCAACGAAGTTGTATCCAACTGAAAAGTTGTCTAATTTAAAGAAGGATGCGTTTTCAACAAAATAATCGCTTGTGAACTGTCTCTTAACGAAGCGTGTGTCATCAAGTAAGGTAGTTTGATTGCGCCAATAACCTATTTGATACATCTGGTCGATCGAGGCTCCAGAAGCAACACCATTATATACATAGTTGCCTAAGCTGATGCGTGAAGAGGCCGACACATCAATGTTCTTGTAGTTAAAGAAGAAGGACAAACCCATTAAATAATCCGGTGCTGGATTCTTGTAAATGTATTTATCTGAATTGTCGCCACCAACAGCGCCTCCATCACCAGAAAGGTCAACGTATAAACCTTCGATGGGTTTACCATTTGCATCATAAACTTGTTGGTTTACAAAAAACGAATAAGCAGGATAGCCCACTCTGGTAACCTGATTTTGGCCAGTGAAAGCATCTCCGTAAAGAACGCCGATAAAATCAGGATCATCAGACATTAGTAGCTTGGTGATTTTATTTTGGTTGTAGGTTAAATTAAAGCCAATGTTTAATGACATATCCTTTTGAGATATCGGCATTAAATTCAAAGCCAATTCAGCGCCTTTGTTTTCCAAACTTCCAACATTGGTTAACAAACGATTGGAGAAGTTGCTGCCTGTCGGGACAGTAACATCATTCAACAAATCATCTGTAACTCTTTTGTAAACATCAAACGAACCTGAAATCCGGTTGTTGAAGAATCCGAAGTCGATACCAATGTTCTGAGTTGTGGTTTCTTCCCATTTAATGTTTGGGTCGTAAGCGTTTGGTCTGAGCGTTGGAATATAATGTCCGTTAAAGAGGTAATAACTTCCTTCCGAAGATGTAATGTAACGTGCCATATAAGGATAGTAGGAACCAACATCCTGTTGACCGGTAACACCCCAACCTATGCGGAGTTTCAAATCAGATAAGACTGCAATATCTTTAAGGAAGTCTTCTTCATTGATTTTCCAGGCGAAAGCAGCAGCAGGGAATACTCCCCAGCGGTTGTCTTCAGAAAAACGGGACGATCCGTCTTTACGAAGGGTAAAAGTAACCAAGTATTTATCCATCAGCGAATAGTTCAAACGACCAAAGAAAGAAACCAAATAGTTTTCATTGATGTAGTAGGAGCTGTCGGTTTTTTGGTATGGATGGGTAGCGTCAACAATACCACGTGTGTAGTTGTCGCCTTCAATTCTAAAGTGCTGCCATGAATAACCTGCAGTAGCATCGATACGACTGCGGATTTGTTGCAAGTCTTTGGAGTAATTCAGGTAAAAATCGAGCAAGTTGTTGGAATTGTTTCCAGTATAGTCAGTCAATCTTCCCCAAAGAGGACTTGTAAGTACTGAAGGAGAAGTAGTTGGACGGTTGTTGTGCCCGTCGCTTTTTGTATAGTCAGTAGCTAAATTCAAATTGGCTTTTAAACCTTCAACGAAAGGAAGGCTGTAGTCGAATTGAATATTACCCATAAACCTGTTAACAATAGATTGATTGTCAACTGCCATAGCCTGTTCAACAGGATTGGGAGTACCCAAATTTGCATCGTAATTCTGCCATTGAAAATAACCGGCAGAGTTGGCATTGCCATCCATAACAGGGCGAGTAGGGCTCATGTTTATAGAACTTCCAACAGCACCTGAATCACCAAAATTATTGTTGCTGTTCATGCCTTTGGCATTGACATTAACTTTTAAGGTGTTGTTAAAAAAAGTTGGGTTAAGATTTATTGCACCTGTAACTCTTTGCATATCCGTATTTTCCAAGATACCTTGTTGATCGGTGTAGCCTATTGAGATGCGATAAGGGAGGTTCTTATAGGAACCTGACAAGCCCACATTGTGATCCTGAGATACAGAGGTACGGAAGATTTCATCCTGCCAGTTGGTATTTTCCGATCCCAATTTGAGATAGCTGTCAGAACCGAAAATATCTTGATAATCAAAAGCTATCTTACGCATTTCGTCTCCGGAATACACATCAGTGAAAGCTGTTGGTGCCGCAATGGAAACATTACCGGAATAGGCAACCTTCATTGGCGTTCCCAAAACACCTTTTTTAGTAGTGATCAAAATAACCCCGTTGGAAGCACGAGACCCATAGATTGCAGTAGCCGAGGCGTCTTTAAGTACTGTGAACGATTCGATATCATTTGGATTAACAAACGACAGGAAGTTGGAGCTACCGGAAACATTGCTGTTATCGATTGGCACTCCGTCAATAATGATTAAAGGGTCGTTTGAAGCATTGAGAGACGAACCGCCTCTGATGCGAATAGTTGATCCACTTCCGGGAGCTCCGCCTGATGAAGTGATCACTACCCCTGCCGATTTACCAACGAGGAGATCCTGTGGAGAGGTGATGGCTCCTCGGTTAAAATCTTTTGAGCTTACCGTTGCAATAGAACCAGTAGCATCACTTTTTTTTACTGATCCGTAGCCGATAACGACAATTTCGGATAGATCCGTGGCCGAAGTCTGAAGCAGCACATTGATGGGATCCATTGATGTTACTTCAACTTCCACCGTTTCATAGCCAATAAACGAAAACATCAAAACGGAACCTTTGGGCACCGTGATGGTGTAGTTTCCTTTGAAATCACTGGTTGTTCCCATCGTAGAGTTTTTGACTGCAATGGTAACTCCGGGTAGCGAAAAACCATCTGACGCATCAGAAACTTTACCGGTGATCATCATGTTTTGAGCATAAAGCTGCGTGCCAATAGCCCAAAATAAGATGATGAACATCCCTTGGATCATCATTTTACCGTGTTTCTTCATAAGATTTGGGTTGATTAGAATTAAACATTTTGTGAATTAAGTTAGTGAGATTAATAATTAATGAAATTCTAAATTCATTTAGAATTAACTTTTCGTTTCAAAATTAACATTTTTTTAATAAACTTTGACAAGCCTTTCGCATAATGAAGGTATTAATTAACTATAAAAAAATGCAAACGTTTGCATTTTTTATATACATCTTCATAATGTTTGTAAATTTCAATTTGCTTGGTCCTATAGAAGTGATTCCAGTTCAAATAACAACGCCCTGTTTTTTCGTTCCTACTAACCTGAGTTCGACATAAGAAATTTAAATAGGTCTTTATCTCTTGCACTTTTGCTACTATATAACAAACTGTATATTCCTCTATATCAGGCTATATTT
>PHDU01000115.1 GCA_002842755.1 Bacteroidetes bacterium HGW-Bacteroidetes-1 | reverse complement strand
GTCTATATGAAAAATACCCGCATACTAACCGGCGTAAATGCCTTTGGGATACGACTTAGGCATGAAGTGTTCGATCAATGGCTTACCGGAAAAAAAACTTTGGATTTTGTTCTGGATAATTTGAAAGATGCCCTTTTCGACCCCGAATTTACACCAAAACCCGAGTTTTCCAATTCAAAAATTTAACGCATGAAAAGTAATCTATCATTCATAAAAACAGCAGGAATGGGCATATTCCTGACCGCTTTTGTTCTTTTTAATCTCACTTTATTTATTGGGAATTATCAAATTACCAATGAAACATTGAAACAATCAGGATTAAATGATGAACAGCTCCAACTCGTTACAGGCGAAATGGGGACTTTGCCAATTGCTAACTTATCCAAAACTGAGCTGATCAACCGTATTTCCGGAGCTATCGAAAAAGTTAACACCGACTTAAAACAAAAAGAAAACTGGAACCTGGTCATTTACAATGGGAATGATGTAGTTTTTAACGTGGCGAAAGCCGGATTGTCTGGATTTTATACTGAAAACAAAACTCGAAAAACCCGGGATCAAAAACAACGGAATCTTCTTTAAACCGCTTACCAGCAGGGGTTGGATTGGAATTGCTCTTTTCGTTTATCTTGTAGGCTTTTACATCCTTCTCTATTTTTATCCGTTTTATATTACCGAAATGATCGCTGTAGCCGACCCTGTAAGTATACTCATCACAGGAACACCGGCCGGAAAATGGTTTTTGTATGGGTTGCTCTATACGCTATTCGTCGGCATTATGGGAGTCAGGTTTATCGTCAAATACCGGCACAACCGGTATCAGGTAGTTCGCACCCTGTCGGTTATCTTTTTTCAAACCGCCTTTGCATTTATCATTCCACAAATTTTAACCATCCTTCAAAAGCCGTACATCGATTTTAAAAATATATGGCCGCTTGATTACTCATTTTTCTTCTCATACAAAATACAGGAATATCTGAACAACGGTACCTTTGGTTTTTTTATGCTGGGATGGGGCCTTGCGCTGATGCTGATTGGCGTTCCACTGTTTACCTATTTTTTCGGGAAACGATGGTATTGTTCGTGGGTGTGTGGCTGTGGTGGCCTGGCCGAAACCGCCGGCGATCCATTCAGGCAATTATCAAACAAATCACTCAAAGCCTGGAAATTTGAACGGATCTCAATTTATTCAGTCCTCATCTTTGCAATATTAATGACGCTGGCTACCTTGTATTCCTTTTTCACAGAGCAAAATAGCGTACTTGGAATCGACACCTACAAAATTCAATCGTTTTATGGATTTTTGGTGGGTTCAATTTTGGCAGGCGTAATAGGAACCGGTTTTTATCCTGTGATGGGCAACCGTGTCTGGTGTCGTTTTTTCTGCCCATTGGCAGCCTACCTCGGTATCGTTCAGCGGTATAAATCGCGTTTCAGAATTACTACCAACGGTGGCCAATGCATTTCCTGTGGCAATTGCTCAACCTATTGCGAAATGGGAATTGATGTCCGTGCTTACGCCCAAAAAGGCCAGAACATTGTAAGGGCTTCATGTGTAGGATGTGGGATTTGCGCTGCCGTATGTCCGCGTGGCGTTTTGAAACTCGAAAATGCCGATCCAAATAGCAGGATTAAAACAAATCCGGTACTTACAGGAAACCTGAATAATCAATAGTGCTGCGAATGATAGATATTGTAATCATTATACCTGCTTTAAACGAAGAAAATGCAGTTGGTGAAGTCCTGAAAGAAATTCCGAAAGAGCTGGTTTCCGAAATTGTTGTGGTGGATAATAATTCAAAAGACGAAACTGCAATAACAGCCTCAGCCCAGGGTGCCACCGTACTTTTCGAAAACAGGCAAGGCTATGGGTGGGCATGCCTCAAAGCCATCGAATACTTCGAAAAAAAGGAAAAACAGCCTGACATTGTGGTTTTTATGGATGCCGACCATTCTGACTTTCCCGAACAATTACCTGAACTGATAAAGCCAATTATTGATTCAGATTTCGATATGGTAATCGGTTCGCGCAGCCTGGGCCAGCGCGAAAGCGCTTCGATGACCCCTCAGCAAATTTTTGGCAATTGGCTGGCAACCTTTCTTATCCGATTATTTTATCGTGTAAAATTCACCGACCTTGGGCCATTCCGTGCCATCAAATTCGATAAATTGCTGCAGCTTAAAATGTCCGACAAAACTTACGGATGGACAGTTGAAATGCAGGTAAAAGCCGTGAAAATGGGGTTTAAATGCTGCGAAATACCTGTAAATTACCGCCGAAGGATAGGTTTTTCAAAAGTTTCAGGCACCTTAAAGGGCACCATTGGGGCAGGCTATCGGATATTGCTCACAGTTTTCAGATACATTTAATCAATATAAAATGGAAATTACTTTACTTGTAGTTTATTTTTTTCTGCTGACTTGCGTACTTCTGTTCAGCTTTTTCCAGCTTCAACTTGCTGTTTTATATTTAAGAAACCAAAAAAAAACAAGAATTGCAATTGCCCAACCTTCGATGCCCGAAGATATTCCTTATGTTACAATTCAACTGCCTGTTTACAATGAGCTTTATGTGGTGGAGCGATTGATTGATGCAGTTTCCAGAATTAACTATCCTAAAAATAAATTTGAAATTCAGATGCTTGACGATTCTACCGATGAAACTTCTGAAATTATCAGGCGAAAAGTTAATGAATTGAAAAGCAAAGGATTAAACATTGAATGTATTCACCGTGTGGATCGCGCAGGATTTAAAGCCGGTGCCTTGAAAAATGGCCTCCTTTCCGCAAAAGGAGAATTTATCGCCATATTTGATGCTGATTTTTTGCCGGAGCCTGATTTTTTATTAAAAACCATCCCGCACTTCTCCGACAAAAATATTGGAGCTGTCCAAACACGCTGGGGCCATATCAACAAAAATTATTCAATTCTCACACGTGCCCAGGCCTTTGCCCTCGATGCTCATTTTACAGTAGAACAATCAGGTCGCAACCGTAATGGTTTTTTTATAAATTTCAATGGTACAGCGGGAGTGTGGCGAAAGACTGCCATTCTTGATGCCGGAAACTGGGAAGCCGACACCCTTACCGAAGACCTCGATTTAAGCTACCGAGCCCAACTCAAAGGCTGGAAGTTTAAGTACCTGGAGGAGGTGATTTCTCCGGCTGAATTACCAGTTACTTTAAATGCTGTGAAACTTCAGCAATTTCGCTGGATGAAAGGCGGCGCTCAAAACTGTATAAAAAATTATAAAAAAGTATTAGCGGCGCCTATTTCTTTCAAAACGAAAGCAAACGCCTTCCATCACATGCTCAGTAGCACTGTTTTTTTCTTTACTTTTCTAATTGCAATTCTAAGCTTCCCAATGATGCTTATCAGAAATTATCATGAAGAATATGAATTAATTTTTACGATAAGCTCTGTTTTTATGATTACAACATTAATATTATTACTATTCTATGCCATCCCATATTTTAAAGAAAACAAGTCGCTGGCTTCAGTTTTACTGTATCCGGTTTATTTTTTTCTGTTCCTAATCTTTATGTTCGGATTATCGCTGAATAAAAGCCTTTCTCGGTAAAAAAAGTTCTTTCATAAGAACACCTAAGTTCAATATCTTTTCGAAAAACGAATCATGGAAGGCCAATAAATATTTGACCCGGAAAATTAGTTTCATCACTATACTTGAAGGCTTGCTGTCGCTGTTTTTTCTAGGGGCGATGGCTTTTTCGGTGTATATTGGCCAATATTGGTTTCTTTATTTTTACGCCATGCTTTTTCTGGGGTTCGGGGCGGTTTCGTTTCTTTCGATAAAACAGGCTTAGCGGTCGGTTTCGTTTATAAAAAATATTTGCGAATTCTTGAACATTGAAATTAAAGTACAAAAAGACTGGAAATAAAAAGAAGGCCTATCCACATAACAGCATATTCTGATTCTGTTTTATTGCACAAATGCCTGGCCGTATGCTTATCAGCACTTATTGTCTTCACCAGCACTCCGTACTTTGTTGATAAGTTTATCATTTATTTGTATCTTGAAAAGTGAGATAAATAATACAAATAACTATTTTAGCATCCTGATAATTTAAAGACAATGAACAGAATAAAGGAAGTACTGGACGGAAAAGGAATAAAGCAGACCTGGTTAGCTGACAAATTGGGGAAAAGCTACAATATGGTAAACTCATATGTACAAAACAGACAACAACCAAGATTAGAAGTTTTATATCAGATTGCCGAAATACTTGAAGTTGAAGTAAAGGACTTATTAATAGAGAAGAAGGATGTTAAATAATATCATATATGAAAAGAAAAACCAATGGTTGCAGTCTGACGACTGCACTATTGGTGATTTGGTTAAATATATTCGAGACAAAGGGCATTTGCGTGATACCCAAATTGAAGCTATTGAAACGTATTTGTTCTTGAAAATTAATGGATTAAACAAACCTCTTTGGCAATTATTTACAGAAGGATTTTTTACAAATGGTACAGATTTATCAAAACTGAATATAAACCAGGCAGCAAGGAATTTTTTGACTGAAAACAAATACGCCTTTGCACTTTACGATTTTGCACGAACCAAAATTGAAAAAGGAACATTGCTCCCTGAATTAGAAAAACTAATTATTGACAAGCCAGCTGAATTAGATTACGAAACAATTATTAAAAGTATCTTTTACAACGTAAACTATTCCGACTATTTAATGAGTTTACCAATGGGAGCAGGTAAAACTTTTTTAATGGCTGCTTTTATTTATTTGGACTTATATTTTGCCGACAACGAACCTGAAAATAAATCCTTTGCTCATAATTTCCTGGTATTAATTCCTTCAGGATTAAAAACTTCTATTGTACCAAGTTTAAAAACTATTGAAAACTTTGACCCTTCCTGGGTTTTGCCTGAACCTTCGGCAAGTAAGCTGAAAAAGCTTTTGAAATTTGATGTTTTAGATGAACAGAAAACAGCAAAGAAAAGCAACAAGGCAAGAAATCCGAATGCTCAAAAAGTAAATGCTTGTTTGCCGAATCCTTTCGGACAGGTATTCGTTGTAAATGCCGAAAAAGTAATATTGGAAAGTTTTAAATTCAATGCTCAAACAGAATTAGAACTTGACGAAGAAGAGAAGGACACTACAAATGACTTAAAAAGATTATTTGGGCAAATTCCGAACCTGACTATTCTTATAGATGAAGTACACCACGCTGCAACCGATGATATTAAATTGCGGCAAGCCGTAAATTATTGGCAAAGCAAAGGGAATATCACAACCGTTTTAGGTTTTTCAGGAACGCCTTATTTGCAAGGTGCTGAAACCATCAAAGCAGGTGATTACGCTTTTAAGTTTTCACAAATTACCAATACTGTTTATTATTATCCATTGGTAACGGCTATTAAAAAATTCCTTAAAAATCCAACGGTTAAAATTGGGCAAAACCTTGACCGTTTTCAGATTATCAAAAAGGGAATTGAGGACTTTGATAAGTTTTATAAAGCCAAAACATACGACAATGGTGCAATTGCCAAAATTGCCATCTATTGCAGCAATATTGAAGTATTGGAAGAAGAAGTTTATCCATATCTGACTTCTGAACTAAAAATTAATCCTGCTGAAATATTGAAATTTCATGGAGGCAATAAAATATATTCTTTACCCAAAGAAAATGAGTTAGAGTTCCGGTCATTGGATTTATCTATTTCTAAAAAGCGGTACATTCTTTTAGTTCAAGTTGGTAAAGAAGGTTGGGACTGCCCAAGTTTGACGGGTGTAATTCTTTCGCAAAAAGGCGACAGCCCGCAAAATATGGTGTTGCAAACTTCGTGCAGATGTTTACGCCAGGTTGATAAAGACAAAGTAGAAACCGCGTTGATTTGGCTGAATAAAGACAATGCCGACACACTGAACAAACAGCTCAAACAAGAGCAAAACAGCAGCATAGATGAACTTAACAATACCAAACGCAATGGTAATGTGGAAATGGTAGAACGCCACTCACGAATGGAGTATTTGCAATTGCCAAAAGTGGAATTTTACCAGATGAAAGTAACTTACCACAGTATTGACGAGGAAGAAACAGCCAATACCAAAGCAAAGCTGAAAGCCATAATTAAATCAATGGAAGATTACAAGGCTTCGGCTTTGATTACCACAAGTGAAATTTCAAATTTAGATACCGGAAGCATCGATATTATTAACGAAACCGGAATTGCCTTTGCCAATTTTAACCAATGGCTTTTTGAAATTTCACGGGAAAGTTTCGGGTTAATTTCAGAAAAACAATTGCATCAATACGATGCTGAATTAATAGAAATTTTTGAAACTGTATCTTTTGAAAAAGACGGCAACCGCTTTTACAACGAACTTTACGATTTACATCAGATTAAATCAAAAATTCGTGTTGCTTTTAGCATCAAAAGAGATTTGCAAACTAATGCAGAAGTTATCCCGAAACATGCGGAGTTATTGATTGCCGGGCGTTTAACAGATGTCGGGAAAAACCCGAAACTATTTCCTAACGAATACGATACTGCGAAAATCCTTGAACTTGAAAGCAAAAACGAGGAAACCGAGATTGATTGGGATGAAGCAAAAGTTGCTTATGAAAAAATGGTGGAAGAAATGAAAAAGAACGGTATGGAGAAATGGATTCCAGACTGGGAAACGTTCAAAGCTCCCAAAGATTTTTCGCCAACTGTAAAATCAAAAAATAATTCATTTCATTACTTACCGTACAATTTTGGCGGAAGCGGAAGCAGTGGTTTTGAAATTGAAACCCTGCAAAAAGCGTTGCAATTGTCTGATTTTAAAAATAAACAATTGGAAATTTATTACAATGGCGAACGTGGTTTGACAGAATTTGTAATTAACTGCTTTGCCAAAGAAGGCAAGTATTGGAAAAACATTGGCAAATACACAACCGACTTTTTGATAATAAAACGAACAGAAAAAGACTTGTTTGCCGGACAGGCTGGAAAAATACATAAAGCGCTTCTTATTGAAACCAAAGGCGCTTTATATGCCGGAGACAAGGTTTTTCAGAAAAAGAAAAACTATGTGGAAACAGAATTTTTAAAGCTCAACCAAGAAAAATTTGGATACCGGCGCTTTGACTTCCTGTATTTGGAAGACAGTAAAAACATTGCAGCCAACATTACGAAATTGAACAACAAGATTAAGAACTTTTTTAACGATTAAAGCATGGTTGAGGATAATACAAAAGAGTTTAAAAGTTTGCGTAAAGCAATTGGGAAACAAGCCGATTTAAAATCGCTTGCCGAAACTTGTGTTGCCTTTGCCAATGCTCAGGGAGGAGAATTAATTATTGGTATCGAAAACGAAAGTGGCGTACCTCCTCCAAATCAAACAATAAATATTCAAGATATTAATGATGTTGTAAAAAAACTTCGAAGCTTAACTGATGGCGTTGGCTTGGTAAATCCTGAAATATTAAATCATGAAAGTGGAGGAGAACTTGCCGTCATAAAAATTTTGCCTTCAACACGAACTATTGCCACCACTTCGTCAGGGAAAGTGTTAATTAGAATTTCTGACAATTGCTATCCGGTTGGCAGTGAAGAATTAACCGACTTAGCTGCTGATAAATCAGCCTTTCAATGGGAAATAATTGCGACTCAAAAAATTCATTTTAATCAAATTGATAGTCAAAACATTGAATTATTTCTGACCGATATCCGTAAATCAGAAAAAGTATCTGATTTTATCAAAACAAAAGAAGCTGATGAAATCCTTTCTTTTTATCAAATGCTAACTTCCGATGGATATCTCACAAATTTAGGGGTATTATGGCTTGGTACGCCTTCACAAAGAGCGCGATTGAGCTATCCTCTTACAGTACAATATATTGTTTACAACGAAAGAGAAGAAAAAATTCGCAAAAAAGAATGGCATTATCACTTACATAATCCCAGGGAACTCCTGCTTGAAATAGAAAAGGAAGCCGTTGAATTAACTTACAGCAGTGAAATGCCAGATGGACTTTTTCGAAAAACAATCCGTCAATACCCCAAAGAGGTTGTGCGTGAATTACTTATTAATGCTATCGCGCACAAGAAATATACTATTTCGGGCGACATTTTTATTGAAGTTTATCCTGATAGAATGACCATTACAAATCCGGGAAACTTTCCAATTGGCATTACAAAAAATAATATTCTGCACGAGCGACATAGGAGAAATCCCCATTTAATTCAAACACTTAGCGATTTAAAATTGATGGAAGCAGAAGGCTCGGGTTATGACCTCGTTTATGAAATGTTGATGCGTGATGCAAAACCTCTTCCTGAGATTCACAATGAATTTACAAAAGTGGCCGTAACCATTTTTTCTAATTCTATTAATGTTGAGCAAATCTCAATCTTGGATTATATCGATAAACATTTCCAACTTACTCGAAAAGAATATATTACTCTGGGAATAATTGCAACTGAAAAACGAATACTTTCCACTCAGTTGGCAATAAAACTTCAATTAACCCAGGAAGATAAAATGAAATCGTGGCTGGGACGTTTAGTGGAAATTGGGGTTATTGTGACAGCAGGTACGAAAAAAGCAACCGAATATATGCTCAATCCCGAATTATTTGCAAAGGCAAAATTAGATTTGAAACCAAATTTAATAACCATTGAACCATATAAACTCGAAGCCTTGATTGTTGAAGATATTAAATACAACGGTAAAAGTAAAATGAAGGATATTCAAAACAGATTAAAAGAAATACCCGAACATAGAATTCAAAAAACAGTATATCAAATGGTTGATAAGCAAATTTTAACTGTTGAAGGCGCTAAACGAAACAGAACATATTCGTTATTCCAAAAATAAATAACCAGAAAATAAAATGGAAAACAAAAATCATAAACAATTGATAATGAAGTGTAAGTTTATTTTTAGCATTGAATTAAAAGAAAATAAAAAGAAATAACATGCCAGTAAAATACATTCCATATTACCCGAACACAGTTGAAGGACAAGCCATTTTAGACAATATTACCAGAACACAGAGAGTATTACGTTACCGAGAAAACAACAAAGTTTACGACCGAATAAAACGGGGAATGCCCTATTACGAAGTAGAGCCTTTGGAAACCGTTGGTGAACCATCGGAAAATTTGGTTATTCGTGGCGAGTGCATTTCTGCTTGTGCTTACCTCAAAGAAAAAGGAATTAAAGTGGACTTGGTTTATATTGACCCGCCTTTTGCCAGCGGAGCAGATTATGCAAAAAAGGTGTATTTGCGAAAAAATCCAAAATTGGCAGAAAAAGTAGCCGCAGCCGAGCAAGAAATGGACATTGATGAACTCAAAGCATTTGAGGAAAAAATGTATGGCGATATTTGGCAAAAGGAAGATTACCTGAATTGGATGTATGAAAATCTGATGGCAATTAAGAGTGTGATGAGTGATAATGCAAGTATTTATGTCCATCTCGATTGGAATATTGGACACTATGTAAAAGTGCTAATGGATGAAGTTTTTGGAGAGGATAACTTTGTAAATGAAATTACTTGGCATTATTATAATAAAATGGCCCCTTCTTCAAAATGTTTTCCAAGGGCATCAGATAAAATTTTTTTGTATTGCAAAAGCAAAGATGATTTTATTTTCAATAGACAAACTGAAGAGCGTGAACAACCTGTAAAACAATTAGTAAGGAAATTTGTCGATGGTAAAGCTATAAATGCAAGAGATGACAACGGAAATGTAATGTATAGAGATAGTTTTGAAAAAAGGATTGACGATGTATGGCGAATGTCTATGCTTCAACCTGCTGACAAGACTCAACCTTTAAATTATTCAACTCAAAAGCCAGAAGCATTACTTCAACGAATGATTAATGCAAGTAGTAATAAAGGTATGTTGGTAGCTGATTTTTTTGGAGGCAGTGGAGTAACTGCAAAAGTGGCAAATGATTTGGTGCGTAAATTTATTCACGTTGATATTGGAATAAATAGCATTCAAACAGTAAGAGATAGACTAAAAGAAGCAAATGCAAATTTTCAAATTTTTGAAATTAAGGACGGTGTAAGTTTATTCCGCAATCCTCAGCAAACAATGGATAAACTGGCAATACTTATTCCGGGATTACAAAAAGGAGTAAAAGGAATTAGTAAATTTTGGTTTGGTGCAATCACAAAAAGCAAAGAAGGAATTGTACCTGTGTATGTTCCTAATTTACTCAACACACAAGAAAAGGTTTTAGATATTCCAACCATTAATACCATTATCAATCAGGAATTACAAAACTTGGAAGTCAATGCAAAAAAAGTAATCGTGTATTACATAGATATTGACGACCAAAAGGCATTAGAGAAATTCATTAAAGACAATAACGCCACCGAAATAGAGGTTGAACTGAAAGACTTGAAAAATCTGCTTCACGATGTTGTTATTGAAGATATTATCGAGTTTACGACCACCGAAACCAAAGGCGTTTTTACAACCGAAATTACAAAATTGATAAGCGACCGATTAATTCAGAAAATTGGTGAGTTTAACCAAAAAGGAAACTTACAATCAATAAAAAAAGGTAAAAAGTTTGACCCTATCAATATCAGCAACGAAGGTTTAGAACTCATTGAATTGATTGCTCTTGATTGTGAAAACACAGAAGGACAATGGCACAGCACCACCGAAATTAAGATGGATAAACTTGGCTATGTGATAAAGGACGGCGTTAAATCGAAAGATTTTTGGGATGGCAAAATTAGATGCGAAACAAAACCAAAACGGATTAAAATACGAAATATAAGCGGTGATGAAACGATAAAAGTGATTGAATAGTTTCAATTCTATTCAGCATAACACATTTTAGTTAAAATGAAAGATACATTCAGCCAGCGCTTGACTGATGCCCCCCAACGCTATATTCTATTATTCATCTCCCTCACGGGATATGTAGCTTTGGGCTATTTTACCCAACGTGAGAATTATATTCAGCTTTTCGCCTTGTTTGCCGTGTTGTTTGCCTCCTATTTCTTTATAATTAGCCAAAAAACAAGTTTATTCCCATTTAAAGTATTGATTGGCAGTGCCATTCTTTTCCGATTGGTGTTGATGTTTTGTTATCCGGCTTTGTCCGACGATTTTTACCGTTTTATCTGGGATGGGCAATTGCTTTCGCATGGCATCAATCCTTACACAGCCTTGCCACCTGAACTTTACCCGGAGCAAACATCGGGTATTCCGCTGGCCGATTTCCTTTTCAGCCACCTCAACAACCTGCAGAAAAGCAATTACACCTGTTACCCGCCTTTTAACGAAATGTTCTTTTACCTAGCTGCTTTAATTTCTCCCAACAGCATTTTTGG
>PHDU01000114.1 GCA_002842755.1 Bacteroidetes bacterium HGW-Bacteroidetes-1 | reverse complement strand
ACAGAATTCAGTGCTTTAATTCAGTTTAGACAAAGTAGAACCTCGTCTTTTTTTATACCTTGTTTAAAAAAGTAGTGTTTTCTTTCTGACACTAATTATGTCAAGTTTGGACTTGTATTGTTACTCTTACCTTTAAATATTCTTCTCGAAAGCTTCAAATGGAAATTACTGATTGACAAACTCGAATTGGTGAAAATGAACAAGGCATTTACTGCTGTGCTTACAGGCATCTCAGTTAGTATGTTTCTTCCAAACCGCGTTGGTGATTATCTTGGAAGAGTTTTTGTTCTCGACCATGCAAGCCATATCAAAGGAATATTGGTTACCCTGATCGGTAGCCTTGCGCAAATACTCACCACTATGATCGCTGGAGGTTTAGCGCTTATTTTTGTGGTTCCCATAGTATATGATATAACAATGAGTCCTGCTGATCTTTTATATTTTGGGATGGTATTGCTGGTTTTGCTATTGGCTTCATTTTTTGTTTTGTTATACTTTAACGTTGGGCTGTTAAAAGTAATTTCAGTTAACATTTTCAAAAAGCGAAAATTACTAATAGAAAGCTATTCCGAAGTATTTGCATTGTATAAGAAAAGAGAATTATTTATAGTGTTGATGCTTTCAATTTTGCGTTACAGCATTTTTTCTTTTCAGTTTTACCTTATGTTGCATGTGTTTGATTTTGAATTGAACTATTTTGATGCTATGATGCTCATTTCACTCACTTATTTTGTCATTACAACAATTCCAACCATTGCTATTACCGAACTGGGCGTGCGAGGTTCGGTGGCAGTAAGTCTGTTTTCAATCTATTTTACTGGCTCACAGTTATGGACAGATCATGCCGCACTTTCTGTGATTGCTGCCAGCTCAGCTGTATGGTTGATTAATCTGGCACTTCCTGCAATATTTGGTGCTATCTTTGCCTACAGGCTAAAATTTTTCAGGAGGACTATCGATGACAAGTGAGGTAATTTGGTGGTTATTGCGTATTGCCGAATTCATTGCTTTGGCGTACTTCATGCTGATCGCTGTTTATACAATAGGCTGGTACCGGTTAAAAGAATGCCCGACACCTGAAAAGAATCAAAATGTCAAAACAAGTGTTTTGGTTGCCACCAGAAATGAGGAAACCAATATTTTGCACTTGTTAGGTAGTCTTAGTCAGCAGGATTATCCGAAGAGTCTGACACAGATCGTTATTATTGATGATCATTCTGAGGATGATACAGCAGAAAAGGTGAATTCCTTTTCAAAACTTTTTCCCGATTTAGATATTCAACTAATTTTGGCTGAAGGGTTTGGAAAAAAATCCGTGCTGTCTGAGGCGCTTGTAATTGCCAACGGCGATTTGGTACTTGTAACTGATGCAGACTGCCTTCCGCCACCTTTCTGGATAAGCCAGATGACGGCATGTTATCTTGCAGGAGGTTATAAAATGTTGCTTGGACCTGTTTTATTAGATCCGGCTACGAGTTTATTTTCTCGTTTACAAGTACTTGAGTTCATCAGTTTGATGGGTAGCACTGCGGGTGCATCAGGTGCCGGATTACCTGTTATGGGAAACGGTGCAAACATGGCTTTTGATCGAAAAGCGGCACTTCTTGCTGAAAATTTTGATGCTTCTGGACAATTCGCCTCCGGTGATGATGTGTTTATGCTTTTTACATTTATTAAAAAATTTGGTCGTAAAACCATTCATTTTGTGAATTCTGAAGCAGCTATCGTTACAACACTACCCACTTCTGACTTCTCAGCTTTTCTTCAACAAAGGATGCGTTGGGTATCAAAAAGCAGAGGTTACAAGAACCCTGTCATTATCGTCCCGGCGTTGATTGTTTTTTTGTTCAATTTCATGCTTGTTGTTTTGATTTTCTCATCAGTGATCTATCCATTTATGCTTCTCGTATATGTATTGTTTTTGCTCCTAAAATACCTGATTGACTATCCTTTACTTCATGCAACATCTGGTTTTATGCGTCGAAGAAATCTGTTGAAGTATGCGCTTCCCCTGGAGCTCATCTATCCATTTTATGTTGTGGGAATTGGTATTTTGGGTAATATTATTAAAGTTAAATGGAAAGGCAGACAAATGGAAAGAGGAAAAATTATAAAGGATTTATAATGAGCGTAATATACAATAGCTGACAACCGTAAAACCTGTTATTTTTTCTTTGCAATAATGATATTGAATACTATTGTAAAAAATACTTTTTTAAATAAAAAACCTTCCGGCCTAAATGAGGCGGAAGGTTTTAAAATATCATCGCTATTGTTTTATGCTCCTAAAGTAGCAACCATTACTGCCTTAATTGTATGCAGCCGGTTTTCGGCTTCATCAAAAACCAATGAGGCAGATGACTCAAATACTTCATCATTTACTTCCATTGCCTCGATGCCAAACTTCTGAAAAATTTGTTCTCCGATTGTAGTTTGACGGTTGTGGAAAGCTGGTAAACAATGAAGGAATTTTACATTTGGATTCCCGGTTTTGGCAAGCAAGTTACCATTTACCTGATAAGGTAACATTGTTTTGATTCGTTCTTCCCAAACATGGTCAGGCTCACCCATTGAAACCCAAACGTCTGTATAAAGAAAATCGACGCCTTTTACACCCTCTTCAACACTTTCAGTAAGTGTAATTTTCGCACCTGTTTCTTTTGAAATTTCACGGCATGTAGCCACGAGTTCTTCGTTGGGCCAGTTTTGTTTAGGAGCAACAGCTCTGAAATCCATTCCCATTTTGGCAGCGCCTACCATTAATGAATTGCCCATATTGTTTTTAGCATCTCCGCAGTATGCAAAACTTACCTGATGCAATGGTTTGTCGCTGTGTTCCATCATGGTAAGGAAATCGGCCAGAATTTGTGTTGGATGAAACTCATTGGTAAGTCCGTTCCAAACCGGAACACCGGCAAATTTACCTAACTCCTCAACGATTGCTTGACCATAGCCGCGATATTCGATACCATCGTACATACGACCCAAAACACGGGCAGTATCTTTCATGGATTCTTTTTTTCCAATTTGAGAACCTGAAGGACCGAGATAGGTTATATGTGCACCCTGATCTAAAGCAGCTACTTCAAATGCACAACGTGTGCGGGTTGAATCTTTCTCGAAGATGAGCGCAATGTTTTTGCCTTTAAGTCGCTGTTGTTCTGTTCCTGCGTATTTTGCTTTTTTTAATTCAAGTGAGAGTTCGAGAAGGAATTTAATTTCTTTTGGAGAGAAATCAAGTAATTTCAGAAAATTCCTATTTCTTAAATTGAATGCCATAATAATTGAATTTAGTTTTTATAATGAATTGATATAGTTTATTATACATTTATTTATGCGGCAAAATTACACAAATTTGTGAAAGAATTAACAAAGAATATTATTTGTATTCAGCCCAAAATAACATTTTGGCTATTCACTCTCATTTTCTATTTTTGCTGTATGATAATTATCAACAATACAATTGTAAGTGAGGATTTTATTCAAGCTCGTTTTATTTGTGATTTACCGCGTTGCAAAGGAGACTGTTGTGTGAGTGGTGATGCTGGTGCGCCTTTGGAAGATAGTGAAATAGGCCTGCTCGAAGACGATCTTGAACAGATAAAACCTTTTATGACAGAAGCAGGTTGGCGTGTTATTGAAGAAAATGGTGTGTATGACTACGATGATTTAGGCAATCTTGTAACACCTTTGGTCAATGACCGTGAATGTGCTTTTGCCGGATTTCATGAAAACGGAGTTAGCTTTTGTTCTATTGAAAAAGCATGGTTGGAAGGCAAAACAGAATTTCGGAAACCTGTAAGCTGCCACCTTTATCCGGTAAGGCTGCAAAATAAGGATGGTTTCATGCATATCAATTACCATCAATGGAGTATTTGTGTACCTGCAAAACGTAAAGGTGAAAAGGCGGGACTACCATTGTACAAATTTTTAAAGGAGGCACTTGTGCGACGTTTTGGCGAAGACTGGTACTTTCAACTGGAGAAAAAGATTCTGGCTCGGCGTTAGGGCGTTTCTATATATTTTATTTCACTAAAAAACAAAAACGGCTACCTTTTTTTAAGGCAGCCGTTTTTTAATTCTCAAAAATGGTTTTTGAAAATGAACAATAAACGCTGTTTATTATTTTTTCAAAAGATCACGGATTTCAGTAAGCAGTTTTTCTTCATTCGAAGGTGCTGGTGGTGCTGGCGCAGGAGCTGGAACTTCTTCTTGCTTTTTCTTCATGCGGTTCATTGCTTTTATCATCATAAAGATGGCAAAAGCAATAATAATGAAGTCAATAAGTGCGTTTACAAACGAACCATAATTGATAGTTACAGCAGGTGTAACAATTTCAGCACCATTCATCACAGCTTCTTTCATTGTGATTTTAAGGTCGGAGAAGTCAGCCCCTCCAACCAATAAACCAATTGGAGGCATGATGACATCATTAACAAATGAAGCAACAATCTTACCGAAAGCACCTCCGATAATGATACCTATTGCCATGTCCATGACATTGCCACGCATAGCAAATGTTTTAAATTCAGATACAAATCCCATATTTATAATGTTTTGGTTAAAAAGTGGAGCAATGTACTAAATTATCTATAAATGTCAAAAAAAAATCCGGATACCTTTGAGGGGTATCCAGATGCAAATGTGAATCGAAAATAAACCAAAACCTTTACTAATACAGTTAACTCAATCAATTGTTCAAAGCTGTTAACGACACATCAACTGTAACTTCAATCGATTCAGCAATATTTTTCATGACGGTTTTAGGAATTTTGATTTCATAATCAGCTACTTTGACAAAAAAGACTGAATGAGCCAGTATTATGCCGTACTTCACTTCTAATGTACCTTTTTCCTTCACTTTTTTGGTTATGCCATGAATGGTTAAGTTGCCCGACACCGAAACTTCATAAATTCCGTTTTTTGTCAGATCAAGTTCTTTCATTTCATCAATTGTTCCTATGAATTTTGCGTTTGGGAATTTATGTGATTCAACATAGTTTTCGTTGAAGTGTTCCTGCATAAGTGCTTTTTCAAATCGAAAACCTTTCATGAGTACCCTGAAAACAAAGTCACCGGTTACAATGTCGATAGCACTGTTTACCTGATGATTGAAGGCTTCAATGTTTTCAGCAGGAGCTACTGAAAAAAAGCGAATTGTTCCTGTTTTAGTGGTGTATTTTTGAGCTATCGAGATATTCAATGAAAAGCCCAAAGTCAATATCAAAAAAAGTGTTTTTATTAAGTATTTGATAATAATATTATTGAACTACAATTGAACCATGTTCGAGGATAACATCCGTTTCGTTGTATCCGGTAACATAGCCTTTAAGGGTGACCTTTTCTCCTATGGCAATGTCTTTGAGAATATTTTTTTGGTTTTCGAGCATGCGTATCCTGACGCCTTCTGGTCCAAACACGCCTTCCTTCAGCACAAAGCAGGCTATGATTTGACCATCGGAAGATTCAATTTCTGTGAGCGTGCTTTCAATCTCAATGATTTTTCCATTGTATTTTTTTGAAGCATTTTGAATATCTTCGCTGTAGTCATTAAAGATATCAATGGCGCTGAGTGAATAGTCTGCTTTTTTTGTTTCGTAGTCAGGATGAGATTTGTTGATTACAAATACAAATAGCATTGTAGCGGTTACCATGCCGATAGCGGCCAGGATGACCAGTGTCTTAATCCATGTTTTCATTTTTCATGTATTTTGGCGAACACTGCAAAGGAACAACCAACCGAAGCCTGTTTCAAAAAGAATGTTTCCGAATGGGAATATATGATAGTTGAGCGGGTTGAAATACAAACAATGCACTTGTTTTTTAATCACTGTTACCGTTTAACCATGATCTGAACAAGGGAGAACGTTCGGTACTTGAGATAGATTCTTCTTCACAAGGAGGCTTCAAAACAACTTTAATACGTGATTTGTAGTAAGTAAAAAATTTGTCTATTGCTTCAAAACTTATGATGAAACTACGGTTGATTCGAAAGAACCGAGCTGGATCCAACTCTTTCTCCAATTGATCAAGACTAAAATCAACAGGATAACGCTCGCCTGTTTTCAGACGAGCAAAAACAATTTTTTCGACGATATAGAGGTAGGAAACTTCGGAAACAAGAAATGCTTTTATTTGTTGTCCCACTTTCACCATCAATCTATTAAGATATTTGGTTTGGGGACGTATTAACAGCTTTACCAATTGAGAATAGTCAATTTTTGGCTGTTGCCTGGTTAATTGTCTTTATTTAATGAGAGCAGCTTCAAGTTCAGATTTCTTCAAAGGTTTTAACAGGTAGTCAATACTGTTTACTTTAAATGCCAACAAGGCATATTGGTCATAAGCAGTGGTGAAAATGACCGGATACTGTACTTCAACTTGTTCGAAAATATGGAAACTACTACCATCAGAGAGTTGGATATCCAGTAGCATCAAATCTGGAAGAGGGTTTTCTTTCATCCATTTTACAGTTGCTTCGATACTATCGGTCATTTCTGCAATCACAGCCGTTGGTTCAATTTGTTGCAGCATTGATACCATTCGTTGTGCAGTTGCTTCTTCGTCTTCAACGATCAATACATGTAAGGTCATTTGTATATATTTTAAAAAATTATGGGAAGTTTCACGATAAAAAACTGGTCTATTGTTTCTATTTCAATTTTTTTTCCGGCAAACAGGTTATAGCGCTCTGATATATTTTTTAGTCCAAGACCCGTTGAAATCTCAGCAGATTCTTTTGGCTGAAGGTTGTTTTTAACGGTGATTCCATTGGCATTCCAATCAATGTTGATTATTAATGGCTTAGCTCTGGAAGCAACATTGTGTTTGAGTGCATTTTCGGCCAACATCTGAAGTGTCATCGGCGGTATTTTGCTTTGATGAAGTTCGGGATTGCTGTTCAAAATAAGCTGCAACCCTTTACCATATCTTTTTTGCTGCAAAAAAATATAGGTTTCAATCAACTGCAGTTCTTCCTGCAGGGTGATGAGTTCATGATTCCGATATTGCAGAATCTGCCTGAAATAATCGGATAATTTTTCTACATACCTTACCGCATCTTTACCCTCGTTTTCGATCATTGCAATCAAGGTGCTAAAGCTATTGAAGAGAAAATGAGGATTCACCTGATTGCGCAGGTTGCGGTATTCAAACTCAAGTTTTTCCTGATGAATTCTTTGTTGCTGTTTAATTTTTTTTTCACGCTGCTGAAGCCAGAAATAGAATAAAAAAAGAGCTAAAATGGCGGTGCTTATCATAAACCACCAACGCAACCAAAATGGTTTAAGAATTTTGATGTCTATTGAAACGTCTTTGGTATCAACAAGTTGATGGCCTGCTTCCGAAATTGGAAAATGATAGTTTCCCGGTCTGAGATTTCCAAAAGTTAATACATGATCGCGCGTTTCAAAAGAGGTATTTTCGGTACCTTTAAGTTCAATATTCAGTCTTATTTCTTCCGGATTTGGATACCAGATTCCTGCAAGTTCAATACTGATCTGACTTTGGTAATGCGCTAGTTTTATTGTGTTGTGAAAATCAAAAAGCTGATGGTTTACTCTTAATTGCTTTACTTGAAGCAATGTTTGCCGGTGGACAAGATTACTGATGTTTTCGAGCCGGAGTATCCCTTGATTACAAGCAATATACCAAACATTGTTTATATCGGTGGTGAGGGCATTGAGCCCGGTTTGTTTTGCCTCGATGCCATACCGGTTTCCCACCTGTGTAATTTCACCGTTACAGATATTTAGTGTCTGCAAGAAAACACACAACACATTGACTATTAACAAAGTAGTGTTGATAAATTGTTTGAATCTTTTCAATTTTTCATTGTGTAATTCAA
>PHDU01000113.1 GCA_002842755.1 Bacteroidetes bacterium HGW-Bacteroidetes-1 | reverse complement strand
ACAAAAAATCAAAAATTAAATGGCAGTTTACAACTGATCAGGCTCGAATAAAACTTCATAAGCTTTATCCGTCAATTCATGATTGACATGACACTAGTTATTCTTCAAATAATTTACCAGGCCTTTGGCTTCAAAAACGGCAACCAATTGTTCGGGTAACGGCTCAAAATGGAATGTTTTATCATTGACAAGTATCTTACCTGAAGCAAAATCAACTTCGACTGTATCTCCTTGTTTAAAGTATCTTACTGCTTCGGGCACAACAAGTATTGGAAGGCCCTGATTGACTGAAGACCGATAGAAAATCCGGTTGACCGACTTGCATATAATCGCCTTCACATCAGCATGCGATAAACCCACTGCAGGATGTTCTCTGGAGCTGCCACAACCAAAGTTATCTCCGGCAATAATAATATCTCCCTGCAGAACATTTTCGGCAAAGGTTTCATCAAATCCTTTGAAAAGATGTGCCATTATTCCAGAGGCATCAGAACTTAAAACGCTATAAGTCAGATTTCCAGCAAACATCTGATCTGTATTTAAGTTATCTGCATCTGCATAATTCCATACTTTGGCATGCTTCCGATTTTCTCCATACGATATAGAAACCGTTGTAGCTACCTGTATGGTAGATTCAAACTTATCATCTGCCTTTACACCCCTTGGGTCGGCAATTTCACCATAAAGCGCTGAGTAAGCAACAGTTGCTGGACTGGCTAAATAAATAGAGGCGTTTTTATTACCCATTCTGCCTTTGAAATTTCGATTGGCAGTTGAAATCACGGTAAAGTCATCCGCTGGAATCCCCTGCCCAGTCCCAAGACATGGTCCGCAGGATGAAGCAAGTATGGTTGCTCCTGCTTTCATAAGTGTGGTAATGTAGCCAGCTTCAATCGCCTGCATATAAATTTCTTTAGATGCTGGAATCACCAGCAACTGAAAATCTGCAGCAATCTGCTTGCCATCCAATATTTCTGAAGCTTCACGAATATCGTCCAAACGACCGTTTGTGCATGTACCAATGACTCCCTGATTAAGTTTAACCCCATATACCTCCGCTACGGCTTTAATATTTTCAGGGCTATGAGGGGCGGCAACGACCGGAAAGATTTCACCCAAATCAATGGACATTTCTTTATCATAAACAGCATCCTCATCCGCCCAGATTGATTGATAGTTGTCATCACCAAGATAATCAATCAACACCTGATCTGCCGGGAAAACTGCATTTTTTGCACCCATCTCAGAAGCCAGATTGGTCAGGGTCATGCGCTCAGAAATACTAAGGGTACTTACGCCATCACCGTGAAATTCAATAGACATATAATTTGCACCGTCTGTTCCGATCTTCCCGATAATCCACAAACTGATATCTTTTGCATAAACGCCCTTTTTAAGTCGGCCTTTAAGCGTTATTTTCATCGATTCAGGGACACGAAACCAGGTCTCTCCCTTTTTCCACAATCCTGCCGACTCAGTACGATCGATACCTGCAGCCATTGCATTGAAAGCTCCTGCCGTGCAGGTATGACTATCACTACCTACGATGATCATACCGGGACGTGCATAGTTGGCCATAAGCTGGTGACAAATTCCATCTCCGGCTGGGTGAAATTTAGCAATGCCCTGCTCGCGTGCAAAAGTCCGGATTGACTCATAGTCGTTGGCCAGCTTCGAGTCGGTTGGTGGCGCATTATGATCCAACGTGATAAGCAGTTGATTGGGATCGAACACTTTCTGCCCCCCCATTTTTTCAAAAGTCTTACGGATACTGGCTGTATTGTCGTGCGTTAAGACGATGTCGGGTTTTTTAAACACGATGGCACCTTTTGGAGCACCCAAAACCTTTTCTGCAAATGTCTTTCCCATTATTGTATGTATTTAATTTCTAACTTCTAAAAGTGTGTTCTGACTATAAAAGTCCTCCGTTGCGATAAATTTCAATCTGCACGTCAGTAAACTTATCAATTTCCGCAGTCAAACCATTGGATAGATTGGTAATTCTTCCTGCTGCCATATCCACACGGATGAGGTCTTTGTCTTTCAATGCAATAGCATCAATCAACGAAGGTTTGTAAGTTAAAATAGGGAAGGCGGCATTGATAGCATTGCGTTCATAAATAGCGCCATATGACTCAGCCAGAATGCAGGAAATTCCGAGAGCAGCAAAACAATCCACAGCCTGCTGTCGGGAACTTCCGGCACCAAAATTTTTTCCTGTGAGCACGATATCTGTCGGCTGAGCTTTCCTGGCAAAATCTTCATAGCCTTTGAGATTATCAAAAGTATATTGTCCCATCTCTTTGATATCTGTAATAGTAAGATAGCGGTTATGGAAGATCATATCGGTATCGATATCGTCTTTGGAAATAACCCAAACGCGTCCTTCAACAACCAGTGGCTTAGTGGTATCCATCTCTTTTTTCTCTTCTAACTTAAACGATGAGGTTGCTGGTTTAACAAATAAAGCTGCATGGTCAGGGATTTCATCAGGAGTTGTGATAACTCCCGCAACAGCCGAAGCAGCCACAATTGCTGGCGAAGCAAGATAAACAAAACCTTTACCCTGTTTTCCTTCAAAGTTTCTGTTACCGGTGCTTAAAGTAACTTCACCCGGACCATTCTGACCCACCTGACCGGCAGCACATCCGGCGCAACCAGCATTGGAGACTAAAGCCCCTGCGTCCTTGAAAATTTTTATAAGACCTTCATCCATTGCCTTCTGCCAGATAATGTCGGTTGAAGGAACCACCTTCAAAACAACGCCCGGCGCTACTTTTCTTCCTTTCAGAATGGCAGCTGCTGCACGTAAATCTTCCATACGACCATTGGTACAACTCCCAATAAATGCAGAATCAATTTTTCTCCCTTTTTCAGTTTCAACACCAGCATTATCGTGAGGTTTACCAGGGCGTGCCAACATTGGGATAAATGTATTTACATCAATTTCTTTTACCTCTGCATAGCGTGCATCTTTATCGGCCTCAATGCGCTTAAGATCACGTCCGGTTTTTTGCTCGCAGAAGTTGTAAATGGACTCATTCGGGGGAAACAGAAAAATAATCCCTCCCATCTCTGTTGCCATTGAGGCAATGGTAATACGTTGATCGAGTGTAAGTTTGTCAATCGGTTCACCATAAAACTCGACTGAATAACCCAATAATTTGTTGGCTCCAAATATGTTGAGCAAGTTCAAGGCAAAGTCTTTGGCTGAAACATTCGCCGGAATCTCACCTGTGAAAACAAGTTTTACCGAATGCGGAACTTTGAACCAAAGCGAGCCCTTTGCCCAGGCGGCAGCAATATCCTGATCACCCATACCTTGTCCAAATGCACCAATGGCGCCAAGGATATTGGCATGTGAATCAGTGGAAACAAAAGTGCTTCCCGGCCATGCAAGCCCATGGTCAAAAGCAATGTGAGTGCCAATTCCAGCATCTATATCAAAAACTTTGATCCCGTTTTCTCGTGCATAAAGTCTGCAATAATGCTGATTTGCAGCATATTTCTGATCTGAACCTGTGGGGTTACAATCAAAAGTAAAAAATGTACGGGATGCGTCAGCCAGTGTAAGCCCATTGTTGACAATATTTTTCACAACATTGGCGCCACCAAAATCACGTGCAACACGGGCATCAATATAAATGTCAACAATGTCGCCTGGCTTGACCTCTGTTTTATTGCCATGTTCTGCCAATATTTTTTCAATGATATTCATAGGAAATATTTTTTATTGTTGAAGAAAAAATATTCTTCTTTCAGATTTCTATACAATCAACTTATTATTCTACCAAATTTTACTAAAGTTTTAATCTCTCTTTAAAAGGTTCAAAGGTCATAAAATCAGCATGATGAACCACGTAAGCTTCCGTTGAACGTTTCACCATGTTGCCTTCTCCGGCATGAGTCGCAATGATATGACAAACTGCTGCAGGTACTTCGCACATTTCGGCCAACGAAACACCTGAAAAAGGATGGCGCAGATATTTTCCGTAAGCTCCCTGAACGGCTTTCCCCTCTTTCAGTTCATATTCAAGTAATTTTCCAACATCTGCAAGAATGGCACCCGCAATCAAAGCATCCATATCCACGGGTAAGTCATTTTTGAAAAACTTATTCATTTGATCACCACAATCTTTAGCAATATGAACTACAGCTCTTTTATGGTCCATGAAAGTAACCTTCAAATCAGGGCCACACAAAAGGGTAAAAGGAATTGTGTTCAGGTCATTGGGTGTGAGTACACTCTTTTGAAGCGCCAATGCCCATGCATTTGTTGTTTGTTCCCGCAGTTCGGTATTTTTGATCCATTGCAATTCAGGCCATAATTCATTTGCCTGATGAATGTATTCTTTCTTAATTTCAATATGTTTCATCCCTGTTATTTTTTAAGTAAACTATATTTTAAAGCCTGAAGTGAAAGAGGAGTTATCCCGCCACTTCAGGCTTCCAAACGATTTTTTTAATTTAAAGTTTTGCTATAATAGCATCACCCATCTGCTGAGTACTGGCTGCTCCATTTTTAATTACATCAGGGTTTCCCTCCATTTTCATCATATCATAAGTCCGCACTTTACCTTCGGCAATCACTTCAGCAACTGCTTTTCTTATTTTCGCTGCTATAACTTGCTCATCAATGAAATCGAGCATCATACATGCTGATTCAATCATGGCAATTGGATTTACGATCGATACCGGGTAGTTAGCATATTTTGGAGCAGATCCATGGGTAGGTTCAAAAACGCCAATACCAGAATCAGGATTAAACTGCGCTGAAGCTGCAAATCCCAATCCACCAATCAAGCCCGCAAAACCATCTGAAGCAATATCACCAAACATATTGCCAGCCACAATCACACCGTAGTTTTCAGGATTTTTTGTCAGCCACATCATTTGAGCATCAATATTGGTATTCCACAATTCAATTTCTATGAAATCCTTCTTTTGCATTTCCTGCGCCATTTTGTACATCATCCCGCTTGTTTCACGGATAACATTTGGCTTCTCACAAAGTGTAACGGATTTGTATCCATACTTTCTGGCATATTCGAAGGCTGCACGAAGAATACGCTCCGTATATTTTTTAGAAAAAATCCGTGTTGAGACTGAGATTTCATCTTTTGGATGTTCGCCAAAGTTTTTCCTGAACTTGGGATGAGACATCAATGCATCATAAACCTGAGCAGGAGGATTGCTCCATTCTACTCCACCATACAAACCTTCGGTATTTTGACGGAAAATAACAGCATCAACAACTGGTTCTTCAATGGTATTATTAATACCACGCCGGATAAAATTCAAAGGATTTCCGGGATAAGACTTTGTGGGCCTCATGCAGATATCGAGTCCAAAATGCTGACGTAAACCAACAATGGGACTGGCATATACCAGATTTTTTTCTTTCAGTTCTGGGGATAGTTCTGCAAATGCAGCATCTTTTGGTTTGGATGTAATTGCACCGAACAAACTTATTTTATGCTTTTCAATCAAATCGAGGGTTCTTTGGGGCAGTGGATTGCCTTCCTTACACCAAAAATCCCAACCAATGTCACCCTCCACATAATCAGCCTCAAAACCTGCAGCCCCCAGCACCCGGATTGCTTCTTCCAATACAACTCTTCCTATGCCGTCGCCCGGCATCGTTACGATGGTTCTTTTTGCCATAACGTATTTTTTTTTGTTTATATAATTATTTCTGGTTATTCCTGTCAAAAAAAATAGATGAAAATTCAGGACTTCAATAGCAACAATTCCGGCTCAAAGTTATGAACTTAAAAGTGAATGGCAATCGATTGCAGCAAACTTAAAATGAGTCTAAATAACATTATAATAAGTTGTTGAAGAAACAAAATGATATCATCTTAATGTTGCAAAAATATTCATGAAAGATATTTGTGACCCATGCTGCCATCTGGATTAACAAAATAAACTCAAATTGAAAAGCGAGAAACTATTATCACATTTCGTTTCCAATTCTATGGTTGAACTCAACAAATTTGTAATTCATCTAACTACAATTAATAAAAAAAGCTCCGGATCATTATCCAGAGCTTTAAAAACTTTTTATGAAATATTGGCTTTCAAACCCAAATGAAATCAATCATTGAGGGAAGCTAAAAAGCGTTCAGCTTCAAGTGCGGCCATACAGCCTGTTCCTGCTGCAGTCACAGCCTGGCGAAATACTTTATCCTGTACGTCACCACAAGCAAATATTCCCGGTATATTGGTTGACGTTGAGTCGGGTCTGGTTTTGATATAACCGATATCATCCATATCGAGTAAGCCATCAAAAAGTTCACTGTTTGGTTTGTGTCCTATTGCTAAGAAAAAGCCGTCTACTTCAATTTTCTTTTCTTCATGTGATTTGTTGTTGATGAGGACCACACCCTTCAATGTCTTCATAAATCCTGACTCAGTGCCAAATAGTTCTTTTGTTTCGTGGTTCCACAGAACTTCAATGTTTGGAGTATTAAGCACACGATTTTGCATTGCTTTTGAGGCACGCAGTTCATCACGACGCACAATCAGATATACTTTTCGGCAAAGTTTAGCGAGGTAGGTTGCTTCTTCCGCAGCAGTATCACCTCCACCAACAACAGCAACATCTTTACCTTTATAGAAGAATCCATCGCAAGTAGCGCAAGCAGAAACGCCCCCGCCCTTGAACTTTTCCTCCGATTCTAATCCGAGGTATTTTGCTGTAGCTCCTGTTGCGATAATGATCGTATCAGCTAAAATATCTTTACCATCATCTGCCTTTACTTTGAAAGGACGTTTTGTTGAATCAACTTCGGTTATGGTTCCCCAACGGGTATCCGTACCAAATCGTTCAGCCTGAGCCTTCAGTTCTTCCATCATTTCTGGACCGGTTATGCCCTGAGGGTACCCGGGAAAGTTCTCCACTTCTGTTGTAGTTGTCAGCTGTCCACCTGGCTGAATACCTTGATAAATTACAGGTTTCAAATCAGCACGTGCTGCATAAATGGCGGCTGTATATCCAGCTGGCCCTGAACCGATTATCAAACATTCAACATGTTCTGTACTATTACTCATATTTCTAAAATTAAATTTTTATGATATATTGAAGCTCATGCATCTAAAACAGTGCCACTTTATTTTTCTGTCAATTAAGGGCAAAATTACAGAATTATCTTTTCATTTGCTGACAGATTGACGGTTTGTATATAGTGATAATTATGCGATTTAAAACAAAATGAATTTTTGTCGCAAGAACATTAAATTATTAAAGGCACACTTTGATAAAACAACAATAAAAAATGAAAAATTCTACCGACTTTTAGCCATTCATCCAGATTCCTGTCTTTTTCCTAACCAATAATTCATTTTGCTTTTAAACCTAAATCCGGCCTAAAATTCATTTGTTCAACTCATCAAACTGTTTTATCTTTGCATCGCTTCAAAAGCAAATCGGGGCGTGGTGCAGTTGGCTAGCATACTTGCATGGGGTGCAAGCGGTCGCCCGTTCGAGTCGGGCCGCTCCGACAAATTGATTATCAGGCGTTTATATCAAATGGTATGGACGCTTTTTTTATTACGGTTGACGGTTAGTTGACTCTATTGTCAAAATATGCTTACAATTCTGAGATTTATTTCTTGATTTATACCTTCATAGTTTTTGTAGCTTCCTCCCTTTTTAGTAAAGTCCGAAAATAGATTTTGGTTTGTTTTTTGATTCTATTGATTAGGGATTCTATTGATTTTTGCGGCCATACCTGAGAAAAGCTAGCACTCCAGTCGTTGTAATTTTGCTATCTGTAGATAGGGCATCTGCAGCAAAAAGACCGCGCAAGCACCAAGCTTTCCTGCCTTTCTGCCAGTGCGCAATGCCGAGCGGGGTGTGGGGATTATTGCTGACGGAGAAGGGTGTTAGGTGATTTAAGAACAGGGATTTAGCTGTTTATTTCACTTAAGAAGTACCCCACCTTTCAATCGAAAAGTATACCACTAAGTCATTAACAGAACGAGGATAAAAACTCGTTAATAACACATGAT
>PHDU01000194.1 GCA_002842755.1 Bacteroidetes bacterium HGW-Bacteroidetes-1 | reverse complement strand
AAACAAAACCTAAATATTGAACGAAATGATTTCCATGGCGAATGGAACTACAAAATATCACCTAAATTGTAAATGTTATTTATTGACAACTCCTTAGTTGCCATCTGCATCCATATGTTCCAGCATCTCCGTGTATCTCTAAAGTGTCAAAACCGAGAACAATTAATCTGCGAACCAAAACGCTGTCATCAAGAATTACCTTGCCAATATGTATTAGTTCGTCTTTTGTGAGAATTCTACCGGTAAATGCTTGAATTCTATAACCGGAATTTAGCCAGTTGGAAAATTGATGCCTATATAAACTTTCACCTTTAGAAATACTTGCTTTTAAAAGTGTTGGAGCTATACCTGCAACAAAAGAATTTCTTGCAGATTCATTGAAGCTTCGCACTAGTTTTGCTCTTTCGCTTCGGTCACGAAACCAGTCTATGATATTATTCCAAGTGTTATCAAACATTGCAAATTAGTTTAAAGTTCTTTAAATGAATACATTATTCGGTTCATTCTGTCTTTATATTCATATTCTTTACTCGATAAAGTCCAAGCCATAACTTGATAGTATCTTTCTTTGCCTTGAATAAATGCAATTGAATAAAAGGCATTAATTCCTTCAGCAGTTCCGTTAATCGTAAGTATTCTCGCAGGCATATTGTTAACTAATGTGTCTTTAATCTCAGATTTTTGAGATATAGAAACTGATTGTTCAAAGCCTTTTAAAAGTAAATCGGAATAGCCTTTAATGTCATTTGAATAGGTTTCAGTCAAATTGTTGTCTTCTAAAGCCTTTTGCATTTCGGATTTTGACTCGTCAATAACAATTACATAAAACTCTTTCCAAGTGTGTAGATATTGCAAAGAGGCATCTTCATTTAAAGTGGTGCTTGCTTTCACTAAAAAAGAAGGTAATGAAATTGAATATTTGTTACCAATTGTCACTAATTGTTCCGTGTCGCCTGATTGACATGCGGTCATAAACAGAATAATCAAAAATAAAATGTTCAGCCTTTTCATTGTCTGTGTCTTTTTAAGCTTGTGCATAACGGCAGTCCGTCCAAAAACCTCCTATATTTCCCATTTAAGTGCGTTATTATCCCGATAAAATTAGCAAATACTTCCATTGTAAGCAGCGCATTTT
>PHDU01000193.1 GCA_002842755.1 Bacteroidetes bacterium HGW-Bacteroidetes-1 | reverse complement strand
TGCTCGTTTTGGCTTCATTGTCAAAACAATCAGAATGCGTTAATAATTAGGCTAAGATACTAATTATTAATCATATAATCAAACAAACCACCACTTTTTTCAAATTGGTAAAGTAGAAATAGAGAAAATACTTTTTTTGAGGTGTCTAGTGTCATGTCAATCATGAATTGACGGATAAAGTTTATGTAATTTTATTCGTGCCTGATCGGTTGAGAACTGCCATTTAATTTTGGAATTTTTGTTGTTTCTGTGATTTTGCCAGGCTCTGACTTCTGCTTTTACCGTGCTTATCTTGTCAATCCTTCTGTTAAAACATTGCTTGGTTAATACGTTCAGTTCTATTTCAGCCATATTCAACCAACTACCATGTTTGGGTGTGAAAATAAACTCCAAACGATCCCATAATCTTTTCGCCTCAACTGGTTCAAATGTTTCATATAATGCCGCAGCGCTGTGTGAAGCCAGATTGTCCATTACCAAGGTTATGGTTTCTGCCTTGGGATAAAGCTTATCACAAATATACTGAACCAACAATGCCCAGTCTTTTTTTGTCCGGTTTTGCGTCACCTTCATATATCGCTTTCCAGCCAAGGGCTCGCTAACCATAAAAACATTACAAACCCCACAGCGTGAATACTCATAGTCGACTCTTTTTTCAAAGCCTGGCTTCATTGGTACTGTTTTGCGAACTTCTTTTATCAATTGTTTCGGTGTTTCATCCATACACACTACAGGGTTTACATTATTATACGGGCGTTTGTAAACATCAAGAACCTGCTCCATAGCGGCAACAAAATGACTGTTTTGCTTTGGCGGTATTACCCAACCTTTGACCCGCCAAGGCTTAAGTTCGTTTTTTTTAAAACCGTTCTAACTGTTTCATGTGATATATCATCAACATAATTTAACTCTACCATACGATCAGCTAACAGCCGTAAAGACCATCTGCCAAATCCCTTTGGTGGCTCACTACAGGCAATTGAGATTAACCGGGCTTCTGTATCTTCATCAACCTTTTTATCATATATCCGGCTTGTTGATGCAACACCAAGAGCTGCATCAAGTCCCTCCATTACAAAACGTTGTTTTACCCGATCAATGGTGCGCATACCTGTTTTTAATACTTTACAAACCTGTTC
>PHDU01000021.1 GCA_002842755.1 Bacteroidetes bacterium HGW-Bacteroidetes-1 | reverse complement strand
TCTCTCTCTTCTTCCTTTCACCGCGATTGGGAGTGCAAAAGTAATACCTTTTTCCTATTCTCCAAATCTTTTTTTTAATTTATCGTAAGTTTTTTGAGGGCTTCTTTCTAAATAGCTGATTCTGAATTTAAAAACTATCCAAATATTTTTTAAAAATCAAAATAATCTACAAAATATTCACACAAATCAACAACTTTTTAGCAATCTGTGTAACATTTGGACATTCTGCTAGAAGAAGATTTGTAAAGAAGATTTGTAAAGAAGATTTTGTAAAACAAACCACCATTTTCTTGTTTTAAATGCCCAGCTATTGTTTAACTTCTACCTCGAAAAACCTGTTCCAAAATTGTAATCTGCTATTAATTAAATGATTACTGTAATAGATTAAACTATAAATAATTGAATCATGCTAGAACAATTGATTATATCGACAAATTAACACCTCTTTGGGAGGATATTATCATGCCTTAGAGCATCTTTGGTCTAATTTAGGGGATTATATCGATAATTTATGATTGAGCCATTTTTGTTGTCCAAATTCCAAAAAAAAACCAACCTTATCACAGACAGGTTGGTTTTTGTTACCTTAATCTTGAGAGCTATTTCTTGAAATACTTGAAAGATTTTCCAGGATATTTAGCATTTGACCCAAGAATTTCTTCAATTCTTAATAATTGATTATATTTTGCAATCCTATCGGTACGACTTGCAGATCCTGTTTTAATAAGTCCAGTATTTAAAGCAACAGACAAATCTGCAATTGAAGTATCCTCTGTTTCGCCCGAACGATGACTCATAACGGCAGTATAATTATTCTTGTATGCAAGATTTACGGCATCGATTGTTTCGGTTAAAGAGCCAATTTGATTCACTTTAACGAGAATAGAGTTCGCTACTTCTTTCTCAATACCCATAGCAAGCCGATTTACATTTGTGACAAATAAATCGTCCCCAACAAGTTGAATACGTGAACCCATTTTTTTTGTCATGAGTTTCCATCCGTCCCAGTCATCTTCAGCCATACCATCTTCTATTGAAATGATCGGGTATTTATTTATCCATTCATTCCAGTAATCAACCATTTGAGAAGGAGTAAGTTTTTCACCTGTTGACTTATGCAGATGATAGACATTTTCTTCGGGTAGATAGTATTCTGATGAGGCAGGATCTAAGGAAATGCAAACATCTTCACCTGGAATATATCCTGCTTTTTCGATAGCTTCTAGAATAACCTTAACGGCCTCTTCATTTGATTTAAGATTTGGAGCAAAGCCACCTTCGTCGCCGACATTTGTTGAATATCCTAATTTCTTTAGGACTGATTTAAGGTTATGAAAAACTTCTGCCCCCATCCTGATCGCCTGACTAAATGAAGTCGCTCCAACAGGCATAATCATAAACTCCTGAAAGTCGATGCTATTATCAGCATGCGAGCCTCCGTTGATGATATTCATCATAGGAATAGGTAATGTATTAGCACCAACCCCACCAACATAGCGAAACAATGGCTGGTTAGTTTCCTGTGCAGCAGCATGAGCAACAGCGAGTGAAACGCCAAGGATTGCATTTGCACCAAGTTTTGATTTATTTGGAGTGCCATCCAATTCGATCATTCGTGCATCGATCTCAGCCTGATCAGTAATGTAATATCCATTAATTTCTTCAGCTATAATATTATTCACGTTTTGAACTGCTTGAAGAACTCCTTTGCCAAGATAGACATTTTTATCTCCATCGCGCAGCTCTACTGCTTCGTGTACTCCCGTGGATGCTCCAGATGGAACAGCGGCTCTTCCCAGCACGCCGTTTTCAGTTAAAACATCTACTTCAACTGTTGGATTGCCGCGAGAATCAAGTATCTGACGGGCATGAACATTAATAATGTGACTCATAATAATTATTTAAGTTAAAATTTTCTTACAAAGTTAAGACTAAATATTAAAAAAAGGATATAATCCTGATGGATTATATCCTTTTTCAATGCAATCGGTTGCTTTTATAATTACTTTATTCTTTTACCTCTGTATTTGTTTCAGTATCACCTTCGACAGGTTCAATAACAGTTTTTTCAGTTTTAACTACAGCAGTTGCTTCTGGTGCTACAACCTTTTTGCCACCTCTTCTACGTGTAGTTTTTGCTTTCTTTGGGGCTTTTGAATCAAGAAGGTTTGCATTAAAATCAACCAGTTCAATAAGGCACATTTCAGCACTATCACCCAAACGGTTGCCAAGCTTAATAATTCTGGTATATCCACCCGGACGATCTGCAACTTTTGGAGAAACCTCACGGAATAATTCCGTTACGGCAAATTTATTTTGAAGCAATTTGAACACCATTCTTCTTGAGTGTGTAGTATCCTCTTTCGATCTGGTAATCATCGGCTCAACATATGGTCTGAGTGCTTTTGCTTTGGCAACTGTGGTGGTTATTCTTTTGTGAAGAATAAGTGAGGTTGCCATATTTGAAAGCATTGCTTTACGATGCGCACTGGTCCTTCCCAGATGGTTAAATTTCTTATTGTGTCTCATTCCAATTATTCCTTTTCTAATTTGTATTTACTGATATTCATTCCGAACTCAAGGCCCTTACTTTTGACCAACTCTTCTAACTCGGTTAGGGATTTCTTGCCAAAATTACGGAACTTAAGTAAATCATTCTTGTTGAAAGAAACCAGATCACCGAGTGACTCAACATCTGCAGCTTTAAGACAATTCAGTGCCCTTACAGACAAATCCATGTCAACCAGTTTTGTTTTGAGGAGTTGTCTTATGTGCAAAGAACTCTCATCAAACTCTTCTGTAACAGATTTTTCATCAGTATCAACCGTAATTTTCTCATCAGAGAAAAGCATAAAATGTGTGATAAGTATTTTTGCAGCCTCTTTCAGGGCATCCTTAGGTTGTATTGAACCATCGGTTAGCACCTCCATAAGAAGTTTCTCATAGTCCGTTTTTTGTTCAACACGATAATTTTCTACATGAAACTTAACATTTTTTATCGGAGTGTGAATTGAGTCAATAGCTATGGTTCCAAGAGCTGAATTAGGTATCTTATTCTCTTCTGCAGGAACATAACCTCTTCCTTTATTGATTGTAAGTTCTATGCTCAATTTAACAGAGGGATCCATATTACAAACGATCATGTCGGTGTTAAGAACCTGAAAAACTGAAAGAAACTTATTTATATCTCCAGCTTTAAACTGCTCCTGATCGCCAATTACAATGTTTACTTTTTCACTGGTCTCAGAAGCTATTTGCTGTTTGAATCTAATCTTTTTGAGATTGAGAATGATATCTGCTACATCTTCAACAACACCTTCGATAGCAGAAAATTCGTGCAAAACACCCTCTATCCGTATAGAGGTAATTGCAAAGCCTTCGAGTGAAGAGAGCAAAATCCGGCGGAGCGAGTTGCCAATTGTGATACCGAATCCTGGTTCGAGAGGTCTGAATTCAAAGACACCATTAAAGCTGTCTGATTCAACCATTATCACCTTTTCGGGTTTTTGAAACGCTAAAATTGCCATAATTTCGGTTTAGTGTTTGATAGAATATGCTACCAGGTTAATAATCAATTCTTATTTTGAATACAACTCAACAATAAGTTGTTCATTAATTGTTTCAGGAATATCCTGACGTTCGGGATAGCTCATGAATTTTCCGGCCATTTTTTCGCCTTCCCATTCGAGCCAGGTGTAACGACTTACTCTACCTTGAACAGCATCCAAGATTACCTCAAGGCTTTTTGATCTTTCACGAACTCCCACAATATCACCGACTTTTACCAAGTAAGAGGGGATGTTAACAACTTCTCCATTTACTGTTATATGGCGATGACTTACGAGCTGACGGGCTCCACTCCTTGTAGGGGAAATACCAAAGCGGTAAACTACATTGTCGAGGCGCGATTCTATTAACTGAAGTAAAATTTCACCAGTAACACCCTTTTTATGAGCAGCTTTATCAAAAAGTATTCTGAACTGACGTTCGAGAACACCATATGTATATTTAGCTTTTTGTTTTTCTTGCAACTGAACACCGTATTCAGATTGTTTCTTTCTGCGTTTTGAGCTACCATGTTGACCCGGAGGATAATTTTTCTTTTCAAATGATCTGTCGGGACCAAAGATGGGCTCACCAAATTTACGAGCTATTTTTGATTTTGGACCTATGTACCTAGCCATAATAAATAATTTTTAATTTTCTAAATAATCCGTTCAACTTACACTCTTCTTCTTTTAGGAGGGCGACAGCCGTTGTGAGGCAATGGAGTAACGTCAGTGATTTCGGTAACTTCAATACCAGAAGAGTGAATAGAACGAATGGCTGACTCACGTCCTGCACCAGGTCCCTTTACATACACTTTCACTTTTCTCAATCCAAGATCGTATGCAGTTTTGGAGCATTCTTCTGCTGCCATTTGAGCTGCATAAGGGGTATTCTTTTTAGACCCTCTAAAACCCATCTTACCTGCAGAAGCCCAGGAAATTACCTGTCCGCTGCTGTTTGTTAAAGAAATGATGATATTGTTAAAGGATGCTTTGACAAAAGCTTTGCCTATTGCTTCAACTTTAACAACACGTTTCTTTACTACTCTTGTAGTTTTTGCCATAATGAATGATAATTACTTAAACTGTTTATATGATCCGAATGCTACTTGGTAGCCTTCTTCTTGTTTGCAACTGTTTTTTTACGACCTTTTCGTGTACGCGCATTGTTCTTGGTGCTTTGACCTCTTAAAGGCAAACCAAGACGATGCCGGACGCCTCTATAGCATCCGATGTCCATGAGTCGTTTGATGTTAATCTGAACCTCACTGCGCAGCTCACCTTCTACTTTGTAAGTAGAGCCGATGATCGCACGAACATTGTTTTGTTCATCATCCGTCCAATCCTGAACTTTTTTGTCAAAATTAACTCCGGCCCTTAGAAGCACATCCTTTGAAGCGCTTCTTCCGATTCCATAAATATAAGTGAGTGCAATTTCGCCCCTTTTATTATTTGGGATATCTACACCAGCAATTCTAGCCATATCTATTTCTTTTAGTATTATTGTAGCTTAACCTTGTCTTTGTTTAAACTTTGGATTTTTTTTGTTGATCACATACAACCTGCCTTTACGACGTACAATTTTGCACTCGGCTGATCTTTTCTTAACTGATGCTCTGACTTTCATTTTATTTTAATGTTTCATAGGCAGCCATTCAACTGCTACCTGGTTATTAGTTCGAAATCCTATTTATATCTGAATGTAATTCGACCTTTGGTCAAATCATAAGGAGACAATTCCAGTTTTACACGATCACCTGGCAGAATTTTGATATAATGCATTCTCATCTTACCGGAAATGTGTGCAATGAGTGAGTGACCATTTTCAAGTTCCACTCTAAACATCGCATTACCGAGAGATTCAATAACTGTTCCGTCCTGTTCGATCGACAATTGTTTTGCCATACTTATAATCCGTTCATTCTATTTAAAACTGTTTCTATATATTCGAAACTCGAAAGTATATCTGCTTTATTATTCCTTATTGCAACTGTATGCTCATAATGAGCTGATGGCAACCGATCAGACGTACGAATTGTCCACCCATCGGTATCTTGAGAAACATTGCGTTTTCCCAGATTAATCATTGGTTCAATAGCTATAACCATTCCACTACTTAACCGAACTCCTGTACCACGGCGTCCATAATTTGGCACTTCAGGTTTTTCATGTAATTGCCTACCAACACCATGTCCCACCAGTTCCCTTACAATCCCATATCCAAAAGGTTCGATATAGCTTTGAATAGCATAACCTATGTCGCCAATACGTTTACCATCGACAGCTTGCTCAATACCAAGATACAATGATTGTTTCGTTCTTTCCATTAAATCAACAACTTCTTTTGCCACATTGCCAACACTAAATGTGTAGGCTGAGTCACCAAAAAACCCATTTTTTAATACACCACAATCAACTGACACAATATCACCATCATTTAAGTAAGACTCACCAGGGATACCATGTACAACTTCATCATTTACTGAAATGCACAAAGTAGCAGGGAACCCACCATATCCTTTAAAACCAGGTTTGGCATGATGATCTCGTATAAAGGTTTCGGCAAGCTCATCAAGCTTTTTGGTTTTTACACCAGGCTTGATATTTTTTGCCACCTCTGCCAAGGTTTTACCAACAAGCAAAGAACTTTCGCGTTGTAATTCTATCTCTTCTTCAGTTTTTATCTGTATCATTACTCAAAGCAATCAGAGCCTTAACCCATATTCATTGCAGAACCACCGCGTCCTTTAATTCTGCCTGACTTTGTAAGACCGTCGTAGTGCCTCATCAGCAAATAGCTTTCTATTTGCTGCAAAGTGTCTAGAACAACACCTACGAGAATCAACAGGGATGTTCCGCCATAAAAATGCGCAAAAGCCATACTAACCCCCATCTGACTGACTAAGGCAGGCATGATTGCAACAAATGCGAGGAAAAAAGATCCAGGCAATGTAATTCTTGATAATATATTGTCCAGGTATTCTGCAGTTCTCTTTCCAGGCTTGACACCCGGTACAAATCCTCCATTTTTTTTCATATCCTCAGCCATTTGATTTGGGTTAATTGTTATGGCTGTATAGAAATAAGTAAAAAGTACAATTAGTACAAAAAATACAAAATTATACCAGAAACCATTGATATTCGTAAACGCCGCAGCAATACCGGTTAAGCTTTCAGAAGATGAGAAGCCCACCAAGGTGACAGGAAGAAACATTATAGCCTGAGCAAAGATGATTGGCATAACACCAGCAGCATTAACCTTTAAAGGAATATACTGCCTGACACCTCCATATTGTTTGTTTCCAACAATACGTTTTGCGTATTGAACCGGGACTTTACGTGTTCCCTGAACAAGAAGTATTGTAATAAGAATCACAAATACCAGAACAGCAATTTCAATCAAGAAAAATACCAATCCACCTCCTTTCTGCTCTAACCGTGAGAAAAACTCAGAGAACAAAGCAAATGGTAATTGTGCAATAATACCGATCATAATGATCAATGAAATTCCGTTTCCAATACCCTTATCGGTTATTCTTTCGCCCAACCACATAACAAATAAAGTACCAGCAATTAGAATGATGGTATTTGAAATCCAGAAAAATGCAGATGGATGGGTTATGGAGGGATCGAAAGGAGCAATGGCTTCATTTGGAAGCTGTGAAATAAGATTTGCTATATAACCAGGAGCTTGCAGGGCCACAATGGCGACTGTAAGATAACGGGTAATTTGATTAATTTTTCTTCTTCCGCTTTCACCTTCACGCTGTAATCTTTGGAAATAGGGAATAGCCATACCCAACAATTGAATAACAATTGAGGCAGAAATATAAGGCATGATACCCAATGCAAAAATTGAGGCATTGGAGAAGGCACCACCGGAAAACATGTTCAACAAACCAAGAAGACCACCACTCGACTGAGCCTGTAAATTGGCTAACATATTAGGGTCTACTCCCGGAAGCACCACAAAGGAGCCTAGGCGATAAATCAATAAAATTGCCAAAGTATAAAGAATGCGCTTACGCAGCTCTTCAATTTTGTTGATGTTTCGTAAAGTTTCGAATAGTTTTTTCATTCAAATCAAAGTTTTACAGCATTACCACCAGCTGCTTCAATGGCACTGATAGCCGAAGCAGAAAATCCGTGTGCATGAACCTGAAGCTTAGCTTTGAGTTCGCCTTGTCCGAGGATCTTGACAAGGTCGTTTTTACCAGTAAGACCATATTGTCTTAATACCTCTATATTAATCACATCAACAGCATGCGTATCAACCAAACCCTGAAGGGTATCAAGATTAATTGCTCTGTATTCTTTTCTGTTAATGTTTTTAAAGCCAAATTTTGGAACACGGCGAACCAAAGGCATCTGACCGCCTTCGAAGCCGATTTTCTTTGAGGTTCCTGATCGTGAGCCAGCTCCTTTATGTCCACGTGTGGATGTACCGCCACGGCCAGAACCTTGTCCACGACCTATACGCTTTACATTTTTTGTGGAACCTTTTGCCGGTTTTAGATTGCTTAAATCCATTGTAGTCAATATTTCCTTGTTATACTTATACTATAATTCTTCGATTTTCAGCAGGTGTTTAACTGCATCTACCATTCCTGCAACAGAAGGGGACAAATCCACTTCAAGGGTTTGATGCATGCGTTTAAAACCCAATGCGGTAAGGGTATTTTTCTGCCTTTGAGGCCTACCTATTCCACTTTTTATCTGTGTAATTCTAACTTTTTTCATTGTCGTCTGCCTATTATCCATTAAACACAGTGTCAAGTTCCACTCCTCTAACCTGAGCAATGGTATGAGCATCGCGCATTTTAGAAAGGGCGTCAAATGTGGCTTTAACTACGGAGTGTGGGTTTGATGAACCTTTTGATTTGGCTAATACATCATGAACACCTACACTTTCCAGTACAGCGCGCATGGCTCCACCAGCAATAACACCAGTACCAGCAGATGCAGGTTTAAGAAAAACCAACGCTCCGCTATATTTACCTAACTGCTCATGAGGGATCGTACGATTACGCACCGGAACCTTAATAAGGTTTTTCTTTGCATCATCAATACCCTTTGCAATGGCAGCTGTTACTTCTTTGGCTTTACCAAGGCCGTAACCAACAACACCATTTTCGTTACCAACAACAACAATCGCTGAGAAGCTGAAAGTGCGCCCACCCTTGGTTACTTTTGTAACACGCTGGATGCTGACCAATCGATCTTTAAATTCGATTTCGCTGGATTTTACTCTTTTTACGTTTACTTCTGACATAATTTTTTAGAATTTTAATCCTCCTTCACGTGCAGCCTCAGCTAAAGATTTAACTCTTCCGTGATAAAGATAACCATTACGATCAAATACAACTGTTTCAATACCGGCAGCAATTGCTTTTTCAGCAGCCAGTTTTCCAACCAGTTTGGCCTGTTCAATTTTGGTCACTTTTGTTCCTTCAACTCCCTTTTCTACTGATGATGCAGCAACAATAGTTTTACCATTCTTGTCATCAATCAATTGAGCATAAATCTGTTTGTTACTTCTGAAGACAGTCAAACGCGGACGTTCGGCGGTACCATTAACGATCTTTCTGATACGTTTCTTGATACTGACTCTTCTTTGATCTTTTTTATTCTTAATAGCCATTTTTGTGGTATTTTAAACCTGAATTACAGGCAATAAATCAATTCCTATTTACCTTTACCTGCTGTTTTTCCAGCTTTCCTTCTCAAAACCTCATTCTGGAATTTAATCCCTTTACCCTTATAAGGTTCAGGTTTACGTAGAGATCTGATTTTGGCTGCAACCTGTCCGAGTAATTGCTTATCGGCACATGACATCTTAATAATTGGATTTTTACCTCTTTCAGTAACAGTCTCAATCTTAATCTCCTGAGGGATTTCAAAGAAGATATTATGTGAATATCCAAGTGCAAGCTCCAGAATTTGACCTTTAGCATCAGCTTTATAACCTACACCAACCAGTTCCTGTACAGTACTGAAACCTTCTGATACGCCTTTTACCATATTATTGATCAAAGAACGATAAAGGCCATGCTTTGCTCTATGTTCAATTTCATCAGACTTACGGTCAACAACGACTTGATCATCTTCAATTTTAAGAGAAACAGACTCATCAATTTTCTGTTTCAATTCACCTAATTTGCCTTTTACAGTAACTGTTCCATCATCTGAGACATTTACAGTTACTCCGGCAGGAAGGCTAATGGGTAATTTACCTATTCTTGACATTGATTCTTTCTCCTTTTCTTAGCTTATATAACATAACACTTCACCACCAATGTTCAGCCTGCGGGCCTCCTTATCGGTCATGACACCATTAGAAGTAGAAATAATTGCAATTCCAAGGCCGTTGAGAACGCGTGGAAGCTTTTCGGCATGCACATATTTTCTTAAACCAGGTTTGGAAACTCTTTCAAGTCGTGTCATCGCCGGCATCTTTGTTACAGGATGATATTTCAATGCAATTTTAATATTACCTTGCTTCTCATCTTCTTCGAACTTATAATTCAGAATGTATCCTTTTTCGAACAAAATTTTAGTCATCGACTTTTTGACGCTTGAAGCAGGAATTTCAACCACTCTATGTTTTGCCATGACTCCATTTCTGAGTCTGGTCAAATAATCTGCAATTGGGTCAGTATTCATTTTATGCTGCTATATTAAATTACCAACTTGCTTTTTTCACACCAGGGATCAAACCTTTGAGCGCCATTTCCCTGAAGTTGATACGGGAAACACCAAACTGCCGCATATATCCTTTCGGACGACCAGTAAGTTGGCAACGATTGTGCAAACGTACTGGTGAAGCGTTTTTAGGAATGCGTTGCAAACCTTCATAGTCACCAGCTTCTTTCAAAGCGGTACGTTTTGCGGCATACTTATCCACTAATTTTTGTCTTTTACGCTCGCGCGCTTTCATTGACTCTTTAGCCATGCTCTATGATTTTTTTTGATTCTTAAATGGAACACCAAACTCCTTTAATAAAGCTAAAGCTTCCTGGTCAGTTTTAGCTGAGGTAACAAAAGTGATATCCATTCCGTTGATTTTGTTCAATTTATCGATATCTATTTCGGGGAAGATAATTTGCTCTGTTACGCCAAAGCTGTAATTGCCGCGGCCATCAAAACCTTTATCGTTTATTCCCTTAAAGTCACGAACACGAGGTAAAGCAACTGCGATTAGTCTTTCGAGAAACTCATACATCTTCACACCTCTCAAGGTTACCCTAACTCCAACAGGACTACCTTTACGTAGCTTAAAGTTGGATACGTCACGTTTTGATATGGTTGCAACGGCTTTTTGACCTGTTATTGAGGTCATTTCATCAACTCCGTAATCGATAAGTTTTTTATCGGTTAGAGCTGCGCCAATACCCTGGTTCAACGAAATTTTTAATAAACGTGGAACCTGCATAACAGTTGTATAATTGAACTGTTTTGTAAGAGCAGGCACAATTTCGCTCTTATACTGTACTTGTAATCTGGGCTGATAACTCATTACTTAATAACCTCCCCTGTCTTTTTTGAATAACGGACTGATTTTCCTGTTTTTTCATCGGCTTTACGGCCTATTCGTGTTGCTTTTCCTTTTCCATCCAAAATTTTCAGATTGGAAATATGGATCGGAGCTTCTTTTTTCAGAATACCCCCCTTAGGGTTCTCTGTATTGGGGCGTGTATGTTTGGAAACAAGGTTAACACCTTCGACGATAGCAGTTAGTTTTTCAACATTAACTATCAACACCTTTCCTTGCTCACTCTTATGATCCCCTGCGATAACCACTACGTTATCACCTTTTTTTACATGCAACTTGATCATGATTTTCTTCCTTTTATTTTTTTATAACACCTCAGGAGCAAGTGAAACAATCTTCATAAATTGCTTCTCTCTTAACTCTCTGGCAACAGGTCCAAAAATACGAGTACCAACCATTTCACCTGCAGTATTTAGAAGTACTACTGCATTGTCATCAAAACGTATGTAAGAACCATCACTTCTACGTGATTCCTTTCTGGTACGAACAACAACTGCTTTCACAACTGCGCCTTTCTTTACTGTACCACTTGGGATTGCACTTTTTACAGCTACAACAATTTTATCACCAATTCTGGCATAACGCTTACCTGTCCCTCCAAGCACCCTGATGCAAAGTACTTCTTTGGCACCGCTGTTATCTGCAACGGCACATCTTGATTCTTGCTGTATCATCTTATTTCGCCTTTTCGATTATTTCGACCAATCTCCAACATTTATTCTTACTCAACGGACGTGTTTCCTGAATACGCACTTTATCACCAACATTGCAATCATTTTTCTCGTCATGAGCCATAAATCGTCCAGTTTTCTTTACAAACTTTCCGTAGATGGGATGCTTAACACGGCGTTCTATTTCAACAGTAATAGATTTGTCCATCTTATTACTTGTTACTACGCCGATTCTTTCTTTTCTTAAATTCCTTGTTTCCATCTTATAACAGCAGTTATTGTTTAATAGTAACTTCAACCATCTGACGTTTTTTCAACTCAGTCATTATTCTGGCTATTGTACGGCGGTAGGCCTTAATCTTGTTAGGATTTTCAAGGGGTGAAACGGCATGGTTCAATTTTAAACGAACCAGTTGTTTACGTTCCTCATCAAGCCTTTCAGTAAGGTCAGCGGTACTTAACTCTTTGATTACTTCTTGTTTCATGGCTGTATTAATTTTCTTCTACGTAATCTCTTCTGACTACAAATTTTGTTAAAATAGGCAATTTCTGAGCAGCCAGTCGCAAAGCCTCACGAGCGATATCTAATGGCACACCTTCAGCTTCGAAGATAATGCGGCCAGGTGTAATAGGAGCTACAAAATATTCTGGAGCACCTTTTCCTTTACCCATACGCACCTCAGCAGGTTTCTTGGTAACAGGTTTATCGGGAAACACCCTGATCCAAATCTGTCCTTCACGTTTCATATAACGGGTAACTGCCTGACGTGCAGCTTCTATTTGACGACCGGTAAGCCAGGCATTTTCTAAGGCTTTGATCCCAAAAGTACCGAAAGCCAGCTGGTTTCCACGTTGGGCCAACCCTTTCATTCTGCCTTTCTGTTGTCTTCTGAATTTAGTCTTTTTTGGCTGTAACATTGTTACTTGATATTAATAGTGATAAATTATTATTTACGTCTTCCTCTTTGACGTGGCGCAGGGCTTCCCGTTCTTGGTGCTGTTTGCTTTTTAATTCCACCGCCAACTGTAGTTGGGACTAATTCTGGCTTTCCATAGATTTCTCCTTTACAGATCCAAACTTTAATTCCAATACGTCCATAAGTTGTATGAGCTTCAACAAGAGCATAATCAATATCAGCACGGAGTGTATGCAAAGGAATACGTCCTTCCTTATACGTCTCACGACGAGCCATTTCAGCACCTCCCACACGACCTGAGATCATTACCTTGATTCCCTCAGCACCAATGCGCATACTTGAAGTAATAGCTGTTTTGATAGCACGACGGAATGAAATACGACCTTCAATTTGCTTGGCAATAGTTGCAGCAACAATATATGCATCAAGCTCTGGACGTTTGATCTCACTAATATTAATCTGAACTTCCTTTCCGGTTAATTTCTTCAACTCTTCTTTCAACTTGTCAACTTCCTGACCGCCTTTTCCAATAATCATTCCAGGACGGGCTGTAGAAATAGTGACTGTAACAAGTTTCAGTGAACGTTCGATATTAATTTTAGAAATCCCTGCTTTTCCCAAGCGAGCATTCAGGTATTTACGCATTTGATCGTCCTCAACCAATTTACTGGCAAAATCTCTGCCACCATACCAGTTAGAGTCCCATCCTTTAATGATTCCTAACCTAAGTCCTATTGGATTCGTTTTTTGTCCCATTCAAATTATAACTTAAAGAATTGTTCTATTCTATTTAACTTCTTTATTAACTCTGCTATCAAGAATCATTGTAACGTGGTTTGAACGTTTGCGAATTCTGTGTGCCCTTCCCTGGGGTGCAGGCAACACGCGTTTTAACATTGTACCACTATCTACAAATACATCTTTAACGAAAAGAGTGCTGTAGTCGACTTTAACTCCTTCGTTTTTAGCCTCCCAATTTGCTATTGCAGAACGCAACAGTTTATAAAGGCGGTTTGATGCTTCTTTTGGAGAATACTGAAGTGCGTATAAAGCGATCTCTACATTTTTACCACGAATCATATCTGCAACAAGTCGCATTTTTCGTGGCGATGTAGGCACATTACGCAGTGCTGCGATAAATTGACTCTTACGGGCTTCTTTTCTTTCTTCAGCTCTCTGGTGTTTTCTAGCTCCCATTATTTCCCTTTTCTTTATTTTTTACCTTTATCCTTTTTCCCGGCATGGCCTCTGAAAATACGGGTCGGAGCAAACTCTCCAAGCTTGTGTCCTACCATATTTTCGGTTACATATACTGGAATAAACTTATTTCCATTGTGTACAGCTATCGTTTGACCGACAAAGTCGGGAGCGATCATGGAGGCTCGTGACCAGGTTTTGATAACAGTTTTCTTGTTGGATTCAATGTTTGTCATTACTTTCTTTTCAAGTTTGTAATGAATGTATGGACCTTTTTTAAGCGAACGACTCATTGTATGATGATTATTTCTACCTGGTTATTCTATTTCTTTCTTCTCTCGACGATATACTTGTCAGATGCACTTTTCTTGCTTCTGGTTTTGTATCCCTTAGCTGGTATGCCTTTTCTCGAGCGTGGGTGACCACCTGTAGCTCTACCTTCACCACCACCCATCGGGTGATCAACTGGGTTCATAACAACGCCTCTTACTCTTGGACGACGACCTAACCATCTGCTTCTACCAGCTTTACCGGATTTTTCAAGACTATGATCAATGTTCGAAACAATTCCAATAGTAGCTTTGCATGTTTGCAAAATCATACGTGTTTCACCAGAAGGCAATTTAAGGATTGCATATTTTCCATCGCGCGACATCAATTGAGCATAAGATCCGGCACTACGTGCCATTTTTGCTCCCTGTCCAGGGCGAAGCTCAATATTATGTACAACAGTCCCAAATGGTATCTCACTTAAATAAAGTGCATTACCAACATTTGGAGCAACACCTAATCCAGCATTGATTTCCTGACCAACTTTTATCCCGTTTGGCGCAACGATATAACGTTTTTCACCATCAACGTAGTTGACAAGCGCAATACGAGCTGTTCGGTTTGGATCATATTCAACGGTTTTAACGATTCCCGGAATATTTTCCTTATCACGCTTGAAATCAATGATTCTGTACTTCTGTTTATGACCTCCCCCAATATTTCTTATGGTCATTTTGCCATTATTATTTCTTCCACCGGAATTCTTAGCCGATGCCAACAGCGACTTTTCAGGTCTGTCGGTAGTAATGTCGTCAAACGCGCTAATAATTTTAAAGCGTTGACCGGGGGTTGTGGGTTTGAATTTCTTTAAAGCCATTTATCTAAATGTTGCTGAAAAAATCAATAGTTTCACCATCAGCCAAAGTCACAACAGCTTTTTTGAAAGCAGCTGCTTTTCCGGCAATTACACCTGTTTTTGTAAAGCGAGATTTAAGCTTTCCAGGATAGTTCATCGTGTTTACAGACACTACATCTACTCCATACAAATCCTTTACAGCTAATTTGATTTGAAGCTTGTTTGCACGTCTATCTACAATAAAACCATATCGCTGAAGCTTTTCGCCCATGGCCGTCATTTTCTCCGTAATTACCGGTTTTACAATGATATTCATCGTTTTTAGCGATTTAATGTTTCTTTACTTATGCGAGTAATTCTTCTAAAGTCTTCAATGAGCTTTCAACAAAAAACAACTTGTTGGCATTTAAGATATCATACGTGTTAAGATTGTTAGCCGTAATAACTTTTGATCTCTGCACGTTTCTCGATGAGAGCACAACATTGTGATCCACACCTGCCATAACAATTAGATTTTTATTTCCTTCTGCTTTAAAGCTGTTAAGAAAATCAACGAACACTTTAGTCTTTGGTGCTTCAAAGGTAAAATCTTCAAGTACAACTATTTGCAGGTCTTTTGCTTTATAAGACAAAGCAGATCTTCTGGCAAGTTGTTTAACTTTCTTATTTAATTTAAAGCTATAATCACGAGGTTTTGGTCCAAAAACCCTACCACCACCAACAAGCAGTGGAGACTTTATACTTCCGGCACGAGCAGTACCCGTTCCTTTCTGTTTTTTGAGCTTTCTGGTACTTCCGGTAATCTCTCCTTTTTCTTTTGATTTATGCGTTCCCTGACGTTGATTTGCAAGATATTGCTTAGCGTCCAGGTATATTGCATGATCATTAGGTTCGATTCCAAAAACACCCTCGTTCAACTGGACTTTCTTGTCCGTTGCTTCTCCATTAATCTTGTGAACTACTAATTCCATCTTTCAATTTTTAAAAATCCATTTTTAGGACCAGGAACAGCGCCTTTAACAAGCAGAAGGTTCTTCTCCGGGATAATCTTCACTATTTGCAGGTTAATCAACTTCACGTTGTCTCCTCCCATACGTCCAGCCATACGCATCCCTTTAAAAACACGTGCAGGATATGAAGATGCACCAACCGAACCTGGGGCTCTAAGGCGGTTATGCTGACCATGGGTAGCGTCTCCAACACCTTTGAATCCGTGACGTTTTACAACGCCCTGAAAACCTTTTCCTTTTGAAACACCAACAACATCAACAAATTCACCTTCCATAAAAACTTCAACCGTAATCACTTCACCAAATGATTTACGCTTCTCAAAGCGTGAAAATTCAGCAATCATACGTTTTGGAGTTGTTCCAGCCTTGGCGAAATGACCTTTCATGGCCTTTGAGGTATTCTTCTCCTTTTTCTCGGCAAAAGCAATTTGAACAGCATCATAACCATCTCTCTCTTTGGTTCTGATTTGGGTAACAACACACGGTCCGGCTTCTATTACCGTTACCGGTAAGTTCTTCCCGTTGGCATCAAAGATGCTAGTCATACCTATTTTTTTTCCTAATATTCCTGACATGGGTATCGTCTTTTAAATATCCTAACCAACCTGCTTAAAGGTCAAACTTTAATTTCAACTTCTACTCCACTAGGCAATTCAAGTTTCATCAGTGCATCAATTGTTTGAGAAGTAGAACTGTATATATCGAGTAATCTCTTGTATGAAGATAGCTCGAATTGTTCTCTTGACTTTTTGTGCACAAATGTTGAACGCAACACGGTGTAAATCTTTTTATCAGTAGGAAGCGGAATAGGTCCACTAACAACTGCTCCTGTCGTTTTCACAGTTTTCACAATCTTTTCAGCTGATTTATCAACCAAATTATGATCGTACGACTTTAATTTTATTCTTATCCTTTGACTCACTTTGTAGATGATTATAATTATTATCTATTTAATAATCCCTTTTGCTTTATTGATAACAACCTCAGCAATACTTTCAGGAGCTTGCTGGTAATGGCTGAATTCCATGCTAGAACTGGCACGACCAGAACTGAGCGTTCTTAGTGTAGTAACATAACCAAACATCTCAGATAACGGAACATCAGCTTTAACAGCTTGTGAACCAATTTTTGCAATTACTTCACGAAGCACTGCACGACGTTTGTTCAGATCACCGGAAACATCTCCAAGATAGTCATCAGGCGTACTTACCTCCACCTTCATTATAGGCTCAAGAATAACAGACTTTGCTTTGCGGCATGCATCTTTAAATCCCATCCGGGCTGCCATCTCAAATGATAATGAATCAGAGTCAACTGCATGATATGAACCGTCGATGAGACGAACTTTCATGCTGTCCATTGAATATCCAGCTAAAACTCCATTTGCCATTGACTCTCTGAAACCTTTTTGAATTGCTGGTATGTACTCACGTGGAATATTACCACCTTTTACTTCATCAATAAATTGCAGACCAACGAAACCTGCATCTGCCGGTCCAATTTCAAACTGAATGTCAGCAAATTTACCACGACCCCCAGTCTGTTTTTTATAAACTTCACGATGATGGGCATTGCCTATCAATGCTTCTTTATAAGCAACCTGCGGTCTTCCCTGATTACATTCAACTTTAAATTCTCGTTTAAGCCGATCAACAAGCACCTCCAAATGCAACTCACCCATTCCTGAAATAATTGTCTGCCCAGAGTCTTCATCAGTATGAACTTTAAAAGTAGGATCTTCTTCAGCCAATTTAGCAAGCGCCATACCCATTTTATCCATATCAACCTGTGTTTTAGGCTCAATAGAGACATGAATTACAGGTTCGGGGAATGTCATGGATTCAAGAATAAGTGGGTGACTCTCATCACATAAAGTATCACCAGTTCGAATAACTTTGAAGCCTACTGCAGCACCAATATCTCCAGCTTCAATTCTATCGAGTGGATTTTGTTTATTGGCATGCATTTGCATTATGCGTGAAATTCTTTCTTTCTTTCCTGTAGATGAGTTGTAAACATATGAACCAGCATCCAACGAACCAGAGTAAACTCTAAAGAAAGCAATCCTTCCAACAAATGGATCGGTAGCAATCTTAAAAGCCAAAGCGCAGAAAGGTTCTTTTGAATCAACTTCTCTTTTCTCTTCTTTCTCCGTTTTAGGGTTAAAACCTACAACAGCATCTATGTCAAGCGGACCAGGAAGATATTTTGCGATGCCATCAAGCAACATCTGAACACCTTTGTTTTTAAAGGAAGCTCCACAAAGCACAGGTGAAATTCTCATTTCAATGGTTGCCTTGCGTATCTGATTAATAATTTCATCTTCAGTGATAGAGTTGGGATCATCCATGAACTTCTCGAGAAGAATATCACTATCTTCAGCAACACTTTCAATTAATTTAATTCTGTATTCTTCCACTACATCAACAAGATCAGCAGGAATATCAGTTTCAACCATAATAACACCCTTGCTGCTATCGTCCCAAACAAATGCCTTGTTTGAGATCAGGTCAACAACACCGCGAAAAGTTTCTTCTTCGCCTATCGGAATTTGTAATGGTATTGGGTTAGCTCCCAAGCGTTCCTTTATCTGTGTCAAAACACTAAAAAAATCAGCGCCACTGCGGTCCATTTTATTTACAAAACAAAGCCTTGGAACTTTATACTTATCAGCTTGACGCCAAACAGTTTCTGATTGTGGTTCAACTCCGCCAACTGCACAAAAAAGTGCAACAGCGCCGTCAAGGACACGCAATGAACGCTCAACTTCTACAGTAAAATCAACGTGACCAGGAGTATCAATTATATTTATTTTGTAATTATCGCCTCTGTAATCCCAAAAAACAGTTGTAGCAGCAGAAGTAATAGTGATACCACGTTCCTGCTCCTGCACCATCCAGTCCATTATTGCTGAACCTTCATGTACTTCGCCTAATTTGTGACTGCGACCAGTGTAGTATAAAATACGCTCGGTAGTAGTGGTTTTACCCGCGTCAATATGAGCCATAATGCCAATATTACGGGTAAAAGTTAGTTTGTTTGTTATGTTATGGTCTGATGCCATTCTTATATCTTCCCTTCTGAATATTCTAGAACCTGAAATGTGAGAAAGCTTTATTAGCTTCAGCCATTCTATGGGTATCTTCTTTCTTTTTAAAGGCAGCTCCTTCTTCTTTAAAAGCAGCCAGGATTTCTCCAGCTAACTTTTGTCCCATCGTTTTTTCATGCCTTTTTCTGGCATAACCAATCAGGTTTTTCATACCGATAGACATTTTACGACCTGCTCTGATCTCAGATGGAATCTGAAAAGTGGCGCCACCAATACGACGGCTACGCACCTCAACAGCAGGTGTTACATTGGCGAGCGCTTTTTTCCATACTTCAACACTGTCTTCATTTGACTTGTTGGCTACGATTTCCATAGCTTCGTAAAAGATCTTATAAGCAAGATTCTTTTTACCTTCATTCATAATATTATTGACGAACTTGGTCACCAAAACATCATTGAACTTTGGATCTGGAAGGATAATTCTTTTTTTTGGTTTAGCTTTTCTCATTGCTAACTAATCTAAGTCTGAAATGAATAATATGGACTATTTCTTAACTTTCGGACGCTTTGTTCCGTATTTGGATCGCCTTTGCTTTCTGCCTTCAACACCTGATGTATCGAGAGCTCCGCGAATGATGTGATATCTTACACCAGGAAGGTCCTTCACACGTCCTCCGCGAATCATCACGATGGAGTGTTCCTGAAGATTGTGTCCTTCACCTGGAATATATGCATTCACTTCTTTACCGTTGGTTAAACGCACTCTGGCTACCTTACGCATAGCAGAATTAGGTTTTTTTGGTGTAGTTGTATAAACACGCACACAAACTCCACGACGTTGCGGACATGAATCCAGGGCAGGCGATTTGCTTTTATCTATCAGCTTTTGACGTCCCTTGCGAACTAATTGTTGAATAGTAGGCATTTTTTACTGTTTAATTTTTTAATTACGAACCCGATTTTGGGAGCGCAAAAATACTACAATTTATTTAACGTACAATACGTTTATTATCTAAATTATCAGTGAAATAGTAGTAAGGAGGGAAAAGCCCTTTTCCAGGCTTGTAACCCCACAAAAACCAGCATAGAACGTTGCTCATCGGCTTTTGTGTTAGAACCTATAACGGTTAAGCTTTTCAGGTTCCTTATTAACTATATCGTTTTCAGTTAATTCCAACTCTATTCGAATTGGGGCTGCAAAGGTAAAAATAATTTTATTCTCTGCAAATATTTATATTCTTTTTTTATTAAAAGTTATAAAAAATAATTGATTGCAATCTCACAACATGAAAAACCAAAGCAAATATTATAATAATCCGATATTTTCATTCTCTTAAAATCTTAATATAAACCTGAATCCTTGAAAAATTGTTAATAAGTGAAATGAATTTGAATTGTAAAGCATGCAATTGCATTCATTCATGCTCTATTGAAAATCCGTTTTATCTACGCAATATCAAGATTCAAAGTATATAAAACAGACATAGAAATTTAAAACTTTCGAGACAATCTTCCTTCAAAAAACCTTCAGATGTTTGCAGCTTTTGGTTTTGCAAGAGAAACTCATCTAAATAAACTAATTTTGCAGTTAAATTAACAAGAAACGGTGACAAATTTACTTTTACAACTCAATGATTCTCAGCGTGAAGCTGTAATTAATACTGAAGGACCTGTAATGATTATTGCAGGAGCAGGTTCTGGTAAAACGCGTGCTCTTACCTACCGCATCGCGTATTTGCTGCAACAAGGAACAGACCCATTTTCAATCTTAGCGCTAACTTTTACAAACAAAGCAGCTCGTGAAATGAAAGCAAGAATTATCAAACTTATCGGTGATTCAAATGGACGAAACGTTTGGATGGGGACTTTTCATTCTGTTTTTGCAAGAATTTTACGCATAGAGGGGCACCATCTTGGTTATCCTCAAAATTTCACAATTTACGATAGTGATGACAGTAAACGACTGATAAAAGGAATCCTGAATGATATGGCACTTGACTCAAAGGTGTATAATCCCTCATTCGTTTTGCACCGTATCTCAAATGCTAAATCCAACTTATTTTCTCCCTTGGACTATATCAATAATCCGGAAATTCAAACTGCTGATGGTGCCGCCGGAAAACCTTTTATTGGAGAGATATTCAAAACTTACAATGCCCGTCTGAAGCGGTCCGACGCCATGGATTTTGACGATTTGTTGTTTAATACTAATCTGTTATTTCGTGATTTTCCGGAAGTCCTTTACAAATACCAACACAAATTCAGCTATATTTTGGTGGATGAGTATCAAGATACCAACCATGCCCAGTATTTAATAATCAAGCGCATGGCCGCCCTTTTTGAAAACATTACAGTTGTTGGAGATGACGCACAGAGCATTTATTCATTCCGTGGAGCCAACATTGAAAACATTCTGAATTTTAAGCGTGATTATAATGATCATAAATTATTCAGACTCGAACAAAACTACCGTTCAACCAAAACTATTGTGAATGCAGCCAACGGAGTGATTGCGCTTAATAAAGATCAGATTAAAAAGACTGTTTGGACCGATAATGAAGAAGGTATGCCAATAAGCTTATTGCGTGCAACTTCTGATGGTGAAGAAGGAACATTGGTCGCACATTCGATCTTTGGTTATAAAATGTCGAAGCAACTTCCAAATAAAAACTTTGCTATCCTATATCGCACCAATGCTCAATCGCGTTCTTTAGAAGAAGCGCTTCGACGACAAGGTATTCCTTACCGTATTTATGGAGGATTATCTTTCTATAGCCGTAAAGAGGTGAAAGATTTACTGGCTTATTTTCGACTGGTTATCAACCCCAATGATGAAGAATCCTTGTTGCGTATTATCAACTATCCAATACGGGGAATTGGCAAAACTTCAATAGAAAGGCTTCAGGTTTTAAGCAACGATTTAGATGTAAGTATTTGGGAATTAATAAGTAATCCTTCATCTCAAATTACAGATATTAACCGTGGAACTATAAATAAACTATCAGAATTTGCTACAAAAATAAAGAGCTTTATTATCCAGCTGGATAAAATGAGTGCTTTCGAACTTGCAAAACATATTACAAATTCAATTGGTATTGTTGCAGCACTAAAAGAAGAAGACACTGTTGAATCAATAAGTCGGGTTGAAAATATTGAGGAGCTACTTAATGCAATCATGGAATTTTCGGAACGCGAACCTGAAGCTTCCGAACTTGGTGAAGAAGGCAAACCAGCACGATCGCTCGGGCATTTCATGCAGGATGTTGCACTTCTGACTGATGCAGATAAAAAAGATGAAGATGCAAACGCGGATTATGTAAGTCTGATGACAATTCATGCTGCAAAGGGGCTTGAATTTCCTTATGTGTATATAGTTGGCCTTGAAGAAAACCTTTTTCCTTCTATTCAATCGCTGGGAACAAGGGCCGAACTTGAGGAAGAGAGAAGGCTGTTTTATGTTGCACTTACACGAGCCGAGGAGAAAGTTACAATCAGTTATGCGGAAAGTCGTTACCGTTGGGGCAACCTTACTCTCTGCGAACCAAGCCGTTTTATCGAAGAAATTAATCCTCAGCTGATTGAAACTCCTAAGAGAAGTATTCCAGGAAAGAGGCACCTCGATAATACCTCTTTGACCTCCGAAACCATCCGAAAGTTATCAGGCTCGACATCAATTAAAAACGAAAACGAATCATCGGTTCATTTTGAACCCTCCGATATTGATGGGTTACAGATAGGAATGAATGTTGAACATCAAAAATTTGGCAGAGGGAAAATAGTACACATGGAAGGGGCAGGTGCAAATAGAAAAGCAACAGTGTTTTTTAATGGAATTGGTCAGAAGCAATTACTTCTTAAGTTCGCTCGTTTGAAAATAATTGCCAACAATGAATAATGTATTATCTTTGCAGAGAAATCCCTGAACTTTATTTTCTTCCCGTTATTTGACACGAAATCTAAAACAAATTACAGGATTATTATAAGAAATGTACTGACACCTTATTATATATGGAATATAACACCCTAAGAAGCCACCTTACCATACCTGAATATGGCCGGAATATTCAATCGATGATAGAGCATCTATTTACGATAGAAGACAGAAAAAAAAGAACTGAAGCAGCGCATTTTGTTGTAAGTGTGATGGCGCAAATGAATCCTCAGGTTAAAGATACTGTTGATTATTTGCACAAATTGTGGGATCATATGTATATTATCAGCGATTACAAACTTGATGTTGATAGCCCTTATCCAAAACCTGAAAAGGAGCTGGCAATGAAAAAGCCAAAGCATATTGGTTATAGCTCAACAAGAATACGTTACGGACATTATGGTAAATGCACAGTAAATCTGATTAACAAAGCTACAGAGTATGAAGATGGGCCAGAAAAAGAAGCACTGATTCATGCCATTGCAAACAATATGAAGAAACTCTATTTGGTTTGGAATCGTGATTCTGTTGCTGATGCAACCATTGCTTTGAATCTGGAAGAATTATCGGCAGGAAAACTCACTATTCCAGAGGAATCAAAACTTACTTCTACAAATGAGATTCTTGCAAAAAGCAATATCGGAGTCTCATCATCCTCCTTCATTAAGAAAAAGAAATTCAACCAGCGCCGGGATAATCAATCTTTCCAGCGCAAAAAATCACGTTAGTAGAATTTTTGTCATGATGAAGGCAAAAAACCCTGTGGTTTTTTGCCTTTTTGTTTTATTCGGGAACATCGCAGGATTAATACTTACTTTTGACATAATTTTTGATCAATAGCACAAAAAAAAGATAAGAAACTCAGGCAATTTCAAAAAAATACAACTGACAATGGGATCATTTAAGATTAAAGGGGGAACCCCACTTCACGGAGAAATCATTCCTCAGGGAGCAAAAAACGAAGCTCTGCAAATTCTATGTGCATGCCTTTTAACAGAAGAAAAAGTTGAAATAAATAACTTACCAGATATTGTTGACGTTAATAATTTGATAAAACTGTTGGCTGAGATGGGGGTTGAAACTGAAAGACGCTCCTCCTCACAACTTTTTCTTCAAGCAAAAGAAATAAATCTGGAATACCTACAAACTGATAATTTCATATGTAAAGCATCACTTTTACGCGGTAGTATTATGATTGCCGGTCCATTGCTAGCCCGTTACGGCAAAGCATTTATCCCCCACCCAGGAGGAGATAAAATAGGGAGGCGTCGCCTTGACACTCATTTCATTGGCTTGCAGAAATTGGGAGCGAAATTTGAAACCACAGAAGGAAGTCGGTTTTATGAGGTAACCACAGGACGAAAACTTCAAGGTACTTATATGCTACTCGACGAAGCTTCAGTTACTGGTACAGCAAATATTGTGATGGCAGCTGTTATGGCAGAAGGAATTACCACCATTTTTAATGCAGCATGTGAACCATATCTGGTGCAGCTTTGCGTGATGCTTGTTAGAATGGGGGCTCATATCCAAGGCATTGGCTCAAATTTGCTTACCATTGAAGGGGTTCAGCAATTGAATGGAACAACGCATACTTTGCTCGCTGACATGATTGAAGTGGGTAGTTTCATCGGAATGGCAGCTATGACTGCCTCAGAATTAACCATTAAAAATGTCGGGATTTCCAATCTGGGAATAATACCTGATGTTTTTACGAGAATGGGTATTCGTCTTGAGTTTCGCAATGACGACATTTATATTCCTGTACACGAACACTATGAGGTGGAGACATTCATGGATGGAAGTATTATGACAGTTGCCGATGCGCCCTGGCCTGGTTTTACACCCGACTTAATTAGTATTATGCTTGTTGTAGCAACGCAAGCAAAGGGCAGTGTTCTGATTCACCAAAAAATGTTCGAAAGCAGACTTTTTTTTGTAGATAAACTAATCGATATGGGGGCTCAGATTATTCTTTGCGATCCTCACCGCGCTAGCGTAATAGGTCTTGACAGAAAATATCCTCTTCGAGGTATTCGTATGAGTTCTCCTGATATCCGCGCAGGTGTTGCACTGCTCATCGCGGCTTTATCAGCCAGCGGCACAAGTATTATTGACAACATTGACCAGATTGACCGTGGATATCAGTTTATAGAAAAACGACTGCAGGCTATTGGAGCCAATATTGAACGAATCTAGCCAAAAGTACTGTCAAATTGTCAATTTGAATTTTGCTGGCAAACTATTTGATCGTTGGTCAGCATTAATAAAACGTTTTATGGAAAAAAATCAAAAAGTAAAAGATCAGACCGAGATGGAAGATTTTGAAGACATCAGAATTGAAGAAAACGATGCTGTAAATGAAAAGGATGAATCAATTCATAAGAAAGATAAATCAAAAAAACATCGCAAAAAGGATAAAGACAATGAAGCTTTAGAAGCTCTTCAAAGCAAATATGATGAACTCAATGATAAGTATTTACGCTTATTTTCAGAGTTTGACAACTTCAGGAAGCGTACATTAAAAGAGAAAATTGATTTAAGCAAAACAGCCTCCGAGGAAGTTATAATTTCACTGCTTACCGTTGTGGATGACTTTGAAAGAGCCATGAGCATCTTATCAAACAACAAAGAAAACAATAATAATATTGAAGGTATATCCTTAATTTATAATAAGTTAATAAAATTGTTACAACAAAAAGGCCTTGAAGAAATGAAAGCTTCAGGCGAACCTTTTAATACAGATTTTCATGAAGCTCTTACGAATATACCTGCTGAAAATGAGTCAGGTAAAGGAAAAGTTCTGGATGTAATCCAAAAAGGCTATACTTTAAATGGGAAAATAATCCGTTTTGCCAAAGTTGTTGTAGGAAGCTAAATTCAGCAAGGAACAGAAAAACACAAAAATGTCAAAAAGAGATTATTACGAAGTACTTGAAATAGATCGTGCTGCCACTGATGTGGATATCAAAAAAGCTTATCGCAAAATGGCTTTAAAATTTCACCCTGATAAAAATCCAAACGATAACACAGCCGAAGAAAAGTTTAAGGAAGCCGCTGAAGCATATGAAGTGTTAAGCAACCCTGACAAAAAAGCACGTTATGATCGATACGGTCATGCTGGTGTGGGAGGAACTTCAGGAGGAGGAGGATTTGGCGGCGGCATGAGTATGGATGATATTTTCAGTCAGTTTGGCGACATCTTTGGAGGTGCTTTTGGAGGTTTCGGAGGAAACACCAATCGTGGAAGAAATGTTAATAAGGGATCAAATCTTCGTGTAAAAGTCAGGCTTAATCTGCAAGAAATTGCTCTTGGTGTTGAGAAAAAAATAAAAGTTTCAAAATACGTTTCCTGTAAATATTGCAGTGGAACAGGAGCCGAAAATGGGGGCTCTTATGCCAATTGTTCGACTTGTAATGGAAGTGGGCACGTTACCCGTGTTACCAGTACTTTTTTAGGGCATATGCAAACTACTTCAACCTGCCCCACTTGCGGCGGAGAAGGAAGACTTATAACTAAAAAATGTGTCCATTGTCAGGGAAATGGTGTTGTTCGAGACGAAGAAATAATCCCAATCAACATTCCGGCAGGAGTTGGTGAAGGCATGCAATTATCACTTAACGGAAAAGGAAATGCTGGTGCCAGAGGAGGTATCCCCGGTGATCTTATTGTTCTTATCGAAGAAGAAAAACACGAGGATCTGGAACGTGATGGCAATAATCTTATTCATAATTTATTTATCAGTTTTACTGATGCAGCCTTGGGCACACAAGTTGAAGTACCGACAGTAGATGGAAAAGCAAGATTAAAGATTGCACCCGGAACCCAACCAGGAAAAGTACTCAGATTAAAGGGCAAAGGACTACCAAGCGTAAATCAGTATGGTAATGGAGACCTTTTGGTAAATCTGAATGTCTGGATTCCAAAAGAACTTAGTAAAGAGGAAAGAAAAACACTTGAAAATCTTCAAAACTCCCAAAATTTCAAACCCAATCCCACTGAAAGTGAAAAGCGATTCTTCGACAAGATGAGGGAGTATTTTGGATAATATCACATTAAGATATGTATTTTTTAGAGGCTAAAGAAATTACCAAACGTTACGCCAATCATCTTGCACTTAACAAGGTAAGTATTGGAGTTCCTAAACAGAGTATTTTTGGACTTCTTGGGCCGAATGGCGCCGGAAAAACATCGCTCATAAGAATCATCAATCAAATTACTGCACCTGATGAAGGAATGATGTTTTTTAACGGTGAACACCTAAAACCTCATCACGCACAAAAAATTGGTTATCTTCCGGAAGAGCGCGGCCTTTACAAAAAAATGAAAGTTGGGGAGCAAGCCATGTATCTTGCACAGCTAAAAGGAGTTGATAAACAAACTGCGCGTAAAAAGCTTCATGAATGGTTTGAGAAATTTGAAATTGAGGCCTGGTGGGAAAGAAAAGTGGAAGAACTCAGCAAAGGAATGCAGCAAAAAATTCAGTTCGTTGTGACTGTTATCCATAACCCTGAATTGTTAATTTTTGATGAGCCATTTAGTGGCTTCGACCCAATTAACGTGAATCTTATTAAAGAAGAAATACTAAATCTTCGGGAAAAAGGAGCTACAATACTCTTTTCTACACATAATATGGCTTCTGTTGAAGAATTATGCGACCATATCGCGTTAATACATAACAGTGAAAAAATTCTTGACGGTGCAGTGGATGAAATTAAAAGGCAGTACCGCTCTCATACATTTGAATTAATTCTCGACAACCTGAAATTTGATCATAAGGCTATCATTCCATCTGATTTCAATATACTTTCAGAGAATACTACTTCCTTTGGAGAAAAAATCATTAAAATTCAAAGCGAAGATATTGTTGATTCCAACAAATTGATAGAAGAAATCCTTCCAAAGGCGACCATCATTTCTTTTAAAGAGATATTACCAACAATGAACGAAATTTTTATCCAGCAGGTCCAATCAGAAAATATGAATGACCAGTTAAAAGGAACCCATTTCAAGACGTTAAGCCAGAAACAAGCCTAAAACGTGCAAAAGTATGAACAAAACAATGCTCATCCTTCAGCGTGAATACCTTACACGCGTAAAGAAAAAAAGTTTTATAATCATGACTTTTTTAGGCCCCCTGTTGATGGCATCTTTAATGATTGTGCCGGTTGTATTGGCTTCGCTTTCGGATATTAGTAAAAAAAATATTGCTGTTCTCGACGAAACAAATTGGTTCAGCGAAAAATTTGAATCGGGTGACAATATGATTTTCATCCCTGTTTTTGATAGTTTTGCCATTGAAAAACAGAATATTTTAGAAGGAAAATATGATGCTCTTTTGTATATTCCTCAGCCCGAGTTAAATGTACCCAATAATGCTGAGCTTTTCAGTTTGAAACAGAGCTCACTTACTTTACGCACCTACGTTAGGAACGTAATGAAAACTGAAGTAGAAAACCGGAAACTGGTAGCTTCAGGAATAGATCCCCGGGTAATAAAAGAATCCAAAACAAGCATTAACATTCTTACAATCAGACTGGATGAAGACGGAAGCGAGTCAAAGAGTTTTACAGAAGTACAAGTGATTTTGGGTCTTTTGACTTCCATACTTATTTACTTCTTTATTTTTCTTTTCGGATCGCAGGTAATGCGTGGAGTTATTGAAGAAAAAACAAGCAGGATTATTGAGGTTATTGTATCATCGGTTCGTCCATTTCAGTTGATGATGGGAAAAATCACCGGTATCGCATTGGTTGGGCTCACCCAGTTTTTTCTATGGATAATCCTGACGTTAGGCATTTATGGGTTATTCGTAGCTCTTTTTGGATCTGAGGTTATGAATGCTCAGCAAGCAGCAGCTTCAGGATCTTTCTTAAATCAAACAATATCAGAAGAACAAACATTAACAAGCCAAAGTATCGCTCAGGTATTTGAAGTGATTCACTCCATCGACTTTGGGGTTATCATTTTCGGGTTTCTTTTTTATTTTATTGCCGGTTACCTGCTCTATGCTGCTCTTTTTGCTGCCATTGGTTCGGCTGTTGACAATGAAGCAGATACACAACAATTTATGTTACCAGTTTCTTTACCATTAATTTTAGGCATAGTAGTATCCAATTTTGTTGTTAATAATCCTGACGGCAGTATAGCCTTCTGGTTATCGATGTTTCCGCTTACTTCTCCAGTTTTGATGATGGTTCGACTTCCATTTGGAGTACCTTACTGGGAGCTGGCTCTTTCGATGACACTGTTGGTAATAGGATTTCTTTTTACAACCTGGCTGGCAGCAAAAATTTATCGTACCGGAATTCTCATGTATGGCAAAAAAGTCAACTACAAAGAGGTGTGGAAGTGGTTACGCTATTAGAAGAAATTTTAAAAAATTGGACAATTTAGTCTTGTTTAAAAATTAGCGTGTCTTTCGTCATGGTATTTGAGGGCGAACAGCAAGCTCCTTTAACCTTCATTTCTTTATTAGGATTAAGCATTTTTGTCTTAGGACTAATATAAGGAATTCCTAAAGACAATCCTCTCAGTATAAAAATTATTCCTAATATCACGATGAAAACCGGAACTACCCTACTTAATTTTTGGCGAAGTCCACCACTAATTAGATTACCCACCAGAGAAATACTCAACATTACAGGGATTGTTCCAAGGCCGAAGACGATCATGAAAAGTATGCCCATCAGAACATCGTTGGTATTGATAGCCCCGGCAACAGCAACATAGACAAGGCCGCATGGCAATAGACCATTCAGCAGCCCAATCAACAACAAATTACTTTTTGATTTTTTCCCGAATAACTCCCTGAATCTGCTGATCAAACTGCTTGCATATCCTGCAGTCAGATGTTCAAGATTCATTTTACCTCTGAAAAGAAACGGAAACAAGACAGAAAAAATCATGGTTACACCCATTGCAATTGAAACCCATTGTTGAATACCAGCCATTTGGATTCCTTTGCCAAGTAATCCAAAAAGTGCCCCCAAAACCCCATAAGTAATGGACCTGCCAATATTGTATAAAAGGCCGCCAGTTATACGGTCAAACCAACTGCGATGACCGAGTGGTAAAGCCACCGCAATCGGACCGCACATGCCAATGCAGTGCAAACTTCCAACCAAACCAATTGTTAATGCTGTATAGAGCTCAAACATAATTATGGTAAATTGATTGATTTTTCAATATAATAGGATGTTCCATCATAATGCCAGTTAAGTTTTACTATATATCTGCCATTCAAACCCTCCACCGGAAATTCGAAATACTGGTTTGAAACAGCTCTCAGCTCAAAGAAAACATCATTTTTTTCCTCAGAACGATGGTAAAGTTGAACGCTTCCTTCAATTTTATCTGGCTCAAAGAATACAGGAAATTGTAAAAGCAACAGCCCGTTTTTCTTCTCAAAAACGATTGAATCCTCTATCGATACAGCATTTTTTTTCTTATTTATCAATTCCTCATACGCCTGACCCATAGGATAATAATCCTTTTCAACCAGATTGATACTTTCCTTCATCATCAATACTGCAAAAATAATAACCATTATCATAAACGCTGACATGGCCAGTACAAGTTTAGTTCCCCAATTCCATTTCATTTTAGAGATAATTTAGTCTATAAACACATTAATAATCCAAAGCATTTGGTCCAATAAAAGTAGTTGTAATAGCATCGATTCGCTTGCTATTAGAAAAGACCCCGATTATAACTGCAGTATTACTCGATTTCAGAATAGATTTGGGTAGAACCAACAGGAAATTTGATTCTGTTACCTGCCCTCCCGGGACCATGATAGGATCACCCATAAGTACTATTTGTCCTTCGGGGCTTTCAAGTAACAGTTCAATGGGCATGTCTAGTCTTGTTTTATTTACCAATTGGATCTTGAAAATATTAGAATAATTTTCAGGACCATATTCTTGGAACAAGGTACCTGGAACTCTTAAAATGGTAGATTCTACATCCGATCTGAAAGTAAAAAGACTAGCAACGACAATTAAAAGGAGTGTAAGGAAAACTGAATATGCAATAGATCGTGCATTAAATAATTTATTTTTTCCTTCAGAAATACCTCTTTCAGAAGCATATCGAATCAATCCTCGAGGCAATTTAACTCTATCCATAATACTATCGCATGCATCAATACATGCAGTACAATTGATACATTCAAGCTGTGTCCCATTGCGGATATCAATACCAGTAGGACACACACTCACGCAGTTTTGGCAATCGATACAGTCACCTTTTCCAGTTGCAGATCTGTTTTCGAGAGGGTTATATTTACCCTTTGGTTCTCCTCTTTTGTAGTCATAAGCAACAACGATAGACTGATCATCCAGTAAAACCCCCTGGAGTCGTCCGTAAGGACATGCAATAAAACATACCTGTTCGCGAAAAAAAGCAAATACAAAATAAAACACTCCGGAAAAAATGAGCAAGGCAATAAAAGTTCCCAGGTTTTCAATAGGCCCATTAGTAACAAGAGCTTTTAGCTCTTCAATTCCAATAATGTACGCTAAAAATGTATTTGATATTAAGAAAGCTATTCCAAAGAATACAAGATGTTTGAGTGTTTTCTTCCAGATTTTTTCAAAATTCCAGGATTGCCGGGTCAGCTTCTTTTGTTTATTAAAATCGCCTTCAATCAGGTATTCAATTTGCCTGAATATAAACTCCATAAAAATAGTTTGTGGACAAACCCATCCACAAAAAATACGACCAAAAATGACAGTAAATAGGATAACAAAAACAATCAAAGTGATAATACCAAGAACAACCAGATGGAAATCCTGAGGCCAGAATAACTGCCCAAAAATGATAAACTTTCGCTCCAGTATATTAAAAAGCAAAAAAGGTTCTCCCTTATACTTAATCCAAGGCCCTATAAATAATAAGGATAATAGTATGGAGGCAACAATCCATCTTTGTTTCGTTTTTTTTCCTTTAGGTTTTTTAGGATATATCCAGGAGCGGCTACCATCATCATTAATTGTAGCTGCACGATCTCTGAAAGATCCATAGTGTTGCATATCTTTTTCATTATCCACAGATACCATACTTTTGATTTTTGCCTATTGTTTGAATGGGAATAAACAATTCATCCCCTGTCAGAAAAAAATTTCTTTATGGGGATGAAGATGATATTTATCAGCAAACATGTTAAATAATAAAGATTCTGCTTGTCGATTTCAGGCAAACAATTTTCTATTCATACAAATCACCCTGCGGTTCTTTTGGTTTGGATGGCGTTGAGCCAACCAATTCATTCAAAACATAGCTTGTCACTTCAAGCCGTTGCTTTGGCGACAATTGATCTTTGTATGATATCATTCCCTTCTCAATGACACCATTCTCAAGTACAGCAAACAGATCTTCAATTTTATTTCCATGAATCCAATAATTATCGGTCATGTTTGGCCCTACAAGTCCACCCCCATCAAGTAAATGACAAACCGAGCAGATTTTAAGCCAGGTTTCCTTCCCATTTGCTAAAGAAACTCCATCTGATAAAAGAACCAATTCAAAAGCCTCTGCATTAGATGCTGTCACAGCAGCACTTGTTTTCATGACGGCTAATTCCTTTTCAAACTCTTTGCGTTGAATCAGATCATCCGAACGGAAAACCCATAGTCGCACAAGATAGATAGTTGCAAATACAATGCAGAGGATAAACAACCATTTCCACCAAGGAGGCAGATCGTTATCAAGTTCTCTGATACCGTCATATTCATGTCCTTTGATCAGACGGTCATTTGTTAATGTATCTACTTCGTAGTCAGTATCTTTATTCTTATAATGTTGATCTTCTGTTGTCATATTTTTTCACTTATTTTTTACTAAATGTACTTTCATCGTTTTCAAAATGTATATCCTGAGCGTCATCCAAAGGCAACCGACTAAATTCATCAATTTGATTTTTGCTTAATTGTGCAACATAGTAGAGCAGCACCACAAACATGATAAAGAAAATAATAAGCCCGATAATGGGGAAAAACTGTATGTCAGCAATACCTTCAAGTGTCTTTGTAACGATTTTCATTTTGTATCCTTTAAAGTCGGTTTATTCAGTTTTGTGGATATCCGTTCCAAGTCGCTGAATATAAGCAATCAAGGCTATCACTTCTTTTCCATCCTCAACTTCAATGCCACCGTCACGCAAGCCTTGTGCAATCTTATTGGCCTGTTTCTTTAAATCTTCGTTAGCTTTCTCGGCATAACCATCTGGATAAGGAACACCAAGTAGTTGCATTACTCTGATTTTCTTGGGAGTGGAACTTATATCAAGGTCATTGTTTATAATCCATGGATAGGGTGGCATTATCGACTGAGAGATCATTTTTTGAGGGCTCAGAAAATGGTTGTAATGCCATGAATCGGGTTTATAAATCGGTCCTGTTTTCACGCCTTCACGGGCAAGATCGGGACCAGTACGCTTAGAACCAAACTGGAAAGGATGGTCGTAAACTGATTCACCGGCTTTTGAATAATCGCCATAACGCTCTACTTCTGAGCGGAAAGGACGAATCATCTGACTATGACAGTTATAGCATCCTTCTCGAAGATATATATCTCTGCCTTGCAATTCGAGTGGTGTGTAAGGTTGGACACTTGCAATGATAGGCACATTGGATTTTACCATAAACATAGGCACAAACTCAACTATACCTCCAATAAGAATAGCAACCAGAGCCAATATTGTAAATAAGATTGGTTTACCTTCTAAAATACGGTGTCCTTTATCTTTTTCGTGTGATACAGAATGAAGTGCAGGAGCCTCGTCCTCTTCAATCTTGCTAAATGTTCCCATTTGTGCAGTTTTGATAAGGTTATAAATCATCAGGATTACACCAGTGATATAGAGCGTTCCACCCAATACCCGCAAATAATACATTGGTAAAATCTGAACAACCGTTTCGATGAAGTTGGGGTATTTAAGATAACCTTCTTCTGTAAATTCCTTCCACATAAGACTTTGCGTGAAACCTGCAAAGTAAAGAGGGACAGCAAAGAACAACATTCCGGTAGTTGCAAGCCAAAAGTGTGCATTGGCCATTTTAACACTAAAAAGTTTTGTATTATATAGTCGTGGCATGAGCCAGTAAAGCATTCCAAAAGTTAACATCCCATTCCATCCCAATGCACCAATGTGCACATGTGCTATCGTCCAATCCGTAAAATGGCTTATTGCGTTTACACTCTTAAGTGAAAGTAAAGGGCCTTCAAAGGTTGACATACCATAAGCTGTTACACCAACAACAAACATTTTCAGAACCGGATCTTCACGCACTTTGTCCCAGGCACCTCTGAGCGTCAGCAATCCATTGATCATGCCTCCCCATGAGGGGGCAATCAACATTACCGAAAAAACTACACCCAGAGCCTGAGCCCAGTCTGGAAGAGCTGAGTAAAGTAAATGGTGAGGCCCCGCCCAGATATAAAGGAAGATAAGAGCCCAAAAATGTATGATGGAAAGTTTATAGGAATAAACCGGCCTGTTCGCTGCTTTAGGAATAAAATAATACATCAGTCCGAGATAAGGAGTGGTCAAAAAGAAAGCAACAGCATTATGCCCATACCACCACTGAACCAATGCGTCCTGAATACCGGCATAAATAGGATAGCTCTTGAGCAGTGAAACCGGAATACTGATAGAATTAACAATATGCAGCACAGCAACAGTGACAAAAGTTGCGATATAAAACCAGATAGCTACATAAATATGTTTCACTCTTCGTTTAACAATGGTCATAATAAGGTTAATGCCAAAAACAACCCAAACCAATGTAATAGCAATATCAATCGGCCATTCAAGTTCAGCGTATTCTTTGCCCACCGTAATTCCAAAAGGAAGCGTGAGAACAGCAGAAAGTATTATCAATTGCCATCCCCAGAAATGTATCTTACCCAATAACTCACTAAACATAGAAGTTTTGAGTAAGCGAGGCGTTGAATAGTAAATCCCGGTAAACATCCCGTTACCAACAAATGCAAAAATTACTGCATTCGTGTGTAAAGGACGAAGACGACCAAATGAAAGCCAGGAAACACCATTGGTCATTAATGGGTAAATCAATTCCAAAGCAATGGTCAAACCAACCAACATCCCTATAAGACCCCAAAAAATAGTGGCATTCATGAAGAGTCGTGTCAGCTTGTTGTCATAAGTAAATTTCTGTAACTCCATAGATTTTGATTTAAATTATTGATTTTCTTGTTCTGGAATATCTTCAGTGTCTTCCGTTTTTTTTTTGCTTTCAAACAGCATCCTCACCGAAGGTGAATAATCATCATCGTATTGCCCGCTTCGCACTGCCCAAATAAAAGCAGCGAGAAATCCTCCGGCTACGACCACCCCAATAATGATTAAAAATAAGATTGCACTCATTTCGGTAATACGGTTCTTGTATACAGTATCAAGATGCAAATTTATAAATTGGATGACATCAAATGACCGAAATTATAATTTAAAATAATTCTAAATAATGTAATTCTTCTTCACTTTCAAAGGGTTCATTCTTTTCAATGATATTATTTCTAATCCGAATCATTTAGTCTTATTCTGGCAAGGAATGCAATTGAAAAAGTTGCAAACACGACTACTGATACTGAACTCAAAGGCATAAGTATTGCAGCTATCAAGGGAGATAAGTTTCCTGTTACAGCAAAGGATAGCCCTATCACATTATAAACAAAAGAAATTAAAAAGCTCAATCGAATCACTTTGAAACTCGAATGCGTAAATCCGATGAAAGAATCAAGCAGATAAAACTTACCTGATTCGAGGATGGCATCACAGGCGGGCGAAAAGCTGAACACATCTTCTGCAATACTGATTCCTGAATCGCTTTCAGCAAGAGCGCCTGCATCGTTGAGCCCGTCTCCTATCATCAACACTTTTTTACCTTGTTTCTTCAAATTGAGGATATAATTCTTTTTATCTACCGGGCTTTGATTGAAGAGAATTTTACTCTGAGTGCCAAAAAAGGATTTGAGTACATCTTTCTCAGCGTCATTATCCCCCGATATTAAGTGAAGATCGTAGCGTTGCTTTAATTTTTCAATCACATTTACAAGTCCATCTCGATATGAATTTAAAAATCTGAAATAGCCCTTTATTTCAGCACCAATACTTATGTAAACACGGCTTTCAGTCATAGTATCATTTGCTGAGCTACCAGTTACAAAAAACTCAGAACCAATATTTAAGCGTATTCCATCAATGGTTCCTGTAATACCCATTCCCGGAATTTCTTCATAAACCTGCGGATCAAAATGGACTGGTTGGGTTAAAAACTCGTACAATGCGTGACTTAACGGATGACTCGAATGCTTCACAATACTTCGAACCATAGTTAGTTCCTTATCGCTTAAGGCTTTCCCTTCAAACTCCACTCTCACTTTTCTATTCAGTGTAATTGTACCCGTTTTATCAAAAACAACTGTGGTGGTTCGGTGCAAATGTTCTATAACATCCGTTTTTTTAATATAAAAGCCTTTACGACCAAATACCCGCATCGTGCTTCCGAAGGTAAAAGGAATTGTAAGCGCAAGAGCACATGGACAGGCAATGATTAATACAGATGAGAATACATATACAGCAGTTCGCAAATCAATTGTAAGCCAGTAAAAAAAAGAACTGAAAGCGATCACGAGGACTGCTCCTGTAAAATACTGGCTTATCTTATTGATATAATTATTGAGTGAGACCGGATCTTCTTTCACGCCACTTTGATTCCACAGCTGGGTCAAATAACTCTGTTCAACCTCCTTTTCAACAATCAGTTCAATCGAGCTTCCTACTTGACGCCCGCCTGCAAAAATAAATTCATTCTGAAGCTTAGGCACAGGAACTGACTCACCGGTTACAAAAGAATAGTCAATGTTTCCTTTTCCTTTAACAATCGTAGCATCGGCAGGAATAAGTTCTTGATTTCTGATCAGAATACGGTCTCCATTTTTAAGCTGCTTGATTGGCAAAATAACCTCAAGACCATCCTTAATGAGGGTTGCTGCTACCGGAAAATAGGACTTATAGTCACGTTCAAACGACAGCGCCTGGTATGTTTTTCCTTGGTACCATTTTCCAATTAATAGGAAAAATAACAAGCCAGCAAGTGAATCCATATATCCAATCCCCTTTCCTGAAAAAACCTCGTAAGAACTCTGAAGAAATAAGGCAATAATACCTAAAGTTATGGGCAAGTCTATACTTACTATCTGGTGCTTCAGGCCTTTCCAGGCAGAGAGATAATAGTCGTTGGCAGAATAGAAAACAACAGGAAGGATGAGGATAAAGCTGAGCCACCCAAAGATGCTCTTGAATTCCTTTTCCAGCAAATCGCCACCGGGTAAATACTCCGGAAAGCTATACATCATAATATTCATAAAACTGAAGGAGGCAATTCCGATTTTGATCAACAGGCTTCGGTTTGCATTTCCCGCTTTTTTATCCTCAAGATGCTCAAGCGTAATTTCGGGTGTGTAATGAATTGCCGTTAACAATTCAGCCAATTGCCTCAAAGTGATCTGATCATTTTTAAAGGTGATATAAACCTCTTTTCGCGGAAAGTTAACAGTTGAATAAACCACTCCCGGATGTAATGTATCGAGATGTTCGAGCAACCAAATACAAGAAGCACAATGAATTACCGGGATAAAAAATGTTACTTTTGAAGTATTGCAATCTGAAAAATCAAGCAATTTAGATGCTATTTCTTCATTTTCAAGAAAAGCAAACTTTTTTGTTGGTTGTCCTGTATCTATCCGGATTCCAGCCATTGGCTGTATCTCATAATATTGAGATAGCTCCTTCTCGTTTAAAATCTGATAAACGGTCTTACAGCCATGGCAGCAAAAGTTCTTTCCTTCCCATTTTACGGGGACTGTGCCGCAATCCGCACCACAATGAACACATTTACTGTCATTCATTTTTTAAACCACTCAGTTGTTAAATTGAACTTTCCACAATCCACGCAAATCACCCAATTGATAGTCTATTGCTTTGTCATCAGGGTAAAGCGAATTTATGAGTGTCATATTCTCATCACTTATTTCTGTCTTTTCCACTCCATGGCATTGCAAACAGGGCGGGACAGTCATAATCGGCGCCATATAGTAAATATGATTGTTTTGATCCACAATCAATGTATCAGATGCTGTTCTACCCTGCGCCAGCATATCTTCCAGCTTCTTAATAATCACCGAATCAAACTCATTGGCTTTGTTTAGAGGATTTCTGTTTTTCAATGAAACACGTTTAATTTCTACTTTGTAAAAATCAGAGAGTGAGTCTGTGACGGGAATTGCTTCAATATTGCAAAATTTCAGTGCATGAGCAACTCCACCTTTCTGGATTGCTGTCATTAATTTAGAGCTCAGTGCCTGAAAACTTCTTTGCACAATCATTCTCCCTTGGGATTGATATTCGTGATACAGACTATCACTCAGTATTTCTGACTGAAGTGGTTTATCGTTCTGCTTACTTCTATTCACGCCACTACAAGAATTGAGAGACATGTAAATGAGCAAGCTTAACAATAAAATGGGTGTAATTTTTTTCATGATAAAATGATTTAAAGTTCAAAGATTGACTTATCTTCCCGCTTTTTATTTTCATTGTTACATCCACACGAATAATTATGAGGCAATTCAGTGTCCTCGGCTGCTCTGATACCAACAATAGATCCTTCAAAAAGCAAATCCTTACCGGCCATTGGATGGTTAAAATCCATAGTGACACGATTCTTCATCTTACGAATAATCTTTCCTAAATGTTTATTTCCGATTTTATCCTCCATTGGAAATACATGTCCAACCTGAACCACTTCCTCATCTATCGAACCATCCTCTTCCTCAAAAGTACTTAGAGGCATGTCAAAAATTGCATGAGGATCAACAGGACCATAAGCTTGTTCAGATTTCACTTCAAAACTAAAGGTATCAGAAGCTTTCAATCCTAAAAGTCCTGTTTCAAATGCATCCAATAAAAGATCATAGCCAATCAAAAAATCCTCAGGCTGTTCTTTCAATTGCTGAAGCATTGCCCCTGTTCTTGCATTTTGTACTTTATAGTATAGGGTAACAATTGTATTCTTCTCAATTTTCATAGCTCCATCATTCATATTTATTGCAACAAAAGAAAAACAAAAGGCCTCCCTGCGAGTAGCCGGAGGCCTGAAAAAGTAACCCCATTATCTACGATTTGAAGGCATCAAGTGGTAAAAGAAACTCTGGCTATTTTGCAAGAGCTCGTACATAATGAATAATTTTCCATCTGTTTTCAGGAAGGATTTGACTTCCATGCTGGCCCATCAAACCTGACAGAGATCCCATTGTGATAACATGATAAATTTCACCATCAGGTTTACCTTGAACAAATGCTTCGACGAGCGAAGTGGGTTTTGCGGGAAATAGTTTACTTGTATAAAGATGTCCATCTCCTTTCCCAAGTACACCATGGCAATTCATGCAAAATATCTCAAACTGTCGTTTACCTTCAGTAATATTCTCTGGTGTTGGTTGAAGAGGATTAACGAGTTCAAGACCAGCATTCACCTGATCCTGAAATGACTTAGCCTTATACGGATAAGGTGTATAACCTCTTGGTATAGTGCCGTCAACCGGAAGTCTCATCGCAAATCCGTTTTCAAAAACATCGTTGGTTGCATAGGTCTCGCTTGCCTGAGAATAGGTCATATCCGGAAAATAAATATAGCCCGGATGATTTTTATCCATGTTGCATGCTACCACGGTCATCAGCATCAAAGCAATTATAATTGTGTTTTTTAAACTTTTCATGTGCATAATGTATATTTCTTTTTAGCAAACAATGAACTCATGCTGTTTCATATTTGTGTCTACAGTTCAAATTCTTTTAATAATGCGTATGATATTCCGCACTTTCTTTGTAATATGGATGATTCTTTGGTACCAGTGGTGCTTTGGAAAGTGCCCAAAATACAACAATCATAAATAATCCCAGATAGCCGATTGTCAATCCGATTTCAAGGAAACCAATAGCAGAATTTTCGCCACCTACAACACCAGGCATAATGAGTTGGTATAAATCAACCCAATGACCTACAAAAACAATTACAGCCACAGGCACCAACACCGTAAACATACGTTTTGTATTGCGCGCCATCAATAATAGAAAAGGTACAGCAAAATTTAAAACCAGATTCACATAAAAAATATTTTCAAAGTATTTATGACGCTCATAAAAATAGACTGTTTCTTCAGGAATATTGGCATACCAGATAAGCATATATTGTGAAAACCACAGATAAGCCCAGAAAATACTAAATCCGAAAAGATATTTTCCCAGATCATGGACATGCTCGTGATTCACATGTCCCATATAACCCATTTTTTTAAGAACAAATAGTATCAGAATAAAAAGTGCAATGCCACTGGCAAGCATGCTAATAAATACATACCAACCATATAAAGTACTGAACCAATGAGCATCAATCGACATGAGCCAATCCCAGGATGAAACCACACTCGAAACAGCATAAAACACAATAAATATGGCTGAAAGCATTCTCAATTTATTCAGATATTTTACATCTCCGAGTTTATCAAGAGCAATGGATGTGCGCCTTACATAATACGCTAAAGCCGACCAGACAATAAAAAATATAGCAAAACGAAGATAAAAGAAGGGTTCGTTTAGGTAGGCCGCTTTCTTAAGCAAAAGTTCATCAAGGTGATCTTTATCAGTCCATTCATAAAGTTGATGCAATCCTCCTGAAATGAATAGTATCAAAAGTAATATTCCTCCGACAGGAATAAATGCAGACATAGCTTCACCAATTCGTTGCACACTTGTATGCCAGCCCGATTCGGCAATTGTATGAACAGTCACGAAGAAAAGACCGATTAATCCCATGCTCAGAAAATAGTAACTATTTAAAAGCAGGTTTGCCGCAATGCGCTTTCCATTGATATCACTCAAAAAGCCAAAGGCCAATGCAATTAAACCGATTGCAATCATTACCACAAAAACAGCAATGGTTTTCTTTGTCAATGTAAATGTTTTATTTTCCATGACTTTGATTATTCTTTTATTGTAATCCCTTGTGCACCGGCATCAGAGAGGATAGTTTCAATTGATTTAATTTTATCATTCGCTTCGCCTTTTATGTCCAAAACGATGAGGAAGCGATCGTCCGTAACCCGTTCATCATGAATGATATTTTTTGAACCAGGGCCTAACTTATTATGAATAAGGAAACCAAAAACCATTGCAAAAGCTGCAAAAAGCACAGCGATTTCAAATGTAACAGGTATAAATGATGGAACTGCAAAAAATGGTTTTCCACCAAAATTGATCGGATAGGCATTTGTAAAAACCCAGGCTTGAAAAAGGAATCCAACCAAAGCCCCAATTGCACCTCCAGCAAATGCAACCCGAGTGAGGCGAGAGCGACGCAAACCTATTACCTTATCGAGGCCATGAACAGGAAATGGCGTAAGTACATCATTCACTTTCAATCCTTTAGAAATGATTTGTTTAAGGCCTTTAAGCAAATCCTCCTCATCGGAGTAGTATGCTGTTATATAATTATTCATGATGTGCATTTATTTTATTGTCGCCAGATGATTTTAAAACACTCTTTACCTCAGCAATTGCAATTACCGGAAATACTCTTATAAAAATGAGGAACAGTGTAAAGAAAAGGCCAATAGTGCCAACATATAGACCCACTTCAACAATTGTAGGTTTGTACATTGTCCAGCTTGAAGGCAGGTAATCACGATGCAAAGATGTTACTACAATTACGAAGCGCTCAAACCACATCCCGATATTTACAAAAATGGAGATGATGAACGTTGCAACCAAACTTGTACGTATTTTTTTGAACCAAAAGAGCTGCGGTGTGATTACATTGCAGGTCATCATGATCCAATATGCCCAGGCATATGGACCAAAAGCACGATTCATAAATGCATATTGTTCGTATTCAACACCTGAGTACCATGCCATGAAGAACTCTGTGATATAAGCAATTCCAACAATTGAACCAGTTACTATAATAACTTTATTCATCGACTCAATATGGTTGATTGTGATGTATTCTTCCAGATTTAAAGCTTTTCTGGCCACAATCAACAAGGTTAGCACCATTGCAAAACCAGAGAAAACTGCTCCTGAAACGAAGTAAGGCGGGAAGATAGTAGTATGCCAACCCGGAATAACAGAAGTTGCAAAATCAAAACTTACGATGGTATGAACAGAAAGCACCAAAGGAGCAGCCAATCCGGCAAGAATCAAACTTACGGTTTCGTGCCTCGACCAATGTTTGGCAGAGCCTGTCCATCCAAAACTCAGAAACCCATATATGGCTTTACGTATTTTGGTCTTGGCTTTATCTCGCACCGTACCAATATCAGGAATTAACCCAACATACCAAAATATGAGCGAAACTAAAAAATAAGTGCTGATTGCGAACACGTCCCATAAAAGAGGAGAGTTAAAATTAACCCATAATGCCCTTGTATTCGGATAGGGGAAAATGAAAAATCCAAGCAAAAGACGCCCCATATGAATAAGCGGGAAAAATCCGGCACATGCAATAGCAATAAGTGTCATTGCTTCGGCTGACCTGTTGATACTGGTTCTCCATTTTTGACGAAACAATAATAGAATAGCAGAAATAAAGGTGCCGGCGTGGCCGATCCCAACCCACCAGACAAAGTTGGTAATACCCCAGCCCCATCCAACGGTTTTGTTTAAGCCCCATGTTCCTATTCCGTAATAAACAGTCATAAAGGTTGCCCAGGCACCAAATAAGGCAGCAGCACCTGCTAATGTGATGCCCATGTACCAATACTTTGAAGGCGTTCCAGCCATGGGCGCTAGGATATCCTTAGTAACCTGACTATAATTCTTAGCCCCTCTGATGAGTGGTTCTCTTATGGGAGATACATACATACTTTGATGGTTTTTATTATATGGTTTTGTTTTTAACTTTAGTCAAATAACCTACAGATGGTAATGTGTGTATTTCTTCCAGCAGATGGTAGTTGCGCTCATCTGCAAAATACTTCGATACCTTACTGTTCTTATCGTTAAGGTTACCAAAAACAATAGCATCGGCCGGACAAGATTGTGCACAGGCTGGCACAACATCGCCATCCTTCAACATGCGGTTCTCTGTTTTAGCCTCCAGCTTTTTCTCCTGAATACGTTGCACACAGAAAGAGCATTTTTCAATTACCCCTTTGGAACGAACTGTGACATCAGGATTCAGTACAAGACGGCGTAAGTCAGTGGTCATCTCAGCAGGATCATAACGATTCCCTTTAAATGAATCTGAACCTGTGTAATCAAAGAAATTGAATCTGCGCACTTTGTAAGGACAGTTATTGTTACAGTAGCGGGTTCCAATACAACGATTATAGGCCATTTGATTCAGTCCTTCGTTGCTATGGGTTGTGGCAGCCACAGGACAAACATTTTCACAAGGAGCATTGTCGCAATGCTGACACATCACAGGTTGCCTTACCAGCTCAGGATCTTCTGGGTCGCCTTTATAATAACGATCAATCCTGATCCAGTGCATTTCACGTGAGTTAATCACTTGTTCTTTACCTACGACAGGTACATTATTCTCAGCTGAACAGGCAACAACACAAGCATTACAGCCTGTACAGCTATTCAAATCGATTGCCATTCCCCAATGGAATCCATCAAATTCAGCCTTTGGGTAAAGTGATTTTAAGTGTGCTTTTATTTCCTTGCGAACCTCATTGCCTGATTCCGGATTTTCGAGATAGGCTTCTAAAGATGTGTCTCTAACCAGCGCTCTGCCTTCCATGGAATGATGTGACTGAGTGCGGGCGACTGCATAAGTTCCTTCAACAACTTCAATATTAACATCACCAATCCAGTAGGTTTTATTTCCATTGTTTGTTGTTAATAGTGGAAACATATTTTTTCCTACACCGTTGGCTGGAACTCCTCCCTTTTCACGACCATAACCTAAAGCAACTGATAGTGTTTTGTATTGTTGTCCGGGCTGAATCAAAACAGGCAGTGCAGGTAATCCGTTTACCGAAACCAATTGTTCATCATTTATATTCAGTTCCTGAGCCAAACGGGGTGAAATGGCTATATAATTGTCCCAGCACGCTTTTGTCACGGGATCAGGAAGTTCTTGTAACCATGGATTATTGGCATGTTTTCCAGTACCAACACTCACATTGGTATAAAAGACCATCTCAATAGCAGAAGGATTATCTGTTTCCTTTAAGTTAACAAGGACTTCATTGGATGGGTCTTGTGTAAATTCCAATCCTGAATCTTCCTTTTCTCCTGATTCAAATACCCCATCATGCAATTTTGTATTCCAAAATGCAGTGAAAAACAATTCATTCACTGCTTTGGGGAATATTTGGGTTTCCCAGAATGACATAAGATACTGATGATAATCAGCACTATTACCTGTCCAGCGCAAAAGACTTTCCTGCGCTGCTCGCGTTTTGAAGATGGGCCTGATGGCAGGTTGAGCAAGTGAATAAAACCCTGTTTTAATTTCAGCATCATTCCATGCTTCAAGATAATGATGGTCCGGACAAACAAATTCAACAAAAGCAGATGTTTCTTCATCGAAAACCGGCATTGCAACTGTCAGATCAACTTTCTTCAAACCTTCAATGAACCGATCTTTTTTATTGTAATCGTAAACGGGATTAACATCATAAATAATCAATCCATCCACTTCTCCTGCGTTCATTTGCTCAACCAAAGCATCCATTTTCTCATCAGTTGCCTGCCTGAGCTTGAGATGAATATCGGTCTCAATGGTGGAACCATAATTACCAAGCAATTGATTAATTGCATTCACTAAAAGTTGCTCCTGAGTATCATTACTCCCTGAAATAACAAGGGATCGTTCTTTATTCTTCAACAAATCTGAAGCAAGACTTACTATATCTACTGGTGAAGCAGGAATTGATGCCGATGTTTCTCCTCCTTCAATTTTCCGTAATTCATGGAGTAAATTTGCAAGCACCAATTTTTGTTGTGATGGTTTGATTTGAACACGATTATCAGCATTAGATCCGGTGAGTGACATTGCACCTTCGAAATGAATATGACGGGACATTGCTCGCTGTCCATTGGTTAGTTTACGATTTTGCATATATTGTTTTGTAAACTCGATAGGCGACAACCAGCTTCCCATGAAATCAGCGTCGAAAGCAACAATAAGGTTTGCTTTGTCGAAACGGTAAGAAGGCACGAATGCCTTTCCAAAACTCGTCTCATTGGCTTTGAGAATTCCGGAAGCAGACAAAACATCGTACTGAACGTGATCAGTGCCAGGATAAGCATCCATAAACGCAGCGATAGCGGCCTTTGTGGTTGGACTGATGATTGTTGAACTGAGAATAACAACTTTTCCTTGCTTGTCCTTTATACTTGTAAGCTTTTGGATGATTTTTTCATCAACCTGATCCCATGTAGTTTCTTCACCTTTTAAAAGAGGTGTTTTATGACGTCCGTTATCATAAAGACCAAGTACTGAAGCCTGCACTCTTGCGCTTGTTCCGCCTCTGGTAACAGAAGAGAGTGTATTTCCCTCAATTTTTATTGGTCTGCCGTCGCGAACTTTCACCAAAACGCTGCAATAATCAATACCATCAAAAAAACTTGATGCATAATAGGCAGCTTTGCCAGGAATCAGCCCTTCAGGTTGGATTAGAAACGGAATTGCTTTCCGCACCGGCTGCTCGCAACTGCTAGCAATGGCAGCGGATGCAATCGTAAATCCAAATGCTTTCAAAAAATCACGACGAGAGGCAGTAGCAATACTCTTAACCTCGTTTTGACTCTCTAAAATAAACCCTTTATCACCTGCCTGGGTTGTCTCTATCTCTCTGGTTGTATCAATTGTGAGCTCGTCTAAGCTTTTAAAGTACTTGTTTTCCATTAGGAATATTTTCTTTTGGATAATTTTAATAATGACATTTCATACAATTCTCACCGCCGACCATTGCTGCTGTAACACCTTTTATTTCATTGGCTTTGAATTGCTCGTGCAGTTTTTCATAAGACTCGAAAAACTTATTATTTCCGAACTGAACGTCGGTTGTACGATGGCAATCAATACACCATCCCATGCTTAGATCATTTACCTGCATAACTTCATGCATCGTTTCGATGGGGCCATGGCATGATGCACAGTCCAATTTACCAGAATTGACATGCTGTGCATGGCTGAAAAAAACATGGTCGGGCAAGTTATGCACTTTCACCCACTCAATTGGTTCGCCTGATTCCCATGCTTTATAAATTTTAGATATTTGTTCAGTTCCTGTAATCTTTCCTTCCCGTACCTGATGATGACAATTCATACAGACATTTACAGAAGGAATACCGGCACTCTTGCTATAATCTGCCGCTGTATGACAGTACTTACAATCAATTTTATTCTGACCGGCATGGATTTTATGAGAAAACCAGATAGGCTGCTCAGGTTGGTAATACTGCTGACGACCAAGTGCTGATGCTTCTTTATACATGATTTCCCCAATTACAAAAAGACTAATAAGGATAAGGATTGTATGAACAAACTTAGCCTTGATTACTTTTGTTATGAAAAGGTCAGCCAAAACTACAATCAGGATAATTAAAGTAATGATAAAGGTTGTTCCAAAATTACGGTTGGCATCACGCTCTATATCATTGAGTCTTTGAATACGCGCCTCTTGTTCAGCAGCAATTTGTGCAGCAAGAGCAGCTTGTGCAGCCTTTTCTTCATCTCCAAGCTGAGCTACCAGATATTCATCAGCTACCTTTCCCCCATTATCGATATATTTAAGTATATCCAAAATCTGTTCATCTGTCAAAGGATTTGGCGGCATCGGAATTCGGTTATTCTCTTCGAAAACCTGAACAGCAATTGGGTCGCCGGATTGAATAACTTCCTGAGAATTACGAATAAACTTAAGAAGCCAGGCCTGTTCGCGTCTTTGTGTAACACCAGCCAGACTCGGGCCGACAAGTTTTGGTCCGTCAATGTTATGACACGCTTTACAAACCTGGAAGTTTTTCTCTGCTTCAGGCGTTTGCGCATGAATTTGCCCATAAGGTTGAAAAAAGACTAATAAAATGATCAGGGCAAAAACAAGTCTCATTTTTAAAAATGGAGGTAAAAATATATTCATCATAATTGATGCTTATTAAGAATAATTTGTGTTTCTGTTGGCACTGCTAGAAAATAAATACTTCATTATAAATTACTTATCACAAAAATGCTGCATTGTTATCGTTTTCCAAAATTAAATATTTTTAACAAACAAATATACAATTCGGCATGAAACTACCGCAATTATAATTGATTTAAATCATTTTTCTTTAAAAAAAACAATATCCTCTTTTGAGAATACTGTATTTATTTTATTTTCAGTGACTTAAATTTTCAAATTTTTGAAATGACATTGGTAAAATGTAGTATAAATGATATTGCTTTTCTACATTTTCCTTTTTTACTTGACAGGCAAATTCTTACCAACTTCCACCAGCACCTCCACCGCCAAAACTACCGCCTCCAAAGCCACCAAAACCTCCACCACCTCCAAATCCTTGCGAGCCACCAGAGAAATTACCCCAGCTTCCCGAATGACTTCTTCCTGCCTGACTTGCCAAAAAGAGGGCTGTCCAAAATGGCAAATTTGATTTGGTTCCACCAATATGATTCGAATTCTGTGAAGATTTCATTAAGAAGATCACTAAAATAATTATAATAATGGGAATAAACCAGGCACCAGCAGGTTCCTCATTATATTGTTCTGCAGTATATTGACCAGAAGCAAGCCCAATCATAGCATCAATAGCCTTGTCGATGCCGCCATAATAATCGCCCTGTTGGAATGAAGGAATCATTTCTTTTTCAACAATACGTTTTGCAAGTGCATCTGGAATCACTCCTTCTAAACCATAACCTGTTGCAATAAAAGCTTTTCCACGCGAACGTTCTGTTTTAGGCTTTATGAGCATCAATGCTCCGTTATTGGTCCCTGATTGCCCAATGCCCCAACTTTCTCCAATTCTGAAAGCAAAATCACCAACTTCATTACCTGCCAGATCACTGACCAAAACTACCACGATCTGTGTTGAAGTTGTGTCATTGTAACTACGCAACTTTTGCTCCAGCTTATCAACTTCTACTGAACTCAAAGTTCCTGAAAAATCATTTACAAGTCGTGGTGGATCTGGGGGTTCCGGAATTTGGGCATAAAGAAACAATCCGGTCAATAAAAACGCAAAAGTTATCAGAGACCTGAAAGGAAAGCTTCTTCTCAAAAATGAATCAGGAGCCAAAAGAAATTTCGTCGCTAAGTTCATTGATATCGTTATGGTGATATGGGAAATGTTTTTTCAATTTTCGTCCAGTTTTTTCAATACCGGCAATGAGACCCGTAGAGAACTCACTACGTTTAAAATGTTCTGCCATGGTAAGCCTGATCTCCTCCCAGAATTTTTCTTCTACCAGCGTGTTAATTCCAGCATCACCAATTACAGCGAATTTTTGGTCTTTTACGGCAAGATAAAAAAGCACTCCGTTTCGCTGTTCTGTTTTATCAATAGCAAGTTGACTGAATAAAAAGGCTGATCTATCGAGCACGCTTTCTTTGCATCGATTCTCGATATGTACCCTTATCTCTCCGGAAGTATCAAGCTCAGCACGAAGAATGGCTGATTTGATGGAATCCTTTTCTTCTTTACTGAAAAAATTTTGAGCGCTTGGCATGGTTTAATTTTTAAATAAAATAGAATAGATTTAAAACTCAACCTTTGGCGGTGTTTCGGCACCTGCAGTTGCTTCAAAATAGGGTTTGACAGCAAAACCAAACATCCCTGCCAACATATTCTGAGGAAAAGATTTAATATAGGTGTTATAAGTACGTGTTGTTTCGTTGAACTTCATACGTTCTACTGTGATACGATTTTCGGTACCTTCAAGCTGGGACTGGAGTTCAAGAAAGTTCTGGTTTGATTTTAGTTCGGGGTACTTCTCAACTACTACCATAAGGCGTGAAAGCGCACCGCTTAAACCTTCCTGAGCTTGTTGAAATGCTTTCATATTTGCTTCGGTCAGGTTCTCTGCATTCAGATTAACAGAAGTTGCCTTTGCTCTTGCTTCAACAACGCCAATCAACACTTCCTGCTCCTGAGCAGCAAAACCTTTGACGGTATTAACAAGATTTGGAATAAGATCTGCACGACGCTGATATACGTTTTCAACTTGAGCCCACTGTGAATCAACCTGTTCTCCATTTTGAACCATGGTGTTATAGGTTCCTTTAAACAAGCTGTAAACCATGAATAAGGCCACAACTATAATTACAACAATAATGATGGTTTTTTTCATTTTCTTTTTGATTAGAGTGCTAAATTAAATAAAAATCAGTAGTAATCCGTCCCAAATGATTTTTTTGTTGAAAAAGTGTTGATAAATTTCTTCTTACATAGATATGTATGAAATGCTCTTTGAAAGTAGAATTGAATGCCTTTATCCAAAAATAAATCTATCATTACCTCATCCCATCTTTTGCTTCTGAAACCTCAGGTTCATTCAATTCGTTGATACAATTTGAAAGTTCAGCGAAAGGATAACGCTCAAAAAAGCCTCCGCTTTATCAGATATTAGTAAAAATAGAATGCTATACCAATATCAAACACAACGGAGGCTTTAAAATGGATGCTTCTAAAAAAAGTTAAATGGTTTGAAGACTTCTTTTAATAAAATCATTCAGTTCTTTTCCCTTCAGCAGATTTTTTGTTAAACGCGCAAGGTCATACAAGTGCTTAATGGAAGCGTTTCTGCTTTCTTCATCTTTTTCGATGAGACCTGCAACCACCGGATGATTGGCATTAACAATCAGACTATAATGATCGGGAAAATCGCCCATTCCCATCATCATACCTCCACCCCCACCAACAGCACTCATTTCTTTCATACGGCGCATAAATTCATTTTGGGTTATCAATACAGGCGAATCAGATTCGCTCATTTGCTCAAAAACAACTTCGAACTTTTTGCTGTCGATGTTCTTTTCAAAAGCAGTTTTCAAATCTTCCTTTTGCTTATCGTCAAGTTTTGAAGGCACATCAGCTTCCTCTTTTATAATAAGTTTATCGATGGTATTTGAATCTACACGGGCAAATGAAGTGTCTTTAAGTTTTTGCTCAAGGGTATTTACAAAATGTGCATCCAATACGCCATCCATCACCAACACATCATAACCACGTTCTGTAGCTGCCTCGATGTAACTAAATTGTTCCTCAGTATTTGTTGCATAGATAAAGATGGTACGTTTGTCCTTGTCTTTTTGATTGATTTCGATTTTTTTACTGTATTCGTCAAGGGTAAAGTACTTCCCTTCTGAATTTTTAAGCAGCACAAACTTTTCAGCTCTTTCATAAAATTTGGCATCAGAAATCATTCCATATTGAATGAAAATTTTAATATCATCCCACTTTTTTTCAAAGATTTCTCTGTCTTTCTTGAACAAATCTTCAAGTTTATCAGCCACTTTCTTTGAAATATGACTGGAAATTTTCTTAACATTCTGATCACTCTGCAAAAACGACCGGCTCACATTCAGAGGAATATCAGGTGAGTCGATCACGCCATGCAAAAGCGTAAGAAAATCAGGTACGATGCCTTCAACGGAGTCGGTTACAAAAACCTGATTACAGTATAACTGTATTTTATTCTTTTGAAGCTCATAGCTATTTTTCACTTTTGGGAAATAGAGGATGCCTGTCAGGTTGAAAGGATAATCGACATTGAGGTGAATGTTGAACAACGGCTCTTCAAAAGTCATGGGATACAACTCCTGATAAAACTTTTTATATTCTTCGTCGGTAGTTTCAGATGGCACATTTTTCCATAGCGGATTTGGATTGTTTATAATCCATGGTTTTTCAACCGATTTGGTTTTTGGATTGCCATCTTTATCAGTTTCTCCTTCAATAGGCTCATCTTCTTTTTTGGTACCAAACTGAATCGGGACCGGCAAAAACTTACAATATTTGGTCAGCAACTCCCTGATTCTGTATTCTTCGAGAAATTCAGTATTCTCCTTATCTATATGCAATACGATTTCAGTTCCGCGATCTTTTTTGTCGCTTTCGCTGATGGTGTAATCCGGACTTCCGTCACACTCCCATTTTACTGCCTTCGTGCTTCCACCTTTCTTATAGGTTTTTGTTTGTAGTTCAACTTTTTCGGAAACCATAAAAGAGGAATAAAAACCAAGACCAAAATGACCAATAATGGCATTGCTTTCAGCTTCGGTTTTGGTTTTGAATTTCTTCACAAATTCTTCGGCACTTGAAAAGGCAATCTGATTGATATATTTTTCAACCTCTTCCTGTGTCATGCCGATACCGCGGTCGCGTATCGTAATGGTCTTTTTCTTTTTATCAACTTCAACTTTAATTGTGAGGTCGCCCATTTCATCTTTAAATTGCCCTACAGAGGCAAACGATTTCAGCTTCTGGGTAGCATCCACTGCGTTGCTGACAAGCTCACGCAAGAATATTTCATGATCGGAATAGAGAAACTTTTTTATGATAGGAAAAATATTTTCCGTCTTTACATCAATAGTGCCTTTTATCATTTTTAATAGTGTTTAGAGTTATTAGCAGGGGTCTATCAAAGCGTATGCCATGCAAAATTGTGACTGATAAACTGACATTTTGACCAAAAACAGTTTTTTTCTGCAACCATGTCAACAACAACATTCATGAAAGAACCGTATGAGAACGTCTTTCAAATTTGTTTTTTATAGCATCAAAGAAAAATTAATTCAACAGAATTAAAACTTTATTAAGGCGAATAAAGTTGAGTAATATTAGATAAAGAATCCTAACTTTGATCGAAAAGAAGAACCATGAGAAAATATACCCATGCAATTGTAAGGAAGCCAGGGAAAAACTTTGCTGAAGGAATTACGCATCTCAGGTCAGAAAAACCTTCCTTTGAAAAAGCACTTCTGCAACACCAGGCATATTGTGATGCATTGAAAAGCTGCGGCCTTACTATTACAAAACTTGATGCTGATGAAAGATATCCTGATGGTTGTTTTGTTGAAGACGTGGCCGTTATTACAGAAAATTCAGCAGTCATTACCAGATCAGGAGTTAGAGAAAGGCAAGGAGAAGTTGAGGAAATCGCTAAAATACTTTCCAATACTATGAAAACTGAAGCTGTTTTGTTTCCGGGAACGCTGGAAGGCGGAGATGTAGTACGTGCTGAAAATCATTATTATATTGGAATTTCAGCCAGAACGAATGAAGAAGGTGCAAAACAGCTTTCAAAGCTATTAGAAAAACAAGGCTTTACCGTTTCTACTGTACCCGTTGAAAAAGTATTGCATCTGAAAACAGGAATCACCTATCTGGGAAATAGACGCTTCATTTCGACCACTGAATTTGCAGAAGCATTTAATACGTATCAGGTTATTCATCTCCATCCTGATGAAGAATATGCCGCCAACTGCTTACTGATCAATGATTTCATACTTATACCATCAGGATTTTCAATCATTAAGACAAGTTTAAATAACCTTGGTCATCAAGTGATTGAAGTAGAAATGTCGGAATTCAGAAAGATGAATGGAGGACTGACTTGTCTTTCACTTTTGTTTTAAACATGTCATCTTACAAAAACTCGCTCCAAGGATTGCGTTCTGATAAAAGGATTCTGCTTATCGTATATTTTTACTGTTTAAAAAACATTTTAAAACACAAAGGCTGCCAAAAAATGACAGCCAATGAATATTGTATTTATTTATAAATACTTAAATTCCATTAATCATAAACACAACCAAATGACAATACTCAATATCAGTAATTACCAAATTTTGAACTAATTTAGCACTTTAAAATTTTACCAAAGAACATGGAAACCATTGAAGAATTGTTAAAACTGTTGGAGGATGCAATCAAAGAGGATGATTTTGTGAAGCTTACTTTAAGTAAAACAAAACAAAAGGATAATGATCTCAAGAAAGTCACCATCAAACCTGTTGAACTAAAAGCAGGAAAGAGAATAAGCTTTCAGTACCAGTATCAGCGTCGTGATGAGGTAAAAAACTACGATCCTTCTCAAAGTATTTCATTGATCCAAGCTCTCCTTAAAGAACACTTTTTTGAGGCTAATTTGTTTACGCTCAGGCATCATTATATTTTAATGACAAGTAAAAAAGGAAGCATCAAACTGATAAAAAATGTACTTCAGAAAACCCTTGAAGTGGATTCTCAGCACGACAAACAAAAGAGCCGTCTGATAGATGCCAAAAAAATGCATTGGTATCTTTTGGGACTTACCGACCTGAATGGCACTATTTTACCTTCGATGCAGCACAAGTTTAAGCAAGTAAACAAGTATATCGAAATTTTGGATGGACTTATTGAACCGCTGCCAAAAGACAAAGCCCTTCATATTGCTGATATGGGTGCCGGAAAAGGGTATCTCACTTTTGCCCTTTACGAATATTTATTGCAACGATCAGATTTAACTCCTTTTATAACAGGCATTGAACAACGCCCCGACCTGGTTGACAAAACCAATGCTTTTGCAAAAAAGGCAGGTTATGAAAATCTACATTTTATTGTTGGGTCAATTAACGACTACAAGGTGAAAGATGTTGACATACTGATTGCTCTTCATGCCTGCGATACAGCAACGGATGATGCTATTGCCGCAGGAATCAAAGCCAATGCAAAGCTTATCGTGTGTGCACCTTGTTGTCATAAGCAAATCAGAAACGAGATGAAAGTTACTGCCTATGAAATACCGATTCTTCGATATGGCATTCTTTATGAGCGACAGGCAGAAATACTCACCGATACACTCAGAGCTATGATTATGGAAAAATATGGTTACAAAAGTCAGATCATGGAATTCATTGATGCCGGCCATACCCCAAAAAATTTGCTGCTTACCGGAATCAAAACCGAGAAAGCTCCTGATATTGAATCTATCGACAAAAAAATTGACGAATTAAAGAAACAATACGGTATTCAAACCCATTACCTTGAAACCGCATTAAACAACCTTTAGATTTTTGCAAGGTTTTTTGCCTTTTTCGTCAAAAACAATTTGCATTGAGTGATGCTGAAGATGAATAACAAGACGTCAAATAAAAGTGAACCGCTCGGATAACTATCTCCTTTAACCTCATAATAGAACCTTTCAGCAGGATACTTCCAATCAACAAAGATTGAATCGCAAACGTTGTTCTCTTTCAATGGCTTCAGGATGACGATGGGTTTCGTTTACGCCTAATATGTTTTGATGTCGTTTTTTCAGGAAGATATTGGATTCACCTGAATTTGACCACCGATTGCTTTTAAAACTTTCATTACTGTCGCAATTGAGGTTTTGCTCCGTCCGACAAGGCTTTGTACAAACTTGGTCGACTCAATCCTGTTTCTTCTGATATTTTAGTCATTCCAATTGCCTTTGCAATATGTCCGATTGCATTAATTATGTCTGCATTATCTCCTTCTTCTAATACAGTATTGAGGTACTCAGCAATCATTTCTTTACTGTCCAAATAATCCGCTATGTCAAATCTTGAAGTTCCCATATTTTCTATTTGTTTAATTTTTCCCATATTTCTTTAGCTTTCTCAATGTCTTTTTGTTGAGATGACTTTTCTCCTCCGATAAGCAGAACAATTATTTTACCGTCTTTTTCTTTGAAGTAAACTCGATAACCGTTCGCAAAATTCACTCTCAATTCCCTAATTCCGTCACCTACAGGTTTACAATCACCAAAATGTCCGTCGCTTTCAATTTTTTGAATTCTAAACAGGATCTTCGCCTTGGCCTTCAAGTCTTTTAACTTTCTCTACCATTTATCAAATTCAGTCGTTTTCTCAATAAAAAACATAAACAATGTATCTAGTTGGATACAAAACTAAGTTAATTATTTGTAACTAATCAGTTTCTTTTGTAATCGGCAATGGTGTTTAATGCAAGAAATACATTCTGGCCATTTTTTATGGAAGTATCAATAATGGATCTCAG